>DASXDY010000085.1:0-35026 GCA_036490405.1 Candidatus Sulfotelmatobacter sp. | reverse complement strand
TCGCGGAAGGTGCCGCGCATTCCCGCAGCCAGTCCAACCTTCGATTCGCCAAATTTGTCGCGCAGTTTGTCAGCGGCGGAGAGCGCGTCTTTCCAGCGCTGCTGGCGGGTCCCATCGATCAGATCAATCTGCGGCGCAGCCTGCGTCGTGAACGACGACGCGTGCACGCCGAGCAGGCGAACGGGATTGTCCTTCTTCCAGTTCTTTCGGAACAGTGAGCGAATCTGCTCGAAGATTTCGGTGTCTAGTTGCGTCGGGTCCGCGAGGGAGTGAGCCCGAGTGATGGTCGTGAAATCCTTGTAACGAAGCTTGAGTTGCACCGTTCGCGCGTAGAAGTTCGCTTCGCGCAAACGGCGACCGACCATCTCCGAAAGCCGCATCAGTGTGGCTTCGAGTTGCGCAATGTCGGCTGTGTCTTCGTTATACGTATGCTCATGGCTGATAGACTTGGCGTCGAGATCAGCGCCGACTTCGTTGTCGAACCATCCGCCGGCGTCTTCGCCGCGCGATTTGCCAGCGAGCGCCAGTCCCCACTTGCCGAAGCGCTCTTCGAGTTCACCCTCTTCGAGTTTTGCCAGGTCGCCGACTTTCTTGATGCCGAGCGCGTGCAGGTTCTTCTCCATGACCTTGCCCACGCCGGGAATTTCGCGCACGTCGAGGGGAGCGAGGAACTTCGTCTCCTGCCCGGGAATAATCCACAAAACTCCGTTCGGCTTGGCTTGTCCGGAAGACACTTTGGCGATCAGGCGCGACGTTCCAATCCCCACCGAGCAGTTCAAGCCCGTATCAGCCTTCATCCGCTGATGCAGGCTGTGCGCCGCCTTGAGCACCGGCCCATGAAGGCGTTCGGTTCCAGTCATATCGAGATAGGCTTCATCCACTGAAGCCATTTCCAGCTGCGGAGTGAATGTCCCGAGCACTTTGTAGACTTTCTCGGAGTACTCGCGATAACGTTCCGGGTGTCCATCTACGAAGATCGCATGCGGACACTGCTTCGCCGCCGTCCGCAACGGCATGGCCGAGTGCACCCCGAACTTGCGCGATTCATAAGAAGCCGCCGAAACCACGCCGCGTTCGTCGCGCTGTCCGCCGACGACAACAGCTTTGCCTTTCAGAGATGGATCGTAGAGTTCTTCCACAGAAACGAAGAAGGCGTCCATATCAACGTGGAAGATGGTACGGGGGAAGGCGGGCTGGTGGGCGGCAGCCATGCTGGAGGAATTTTAACAGCCGCCGGGTCTCGTTGCGACGGTGGATACTTGTAGCGAGAGGGCGCTGTACCCCACGTCAATGAGCGCTATCGCCTGATTTCGACACTTGACCCTGCTTAGCTCTCCGAATCGCTTGCACTCACTGTCGCGCTGGGGCAGACTGTTACGGTGAAACGAAGGTGAATGGAAAAGGAGGCTGAGTTCCGTCAACTGGCCTGAGTCGCTCTATTGGATGATTCCAGTGACTCTTGGCGCAGTCTTCGAGGTGATATTTCGTCCCTTTCGTGGACGCGGACATGATCAATCGGCACCGAGAAATTCTCTTCGCGCTGATCCCTTTCTGCATTATTGCGCCCGTTGGTGGCTGGTGGGCAGTTTATCAATGCATTCGGCATGAAACACATCCAGCAAAATATCTCGCGATAGTCATACTGGTGCCGCTCGGCTTCACATGGTATTACTTCGAGCGACACCGCTGGCGCGAGGATCAATCCTGATTGCAAACCGACAATGAGCGTAGATCGCTGATGAAATATCGCCATTTCGCCCCTTGACAAGGCATTTCCGTATTACTCTGACGAGGGCTAGACCAAGACCTTTTCTGCCGTCGTCGGCGTTGCGTTCCGCATCTGCTTTACGCGCTCGTAGACCTTGCCATAATCGCGCGCTGACGCATTCCACGAAAAATCCTTCCCCATGCCATTCTTCATCAAGACTTGCCACGAAGTCTGGTCGCGAAAAGCTTGGAGTGCCGATTTCACTGCTATCAGCAAAGCCTCGCCGGTGTATTCCGTGAACTTGAAGCCGGTTCCCTTCCCGGTGCGGGCGTCCCAGGGTTCGATGGTGTCGTCGAGGCCTCCGGTTGCGCGGACAATTGGCACGGTGCCGTACTTCAAGCTGTAAATCTGGTTGAGCCCGCAAGGCTCGTATCGCGAAGGCATGAGAAACATATCAGCGCCCGCTTCGATCTTGTGCGCGAGCGCATTGTCGTAGGCAACCTTCACCGCGATTTTGTTCGGGAACAGCTTGTTGAGGCGAAGGAACATCTCCTCGTACGCTTTGTCGCCGGAACCGAGGGCCACGATGATCATCTCTTCGCGAGCGAGGCGATCGGCAACCTGCGCGATCAGGTCGAAGCCCTTTTGCGCGGCAAAGCGCGACACGATTCCGATTACCGGCAATTTCGGATCGGCCTTTTTCATTCCAAATGCCGCCAGCAAGTCCTGCTTGTCTTTGGCTTTGCCCGAAAGGTCCTGAGGAGAATATTTCGCGGCAGTGAATTTGTCGGTCTCAGGACTCCATTCGTCATAATCCACGCCGTTGAGAATTCCCGTTACAGTCGCAGCCCGATCATGAAGCACGCCTTCGAGACCAAACCCATATTCGGCCGTTTGAATCTCCTGGCTGTATTTCCGGCTCACGGTCGTAACGTAGTCGGAGTAAGTCAACGCGCCCTTGAGAAAATTCACCTGGCCGAAAAATTCCATCTTCGTGATGGTGAACAGGTCCCAGGGCAGCATGAGCAGAGGCAGGGTCTCCGGCGGAAAGAGTCCCTGATAACCCATGTTGTGAATCGTAAAAACTGTCCCTGTATTGTGAAACGCGGGGTCTTCCGCATAGATTGTCCGAAGCAGAACGGGAACGAGTGCCGCCTGCCAATCGTGGCAGTGAAATATCTGGGGCACGCCAAGGATCTTGGAAGCCTCAAGCACCGTGCGGCAGAACAGCGCGTAGCGCTCCGCGTTGTCGGGATAATCTCCCGCGGCGGTCCCGTACAGCGCGTCACGATCGAAATATGGGGGATATTCAACAAAGTAAAACTTCACGCCGTTCTGGCTCCCACCCGAAACCACCGAGGCGAAGCGGTATTGATCGTCGAAGGGGACCGTAACACTGCCCACAACCGTCACCGGATCGGAAAGCTTCGTCTGCCGGTAGCGCGGAAGATATACACAGACCTGGTGGCCTAACGCCGCCAACGCCCGCGGCAATGCCCCAACCACATCGGCCAGTCCGCCCGTCTTGGAATAGGGCACGCCTTCGGAAGCGACAAATGCGACGTTCATGAGTGCGGGGCCTCCCGCGACGCGTTCCCGCGGCGCACGCTATGATGAATGAGACTCGGTTCGGCAGTAAGATGCCGCAACCGACTTGAAAGTCTACTTCCCGGGCAGGAGAGGGTCAACGTGCCAAGAGTGGTATCGGCGCATCGTCCGCAGTCGAAGCCCAAATTAGGCCAGCATTTCCTGACCAGTCCGGATGCGGCCACACGCATTGTGGACGCGCTGGGCGATGTGTCGCAGAGCACCGTGCTCGAAATCGGCCCGGGGCAAGGCATCCTCACGTCGCTGCTGGCCAGGCGCGCACGGCGCCTGATCGCGGTGGAACTTGACCGCGTGCTGGCCGCGCAACTTCGCTTGAAGTTCGGCATGTCGCGAAATGTAGAGGTCATTGAGGGCGACGTTTTGAAGATTGACTTCGATTCCCTTTTCGGCCCCAAGCCCGGGCTGGGAAGGCCGGGCATTGAACTCACGCCCGAACCCGTAAATGTTATCGGCAACCTTCCTTACTTCATCACCTCCGACATTCTGCTGCGGCTGTTTGCGTTCTCGAAGTATTTCAACAGCATCGTCATTATGGTGCAGCGGGAAGTGGCGGACCGGATTGCAGCCGAAGCCGGCGGAAGTGAATATGGATTGCTTTCCGCCACGGCGCAACTCAACGCTCGCGTCGAGAATCTTTTCACCTTGCCGCCAGGGGCGTTTTCACCTCCGCCGAAAGTTCATTCCTCCGTGTTGCGCCTCACGGTCGATCCGCAGCAGGAGAAACTAGGAGTGTCCGGCGACGGATTCATCGACTTTCTCAGGCTTTCCTTTGGCCAAAAGCGGAAAACGCTGTGGAACAATCTGAAGGCAAACTATAAAGAGGAAGACTTGAAGAACGCCCTCGCGAAAGCGAAGGTGAAGCCGGCTGCTCGCGCGGAGACACTCACGCTCGAGCAAAGTGCGGCCGTTTTTCGGGCTCTGCGGCAGCCGGAGGCTCAAACCGGCTAGCCCGTAGAAGCCGGGTCGCCGGAGGACCGCACTTTCGTACGCCATTTCCGCGCCTGGTCACTCCGGCCGAAGGAGGTCTATGTCTACCGGCGTTCTTCGCCTTCCCGCAGTTGCCGGACGATTCTATCCACGAGATGCTGGTGAGTTGCGCGAGGAAGCGGGTGGCTTTTTGCAGGCGGAAGATCCGGCGAACGCGCCGCTCCCCGCGCTGGGCTGCGTCGCGCCCCATGCTGGTTACATGTATTCGGGGCACGTCGCCGGAGCAGTCTTTTCCCGCCTCGAAATTCCTCGCCGGTGCGTCATTTTGTGCCCCAATCACACCGGCATGGGTCGCCCCCTGGCAATCATGAGTGAAGGGGCCTGGGAAACTCCGCTAGGCCAGGTTCCGGTGGACTCCGAACTGGCGGCCGAATTACGGGCATTGTTTCCTTCGCTTCAGGAAGACTCCGCCGCCCATCGCGCCGAACACGCGGTGGAAGTTGAGCTTCCTTTCCTGCAACTGCGACAGCCGCAACTTCGCTTTGTGCCGATTGCGCTCGGCACCACGCAGCTGGATATCCTCGAAGCGCTCGGCAAAGCTCTGGCGGATTTGATTTCCGGGCGGACTGAGCCGGTACTCATCGTAGCGTCCGGCGATATGAACCATTACGAATCCGACGCCGTGACACGCGCGAAGGATCACCGGGCCATCGAGCGAATTCTGTGTCTCGATCCTCGTGGATTGCACGAGGTTGTCATCCAGCAGAACATCAGCATGTGTGGACTGGGCCCGACGGTCGTCATGCTGACGGCGGCGCGGCAATTAGGCGCGAAGTCAGCAGAGTTGGTGAAGTACGCAACATCGGGAGATGTCTCCGGCGATCGAAACATGGTCGTGGGATACGCGGGAATTATCGTTCGCTGAAAGCGGCGGGGCGAGAGGACCCACATTTTCGCGCATCGTGCTCGCATATCAGCGGCCCTCTCAACATGCAGAAGCCCGCAGCCATCGCTGCGGGCTTCCTAGTTACGTTGGGAGGATTGCTTTACCGATGCGGTGACGGAGCCGAAGCGTGTCCGCCGCCCGAAGGCCCGCTGCTGATCGGCGCACTGCGCGTGGGCGCCGAGGCGGGTGCAGACGAACGCTGCCCACCGCCAAAGCCGGCACCGGATCCGGATCCTGCGCCAAATCCACGGTTCGGAGCCGTCGTGTGAAATTGCGGAGCGGGACGCACTTCAGCAAATCCGGTCTTGGCAACCTGATGGTTCAAGTGGCCGAGATTGCTAAGCGAGCCGCGCGCGATCCCCATGCCTGCCGAGCCTGCGTTCACGACTGGACGTGTCGTCGAGAGCGATGTTGCCGCGCCGCCCCTTCCCACAGCTACCGTCTTCACCGTGCCCGCGGCGGGTGCGACCAGCGACGTTACATGCACACCAGGAGTTGCAGCATATCGTGGCACAGTGACCCAGTTGTTCCACCCCCCGGGTTGCCACATCCAGCCAAAGCTGGGAACAAATGACCAGTTGCCGTAGCGGTACGGCAGCCAGCCCCAGGGATAGGCCGACGCGAACATGTAGCCGATACCCGGATACCATCCCCACGCGCCATCCATGAACGGGTCCCAGCCTGCCCCAGCGAAGTACGGCTGCCACATCATGCCGTAGCCCGGAACATTGGAATAAGCGCCGTAGTAGTTCAGGTCGCTCAAACCATAGCCGTACGGCGAGTTCGAATTATTCTTCGCATACTGATCGTGATAGGCCGATGCTTCCTTGTCCCAGGAATCGAGCGGTTCCTCGGCGATCTTGCCTTCAATCGTGCACTTGTCATCCTGTATCGAATCGCAGGTTGCGGTCTTCTTTTTCTCGACCGTGAGTTTTCCTGCGGGCCCTTCGAGGTCCACGTCTCCCTTGAACACCGCGAGAGTGTCGGCGTCGGCCGATGCATCCACGCGGAAGTGCGCGGCGCCATCGAGCGCGACCTTCTCGTTCGAGAAGTTGAGCTTGAAATCGTCCCCACTCTTGCCCAGCCAGTTGACATAGGCCATTCCCTCGGTGAGATGGACCTGTGAAATGCGCGAGCCGGCGTCACTCAGTCCCAGCGTGGCGAACTCGACCGCAGTATTGGGCGCAAGCCGCATCGAGCTTCCATCTTCGAACTCGACTTCGGCGCGGGCGCCGCTGCCGGTGCGCAGTTGCGTACCCTGGGTAATCGGCAGATTGACGAAGGCATTCTCGAATCCCAGGCCGGTGTTCTTGTCGATTTGTACGGAGCCCTGAACATCGCTCAAGCGCACGATGCGCGCCTGCGAACCTGCAAAAGCCGGAAGGGCGATCAAAACAGATGTTGCCGAAAGGAGCAGAAAACGCGAGCAGGAACGTGTGGACATTGGAACCCCCTGATTCTGCTGCACGTATTAGAACACGGGCGGAGAACGGGAGTTGTAAAAAATGCAGTTGTTTCTGACGGCTCGGTGCGATTTCGGCCGCCGCTGGTACGCGGGGCCGCTATTTCTGCGAGGACGGTAACGGACCCATTTCCATGATCCGGCGGGCGCGGGCGCGCACGACTTTTATCACCGAATTGTCATCATAGATCTCCTCCAGAACAGGTGTAACTGCTTGGAGTTCAGCCAGTTCGCCCCGCCGGGCCTGGTCCTCCATCCGTTTCAGCTCGTCGTCGAGGGCCAGCTTCTGATAGCGCCGGAAATATGTGAGCCGGCGGCCGTATTCCAGCGTTCCACTCACGCTTTGAAACAATGTGGTCAATTGCTGCACCGCCGGGACGGAGGAGTAGTTGTACTCCGCCGAGCTGTGGCGCGCGCCGTCGGAATAGCTCAGTTTCTTGGCTCCGGTGAAGGCAATCTTCTTGTTCCCCGAGTCGACCTTTCCGGCGAAGTAGTGCGCCCGCGCGGCCAAATCGAAAATGCGGGCGCGGCTCGCATCCGCGAAAACGAAATCCGTTGCATAAGTATCCCGTTCGTCGGAATCCTGCGTGATCTTGCCGGAGGACTCGTAGTGCGCGTGGCCGTCCGCCTGAACGGAGATCGAGTAGTGCTCCGGGCTGGAATTCGGGAAATCGAGTGCGAAGCTAATATTCGCTTGCGCTGCGGCTGCCGCGGGCAGACAGGCGGATAGTAATCCCGCCGCAACGATCCACAACGCTTCACGCAACCGTTGTGGCCCGCGGATTGTGGCTGGTTTCAAGACGGTGGCCGTAAGTATCCTCACGCTGCAAATGAATCAAAGCCCACAAGTGATTATGCCAAAGATGCGCGGGTTCCGGGCTAGCGCGCGACCGCCCGCTGCCGGCTGAGAGTGGCGGCCGTGTGCAGATGGCAGATGGCAATCGCGAGCGCGTCGGAGGCATCCATGGTCTCCGGCGGCGCGGGCAAATCCAGCAAGCGAACTACCATGCTCTGCACCTGCTGCTTTTCGGCGCGTCCGTAGCCCACCACGGAAGACTTGATCGTGAGCGGAGAGTATTCGGCGACTTCAAGTCCGGCGGAGGCCGCGGCCAGCATCGCTACTCCGCGCACTTGCCCCAATTTCAAAGCTGACTTGACATTGAGCGCATAGAAAACATCTTCGATGGCCACTTCGTCAGGCTGATGCTCATTAATGATCGCACCCAGATGCATGTAAATACGCGACAAGCGGCGCGGCAGGGGCTCGCGGGGTGACAGCTTGATGGCCCCATTGCTGAGGCAACAAAGCTTCCGGTCCGGAAGAATTTCTACGACTCCGTAGCCCGTATATTCTCCGCCGCAATCGATACCGAGGACCCGCATCAGGAAAGTTTAACTCCGGACGCTTCCGGGGCATAGCGCCAGCGCCCGACAAGCGCAAATGGATGGTACATCTGGGCTCGCCGATGCGGGTATCAATACTGCCAGCTCACTCCCGGATATAAGCTCGGCACGCGATAAGCGCGGTAAGCATTCATCGGCAGCGGCAAGTCCATCTTCCAGATGATCTGGGGAGTTGACGTCTGAGTCACTTCCTGGACCTCAGATGCGACATTCGGCGCAGGCGGCTCCTCCGGAGCATTGAGATCGAATTCGATGTTTCCGTTGGCCAGTTGATTGATGCTTCCACCCCACACGCTGAATAAATTGGGCGAATCCTGCCAGAGCAGGTTCGCAACCATCGCGCTTTCGTCGACCTGAAAGACCGTGGCCCGGGAATAGCAGTTGGGAGGGCCGGGAACATTGCAGATCGTTCCACTGGTATCGAGCGGGCGATAGTCGCCGTTGTCCCAGACCGCCAATGTAGTTTGCGAACCGCTTTGACTGATCAGCGAAGGAAAATGCTGGAATGAAAACCACAGCGAAGGATCGTCTCCCTGGGCCAACTGAAAGTCGCCTTGATAACCCAGCTTCCACAAGACATTGCCCGTACCCGCGCCATTGTTGTAGTCGATTTTCAAAATCCAGGACTGATGGCGCATGGAAAGCAGCAGATCGCCGTCGTTGGGCGAATAGATCACAGCATTGGCGTGGGTCCAGTCCGGCAGGCCGTAGAGGTGGCGGTTGACGTCCAGGTGATCGAATCCATTCCATGCCCACACCGGATTCCAGTTTTCATCAAGATCGATCAGTGCGTCGCCGACCACCTGAATTGTCCCCGGATATCCCGCAAGATCGGTGAAGTTCTGCACCACGTTGGTGAGGACGATGAGATGTCCATTATCGAGTGGCAGAAAATCGTGGTGATAACCGGTGGGAACGAAATTAAATCCGGCCGATTGCATTCTCTGTTCCAGCACGGTGATATCGAGTTCTCGAATGGCGTTTCCGGCGAGGTCCACTTCACGAATCAGCGAGTCGCCGCCGGCGTTCGCCATGCTGAAAAGGAAATGCCCGTTTTGCAGCAGCTTGAATGTATAGGGGTAATAGCTCGGGTCTGTCTGGTAATACCAGATCGGATTGGCGTCGCGATCAGTGAACAGCGCCTGGATCTGGTTCGATGTCGGGGCAATCAGGTCCACGAGTTCGATGCCGGGATTCTCCGAAGCATTGGGGGGCGGATTGGGCCGGCTTACCTGGATCGCGGGGAACGGCGTGGAAGGCGGAGCGCCGGTTGTGAAAGTAGTGTCATTACCGGTGGAATCTTCGCCCTGGCACTGCCTCTGCACTCGCATGTGATACATCGTCGACGCGCGCATCCCGGCCACCTGGATATCGAGCGGCTGAAGAGCAGTGAGGGGATACCACGAGGTGTTCCGCCCATAAGTCGTATCGGGCCCGAACTCGACCATCGCCTGTCCGCTGCATTCGCTCCCCACCTCGACCTGTGCGACCAACGGGTTCTGTGTGCTGCTCACCGTCATATGCAGGAGCGAGGAACCAGATTTCGATCCCCCGGTGCCACACGCGGTAAGCATCAGGCTGAGCGCTGCAATCGTCAGCAGCGCCGAAGTGCCTGGTTGCAAAACATTGATCTGTCCTGCGTTTTCTCCTCGCGACCGAATGCGCCTGCCACTCCACCGGACTGCGTACATCTTGACTCCCCCAGGGGCAAGATTTCTGTTTCAAGCGAAAACAGTAGCCTCAAATGCAGATGGTTAGCAACACCTTTTAGGACCTGACTTACCGGACTCGCGCTCGCGCCAGAAGGAAGCGTATGCCGTGGGTGACGACACTGCGTGCGTTCGCTCAAGAAAGCGCGCGTATGCGGCTTCGTCGAAGATCTCGCGCAGCGCAGCACGAAGGATCCGAAATATTCTCCGCACCCCGGTCATAGTGTTTCCTCGGCCAGTCCAGACATCACGAACGGGACTTCTTTCAGCTTCGCCTCTCGATGGCCGCTGAGAATACCGACCCACTGGCGCGCCGACTCAATGAGAACCAGCGCGACCATCAGCACCAGTCCGGCAGTGACGGCAGCGTCGAGTCGGTTATTGAAGATCAGGCGCGCCGTGGCGCTGGTTGCCGGACCCGCCGCGAGAGCGCGGGCCTGGGCCAGAAACCCGATGCGCGGGCCCGGATCGAAGATTTTTTGCCATGAGGCTGTGAATGTAACGGCCACGAGCCAAATGAGCGGCGCAAGCGTAACAGCGGCGTATTTGGTGCGGTGCATTTTGATCAGTATGGTGGTTGCAACGCAGAGCGCTACGGTTGCCAGCAATTGATTGGCAATGCCGAAAAGTGGCCACAGGGAGTTGATTCCGCCAAGCGGATCTTTCACTCCCTGCCAGAGGAAAAATCCCCAGGTCGCGACGATCAGGGCGCTGGTGGCGAGAATCGAGGGATACCAACTCGTCCGCCCCAATGGCTTGTAGATGTGGCCCAGGGCGTCCTGAATCATGAAACGGGCAACACGGGTTCCGGCATCGAGAACGGTCAGAATGAAAAGCGCTTCAAACATGACGGCGAAGTGGTACCACATCGCCATGAACGAACCGCCGAGGCTTTGCGAAAAAATGTGCGCCGTTCCCAGTGCAAAGGCGGGCGCGCCGCCCGTGCGGTTGAACAGCGTTTTTTCCCCGACCGCTTGGGCCAGCGCTTGCATGTCGGCAGCGGTGACGGCGAATCCCCAGCTTGAAATCGTGGTGGTAGCCGCCGAAGCCGACGCGCCTACAATTCCCGCCGGACTATTCACAGCAAAGTAGACGCCTGGCTGAAGCACGCTGGCGGCGATAATCGCCATGACTGCGACCGCCGACTCGGCAGCCATCGCCCCATATCCGATCATGCGGGCTTCGGTTTCGCGCGCAATGAGCTTTGGAGTCGTCCCGCTCGAAATCAGCGAATGAAAGCCGCTGATGGCCCCGCAAGCGATGGTGATGAAGGCAAAAGGAAAAATCTTTCCCGCGAAGACCGGCCCGGAACCGTCAATAAACCGCGTGAGCGCCGGCATGTGCAGGGTGGGATGCAGAACCACGATCCCCACCGCGAGCAGGCCGATCGTGCCCAGCTTTACGAATGTGCTCAGGTAATCGCGAGGCGCAAGCAGCAGCCATACCGGCATTGCCGATGCGGCGAACGCATAGACGATTATCAGAATCGCGAGCGTGGGCGCGGCCAGGGTAAAGACGCTCGCCATGGTTGGATTCTGCGATGCCCACTGTCCTCCCCAAATCGCCAGCAGAACAAGAATGAAACCGAGTGCGGAGACTTCCAGCACTTTACCAGGACGAATTCTCCGCAAATAAAGCCCCATCAGCAGCGCGATCGGAATCGTCATCGCGATGGTGAATGTGCCCCAGGGACTATCCTTGAGAGCATTCACTACGACCAGCGCAACCACCGCAAGCAGAATGATAAGAATCGCGACTACGGCGGCGTAGGCGACGAATCCTCCCAGGATTCCAGTCTCTTCCTTCGCCATTTCCGTGAGCGACTTGCCATCGCGGCGAATCGAAAACAGAAGAATGACAAAATCCTGCACGCAGCCCGCGAACACGGCTCCCGCCAAAACCCACAGCGTACCGGGAAGATACCCAAACTGCGCCGCCAGCACCGGGCCCACCAGCGGCCCCGGCCCGGCAATTGCAGCGAAGTGATGGCCGAAGACCACCCATTTGTTCGTAACCAGGAAGTCGCGCCCGTTTTCAAGACGTTCGGCCGGGGTCGCGCGCCTGGGGTCGAGCGCGAGAATCTTGCTCGCAATAAAAGCGCTATAGAACCGGTAGCCCAAGGCATAGCAACAGGTCGCGGCTGCGACCAGCCACAGTGCATTAATTGGCTCGCCACGGCGCAGCGCGATCACGCCGAGAGCAACGGCTCCCAGGATCGAAACCGATACCCACACGAGAATCGCGAGAGGCTTCTTCATGCCGTGGAGCATTGTGTCGAATCTTCGGCCTGGGCGCAATCCCGGCGTGTGTTCCGCCCGATCACAATTCCTTCCACTTACCGCGATTCAGCCGATAAACGTCAGTTTCTTAATAACTTCGATACAAATTTTGAATAATGGCTGTGGGGATTCCCGCCGTAACATGCTCGCAGCCGTCATCCTGTCGCAGGAACATGAAATGAAAACTTCTCTCTTCTGCGCGCTTGCAGCACTGCTATTCACCGCAGCATGGTTGAGCGCGCAGGAAAAACCGGCAGCGTCGCCGCATCGGCCAAGCCCCTGGTCGTCTCCGGCCGCGTGAGCAAAGATGGCAGTATGCTGCTCACTGACATTGATTCCGCCTGGAGCATCACCAATCGTGAAACCTTGAAGGGCCTCGAAGGCCTGCTGGTGCGCGTGAAATGTTTTGTCGACACAGAAAAGAACACGATTCAAGTCCTCTCGATCAGAAAAGAAACGAACGAACTTAACTACTCCTCTGTTCGCTACTCTGATTCGGCTTTCCGGCGCTAGTGAAAAGCGCATCCGGAGCCCTCTTTGAAGGCTCCTTCCGTGGTACTCTAGTTCTTCCAAACGGCTGTGTGACCCCAGTGATTTGGGCCCTTTCATCCACGCCCCGCAACCGGGGCGCATAGCGAGGATTCATCCTGAATTCATGATCTGTTACGGGAGCGTTCGATGAAAATTGGTGTGTTGACCGGCGGGGGAGACTGCCCGGGGCTGAATGCCGTAATTCGCGCCGTCGTGCGCAAGGGCATTTTTCACTATCGAGACGAGTTCGTGGGATTTCTCGAGGGTTGGCGCGGGGTCATCGAAGACAAGCATATCCCGCTGAATCTCGATTCCATCGCCGGCATCTTGCCCCGCGGTGGAACGATCCTGCGTACTTCCCGCACCAACCCCTCGAAACGCCCCGATGGCATTGAGCAATGCCTGAAGACTCTCGCGGTCAACAAACTCGACGCGCTGGTGGCCATCGGCGGCGACGACACGCTTTCCGTTGCCCAGAAGCTGCACGAAAACGGGGCCAAGGTCATCGGCGTTCCCAAGACGATCGATAACGATCTCGGCGGCACCGACTATACCTTCGGCTTCGATACGGCCTGCAACATCGCCTGCGAGGCAATCGACCGGGTCCACACCACTGCCGAAGCCCACAACCGCGTCATGGTCGTCGAAGTCATGGGCCGCGATGCCGGATGGATTGCTCTCTACAGCGGCATCGCTGGCGGTGCGGATGTAATTCTGATTCCCGAACGCCCATTCGACATCGACAAAGTCGCGGACTCGCTTCGCCAGCGCCACGAGCGCGGACGTTACTTCTCAATCGTCGTTGCCGCCGAAGGAGCTAAATTTGCCACCGCCGCCGGCGCCCCTGTCGTTCAGGAAATGGGCATCGACGAATTTGGCCACTCCAAGTTGGGCGGCATTGCCAATATCCTCGCGAGAGAGATCGAGAAGCGCACGGGATACGAAACCCGCGCCGTCGTGCTCGGGCACATCCAACGAGGCGGTTCTCCCACCGCTTTCGACCGCGTGCTGGCTACGCGTTACGGCCTGGGCGCGATCGATATGGTTCATCGCGGCGAGTTCGGTTGCATGGTGGCGCTCAAATCGAACAAAATCACCGCAATTACGCTGAAGGAAGCGATTTCCAAGAACCGCGTTGTAGACGACGAGATGATCGAGATCGCCCGCGGCCTGTTCCAGGAACCTAGCGTGAAAGAAGCCGCCGTAAAATAAACGTTCCGCTTCGGCCTCCGCCCTTCGTGGGCGGAGGCTTTTTGTTTTTCACCGCTTCTCTGGTTTCGCATGGTGCGATCGCGGAAGTGACGACCGATTCTTCCTCGGCGCCGCCATCCCTTCGATATGATGAAGCGGCATGTTTAACAGTGGCGGCCATTGGCTGACGGCAAGACGGCTGCGGGCCCACGGACTGCTGTTCGCACTGGCAATCTGGTCGGTGTACATCTGGACTTTAGCAACGCCCGGATTGCGCGACCGCAATGGCAATCTCAAGGGCACGGATTTCCTTCACTTCTACACGATCGGTGCTCTGGCGCTCGAGCATCGCGGTGCCGATCTGTACAACATGAATGTGCAGGCAGTGCTGGCCGCGGAACGAGTTCCTCAGGCAGCGGGCATCTCGTACCTGCCCTCGTATCCGCCCCAGGTATCGCTGCTGTTCGCCCCGCTGGCCCAGCTTTCTTACCCCGCGGCGCTGACGGTCTGGTGGAGTCTCTCCGCGGCAATCTATGCGGCGTGCTGTTTTCTTGTGTGGCGCACGTGTCCAAACCTCAAGAATTACGCCTGGACGGCCTCGATTGTCGCGCTCGGTTTTCCGGCATTCTTTCACTTGATCGCCTGGGGACAAACCTCAGCCCTTGCGCTCGCCTGCTTCACTGCGATGTTCCTGCTGCTGGAGCGCAATCGCAATGTCCTCGCCGGCATTGCGCTGGGCCTTCTGATCTTCAAGCCGCAGCTTGGCCTTGCGGCCGCCATAGTTTTCGCAGCCAGTGGAGCGTGGCGGATCATCGGTGGAGCAGTCCTGGGCGCCGCGATGGAACTGGCTGCGGGAGTTCTGTACTACGGTTTCTCTCCCTTGCGCGAGTGGTTTCACACGCTCGCGGGCGTCGATAGGCTATTTCCTTTGCTGGAACCGAAGCCCTATCAGACCCATTGTCTGCGGACCTTCTGGGCGATGATCCTGCCATGGCCATGGCTGGCCCTGGTCGCTTATGCGATCACCGCGGTTGCAGCACTCGTGATGACCGCAGGTTTGTGGCGGCGGAAAGCGAGAGCGTCGCTGCACCTTCAGTTCTCTGCGCTGCTGCTGGCTACGGTTCTGATCTCTCCCCATCTCACGGTTTACGATCTCGTCGTTCTCGCTCCCGCATTGCTGCTGCTTGCCGACTGGCTGCTCGCTTGTTCCGTCAAGGAATCGTCAGCCGGCCCGCTTCTGTATCTGGTGTACGCCCTGCCGCTCGTTGGGCCGCTGGCAAGCTGGACACACGTTCAGCTTTCGGTAATCGCCATGGGTGCGCTGCTGTTTGTGCTTTGGAAAATGGCGCGAACGAAGAGCCCTTCCGGACCGGCCGGAAAAATGGAGCACGCAACTCTCTAGCGGGAATTGCCAAATAGAAATGCCAGCGCGTCTGGAAAGCGCCGCGCCCAGCACGCTTCGTGATGCGTGGCGCCGTCATCCACAACGAGTTTGAGGCGTGAATCATCCAGTCCGGCGCGCCGGAAAATAGACGCCAGCTCCCTGACGTCATCCACCATGCTTCGGTCGCGCTCCGGTCGCCCCGCTTCCGCAGTCCCTGTGCCAAGGAAAATCTTCCCGGGCCACTGCTGAACTCCCCGGCTGTCGCGGATGATCTGCCGGTTCGACGCCCATAGCGATGGACTTTCCAGCAACAGATGCCCGATCAGTCCGGGCCGGGCGATGGCTGTGTAAAGAGAAATGAGCGCTCCCAAGGACGATCCGCCCAAGCCGGTATTCTCGGGCCCAGACGCCACGCGATAATTCCGCGCCGTGAACGGCATCACTTCTTTGATCAGAAAATCCGGATAGCGGCTTCCCTGGACTCTCACCAACATGGGCTGCAGCGAGCGGTGGGGCATGTATTCGCGAGCGCGGTTTCTGCCCGTGTTGTCGATGCCGACAATGATCATCGGAGGCACGACGCCTTCGCGAATCAAGCGGTCGGCGGTCTCGTCCACCTGCCATTCGGTTCCATTAAACGAACTTATCGACTCGAAAAGATTCTGCCCGTCGTTGAGATAGAAAACCGGGTAGCGCCGGCTCGCATTCACCGGGTCGTCGTACCCCGGCGGCAGCCATACACGCAGGAACCGCGTGTTGCGGAAGGTCCGGCTGCGGAATTCATGCAAGCGGAGATCTCCCACCGCAGATTCCCCACGAATTACTCCTGCAGGAAGCCCCTGCGGCTGATTTTCAGTTTTCTGGAGTTGTTCCATCAGAAAGAGGGCACCCTCAGGATACAACGGAACACCGCGTCACGGCTGTGGAGAACGCAGCTTTATGAACGCAGCCAGCACGCAGATGAGAAAAATTAATGCTTGCGAAATAAGGCACAGAACGCACCAGGTGGCGAACTCATGCCCCTCGATGTAAGTAAGGTAGAGCGCGAAGATCAAACCAGCGGTTGACGCGATCAGAAGGCGGTTTGGGGTTTCCGGGCGCGCCCCGAAGAATGCCGCGAAGACAAACAATGCCGCGTATCCAATGATTCCGATCGCCGCGACCGGAATTCCCTCGATCGTCGAATACTCGCTGCGGTTGACGATATCGCAACTGAACTGCTGGCCGATGTCGCAGAATTGCGTCGCCGACCTGGCATAGTGCCGTTGCAGAGCGATGGCCGAATCGACGATACCGGCCAGTGAAAGGACGGCTACGGCAGCGTAGAGAATTTTATTCTTGGCTCCGCTCACGGCAACTTGCATCCGGTCTTGCCGCTGAGTTCCTGCAACGTCAGCACACCTTCCTTCGGTGGTTCGTTGCCGAATTGCCAACTGGGAAACAGCTTTACGCCTGCGGCTTTGCACTCCGGAGCGAGTTCCTTCGAGCCTCGAATCGCACACTCGACGTACGGAACATAGTGAAAAGATTCTCCGAACTCTGCTTTCTGATCGGCGCAGTGCGGGCACCAGTACAAACCGTACATCTTGGCTTGCTTCTCTGCCAGGCACTTCGCGAAGGAATCATATTTGTGGCTTCGGTGATAACGGCCTGCGATGAACGCTCCCACGAAGAGAACCGTAATCACTACGTAAAAAAGGGTTCGATTTGCCCCTTTCGAGGCCTGCGCCTCTCGCTGCTCCTGGCGTTTTCTTCGTTCGTCCGACATGAATCCTTCTTATACCACTTCAAGCCACGACATTCAGCGCGCCGGGCAGCACATCGAGTTCCTCGCAATGTAGGGTCAGGACTTCGCCATCGACCATCACATCCACCGGACCATCCAGGTTGAATTCGATCTTTTTACTGGCTTTTCTTTCCGCCAGCGGATGCTGGATGTGCGTGCCATCATAAAGTCCCGGAAGATTCCGAATCAGGCCCAGCCGCCCGATGGGTCCCCAGCGGAGGTACTCGATCAAACCGTCGTTCACGTTGGCATTGGGAGCGATCATCATGGTTCCCCCGGTGAACTTGCTGTTGTTGAACGTAAGAAAAAGGCACTCCCGACGGTCAAATTCTGGCTGTCCCTCGACCCTGACCGGAAATGGCCGCCGCTTGAAGCGGGCCAGGGCCAGAAAAATCGAGGCCACGTATCCCGGTTCGCCCCAGGCGCTGAAACGGCGGGCACGCAGCGTGGCCACGTCAGCGGTGAATCCCATGCTCAACAGATTGATGTAATGAATGACGCCGGCCTTATGACGAAGGCGCAGCACATCGCAGGGCCGCTTGCGAGCGGCGATCAAGGATTCGATCGCATATTCCACGCCCCGATCGGTGAAATCGCGAAGAAATGAGTTGCCGGTTCCGAGCGGCAAAAATCCGAGCGTTGGGCGGTCACCCTCGGCCGCTTCCGGATACAGGCCGTTGACGACCTCGTAGGCTGTCCCATCCCCGCCCACCGCGATGAAATTTCGAATCCCCCGCCGATAAGCGTCGCGCGCAAGTTCCGTCGCCTGCCCCGGACCGCGCGTCGGCGCCAGGTCCACTTCCAGGCCTGCCGCACCCAGCCGGTCGAGCGCCGGCCCGAGCAGCGTGGCGCTGCGTCCGCCGCCCGCCGCGGGATTCACAATCGCGAGATAATTTTTCGCCAACGTAAATAGTCCTGAGTTTTCGCGCGAGAACGCGGGGGAACGCCACGCTGAAGAACCGCCGGGCCGGCGGCCCTGCTTGTGACACGGCCCACTTGTTACAGATCCACTTTCTTACAACTCCACTACTGCTTTTCTCTCCACTGATTCTGCAATTTCTTCGGCCAGAACTTGTCTCTTGATTTTCATCGAAGCCGTGCGCGGAAAATCCTTCTCCCAGACCAGATAGCCACCGACCCGTTTGAAATCGGGCAGCCGCCGATTCCGAACGGAAAGATCTTCCAGCAATCCGATGTCGAGTTCCTGGTTCTGCTCCAGGCGAAGAAGCAGCACCAGCGCTTCGCGCCCCAGCACTTTCTCCGGCCAGATATAATTTGCCGCAAACACGGCATATTCCTTGACGAGGAGCCCGTCGAAAACCGTTTCGATGTCCTCGGGATAAATGTTCTTCCCACCCTCGGTCACGATCATGTTTTTCTTCCGACCGAACAGTTGCAAATGCCCATGGCTTTCAAAACGGCCCAGGTCACCCGTCAGCAGCCAGCCGTCGACAATGGTTTCGAGCGTAAGTTCCGCATCGTCGAGATAGTGCGACATCACGGTCTTGCTGCGGACCGCAACTTCTCCAACCCCGTCGGCGTCCGGACTGAGGATGCGCAGTTCGACGCCCGGCAGCGGCTTCCCTACGGTATCCGCACGGAATGGTTTGAGATCGTTCAGGGTAAGCGCAGTTCCCGCCTCGGTGAGTCCATACCCATTGACCACGGGCAGGCCCAGGTCATAAAAGAACTGCATCGTCGAAGGCTCCATGAACGCGCCGCCCGTGATCAGCGCCAGCAACTCGCCGCCGAACCCGCGATGAACGTTGGGCAGCAACATCCGGCTGAGTCTCACATTCGGACGAAATTTCGTCAGCAACCGGTTGATCGCGATGGACGAATTCAGGACCGACCGCTTCCACGAGGGCAACTCATCGAACTTGGCGCGAAGTCCCCGCTCCAGGTTCTTCAGGATCATCGGCACCAGCGCGACGTAGGTGATCCGGTAGCGAACAAACGCATCGCGAACAAACTCCGGCCGCAACGTTCTCAAGTGAACGACGCACGCCCCGCAGACGAACGGCCCGATGAAGCCCACCATGAAATCGATGGCGTGGTTGGTGGGAAGAATGCTGAGATAGCGCACTCCCGGCCAGAACGGATACCAGGCAGTCAGCGCTCTGCATTGCTCCAGATAGTTCTCATGCGTAAGAACACAACCCTTCGGACGCCCGCCGGTTCCAGAGGAATAGACGATGCAGGCGACTTCGTCGCGCTGCCGCATGACGAAATCCGGCGCGCCTTTGCGCTTGAAGTCTTCCCATCGGAACGCGCCGGCGAGTTCGGCACCCAGGGGCGCTTCGGTCACCAGCACGATCCTGGTTGCGATCGCGTGAAAGTCAGGCGACTGCATAATTGCGCGCCACAGGTGATACTCGATAACAAGGACCTTGGCCTTGCAATGTGCCAGCAACTGCAGATGTTCCGCAGCGCTGAGCTTGTAGTCCAGCGGAACCAGGACGCCGCCGCAGAAAAAGATCGCGTACGCAGAAATCAGCCATTTCGACTGGTTGGTCATGACGATCGCGGCCCGATCGTTGGGATCGAACTCGGCGTCTTCCAGCGCGCGCGCCAGCGGCAGCGCGATTTCCTTGAAATCGGAATAAGTGAGTCGCAGCTTTTCGCGGTCGCGTTCGGCCTCGATCAGGCAGACTTCCGTCGGGTAGCGGTCGAGCGCATCGCGCAGTGCTGCGCCCAGACAGGAATATTGGCGGAGATCAAGCATTAAAGACTTATTTCACCACAGGGGCACTGCAACGCGGGGGAGAGCTAGTAATTAATTCACTACCCGATCAGTACTGATCAGGGTCCTGCTCAACCATGCCAAATCCGGGTCGCTCAAAGACGCGCCTGGATTTTGGACGCCAGTGTGCGGAAATCGGTCACGCCCTGAAGTTCGTAATCGGGCAACTCGACCCGAAAATGGCTTTCCAGCTTGGTCAGCAGATCGAGCGTCTGCAGGCTGTCGATGCCGAGCGTTTTGAAGAAGTCGTCATCCGGGGAAAGTTTATCGCGCGGGACCTTGAAGTGCGCCGCGGCCAGAGTCAATATCTCGTCAAGAGTTTTCTCGGCAGTTTCCATAGATCGCTATTCTAATTCAGTTTGCTCAGGGCAGATAAGGCAGCGCGTCCCGGCTCTCTACGAATTTTTTTAATCCTGCCTGCACCGCCGGCCGCGCCAGCAATTCGCAGAAAATATCGATCTCCTGCCGAAGTTCATTCACCGGAACGGGCTTGATAAATTCCTTCGCGGCGCGCGACGTCGCCCGATCGAATTTCGCCAGCTGTAAAGCAGTTGCCCGGGCCGCGCGTAATGCCTCGCCTTCGCCAACAACCTGGCTGACCAGGCCAATCTGTTGCGCCTTCGTCGTGTTGAAGCTGCGGCCCGTGAGCAATAAGTCACGGACGACGGCGTTTCCCAGGTCCCGCTTCAGACGCGGGATTCCGCCGAATCCCGGAATCAGGCCCAGCCGGAGTTCCGGAAAGCAGAAACGGGCAAGCTTGTCGGCAATCATCACGTCGCAGGTCAGGGCGAGTTCGAATCCGCCTCCGAAGGTTACGCCATGGACTGCGGCAATGGTGGTCAGAGGGCAGGCATCCAATGCATTCATCACCGCATGCATGCGGTTCAGATATTCGCGGGCATGCTCCGCCACTTCGGTCTGGCCATATTGCTGAATCCAGCCGTAGAGTTCGCGCAGATCGGCGCCAGCGGAAAACCCTCCCTTTTGCGCACTGTGAAGAATAACAGCGTGGGATTCCCCGGCTAGCGCTTCGAGGGCGAAAACAAATTTTTCCAACTCTTCCAGCGTCTGCGAGCTGATTTCATTGAGCGGCTCGCGGTGGAGCGCACATTCGATAACGCCGTCTTTCTGCTCCCACGAGAGCGTTCGTCCTTGAAATTGTTTCATCCGTCGTATCGCCTAGACCGCCTGCTTTACCCGGTACATATCTTCAATTTCATCCTTCATGCGCGAGGAAATCAGGTCTCGCTTCAATTTGCCGTTGGCGGTAAGTGTTCCATTCTCGATTGAGAACGGTTCAGGACGCAGGCAGAACGCGCGCAGTTGCTTGTAATGCGGCAGATGGGGATTGATCCGGTCGAACGCCGCCTGCACATCTTCTCCGGTTACCGGTCCCGTAACGATGGCGGAGAGATATCCACGCCCATTTCCGACCACGACGATCTGCTGCGCACCCGGCAACTCCCGCGAGACCTCATCTTCGATGGCCTCCGGAGCGATCTTATGCCCCGAGCCGAGCACAATCAGGTTCTTGATGCGGCCGACGATCTTCCACGTTCCGGTCGCATCGAGTTCGCCTTGATCGCCGGTGTGAAACCATCCATCGCGCAGCACTTCGGCCGTCTGTTGCGGCCGGTTCCAGTACCCGGGAAAGACATTCGGACCGCGGACGATGATTTCACCGCTCTCGGCAATCCTCATCTCGATGCCGAAGATCGCAGGCCCAACTCGCCCGGGCACTGGATTGCGCGGATCATCCATCGTAAGAATGCCGCTTGTTTCAGTCAGGCCGTAAACCTGAAGCACAGGGATACCGAGCATGCGGAAATAATCCTGGGTCTCGGGCGTCAAGGGAGCGGAGCCGCAGATCAGCGCCTTCAGGTTTCCGCCAACCATCTTCTTGCGGATCGTCGGGAATACTATCGTGTCGGCCACCCAAAGCCAGAAGCTGTCACTGGATTTCGGCTGAATTCCCTTTCGCCCCCAGGCCGCTTTCGCCCGGCTGTAGATCGCCAGCCCAACGCCGCCCTTCTTCGCGACCTGTTCATCCACGCCCCGGCGCATGCGCTCCAGCAACTGCGGAACGTTGAGAAAATAATCCGGCGCCACAACCGGCATATCGTTGGCAATCTTCGTAAGGTCGGTATTCAGAGTAACCAGGCTCCCTCGCAGCATGAACGTGAGCATGGCAATCCACGAAGCGCAAAAGCTGAAAGGCAGATAGTGAAAGATGCGATCGCCCGCGGTGCGGCCTGCCATCAATTCATCCAGGCGGGACGACGTGCAGCCCAGCATGAAACTGACATTCGCCGCGGTCAGCACCACACCTTTCGATTCACCGGAAGTTCCCGAGGTGTAGATGATCGTGACCGGGTCTTCCCCGCGAAGCTGGAGATCATCCGGCCTTGCCGCACCGGCTCCCGCGAACATTTCGTCAAACAGGCAACACGGCGGGGCTTCTGCCCAAATCTGTCGGATTGCTTCGCGCAGCGTCGTCTCGCCGCAGCAGACCAGGGCGGGCGTGCTGTCTTTCATCATCGCCACCAGTTCCGCGGGAGCCTGGCGGGAATACAGCGGAACAACGATCAATCCCTCCGCCATTGCCGCCAGGTCAATGGCAATCCAGCGAATGCTGTTGGCCGCGAGCAGTCCGCATCGGTCGCCCCTCTTCAGATTTTTCGAAGCAAGAAAAGCGCGGGCTGTGTCGACCAGCCTCAGCAATTCCGTGCCCGTCACACCTGTGATCCGGCCGTCGCGGATTTCCTGAAGCACGGTCGTGCTCGCGGCGGACCTGAGTTGCGCAAGGATTTCGGCAAGAAATGGCATTCGTTCCATGGAAAGCAATGAGCGTCAATTGTAGGCCGCAATAAGTTGCCGCAACGAGTTGTTCATCGGCGGAAGATAATCTTCCCAGCTCCACTCGCCCGTGCGGGTGGGAAACTCCGGATAGCGGCGCTTCACTTCTTCTTCGAAGTACACTCCCATGCGGGCCATCACCTTGAGATTTCTCACCACGGTTCGGGCGATGCCGTCGGCAACGCTCTCCCCCTGCGTGTAAAGCGTTTCCAATGCGGCAAGTAACTTCGGCTCCAGTTCAGGATCATCCACCGTCATCAACAGGTGTTGATGGCCGCGCTCACGCATCAGGTTGCGGATACGTTCATCCATAGTGATTCCGCAGGACGGCACAAGAGCAGGCATCGACGTCACAATGCCGTGATAGCGCGACGACGCCATCATGTGGCAAGCCCGCAAGATACTGACAATTTCGTACATATTGTATTGATCGGAGGTCAGCACCGGCAGCCCGCCAAGTCTTTCGGAAATACGGTTCGCTGGCCGGGCATCGAGGCGCTCCGTTGCAACGAGAATTATGAACACGTCGCGCTGTTTGCGGAAAACCTCCAGCGCGTTGGAGATCGCCGCCAGATAGTGCTTGTACGCACGGTCCGCCGCGGGCCCTGAGTTGTGAAAATACGGTCCGCGATAGTGACTCGCCTTGTATGCGCCCGTCAACTTGCGGGCCGCGAGCTTCGCGATCGACGCCTTCACCGGCCACTCAAACGGATTGATGGGGCACACAACCAGAACGCGAGATTTCCCATTCCACCCCACCTGCCGCAGGATGCTCTGTCCGTACTCGGCCGGACGAGGCTCGAAGGTCCAGGCAGTGTCGGTGCCAAGCTCCGTAGGCACGCCCAATTCACGCAACACGGTGCGAGATTCTTCATTGCGCGTAATCACCAGCGAATGGTGGCAATAGCGTCCGCACATCTTGGCCAGCATCGGATCCATCTGCCCGGCTTCACCACCATATCCGACAGAAAGCTTGTTCTGCGCCGCCGCGATTCCGAGTGAGCCGATCATCATGGTAGTCAGCGCATTGGCGAACTTGCTCTTGAACATCGAACCTTCACAGGCCACCACCCCATGATGCTTCGGCACTTCGTTGGCCAGGAACGGCGGAAAAATATCGGGTAGAAGGACCTGGGCTGTATCTTCGAAGTATCCCCGCGAGCGGTCGAAGTTGAAAGTCATCGCCGTGAAATCGACCTTCTCCGCGCTCAGAATATGGCGAATCTGGCGCAGCATTTCCTCCACCCGCACATCCGACCCCATATTGCGCGTGCCGTTATATCCGGCGAAGAGCAGCTTTAGTTTTTCCCCGGGCTGCCACGCCTTCCCGCTTCCCAGCATCCATCCAGCCTTGGCGCGCTCAATGTTGCTCGCGACCCATGCTTCCAGAATGAAATCCATCATGCCGCGGTACCTCCGCGGGCGGCGGGCCAGGGCTGGTAGTTGTATTCGAAATTATTTTCGCGGCTGAACTTCAGCAGGGGAAAGCTGTATTGCGAAAACGGCACCGGCCGGCGGCCCAGCTCCGACGTTGCGCGCGTGTTATCGAATACCGTGTTCCAGACCAGATATGGCATGAACACTTTCAGCAGCGCGGCGCCATGCGATAACGATCCCTTCCGGCTGGAAAGGAAATTCACCGAGCCCGAAAACGGCTTTTCCGCGAACGGGACAAATACCGGCTTGCGCTTCTGCTGTGCCTCGGCGAGGGCAGTCGTCAGTTCGCGGAAAGTCTGCGACGAAGTACCCGAGGAAAGATGATAGGTATCGAACTTCGGCTGATCTTTCTGGTGGAGCGTCGCAATCGCGTCGGCGACGAAGTCCACATTCACAATGTCGATTCGATCGTTCGGACGAAAGGGCAGCACAGGAAGCCCCGCCAGAAATACAAACGCCTTCACCATGTCGAACTGCGTAGTTTCGGCATGACGGCTATCGCCAAGAACAATACTGGGACGGAAGATCGTCTTCGGCGTATCTGGAAGCAGCACGCGCGCCATGTGCTCGCAAAACTTCTTGGTGCGGGCGTAGGGATCGTAGTCGGAACGGTCCCACTCAATCGAATGGTCCTCGGTGACGACTTCGTTGCTGCGCTTCCCGGCTACCGCGACGGTGCTGACTTCACTGAATCGCCGCAGCCCGTGATAATGCTCGGCGTGACGCGCCAGCGTGAGTACTTCAAGCGTGCCGCGCAGGTTTACATTCAGGCAACTTTTCTCGGACTTGCGGTTCAGCGACGCCGCGCAGTGAATCACGGAATCCGTCGTGTGGACCAGGCGGTCGTACTCATCGCGCGGCAGTCCGAAGCCGGGCGCGGTCAGATCGCCGCAGAAAATGCGGATCCTGGTCTGCAAGTGCTCGTAGAAACGGGCAAATTCCAGATGCATTTGCAGCGCGCGCCACAGCCGCCCCTGGGCTTCCTGCTGGTCTTTCGCACGCACCAGCAGATTCAGCGAGGCCGCATGGCCTTCAAGAAGATTGGCGGCGACGTGCGCGCCGATGTATCCGGTCGAACCGGTCAGGAATATCGCCACGTTACTCCGTTCATTTCCGCCATCGTGATTGCCCTAACACGCCGCTGCAAGCTGAATTCCGCGCGGCGGACGTGCTTCCAGCGGCCGCCCTTCGATCAGCGGATAAGTCCAGCGGCGCAGAGCCGGGATGTGAATGTTAATCCAGTACTCCCACCAGTCGAGCGAGCGCGTGTTGTAGCCGAACAGTTCGCGCTCTTCCGGCACAAGGGCAAAGTCAAGCTTTTCAATATTCTCTGCCACGAAATCATGCTCGTTCAGCAAAATGAAGGGCTCGAACAACTCAATAAGCTTTTCCAGTCGCTCCAGATTTCGTTCCGTCTTGACCAGCGGCGCTTTTTTCAACGGCAGCGGAGACATGATGCGCTGGATCGACTTCACAATCGCCTTCTGCGCCGGTGCAGACATTCGGTTATATCGCGTTTTGGACACCGGGATCGCGTCGAAGCGCAGTCGCAGCCACGACTCCAACCCCTCCTGCGCCCGGTAGTGCTTGCGATGCGCAAGAGATGTCAACTCGATGGATCGTCCCATGTCGCATGGATTCGTGACTGATGTTGCCAGCTGATAAAGCGAATCGTGCCGCCGTTCCATGATGGCAGCAGCGATCAGCGTCATGCCGTCACAGACCGCATCGACAGGAAGGATATCCAGCCGCTTGCTCTCGTTCGACGGCAACTGCCGGAAATAGGTGCCGAGCAAGTAAGAAAGCGAAGCCGAAGTATTGATGCCTTCATTCCATCCGACAAACGGCTTCCGGATCGAGGTTTCCACGATCGCGGGCCGAACAATCGCGATGGGCAATCCCTGGCCACGTTTCGCAATTAACGATTCGGCGAGACTCTTGGTCAGGGTGTATGTATTCGGCCAGCCAAGTTCCTTGGCGCGGCGTGTACCGGCTTCGGTGAGATACGTCTTCAGCCAGCGGACGCGGTTCTTGCGGATCTGGTTGTCGAGCGCGGCGCCTTGCAGGTTTTTCGCGGCATGCTCTTTGGACTGCGCCTGCATGCGCAAGCCGGCAGTCACTTCTTCGCTCTCAGCCCGCGCCTCCGCCTGCGTAATCAAGTACTGCAAGGACCGCCATTCTTCTTCCGCGTCGAAATTCGGCAAGCCGCGCGGAGTGTAGTTCGGCGTTAACTTTTCGGCGACCCGTCCGTCCTGCTCGCCCGCGACGTAGCAGGTGGAAAGATGCAGAAGCCCAGCATGATCGGAAGCGCGAACGAACTCCAGAATGTTGACCGCCGCGTCAGTATTCGTCACCAGGGCGTCGCGCAGATCGGGATTAAAATCCGTCAGTCCCGAACTGTTGATGATGAGGTCGAGATTTCTTTGCAGGAATTGAGCCGTATCCTCGGCGAGGCCAAGGCCCGGTTGGGTCACATCTCCTTCCACGACTTCGACTTTCTCGTGCAGGAATCCCGCCAGCCGGTCGTCGTAGCGGGCGAACAGCGGGTCGAAAACCGGAGAATCCTCGACCATCTTTTGAAAGCGCTTTTCTGCCGGATTCGACTTCTGGCGGCGGATCAGCAGATAAATGCGCTTGATCTCGGGCAATTCAAGCAACGTGTTCGCCAGCCATACTTTTCCGATGAAGCCGGTGACGCCGATCAGCATGACTTGCTTGCCGGAAAATGCTCGGCGAACGGACAATCCCTGGGCCTGGCGAGTTCCGTCGAAGTGCACGATCGGGCGTTCGAGAGCAAGCTTGGGGCGTTCCGCCGGAACTACAGCCGCGCGTAGCTCTTCCAGGGAAATATCCAGATGCCGGGCGAGAGTCTTCGGAGCGCGGCGGCCGTCGGGCATGTTTTCGCGGAATGGAGCAAATGCCCCTCGCGGGCGAATCACCGGATCGAGCAGCCTGCCGGTAGCAGTGCCATCCCGAAACTCCAGGCGATTGGCGACGATGTGCTTGACGCCCAGGTGCTGCGCCAACGGGCGCATGATCTGCTCCAGCGCCTGGCCGACCAGCACGACATCGGCGCCGCTTTCGACCAGTTCCTTCACCTGCTGGACGCCGCTGGGCTTCAATCGCGGCTTCAGCTTGTACTCGAAGTATTCTTCGCCGAGCAGGTCGAGGCGGTCGCGGGTCACGCCCCGCAGCACTGTGTGCACCATGCGGGTGGCAAATTTGCGGTTTGTGGAATAAAGAAAAGGGCGCAGCAGGGCCATCAGAAAGATCAGCCCTCGCCGCCGGAAGCGCTCGCTGAAAGCCTGGGCATTCCAGGTGAAAAATGCCACCGGGCGGACCACCGTCAGGTCAAGCAGGCTGCCTTCGACCCGCCAGTAGACGGTGGGGGCCGTACTGGAGTTGTGGTTTAACTGGTGCAAATTGAATGACTCGCTTCGTCCGGCCGACATGTTTCCCGCTAAAACGAAACCACTATTGTAAACAATGAAGCGGAACACGCGAAGTACAAAGCCTTCGTTTTCTAGTCATTCTGAGCCATTGGTGCTCAAGATGACCCCAGACCCGTTGCCGTCGGGCTGCCTTTTCGTCCCACGATCAGGGCAAAGATGCCGCTAATGCCGACGGTCAGGCCGATCGCTAACAGGCCACCGCGGAAGCCGCCGTTTACGCTGCGGAACAACCCAATAATGTCGGGCCCGAAATATCCGCCAAGGTTGGCCAGAGAATTGATGACCGCAATGCCGGCAGCCGCCGAAATGCCTGCCATGCTGGAAGTCGCCATTGCCCAGAACGGGCCACACATGGCTTCCGCAAAGGCGAGGCCGATGGCAATCCCCGTAAGGACGATCAGCGTCGAATTCCCGTAGCCGGCGAGAATCAATCCTCCAGCAGCGATGAACGCCGGAATCGCCGTGTGCCAGCGGCGCTCTCCTTTCCGGTCCGAACGCATGCCGACCAGAACCATCACGCCGACTGTAAACAGGAACGGCAACACGGCAACAATGCCCGTCCACAGGTAGCTCAGTCCCGAAAGAGAGCGAATGACGCTCGGCAGCCACAGCGTCACTCCGTACATGGTGGTCGAAACGCCGAAGTAGACGATAGAGAGGATCCAAACCCTGGGACTCAACAGCACCTTACCGATGCTCTTCATGCCAACTCTTACGTCCGTGGTCTGTTCTTCACCCAGTTTGGCCAGGAGCCAGCTTCGCTCTTCTGCCTTGAGCCAGTGCGCTTCGGCCGGAGTATCGGAAAGCGTAAAGAACACCACTGCACCGAGCGCGATCGCCGGCAGCCCTTCGATCAAAAACATCCATTGCCAGCCTGAGAATCCGCCGCCATGAAGATTCAGCAGCGCACCCGAAATCGGACTGCCGATGACTCCGGCAAGCGGGTTCGCGGTCATGAACCAGGCCACCGCCCGCGCCCGGCCATTGGCTGGAAACCAGCGCTTCATATACAGGATGATTCCGGGAAAAAAGCCGGCCTCGGCCGCTCCCAGCAGGAAACGCATTCCGTAAAAACTGACCGGCCCACGGATAAAGATCATCAGGCACGAGATGATGCCCCACAGAACCATCAGCGTCGAAATCCACCGGCGCACGCCGAATTTTTCCAGCACAAGATTGCTGGGAAGTTGAAACAGGAAGTACCCGATGAAGAAAATCCCGCCGGCGCGGCCGATGGCCCGCTCGGAAAGGCCAAGTTGGCCCCGCATCTGGAGCACTCCAAAGCTCACATTAATGCGATCGAGGTAAGCCACGATGTAGAGAAGGAAGAGGAACGGCATCAGCCGCCACATCAGTCGGGAGACCACTGCGGATTCAAGGCGGTTTGGAGGGGTTTCCAAGAAAAGGTCCGGCGATCGGCGTTCAACACGGTACCGCGCTGTGGATTCTACTCCAGCGCAAGCCGCTTTCGAATCTCGGCGACAATTTGTTGTGGCCCGGGCGCGATGGAAACTGCCAGCACATCCGCAGGTTCTTCCAGGTCGGCAAACTGGCTGGCCAGGATCTGCTCGTTGGCGAAGTGGCCCTGACGCGAATGCAGGCGTCGGGCGATCAACTCAGGCGTCCCCTTCAGATAGACGAACTGCACGTCAGGACCAGAATCAAGCTTTTGGCGGTAACTCTGCTTCAGGGCTGAACAAGCCAGCGCCACGTTTCGTTTCTCAGCAATCCATTGTCTGATTGCGGCGCCCAGGCTCTCAAGCCAGGGCTCGCGGTCGGCGTCGGTCAGCGGAATGCCGTGCCTGATCTTTTCCACGTTCGAAGCAGAGTGAAAATCGTCGGCGTCGGCAAACTGCCAGTTCATCTGCTCGGCCAGCAGGCGGCCTATCGTCGTTTTTCCCGAACCAACCACTCCCATCACAATCACGATCATGCTGGATATTGAATCGCTTAAACACAACGAACGCGAAGTTCCTCGAAGGAAATTTTACTTTTTCGCGGGATACATCTTTTGCGCTCCCGTCCTCTGGTTGGTCAGCGTAAAACTGCCATCGCTCTCCGCCGCGACTTTGATGTATTTCCCTTCGCAATTCTCTTTCACGTTGGCGATGTGGTCGGCGTCAACGTTGTGATCGCGATCGTTCTCCGCAGCATAGTGTAGCTGCCATAAATCTTCCAGCCCCGGAGCATCATGCACGATCTGCCACGCCGCCGGGCTGGCGCCCTTGCGTGGGCCGTTGTTCAGAATTGCAACCCGCGGATGCAACGCCCAATCGAGCGCTTTTGTATTGGAAAGATCGGCGCCGTGATGGGTCACGAGAAAGAGATCGACCGTGCCAATCATGTTCTTCGGGCAGGCAATCTCAAGTTCTTTTTTCTTGGTCAGGTCTCCGAGATCGAGAAAGCGGAACTTTCCATAGGTAATGAGAACACCGGCCGACTGGGCGTTTTCCGTCTTGTCCACCTCCGCAGCGGGCTCCGACGCGCAGTAGGGATTCGCTTCACCCGCACCAGGCAACGCACTGGTGATGTGCTCACCGGCGGCGGTGAGCACACGCACGCCGATTCCTTTGATTGGAACGACCCATCCCGGTTTGACGACCACATGAGCGTGCCCGGCAATCGCTTTCTCGTAGGCTGCATAGTCCGTGCGTGTGACTTCGGAATCCTCCGCGTTCGGCCCGTGATCAAGAAACGTGCCCACCTTGATGCCATCCACAAGTTGCGGCACGCCCCCGACGTGATCGCGATGATGGTGCGTAATCAGCACATAATCGAGCTGCTTCAGCCCAGCCTGGTGCGCGGCGGCGACGATCCGATCCGCGTCGCGCCCTTCGTATCCCGGCCAGCCGGTGTCGATCAAAAGCGATTGGCCTGACGGGCTCACGATCAGCGTCGCCTGTCCGCCTTCCACGTCAATGAAATAAATTTGCAGCGGCGCCGCCGACGCTGCCCGGGAAGGGACCGCCAATGCAATCAGCGAACATGAAAGAAGAGCCAACAGGAATCGACGCATGATGGGCACCCGATGTAGGAATTTTGAACGATTATGCCACGCGCCAAGGCGCAATTGAGCAAATCCTTTGCGCTTCACCCTCGGGAAAGAAGTGGTCGCCGCGCACGCCGACGCAATGTGGTAGCCTGATGCCAGCTTCCGGGGTCGCATTTCCGCTTGACTTTCGAAATCGTTCAGGATGGAATCTTGAGCGCCCACCGGAGTAACGGTTTTTGCTTGCAAACCGGCTTCCGGTGGCCTACTTCATGAGCACGATGACATTGCCTCTTTCGGGTTTTCGCAATCGGGCCACGACCCTCCTCCGCGATTATGCCGAACTCGGCAAGCTGCGGGTTACTTCGCTAATCGTCATGACTGCCTGGTGCGGGTATTTTTTTGGCGCGCACAAGGCGGAGGTTCCCTGGCTCAGCATCGGGCTTTTCCACGCCCTGTTCGGAATCGCGCTCGTTTCCGGCGGAACCGCAGCTCTCAACGAAGTCATGGAGCGCGACATTGACGGCCACATGCGCCGCACCGCCGGGCGGCCGCTTCCTGCCGGACGAATGAGCCTGTTTCACGCCACCGCATTCGGTCTGGTGGCCACTCTGGGCGGTTCGATTTACCTTGCAATATTCACGAACCCGCTGACTGGGCTGCTCACGCTTCTGACCTCGCTTGTATATCTAGCCGCCTACACGCCGTTGAAGCGCATCTCTCCGATCTGCACCTTCATAGGAGCGTTCCCCGGAGCCATGCCTGGCGTCCTCGGCTGGACCGCCGCCCGCAATCAGCTGGAGTGGGGCACGCTCGTCCTGTTCGCGATCTTGTTCGTGTGGCAGTTCCCTCATTTTTTCTCGATCGCCTGGCTTTACCGCGAAGATTACGCCAGGGGCGGCGTGAAAATGCTGCCCGTAGTCGAAGAAGACGGCCGCTCGACCGCCCGTAGAATCATCGCCTATTCAATCGCCCTGATTCCGATCAGCCTGCTGCCCAGCTTCATGGGCATGGCCGGCAAGATCTACTTGGTCGGCGCAGCGGTGCTAGGCTTCGCCATGCTGTATTTCGGAGTTCGGCTGGCATTCCTCAAACTGCCACTCGTGAGCCCTCAATCGAAGCTTCGCGCCCGCCACGTGCTTCAGGCGACTGTGATTTACCTGCCGCTGCTCTTCGCGCTGATGATGGGCAACGCTGTCCGCTAGTCGTTCGTCTCGGTCAGTGCACTCTCCCGTTTGTCATTCCGAGCAGAGCGAGGAACCTGCTATTTGCCTGGGACCCGCAGAACTGCATCCGCCGGCCCAGTCGCGTAAAATGCTGCGACGGGCTGCAATGAAACTCACAGAAGATCCACATCGTCGCCTCAACCCCCTGAACAACGAGTGGGTCCTGGTCTCGCCGCACCGCGCAACCCGGCCATGGCAGGGAGAAGTCGCCGCGCTGAACACGACTCCCGAACCCGCCTACGATCCCACTTGCTATCTCTGCCCCGGAAATGCACGAGCCGGAGGCGTTCGCAACCCAGCGTACGAGTCGACCTTCGTCTTCCAAAATGACTTCGCCGCCCTCAAGCAGGAGACACCCGCTGAAAAAATCGACCTCGAAAACTCCGGCCTGATCGTTGCCGAAGGCGAACCGGGAATCTGCCGGGTGATCTGCTTTTCTCCCCGCCATGATCTGACATTGGCGACGATGACAGCGGCAGAAATCGAACCCGTCGTCCAAACCTGGACCGAACAATTCCGCGAATTAGGTTCTCTTGATTTCATTCATCACGTGCAGATTTTCGAGAACCGCGGCGCCATGATGGGAGCCAGCAACCCGCATCCACACTGCCAGGTTTGGGCAACCGCTTCGATTCCTGATGCGCCCTCGAAAGAACTCTTCAGCCAGCGCGCCTACTGGAAGTCCCACAATCGTTGCCTGCTTTGCGATTACGCCGCTCTTGAGCAAAAGCTACAGGCGCGTCTCGTTTGCGAGAACGACGGTTTCATCGCGCTGGTGCCCTTCTGGGCTGTCTGGCCCTTTGAGATTCTCGTTCTTAGCCGGCGTCACCTCTCCAGCATGAACGATCTCACCCCCGACGATTCCCGCGCGCTCGCCGACATCCTTCATCGCGTGACTTCCGTCTACGACAAAGTCTTCGGAGTTCCCTTCCCCTACTCGATGGGCTTCCACCAGTCGCCGACCGATGGCGAGGTTCATCGTGAATGGCATTTCCACGTACACTTTTATCCACCGCTGCTGCGCTCGGCAACGATCCGCAAATTTATGGTCGGGTTTGAAATGCTGGGAATGCCGCAGCGCGACATCACGCCAGAAATCGCAGCGGCGCGACTCCGCGAACTCGCGGACAAGTAGAGCTACGGGTTGCAATATCCCTCTGTGCGCAACGCTTTTGACGAGGCCCGCCCTTTTGGGATGGCCAATGCGTTGCCTGACAGGGCCTTTGGGTGGCGCAGCGCTTCAGCGCTGCGATTCAAGGGCTCGCCTTTTCGCGGCTTCAGCCGCTGAGGTGATCGTTCGACACTATTGCGCGCCGCAAATCTCAGACTGGCCTGAAAACAAATGGGGCCGGATCTGATCCGGCCCCGAAAATGTTACATCCGGCTTAGTTAGTGGATGGTCTCAGTAAAGTTCACCGGTCCCAGAGTGGCAGTTGTCGCCGAGATCGTAACTGTCCCCGGATTCGGTCCTGCCGTATAGGCGATCGAAACCTGACCGGTCGCAGTCGTAACCGGATTAGGATTCGAGAACGTTCCTCCCGCCCCGTTGTCCACGAAGCTCACCGTGACTCCCTGAATCGGATTGTTGAATTGGTCGGTTACCGACATAACCAGATTCTTCTGGAGTCGAGTTCCGTGGGTTCCGGTCTGGTTGTTCCCCGAAACAATGCTCAGGTTCGTAGCCGGACCGACAACCGACTTCTCCGTCAGGTTTACCGAAGCGCTGCCGCTGGATGCAGTCACCGTGATGGTCGCCTTCGGGACCGTCGGTAGCGTGTAGGAAGTCGACGCCTGCCCGTTTGTCGCCGTGATGACCGGGTTCGGACTGAAGGTTCCACCTGCTCCATTGTCCGTGAATAAAACAGACGCTCCGGAAACGGTCTTGCCGGATGAATTCTTGGCCGTCACGACCAGCGGATTCGGCAGCGTCGTTCCCACGGTTCCACTCTGCTTCGAGCCGGAAGTTATTACGATGCTCGTCACCAGGTTTGAAGTGGCGTTCTCCGTAAAGATTGCCGAGCTGTAGTTGGTGGCGCTGGCCGTAATGGTGACGGTCTGCGGAGTGGGCGGCAGAGTGTAAGTTGTCGAAGCCCTTCCTTGTGCGGTCGTCGTTACGGTCGGAGTTCCGAACGTTCCCCCAGCGCCGCCATCAGTGAACGTGACAACCACGCCGCCGGCAAGCTTCCCACCCTTTGTCGCCGTGATGGTGAGCGCAGTCGGTAAAGTCGTTCCCGTACCACCGCTCTGATTGTTACCACCACTCACCATAAGGACCTGCGCGCTGGACGTGGCGGTTTCGGTGAACGTCGCGGTGGAGTAACCAGTCGCCGTCGCATTGATCGTGACCGTTTTTGCAGTGGCGGGCAGCGTATAGGTCGACGATGCAATACCGCTGCTGTTGGTCGTGGCAGTCGGCGTCCCGAACGTGCCACCCGCGCCGCCATCGCTAAACGTCACGCTCACGCCGGAGGCTGGATTGCCATTGATCGTAGCCAGCACGCTGAGCGCCGTGGGCAAGGTGGTTCCCACACCGCCGCTCTGGTTGTTGCCGCCATTCACAGCCAGCGTCTGTGTAGCAGCGGTTGATGTTTCAGTGAAGGTCGCAGTGGTGTATCCCGAACTGGTCGCATTGATTGTTATCGTCTTCGCGCTGCCGCTCGGGAGGGTATAGGTCGTGGACGCGATTCCGCTGCTGTTCGTCGTTGCCGTTGGCGTACCGAAGGTTCCATTTGCGCCGTTATCGGTAAACGTGACCGAGACACCCGCGGCCGGATTGCCGTTAATCGTCGCCAGCACGCTAAGCGCTGTGGGCAACGTGGTCCCCGCGGCGCCGGTCTGATTATTTCCGCCATTGACGGCGAGCACATCGTTGGCCGCAGTCGCGCTCTCAATAAAAGACGCTGTCGAGTACTTGGAGTTGGTGGCGCTCACCGTGACGGTCTGGGCTGTGGGCGGCAGGGTGTAGGTTGTGGTCGCCGTGCCATTTGCGCCGGTGGTGACCGTAGGGCTGCCGAACGAGCCGCCTGCATTGCTGTCTGTGAATGTCACCACGACGCCCGAAACCGGGTTGCCATTGTTGGTAGCTGTGGCCGTCAATGGCAGAGGGAGCTGCGTTCCCGCTGCGCCAGTCTGGTTATTGCCCGACGTCGGCGTCAGCATGCGGTTCGGCGCCAGATACCACGGAGTGGTCGTATCATCCGTCTTCAGGAACGCCAGCAGCGGCGAAGCTACCTTCAACTGCCCGTAAGTCGAGGAAGGATGCGTGCCGTCCGCCGAAAAATCTTCACAATCCCAAATCAACCCGTCGTTGCGGCCGAGCATTCCATTCGACCAGTAGTAGGGGCCCCATGACATCCAGGGAGCTACCACCGGACCATTGGCGGAGTTG
>DASXDY010000023.1:0-6551 GCA_036490405.1 Candidatus Sulfotelmatobacter sp. | reverse complement strand
AAGTGTAAAAGGCATCCGGTGCGTCTAAAGCGAGTGAGGTTTGCCTCACATCGCCAACGACTCCTACAACGATGCCCCAGGGGCGGTCGCTCTGGCCTGCGTCGGGACCGACACGAACTCGTTTCCCGATCGGGTCCTGATTCGGAAATTTTCGCTTCGCGAAGGACTCGCTGATCAGCACGGCCGTCGGTGCGCCAACGATGTCATGTTCGTCGATCAGGCGTCCGCGCCGGAGCGGAATCTGCATGGCCGCAAAATAGTCAGGGCTCACGGAGTAACGAAGGCCAGCCTCAGAGTTGCTCGTGCCCGCATCCGCCTCGAACTGCACACCGTAAGATTCGCTGTCACCGCTGAGCGGAAGTTGCGAAGTGAACGCCGCCGAAGTGACGCCAGGCACTCCCTGCACGGCCGACAGCGCTTGCGCGAAAAATGCCGCACGGGCATTCTCGTCATCGAAGCGATGGCCGGAAGCCTGAATCTGCATTGTCAGCACGTGCGATGCGCTGAAGCCAGGATTGATCGCGAACAAGCGATCCAGGCTGCGCAGCAATAATCCAGCGCCGACCAGTAAAACCAGCGCAATCGCAACTTCCCCGACCACCAGCGCACGCCGCATCGTATGGTGGCGGCTCGCTGTCCGGCTTGAGCTTTGCTGCACCCGGACATTGAGATCGCGGCGCGAAGACTGAAGCGCAGGAATAAGCCCGACGATTACTCCCACCAGGGCGGTAACTCCGAGCGCAAAGGCAAAGACGGAAGCATTCACCGAAATCGCATTGAGCCGAGGCAGGTCAGCAGGACTCAGCGCCACCAGTGCGCGCACGCCCGCCTGCGCCACCAGCATCCCGAAAGCCCCTCCCAAAAAGGCAAGCAGAATGCTCTCAGTCAGCAGTTGTCGGATCAGCCGCGGTTGTGCCGCACCCAGTGCAGCGCGAATGGCGAATTCGCCCTGGCGCTGCGAGGCCCGGGCAAGCAGCAGATTGGTTACGTTCACGCACGCGATCGCCAGCACGAGCATGACCGCGCCGAGAACCGCGAGCAGCGCCGGTTTCACGTCGCCGGCAATGTCTTCCCGCAAAGGCTGAATAATCAGGCCGGCAGTCAACGACGCCCACGCGGGCCGTGGGAACTCCCGCACAGGAGTCTTCGCGATCAATGCAAGATCGCTGCGCGCCTGATCGACGTTCACACCGGCACGGAGCCGCCCGATCATCGCCAGATGATGTCCCCACTCTCTCGTTTGCGTAGATGTGATATTGGTCGAGTCGTATTGCAGCGGCGTCCACAATTGCGCCGACGGACTCAAGACGTTGTCGAAGGAACTCGGCATCACCCCGATCACGGTGAAATCGTCACCGTTGAGCTTGATCGATGATCCGACAACAGCGCTGTTGCCCCCAAAACGCCGCTTCCAGAGACTGTCGCCAAGAATTACAAGCCTGGGCCCGTTCAATACGTCTTCGGCCGGCTCGAAATCGCGGCCCAACACGGGCCGCACACCCAAAGTACGAAAGTATCCAGCGGTCACCCGTTGCCCGTCGAGGCGCTCCGGTTGAGTTGCGCTTGAGTCTGCGCCTGTGAATGCCGGCTGCCACAGCCTCATCACGGCGACCGATTCGAAAGAGCGGTTGCGCTCCGCGATTTCTCGATAAGTGTGGAAGGTCTGCGGCTGGCGCGCCCCGCCGTCACCGGCGTCCCAGATCATCATGATCCGGCTGGCCTGCGGATAGGGCAGCGGCTCGAACAGAATGGGATTGATCGCGCTGAAAATCGCGGTTGTGCCGCCGATCCCTAGCGCCAAAATCACTATCGCGGTGCAAGCGAATCCCGGAGCTTTCTTCAACTGCCGCCACGCGAAGCTGATGTCTTGCAATATGTTCCTCATGAAGATTTCACTCGTACCGCAACGCCACCATCGGATCTGACTTCGCTGCCCGGCGCGCCGGAATGTAGACCGACAGCGCGGAAACCAAAGTCAGCAATCCAACCGACGCCGCAAACACCAGCGGATCGTGCGCCTTGACGGCAAACAGTTGGCTCTCGATGAAGCGCGCCAGTCCCAGCGCGGCCAGTAAACCAATCGCAGTTCCCGCGGCCGACGGTTTCATGCCTCCCGCCAGCACCAGCCGCACAATGTCTCGCCGCTGTGCTCCAAGAGCTGAACGAATGCTGAGTTCACGCTTGCGCTGCCCGATCGCGTACGACATCACGCCATAAATGCCGATGCATGCCAGGCTGATGGCAATCACTGCAAACATTCCAATCAGCAGCAGCGTCGTGCGCCGCGTGGCCAGGGACTTCTGCACATCCTGTTCCAGGGTTCGAATGTTGGCGATGGGTTGATCGGGGTCGGCGTTCAGGATTGTTCGTCGCACCGTCTGTAACAGATCGGTTGGCGTACTCGCCGTCCGGATGACGATACTCGTCGAACTCGGGTCGTAACCTTGCGGGCCGAATACCGATGGGCGAGGATTCTGATCAAGAACGAACTGCCGCACCGGCGCCACCAGCCCGACGATCTCCCACTTCTCGCCCAGAAAATCCAGGCGTTGCCCGATTGGGTCTTCGTTTGGATAGAGATCGTGCGCAACCGTCTCATCCACCACCAGCACGCGTAGTACTTTGTCTCCGCTGTCCGCATCGACGATGCCGCGGCCCCGTAAAATAGGCATTCCCATCGCCGAAAAATAATTCCCGCTCACGAACGTGCACGCAACAATGTAGTCATTGCTGCGGGGCTTATCTGCGCGGCCCGCGTATTCAGTCGTTCCATCGCCGCTCAGCGGCAAAACCGAAGAGGCCCCCACCGACTCAATGCCGGGAAGCGCGGCAACCTGCGCGGTCACGCCCTTGATGAACCGCATTCGGTCATCCATTTTTGGATATTTTGCTTTCGGGAATGACAGATCGAATGCCAATGTCTGTTGCGGATTAAATCCAGGACTGGTCTTCAGCAGCACGACGAAGCTGCGCAGAAAAAGCCCCGCGCCCGCCAGCAGCATCAAAGTGAGCGCGAACTCTGAAACCACCAGCCAGGTCTGCGAATTCTTCTTCGACCTCGACGCCGACGCCCGGTCGTTTTCTTTCAGCGCGCGGTTTACATCCGGCGTAATCGTCCGCCATGCCGGCAAGATTCCAAACAAAAGCCCGCACGCGCATGCGGCCGCAATCGAAAACAGAAGAACATTCGAATCCATTGTCGGCTGCAAGATGTGCGGAAGCGTGGTGGCGAACATGTTCGCCAGCGCCTTCACTCCGAACCTCGCGATCAGCAATCCCGCCGCGCACCCCAGCAGCGCGAGCACCATACTCTCGACGAGCACCTGACGAATGATGCGCCACGCATGCGCTCCCAGGGCCGTGCGGATCGCCATCTCCCGCGCGCGCGCATTGCCGCGAGCCAACAGCAGATTCGAAACATTCGCGCACGCAATTAGCAGCACCAGCACAACAGTCCCGAGCAACACGTAAAGCACCGGACGCGTGTCGCCTGCATAGACTTCCTGCAACGGAACAACCGTAACGCTCCAATCTTTCTTGAAACTCGGATACTGCGATGTGAGCCGTTGCTTGATGGTGCGTAACTCCGCTGTGGCTTGCGCCACGGTGACATCCTGCTTAAGGCGCCCCACTACATGCCGCCAGTGTCCCGAGCGTTCCCAGTTGACGCCTTTGGCGTCGATCACATCCGGTACCAGGAACTGCGCCTCGTCCTGCAGCAACGCATTCGCAGGCAGTATCCCAATAATGGTGTAAGGGATCTGGTCGAGCGCGACAGTTTTTCCGACGACATCCGCGTTTCCGCCAAAATGCGTCTCCCACAATTTGTGCGTCAGCATGACAACATGATTGTTCCCGCCAACGGCATCTTCACCCGCCGCAAATCCGCGCCCCGTCGCCGGAACGACACCCAGAGCCGGCAGGAATTCAGAGGAAACCATCAGCCCATTCACGCGCTCCGGCGTACCCGTCCCAGTCAGGTTTTGGCGTGTTTCTTCGAACACCGCAAGCTTTTCAAATTCAGAACTCTGCGAATGCCAGTCCTTGAATGCGCCGCCGGAAACGCTGTTCCAGCCCGATCCCCCCGGCGTGGTCTCAAAGACCTCGACCAACTTCTGGGGCTGCGGATAAGGCAGTGGCTTGATCAGGACAGAATTAACCACGCTAAAGATCGCAGTATTCGCGCCGATTCCCAATGCAAGCGTGAGAACCGCTACAAGCGTGAACCCCAGATTCTTGCGCAGTTGCCGGATGGCAAATCGAATGTCCTGGAAGAATCCGTTCATTTCGCACCATCCGAACCTAAATTTGCAAAACCTGTATTAGAAGCAAACCTCTCCTGCCGCGGTCCAAAGACCACGTAGGCGATCTCATCGGCAGATGGAAAAATTGCTCAGGCCTGCACGTCTGCCATGAGCTTCTTCAGTTCTTCTTCGGCTACAACCTTGCCGTCGAACAGATGCACTTCCCGCTGCGCGTGTTTTGCGAAGCGCGGATCGTGCGTCACCATGCAGATAGTCGCTCCGTCGCGATGAAGATCGGCAAGCAACTCCATCACAGCTTCGCCATTGCGCGAATCGAGGTTTCCGGTAGGTTCGTCCGCCAGCAGGATCGAGGGCTTGCCACCCAATGCGCGCGCCACGGCCACGCGCTGCTGCTGACCGCCCGAGAGTTGCGATGGGTAGTGCCGCACGCGGTGCGCCATGCCAACGCGCTCCAACGCTTCCATCACGCGCGTCTTGCGCTCCGCCGAGGGCATTCTCTGCCGGTAAGTGAGCGGCAGCTCGACGTTCTCGTAAACCGTCAGATCCCCAATGAGGTTGAAACTCTGGAAGATGAAACCAATTTCCTGATTGCGGATCCGCGCCCGCTCGGCAAAGTCCAGGTTCTCGACCGGCTTGCTGTTCAGCGTGTAGCTTCCGCCAGTCGGCGTATCCAGCAGCCCGATGATCGACAACAGCGTCGACTTGCCGCAGCCCGAAGGGCCCGACATCGCCACGTATTCGCCCTTGCCAACCGACAGATGCACTCCCGACAGCGCGTGGGTTTCGATTTCGTCGGTATAAAAAACCTTCGTCATGTCAGAAATCTGGATCAGAGATTGCGTAAATTCAGCCATGAATCGTTCGCCTCGATTCCTCTTGTTTAGATTTTTTGAATCTTGAATCCTTTTTAGTCTTGAAGCCGGATGCGGTCGGTATTGTCCCAGCGCGACATGTCGGAAAGCACAACGGTGTCACCCTCATGCAATCCTTCGACGATCTGGATCGAATTGACCGAAGCGCGTCCCACCTTCACCGGCACGCGAATCGCGTCCTTCATGTCGGCATCGAGTTTGAACAGGCTGATGGTGCTGTTCTCCTGTCCAAACGCCGGCCGGCCCACATACAAGACGTTATCCAGCCGTTCCAGATCGATCGTGCCGTCTACGCTGAGATCGGGCCGCGCGCCTTTCGGCATCTCGCCCGTTAGTTTGACGTCCACAGTGACCGTTCCGTTTTGTACTGCCGGATCAACTCTCATCACCGAGCCCGGAATCACGCCGTTATGGGTATCCACCGAAGCCGGTTCGCCAATCTGCACGTCGCGCGCCTGGGTTTCCGCAACCTTCAACTCGGCCATTAAGTGGTTGGGCTGGATGATCTTGGCCAGCATCGCACCCGGCGCCACGTGTTCGCCCACATGCAGCGGCAGATCGACAAGGACACCGTCGATCTTGGCGCGTACTTTCAACGCATCCAGTTGTTTCTGCTTGAGTTCGGCCAAAACGCGCATCTGATCCACTTTGGCTTGCTGCTCGGCAAGCTGCGCGTCAGCCGCTTTTTGCGTGCTCTCCAGGCTCTGGTCGGCCAAGCCGTTGCGGATCGTCAACTCGTCCGCCTTGCCTTTGGAATTCTTGTAAGCCAATCCCGAGATGACGCCAAGATCGTAGAGCGCCTTGTCCGTCTCCGACTGAAGCTTCGCCTGCGAATAGTCGGCCTTCACCGTCGCGGCCCCGGATTTTTGGGTCATGTAGTCGCTTTCCAGCTTGCGGCGCTGGCTCTGGTATTCAGCCTCGGCGGCCTTATATTGCAGGTGCGCGTCAACCGCAGCCTGTTCCACCTGCGAATTGCTCATCTCGAGAATGATCGAATCGGGCTTGACCACCGATCCCGGCAGCATGCGGATGCGCACGACGGTAGCTTCCGTCTCCGCGGGAATTTGCAGCACCGATTCCTGCGAAGGCACCAGCGATCCGATCCCTCGCACCTGCCGCAGCATCGACCCGCGCTTCACGGAATCAGTCCACACAGTGCCGCGCTCCACTGTAGGAGCAGCCGGGCGCAGCCGAAAAACGATGAAAGTTAAGACGCCGACAACAACGACGAGTCCGGCCGCAATCGCGATCTGTTTGCGGCGCTTCTGTTCCTTAAATTCCGGGCGAGCGATATCCATCACAAAATGCTTTCGCAACTACGAAGCCATTCGCAAAAGCCTCGCAAGCGACTGTCGATTCGAGAGATAACGAGGGAACATAACAACGCCTCGCGGGCCACGTTGTCCGCTAGAGG
>DASXDY010000006.1:0-96182 GCA_036490405.1 Candidatus Sulfotelmatobacter sp. | reverse complement strand
CTCGGCGTGCCGAAAGACCAGCTTTCGGTCAAAGACGGAATCGTCTCCGGCAACGGCAAGAGCATCTCCTACGGGGACCTCGTCAAGAACCAGCAGTTGAAGCTGACGATTCCTGTGAAAGGCGATCTCACCAGCATCTTCGGATTGAGCGTGGTAGGCAATCCGCCGATGAAGCCGGTCAGCGAATACACGGTCATCGGCAAGTCGTTCAGGAATTCCATCATCAGTTCAAAAGTGGCCGCGCGCGAGACCTGGGCCACCGATGTGCGCCTGCCGGGCATGCTGCACGCCCGCATCGTGCATCCGAAAACTCTCGGCTCGACCCTGGTCTCCGCGGGGCAGCTCGACAAGAAAAGTTTTCCAAATGCGCAGGTCATCGTGAAAGGCAATCTCGTAGGCGTGGTCTCGCCTTCAGAGTGGGAGGCGATCCAGGCTGCCGAGCAGGTTGCGACTGGCACGAAATGGAGCGACTGGAAAGGTCTGCCCGGCAACGCGAAGCTCTATCAGCATCTTCGCGATGAGGCGGACTGGAGCACGGCCCCGGTCTCCAGGGCCGATTCCAACAAGGGGGATGCATCTGCCGGGTTCGCTTCAGGACACAAGAAGCATTCCGCTACCTATCAACTCTCTTACATGAAACACGCGCCCATCGGCCCCACCATGGCCGTTGCCGACGTCAAGTCCGACGGCACCGTGCACATCTACACGCACAATCAGAATCCGCAGGCGCTGCGCGGCGAAATCGCACTGATGCTCCACACCACTGCCGACCACGTGATCGTGCATTCGTATCCCGGCCCAGGGCATTACGGAAGGTCAAACGGCGGCAACGCGGGCGCGGAAGATGAGGCCGTGCTCCTCTCGCAGGCCGTCGGCAAGCCGGTGCGCGTGCAGTGGATGCGCGCCGACGATATGCAATGGTCCACGCAATCGGCGGCTGCATTCTCCGATGTAAAGCTTGCGCTCGACGAAAAGGGCAAGATGGTCTCTTACCAGATCGACCACTATATGCCCGCCATGCAGGATGACAGGCCGATCGGCGCCGTCCTCGCCGGTCTTCCCACCATGGCCGCTCCGCAGGTGAAGTCCGACTCGGTCACTTCCATCGTCAATAGCATGGAAGACCCATGGATTTACGCCCCGCTTGCGAACCTGACCGAGTTTGGCCACGGAACCTTTCAGGTAGGGCAGAAAGAATCTCCTATTGCGGTCGGCCTGCGCGATCACAGCATGCGCACGCCGGGACAGTTTCAGCAGAATTATCCGCGCGAACTCGCGCTCAACGAGGCGGCAGCGCTCGCCGGCGCCGATGCGATCCAGTTTCGCATCGATCACGCCAGCGAGGAGCGCGTCATCGATGTGCTCAAAACACTCCGCGATGCTTCCGGGTGGGAGACCCGGCCATCGCCGCATCGTGACGCGTCCTTTACCGGTTCGACGCCAGTTCGAGGCCGTGGAGTTTCGGTGATGCTGCGCAGCGGAACCTACTGGGCCTGCGTCTGCCAGATCGCGGTCACTCCCAGCACGGGCAAGATTATGGTGGAAAAATATACGATCGTGGTCGATCCCGGCATCGTCGTCAATCCGATGCAGTTGAAGCGAAACGTCGAAGGCGGCGCCATCATGGGAATCAGCCATGCCCTCTTCGAAGAGGTTTCATTCGATGAGAGCCGGATCACGACAGAGGATTGGAATTCCTATCCCATTCCGACGATGTCCGATATTCCCGAAGTCAAGATCGTGCTGCTCAACAATCCGAAAGTCGGTGCTTACGGTGGAGGTTCGGAGGCGGCCAACGCACTGGCGGCTCCCGCCATCGCCGCCGCGCTCCACGACGCGACCGGCAAGATGCTGCGGCGGCTTCCACTGAAACCTGCCTACGTTCTGGAAGTGTTGAAAACATAAGTAGTGCTCGCGGCATTGGCCGGTTGGCATTTTTTGCCACTGTTCCTGCGCTCAGTGAACGCTTGTACCAGCAGCTTGCCTTTGCGTGTCCCTTGGTAATTTGAGGTGGAAGGGTCCTTAGCGAATCATTACCCAACTATGGCCGCTTCGCCGAGCACGCGCCGTTGGGACCGTCTGCCTGTCGACCTGCCCGTCAGGGTGCTTACGTCCAAAGGCTTTTCCACCACGGTGGTGGAGGGCCGGGGCACGGAACTGAGCCAGGGTGGAATGGTGCTTTACGCGGGCATACTGCTCAATCCCGGCGACCTGCTGGAAATTGAGTTTGATGCGCCACTGCACTCGCGCCTGCCCGCCATAGTCCGCTCGCGCAACGGATTCTGCTTTGGGCTTGAGTTCATAACGCCGCTGCCCGCCTGAAAATTCTCGCGCACTCCTGCACCCTCCTGTTGGCTTCATAAACAGAATTGGACTAGCATCTTTTACGGGTCGTTACCGCCTGGGGGGCTAGTCCATGAGCATGTATTTCGAACAGTTTTATCTGGGATGTCTGGCGCATGCGTCGTACCTGCTCGCTTCCGATGGCGAGGCTGTGGTGGTCGATCCGCAGCGCGACGTGGAGTTGTATCTGAAGGCCGCCGCCGATCATGGCGTGGCGATCAAACACATTTTTGAAACTCACCTGCATGCCGATTTCGTCTCGGGTCATCAGGAACTTGCGGCCCGGACTGGCGCGAAGATTTACATGGGAGCGCAGGCGGGAGCGACGTTTCCGCATGTTCCCGTGAGCGATGGATTCGTGCTGAAGTTTGGCAAAGCATCAATTCGGGTGCTGGAAACGCCGGGCCATACGGCGGAAAGCATCTGCCTGGTCGTGACCGATGAAGAGAAATCTTCGTCGCCATGGGCGGTGCTGACCGGCGACACACTTTTCATCGGCGATGTCGGACGGCCAGATTTGTCTCCCCGGCATACCCCCGCGCAGCTTGCCGGACTGCTGTATGACAGCCTGCACGACAAGCTGATGAAGCTTGCAGACAGCGTGCTCGTCTACCCGGCGCATGGGGCAGGATCGCTCTGCGGCAAGAACATGCGGGCTGAGCGATCGTCTACGATCGGCACCGAGAGGCTTACGAATTACGCGTTGCAGATCAAGAGCAGGGAAGAATTCATCGCGCAGTTGACCAGCAATCTGCCGGCGCGTCCGGAATATTTTCTGAAAGATGCTGAAATTAACCGCACTGGCGCGGCGCCGTTGTCGGAATTGCCCGAGCTGCGGGCGATCCAGCCATCTGAACTGGAGGCGATGCTACGGGATGGCGAGATGGCGCTCGATGTGCGTTCGGGCGAGGAATTTGCCGCAGGGCACGTGCCGGGGTCGGTAAACATCGCGCTGTCTGGCCAGTTTGCCACGTGGGCGGCGACGGTGCTGGGACTGACGGCGCGTCCCGTTCTGATTGCGGGCGCGCAAGAGCAGTTGGAGGAAGCGCGGGTGCGCATGGCACGCGTAGGCATCGAGTCGCTGGATGGGTATCTGGCGGGTGGAATCGAGGCGTGGAAACAGGCTGGACTGCCCGTGGCGGCGACGCCGCAAATGAGCGTTGAGGAATTGAGGGAACGGTTGCAGGCAGGAGGCGTGCAAGTGCTCGACGTGCGGCGCGCACCCGAATGGGACGCGGCCCACATCGAGGACGCGACCTGGTGGCCGTTGGACAACTTCAAAGTGTCTCCGCCAGAACTGGACGAGGATGCACCGCTAGTTGTCCACTGCAAGAGTGGATACCGCAGCATGATCGCTTGCAGCCTGCTGCAGCGGGCAGGGTTCAGGAACGTTTTGAACCTGGCGGGTGGGTTCGACGCCTGGCAGGCGGCCAAGTTGCCTGTTATCAGCGAGAAGCCAGTTGCGGTCTAGCTGTGGGAAAAGTGTTCCTACAGGAACGTTTTAAAGTACGAGGCTGTATGTACAGTCTTGTGAAACAAACGCAAGAGCCACGTTTTCATAGGGATGGCGGTCTTCCTGGGAGCGGTAGTGGCTCAGTTTGAATTTCAAAGGAGTATTGCACTCCTCGCGGGGTCATCCTGAGCGTAGCCGTTCTTCAGGCGGAGCGAAGGATCTCCCGCTATGACGCTGTGTGCCACGGGAGATCCCTCGGCCCGCTGGTAAGAACGCGGGCACTTCGGGATGACCCCCTGTAGGATTCATAATTCAAACTGAGCCACTACCCTCGGCTTCCGATTGTTCGCCTTCGTTGACGATCAGTTCGATTAGTTCCTCCATCTGAGATTCCGTTACCGTGGGATTCATGCAGGTGAATTTCAGGCATTGGCGGCCGTGGACGCGGGTGTGGCCGATGACGGCCGATCCGCGGTTGAAAAGGCGCTGGCGGATCGAGGCGTTGAGCTTGTCTTCATCGAGGCCGGTTCGCAGCGGTTTGTAGCGGAATACCACGGTGCTCAGTTGTGGCGGGCACACGAGTTCGAGGACCGGTTTGGATTGGATGATTGCGGCCGCATGCGCGGCCAGCGCGATTGTCCGATCGATCATTGCGGCGAGTTTTTCGCGGCCCAGAGATTGAAGGGAGATCCACAGCTTCAGTGCATCGAAACGGCGACTGGTGAGCAGGGAAGTCGTGACGAGATTCGGGATACCCTCATCTTCGTGCAATTCCGGGTTGAGGTAGTCGGCGTGCATTTTGATGACGTCGAAGCTGGCGCCCTCATTGACCAGGAAGGCGCTGCATGGGATCGGCTGCCAGAACAGCTTGTGAAAGTCGATCGAGAGCGAATCAGCCAATTCAACTCCCTTGAGCTTGCGGCAATGTGTCGGCGAGAACAGCAGCGCGCCTCCGTAGGCGGCATCCACGTGCAACCAGGCGTGAACGGACTGGGCCAGTTCCGCGAGTTCCGGCAGCGGATCGATGGAGCCAAAGTCGGTGGTCCCCGCGGTCGCGACGATCGCCACCGGCAACAGATCCTGAGCCTTCAATGATTCGAGCGCTTTGCGAAGCGCGGCATGATCCATGCGGAAGTTTTCATCCACCGCTACGCGGATGACCGCGTCTGTCCCCAATCCGAGTTGTGACGCGGATTTCTCGACTGTGAAATGCGAGACCCCCGAGCACAAAATGCGAAGGCGACGGGCTTCTGGCGGCAGACCTGATTTCTGCGCGGACCAATTCCATTGGCGTTTGAGAAATGTGTCCCGCGCCAGCATCAGGCCCATGTAATTGGATTGGGAGCCTCCGGTGGTGAAGGTGCCATCGGCGGTATTGGGCAGGCCAGCTTCTGCGCATAGCCAGCGGATCATCTTCTGTTCGATGATAGTTGCGATCGGAGCCTGGTCGAACGAGTCCATGGACTGATTTAGAGCGGAGGTGACAGCCTCGGCCGCCAGTGATGCGAGCAGCGGTGGGCAGTGCAGGTGGGCGGCGGTATGGGGATGGGTGACATTGATAGAGTTGGTCACGATGGCGCGGAGAGTGTCGGCGATTTTATCCGGTGAATGCGCGACATTCGGAAGAAAGTCGTTGGTGATCATGCCAGCGAGTTCGGCGGGAGCTTTTCCGGCGTAGGGCTGAGGGGGGAGTGAATTGGCGATGACTCCGGCGGCGCGGGAGAGGAGATCGCGATAGCGGTCTTTCGATTCGCTGGAATTCGTCAGGAAATCGGATTCGAACAAGGGTGGCCTCCCGCGGTTCAGACGTGGGCTTGCGTCCACCTATCTTCACACAGGCGTTTTTCGGCGAGGCAGGGACGCTTCGATGGGGCGAAGAATTTCGCGGCTGGCGGCTGATTCGCACTCGAATGCTTCTGGAATAGCATGGATCTGCAAAGGTATGGATCCGCGAGCTAGTGTAGGGTGTCGGAATTAGTGAGCGATAAGATTTGCGCCTTAATCTGCGTGGTCCGTGGCGTTCGGCGAGAAGGTCAAAGGCTTTAACCACAGAGGGCACAGAGGATCACGGGGAAAACTGGCGACAAGTAAATGTCGATCTGTTTGACGCAGTACACTACAGGATCTGCAAGATCAGGAGCGACGGATGAAACTGAAGAAGATCGCTGACACCTACCGGGTAAATGGCGGGAAACACTTCCGGTTGAAGGATTTCGACCCGGCGGATACCGGGCACTGGAAGTCGAAAGAGCATGCGGAGAAGACGCTCATGGAAAAGGTGGCGCAGACCGCCGACCTGCAGGACAAGCTGTATGCGCAGGACACGTGGTCGTTATTGTTGATTTTTCAGGCGATGGATGCCGCCGGCAAAGATGGCGCGATCAAGCATGTGATGTCGGGAGTGAATCCGCAGGGATGCGAGGTGCATTCGTTCAAGCAGCCGTCGGAAACCGAGTTGCAGCATGACTTTCTCTGGCGAACGACGAGGGCGCTGCCCGAGCGGGGGCATATCGGGATCTTCAACCGGTCGCATTACGAAGAAGTTCTGGTGGTGCGCGTGCATCCGAAGATTCTCGATGGTCAGAAGATTCCCGGCGCACTGGTGGGAAAGAAAATCTGGGAGGAACGGTTTGAAGACATCCGGTGCTTCGAGCGGCACATCGCGCGGAGCGGAACCGTGGTCCGCAAGTTCTTTTTGCACCTGTCGAAGAAAGAGCAGAAGAAGCGCTTTCTGGCGCGTCTGGACGAACCGGAAAAGAACTGGAAGTTTTCGGCCGGGGACATTCATGAACGCGGGTTTTGGGACGAATATCAGAATGCGTATGAAGAAATGATCCGCAACACGGCGACCGAGGAATCGCCGTGGTATGTGGTGCCAGCCGATAACAAGTGGTTCACGCGGCTGGTGGTATCGACAGTGATTGTGGACACCCTGGAGTCGCTGGGATTGGCGTATCCGAAGATTTCCGAAGCCGAGCGGAAGGAGTTGGCCGAGGCCCGGAAGGAATTGGAAGCGAAGAAGTGAAGGAATTTGCAAGCATGAAAGCTTTTGCAGTGTAGAAGCCCCTCGCTTTTGCATGATTTGACCCGGCGCGTCGCGATTTCCTTTGCGAGGAAAGGCAAGAAATCCCCATTTCTCGCGCACAAAACGCGCGAGAAATGGGGCACCCGCTTTCTTTTGCTGTCATCGTGCCTGTGTATATCTCTGGTTACCTCGTATTACTTCCGTGCCACTTCGATGGCACGGTCGGGCCTTGTTGCGCTTTTCGGGCGTTGCTATTGTGAGGTCAAGGTTGGTGAAGTTCCTCCCCTGATAGCGGATTGAGCTGGATTGGGAGGGTGTTTATGCGAATGATGCACCTATGTTATGCGGCGATAGGCTTCGCGGTGGCACGATGGATATTTAAGCGGCAAGCGATGCCCATAACCGATCCAGTCAGCCGGTTTCGTTCGCAGGGCCTGCTGTAAAGGGTTTTCTCCAAGCTTGGGCGCGCGCACCCGTTGCGCAACCACTTTCGTCAACGCGCGCCCACTGCTTCTCTTCATCCGGTCCTTCCTTCGGTAACTATTACCAACGTTTGCAACGTCTGGCTGCTTCCCGCAATTCTCTCCATACAATTGATTCAGCGAGCTTCCTGCTGCGCCGATGAGCTTGGTGGGATTCTCGCCTGAGTTTCCATGCCGCGCCTGACCAAATTTCAATATCTCGCGATTGTTTCAGCGGCGCTGATTGGGCTGGCGCCTCTCGGCGCGCGGGCGCAGGATGATCCGAACGAGACTCCACTCGGGGACATCGCGCGCAATCTGCGACAAAAAAAGCAGGCCGTCCAGCCGCCGGCCATCGATGACGACAACCTGAAGAAGGTGATGGATGATGCGGACAGCCGGCGCGGATTCGGATCGGCATCTCTGCGTTATCTGATGGCCGGGGAAAGCAAGGGATTTCAGGTGTCGGCGCCGGATGCGACGTGCAGCCTGGCGTTCACGGCTAACGTGAAGTCGCTGCTTTCAGGGCAGTACTCGCAGATGGATATGCCGCCCGATGACATGGCCAAGCTACAAGGGCCGGCGGCGATCGAGGGCGATGCGCTGACGGTTTCAATTTTTAATGACACGAACTGGCATGTGAGCGAGTTGGCGGTGGCGCTGACCGTGATCCACAAGAAGGCGGACTCGGCGGAAGATGTGGGAGCGGACTCCGCACTCCAGGAGCTTCGTCCGGAGAAGAAGCAGGATGTGACCGTGATCTACCGGATGCGGGCCCCGGCCCCGCCGTGGGAGCGAGCCGTATTCAGTGCGCCCCTGAACCTGGAAGTGGCGCCCGGGGACGAGTGGCATTGGGCGATCGTGCAAGCCAAGGGGTATCCGCCCCAGGGATACACGGGCGGAACGGTCACGGCGTCGAAAGATACACCGGCGATGGTGCAGCCTGTGGCGGCTTCGCTGCCGGCGGCGCCGCAGGAACAGCCGGGAGCGGTTCCCACGGATTTGCAGCACTGACCGGTTCGTCGAGAGACCCGGTCTTCTCATTGCTGTACCTCTGGCTCTAAATCTTGCTAGAAATCCCGATAGACATCCGCTAGAGCTGCTCCTTATAGATCGGTTGTGGAAAGCGGTCCAGCGTGGGTTGATGTGCGTGCTAGACTGAAATCGATCCCGACATCTGAGGAGATTTCTTCCACCCATGAAATTCGGCGTCATCATTTTCCCGGGCTCGAATTGCGATCACGATGCGTTCTGGACGGTCGAACACGTAGTCCAGCAGAAGGCTACATTCCTTTGGCACGAGTCGCATGATCTGGAGAATTGCGACGCCATTATTGTGCCGGGAGGGTTCGCCTACGGCGACTATCTGCGGACGGGAGCGATCGCCAAGTTTTCGCCGGTCATGGAATCGGTGCGCACGTTTGCCTCGGGTGGCGGGCTGGTGATCGGGATCTGCAACGGATTTCAGATTTTATGCGAGTCCGGACTGCTCCCCGGAGCGCTGATGCGCAATATCGGGCTTAAGTATGTCTGCAAACCGGTGCAGGTGCGCGTGGAAAATGCGGAGACGCCTTTCACGAATGCGTGTTCAGGCGGCGAAGTGCTGACCATTCCCATCGGCCATATGGAAGGGAACTACTTCTGCGATGAAGCGACCCTGGCTGAGTTAAAGCGGGAGAACCGGATTGTTTTCCGGTACTGTTCCCCGGCGGGCGAGATCACCGCGGCGGCGAATCCAAATGGCTCGCTGGATAACATCGCCGGCATTTGCAGTGCAGGTGGAAACGTTATCGGAATGATGCCTCATCCAGAGCGGTCGGCGGAGCCGGAGCTGGGTTGCACTGACGGCGTAAAAGTATTCCAGTCGATGGTGGGGAGCTTAGTCCCGCGGTAGTTCCTTCCTCTACGATTTGACAATAATTTTCTTGGCGTTCAACAGGCTTTCGGTATATCGTCGTCGCTTCTTCCCCTAAAAGCGCAAGTCCAACCTATTCGCGGTAAGGAAACACGCGGGGAGGCGTGTCTGCGATGACACCGAAGCAGATTCTCGATTCCTTTTCTGACACATTGATGCGGGACGAGCGAATCCTGAGCGCTCGTGAACGCGGGCTACTGGCGGCTTTGCTGCACCACGCAAAGTCGGCGACGGCGGAAAGCCCGGAGACGCAGGAAGCAGTGCGGTCTGTGATTGCGTCGGCGGTGGGCGAAACCGTAGCGCAACGGGCTTTTGCCGTGTTGGGCGGAAGCATCGTGGAGCACATTCTGGAGGGCAGTTCACTGACAGAAACGGTTGAACGCCCCACCGAGGTGCTGGGGCCGAAAGATCCACCGCCCTCCAGCGGGCCGCAGCCGCCGGGAGTAAAGGCGCCGCACAAGGAACCGCTGAAAGATGTGCCAACGCCTCCCGGGCCGCAACCTCCGGGAGTGAATCCTCCGGGGCCGCAGCCTCCGGGAACGCCGATGAAGACGCCGGGCGTGACGCCTCCGGGCCCGCAGCCTCCGGGAGTGAAGAATCCTCCGGGACCGCAACCTCCGGGAACGCCAATGAAGACGCCGGGTGTGACGCCTCCGGGACCGCAACCTCCGGGCGCGCATGACCGAACGACGGCGGTGGCTTCGACGAGGACGGCGGTGGCCGAGAGGCCGCAAAACCTTCCGGCGCGATGCGCGGTGCTGGATGAATTTCTCGCGCCGCAGGAACTGGAGCGGCTGATGGGGTTCGCGATCGAGCACGAGAGCGATTACCGGACCAGCGAGGTGATTGCGCCAGACAGCGAAGGGGGCGTGGTCAACTACGAGCACCGGCGATCGCGCGTGCTGACCGATCTGCAACAGCATCAGGATGTGATCTTGCAGCGTATCCGGACGGTGCTGCCGCAGGTGCTCGATCAACTCGGGATGGAAGAGTTTGCCATCGCCGGCGTGGAGGCCCAGATCACGGCCAGCAACGACGGTGACTACTTCCACTTTCACAGCGACAATAACAGCGAACAGGTGGCGTCACGCCATCTGACGTTTGTCTACTTCTTTCACCGGGAGCCGCGCCGGTTCGAAGGCGGCGAGTTGCGCATTCACGATGCGCGGCTGGAAGACGACGGTTATGTCAGCCAGGGAAGCTACCAGACGATTGCTCCGCAGCAGAACCAGATCGTTTTCTTCCCCTGCGAGTTGATGCACGAGATCACAGCGGTGAAGTGTATTTCGCAGGGCTTCGCCGACAGCCGCTTTACCCTGAACGGATGGCTGCGCCAGTAAATAATTCGGCGTGGGTGGAGTGGATGACAACCCTGATGGGAGGAGTGTCGCGGCAGACGACCGCTGCGGCATTTCCTCCCGATCGTTTTTATTGCCTGCTGGATGAGTTGCCGGTGCACCTGATCCCGCAGCGGTTTCGGCGGCGACTCCGGCAGGAAGCGGAGCGGACGCTGTATCTGAATCCGGAGTGTAGGTTTCATGCGCCAGGGCAGGCGCCTGAGGTGATTCCAGAGGCTCTGCTTTCACGATTTGCCTTGATCGGAACGACGGCATGGGTGCGCGAGCCAGAAGGCGGATCATGGTTGCCCTTCTGGCTCGGGCCACGGTATGAGGCGCTGGTTCGCGATCTGCGTCCGGGAGAAGAAGTGCTTTCCTCCACTCCGGCTGGGGCCAGAAGAGTTTTGGCCGCTGCCGGAATATTTATTGGCGGGCAACACGATTCGCAGGCGGCGAGCCATGGCGCGGCGCAGTTTCGGGAGAAGGGCTACGCGCCGATCGGAAACCTGATTCATCCTTTCCACGTGGCGGCGCTGCGGCGATATTACCGGTATTTGATCCGGGCGGGTGAAATCCGTCTCGGCGATAATCAGAGCGGCCGGCGCTATGTAGCGCATAACGACCCGGTGGCGCGGTTTTTTCACCATCAGATCGCCTCAAGACTGAGCGCGATTGCCGGCTTGCCGTTGAAGCCGTCGTATGTCTACATAGCTTCTTATTTGAGCGGAGCTGAACTAAAAAAACATACCGACCGGGAGCAGTGCGAATACAGCGTTACTTTCTGCCTCGACTTTTCGCCGGAGCCACCACTGGCCACGCCGTGGCCGATTCAACTGGATACGCCGGGAGGAAGGGTCACGGTGTATCAGGCCCTGGGCGACGGATTGGCCTATCGCGGGACACGCCTGCCGCACTACAGATCGCCGCTCGGTGAAGGACAGACGTCAACCTCGATCTTCTTTCATTATGTGGCGGAGGACTTTTCCGGCCCGCTCGAGTAAGGTCGCAGATCAGTGGATCCCGGTGATCAACTGGAGAGACGACAGAGTCTGGTTGTAACTGTAGGCGAAGTGCTTGCCGTCACGGCTGACCACGACGGGAGCAATGAGGACAACGCCGGCGGGAGAACCGGGCTTCAGTTCGTGAACCGGCGATTCCTTGCCCGTCGATATTTCCACTTTATAGACCTCGCCGGGAAGCTCGCCCCAGTGATAGCCATAAAGGAATCGTCCGTCGGTGGACCATTGCACGGCGACGAAATTGTTTTTTAAATTTGGGATGGATCGAGACTGGGCTCCGACAATGGAATAGATGGCAAGCGACTGGTTGGCGCCGGTTCCGATCAGCGAGTTGCCATCCGGCGAAAGCGGCCCGCAGACGACGTTTTCCGGAGTGACCGCCCTGGCCGAACCATTGGAAACATCGACGACGTAACAACGGCGTCCATGTCCGGCTTCCTCACCGATAAGCGCGATCCGCTTGCCATCGGGAAGAAAGCGTGCCCAGCCGTTATTGATCGCTTGCAGAGACGCGATATCGATGGTCCGCGATTGTCCTTCGCCCACCGGCAACAATGTCACTTGATGCGCATGGCGGGTGGAGATCGAAATGGCCCATTTTCCATCGGGAGACAAGCCGCCGGCGCTGCCTTCTCCGAGTTGGATCGGCAGGGTGCCATCAGTTCTGCGAAGATCGACAGAATAACCGGCTCCGGCGGCTTCGCTTGAGTCCTCGAACAGAACAGACTTGCCGTCAGAGGAAATGTCTCGCGGCGAACTCCAGTCGTGCCAGGAAAGGTCGAGATCCTCCTTCCGGTTGAAATCCGTATAGCCGATGTTGAGGCGTTTGGAGTTCAAGGAAACCAGCACTCGGCCGTCGGAATCGACATCCTCGAGGGTCATGGCAACGGGCAGGGCCAGCAGGGTGCGAAGGTTTCCTGCCCGGCTTACCGCCATCAAAACGAGATTGTTACCTTTCTCGACGGCGGTAAACCAAATTTCCTTTCCGTCAGGACTCCATGCCAAACCGCTTTCGAAATCCCAGTCCCGCGTCAGAGTTCGTACGGAAGCAATGTCGGCAAGGTCGAGGATACGAACCGTGCCGCGGGTATCCCACAACGCAGGATGGTCCATGAAAGCGATGGCGTCGGCGCTGGGGGAGAAGCGGATATTGCTGATCCATCCCGTGCTCTGATAAAGCACTTTCCCGATGGGATATTCAAGGCGGCTTTCCCCATCCACATAATGCACGACCGCTAATTCGCCTTTTGGATCCCAGTCGGCCCAGCGGACATCCGATAGGATTTCGCGAGGCGAGCCCCCGGCGACTGGGCCGCGAGCTAACATGCCATGGACGGTCTCGAGCTGGCCGGAGTGGGATCCATGCAGAACCAGAGCGAGCTCGTGGGTGCGGGAGACGCCCAACAGGGTGGCATCGGTGATTTGCAATGGTTGCGAGACCAGCGAGTTGGCCACAGTCGAGAAGATTTGCGTTGGCTTGTTGTTCCAGGCTGCGCTGTAAACGATCGATTTATCGGGAGCGAAGCGCGCCGAATAGATCGTGCCGGCTTCGAAGGTTAAGCGTGCATAGGCCGGCTGCGTTGCCGAAGGCCGGGTGACCAGGGCCGCGATCAGCGCCAGCGCCGCAACCGCCAGAAAAGCAGCCAGCGACCACGGAAGAGCCTTGAGAAACGGGGACACCGGTCGCCACGAGGCTGTTTCTTTTCCTGGAGCGGAGACCGTTTGCAGCGCGAAAGCGAGATCGCGGGCGGACTGGAAGCGGTCCTCGGGTTCCTTTTCGAGGCAATGCTTGATGATGTCCTGAAAGGCGAGAGGGACCGCAGCCTGGTTGAGCGCTTCGGCCGCCGGTTCCTCGCGCAGAACAGCGGTCATGGTGTCGACTTCAGTTTCGCCCCGGAAAGCGCGCGCGCCGGCCAGCATTTCAAAGAAGATTGCGCCGAAGCTGAAAATGTCGCCGCGATGGTCGACGGAGCGCCCGCGCAGTTGTTCCGGCGACATGTAGGCGACCGTGCCCACGACCGCCCCATGCTTGGTAACGGTCGTGAGGTTCTCGAGGGAACGCTTTTCATCCGGTCTGGGCTGGAGCTTGGCGACGCCGAAGTCGAGGATCTTGACCCTGCCGTCGTTGGTAAGAAACAGGTTCTCGGGCTTCAGGTCGCGATGAACGATATGACGATCATGCGCCGCGGTGAGGCCGTGGGTGATCTGGATTGCCAGTTCGACCGCTTCCCTCGACGTCAGGGGGCCTTTTGCCAGGCGTTGGCGGAGCGTCTGGCCTTCCAGCAATTCCGAAACAATGTAGGGGCTTGCGCCCTCGGTGCCGACATCGAAAATGGCCAGAATGTTGGGATGATTCAGGGCAGCCGCAGCGCGGGCCTCGAGCTCGAAACGCCGCACATGATCGGGATTCTCGCTGGAGGCAGGCTTGATCAGCTTGATGGCGACATCGCGTCCCAGACGGTCATCGCGGGCGCGGAAAACCTCTCCCATGGCGCCCGCGCCGATCTTTTCCAGGATCCTGTAATGGCCGACTACCCGGTCCGTCATAGATTCGCGCGTGTGCTCTGAACTGGCATGTTAGGGGCGAGTGTCCACACAGTCAAGACTGATGGGATGTTCACCCGCGGAATGCCTGGCGCGAAGGATAGAACTGTGGGGCGAAAGGCGGTCATGCTACAATTAGAGTTCGCCTGCATTCTTACCGAGGCAATCCAGTGATCTCCTCTAAAGGCGAATCCTGCGCCATTCAAGATCTTTAAGACAGATTTCTAGATACGAGGTCGAACCATGTCCGGCCATTCCAAATGGGCGACAATTAAACACAAGAAGGGCGCGCTTGACGCCAAGCGCGGCAAGATATTTACCCGGCTAATCAAGGAAATCAGCATCGCCGCGAAGAACGGCGGAGGCGATCCGGATTCCAATCCGCGCTTGCGGGGCGCGATTCTTGCCGCCAAGAGCGAGAACATGCCGCAGGACAACATCAAGCGGGCGATCCAGCGCGGTACCGGCGAACTGCCGGGCGCGGTCTATGAAGAGTTCAACCTGGAAGGCTACGGGCCGGGTGGTGTCGCGGTCATGTTGGACATCAACACGGACAACCGCAACCGTACCGTCAGCGAGATTCGCCACGCCTTCAGCAAGAATGGCGGCAACATGGCTACCGCCGGCGCGGTATCGTACCTGTTCCAGAAAAAGGGCGACATCATCGTTCCCAAAGCCGCTGCCAAGGAAGACGATCTCATGAACATCATTCTTGAGTCGGGCGGCGAGGACCTGCATGATGACGGCGAAAACTGGGAGATTACGACCGACCCGCAAGCGTATGAGGCGGTGCTGGAAGCGGTGAAGAAAGCTGGTATCGAGCCGGCGTCGTCATCGGTAGCGCTCATCCCGCAGAATTACATCAAGCTGGAAGGGCAGGCGGCCAATACGATGATCCGGTTGATGGAAGCGCTCGAAGAGCATGACGACGTGCAGAACGTTCATGCCAACTTCGACATCGATCAGAAAACGCTCGAAGAAGTTGCCGGATAGTTTTGTTTGCTGGCGAGAATCTAGAGAATGATGATGAGAGCCGCCCGGATGGGCGGCTTTCTTGTTGAGCAGGGGCTGTCGGGCAAAAGTTTTCAACATGTCCGTGGAAAAGGTTGTGGAAAAGGGCCGAAGTGAATTCGTAACTGCTTCAAGGCAGAGATGCTTCAACACTTTGCACTAACCGGAGTGCTGGCACTTGCGTGGTAGAACCTGCGGGTGAGGCACGGGAGTGCAGTGGGCAGTGGCCAGCAGTTGGAGACAGGATGTTTTTTGGCTGAGAACTGAGAACCGAGAACCGAGAACTTGATTTGAAATCCCGTCTCGACAAACTTCTGGTAGACCGCGCACTGGCGGCATCGCGTGAGCGGGCGCAGGCGCTTATTCTTGCTGGAAAGGTGCTGGTCAACGAGCAAAAGATCGAGAAGGCAGGAGAGCAGGTCGACGAAGGGTGTGAGATCCGGCTGCTCGGCGAAGATCTGAAGTATGTGAGCCGGGGCGGATTGAAGTTGGAACGTGCACTGGAGCACTGGAAGATTGTGGTCGAGGGCAAAGTTTGTCTGGATATCGGCGCGTCGACCGGCGGGTTCACAGATTGTGTGCTGCAGCGCGGGGCCGAGAGGGTCATTGCGGTCGATACCGGCTACGGCCAGATGGATTTTGGACTGCGGCAAGATCCGCGAGTCCGGCTGCTGGAAAAAACGAATGCCCGCTATCTGACGTGGGAAATCCTGGGAGAGCGCGCGGATTTCGTTGCTATGGATGTGTCGTTCATTTCGGCGACGCTGGTCTTGCCGGCGGTTATTCGTGCTGCGTTTTCTGACTTCGCTGGCGGAGTACGAAGGCAGATGGTTGTGCTGGTCAAACCTCAATTCGAGGCTGGCAGGGAACATGTTGGCAAGGGAGGCATCGTCCGCGATGAAGAGGCGCAGAAGGCGTCGCTGGAGAAAGTCCGTGCCGCTTTGATCGAACTGGGCGCTTCGCGGACAGATTCGATCGACTCGCCGATTCTTGGCGCAGAGGGCAATCGCGAGTTTCTGTTGTATGGGGAGTTCTCGTAGCTGGTTTCGGGATCGAAGCCCGGACGAAGTCTCGTTTCTTGCGCGGCACGATTGAGAGGCGGCGAAAATAGTCCGTTTGACGGCCAAAGGCGACCACGGGGGCTGAAGCCCGAATCGATTGCGACCGCTTGACGCGGCGCTGAAGCGCCGCTCTTCCACGGTTTGGCAGGCATTTGAGCGTTTTTCCGCAACGCTGAAGGCGCGTCGAGGCCAGACCGGCGATCCGTCTCGCTCCGTCGCGATCCGACTCGTCCCAGTATGGGAGGTCGCCTTTCGGTACAATCACTGTTCGCTCTTGATATGGCCATTCCGCAACCATCCTCGAAGACCGCCGCCATTATGTCGCGGCCGAACCGATCCGTGGTCGCCGATATTGTTCCGGGTTTGCTCGCATGGCTCACCGCCCACGGTTATCAAGTCATCGTGGATGAGCATACGGCACAATATGCCCCCGAGCAGGAGACCGTCACCCGCGCGCAGATGGGAACGCGGCCGCTCGATCTGGTGGTGGTCCTCGGAGGCGATGGAACTCTGCTCTCCGCAGCCCGCAGCACGGCGGCGATCGACGTGCCGCTGCTGGGAGTGAATCTTGGCTCGCTGGGATTTCTGACCGAGGTTCCGTTGCAGTCGCTGTATACGATGCTGGACGCGATCTCGCAGGGGCGTGCGGCCGTGGAACACCGCGCGCTGATGAATTGCGAACTTGTGCGAGAGAATGTTGTTCACGATAGTTTTCTCGTATTTAACGATGCCGTCGTCAACAAGACGAATCGTGCGCGGCTGAATACCTACGATCTCTATATTGACAAAGCCTTTGTGGCGAGTTATCGCGCGGATGGCATGATCGTGGCGACTCCAACGGGTTCCACGGCCTATTCATTGTCGGCGGGCGGGCCGGTACTCATGCCCACGGTGCAGGCTCTGGTTGTCACCCCGGTGGCTCCGCATGCCTTGACGCATCGTCCGCTGGTCGTTCCCGATTCCTCTGAGATTGAGATCGTGTTGCACAGCGAGGAAGAGGTCGCATATCTCAGTCTCGACGGGCAGCCCGGCGTGGATTTGCAGGATGGAGATCGCGTGCGATGCCGACGGTCGGAGCATCAGGTCAACCTGTTTCGGACAGGCGGCGACTTCTTTCACGTGTTGCGGACGAAGTTCAAGTGGGGCGAGCGGGAAACCTAAAGTTCTGCTCTCAGCAGGTCCGACACTTTCTCCCGGCGGCGGATGACCTTGGCCGTTTTTCCTGAAACCAATATTTCTGCGGGACGCGGACGCGTGTTGTAATTCGAGCTCAGCACCATGCCGTATGCGCCCGCGTCGAAAATGGCCAGCAGATCTCCTTCTTTCACTTCGGGTAACGAACGGTCGCGCGCGAAGAAATCTCCGGTTTCGCAGACGGGGCCGACGATATCGGTAGTTTCGGTTGGCACGGAGTCGCTCTGGCTCACCGGCACAATCTCATGGTGAGCGCTGTACAGCGCGGGGCGGATCAGATCATTCATTGCCGCATCGACGATGACGAAGCGCTTGCCGTGGTTGGATTTCCTGTAGATCACGCGCGTGAGAAGAAGTCCCGCGGGGCCAACGATGGAACGTCCAGGCTCTAACAAGAGATGGAGATTGAGATCGCGAAGCGGGGCGGACAGCAGGCGCGCGTAGTTAGCGACGCGGGCTGGAAAGTCGGCCGCGTCGGATTTGTCGTAAGAGATTCCAAGCCCTCCGCCGGCGTCAACGTAGTCGATGCGATGGCCTTCGGCGCGCAGTTCGCGAACCAGATCGGCGACACGCGTCATGGCTTCTGCGAAGGGAGCGACGTCGCTGATCTGGGAGCCGATGTGTACGCTCACGCCACGAGGCTGCAAGTATCTTGAGGCGGCCGCTTTCGCGTAGAGGATCTTCGCTTCTCCGATAGGAACGCCGAACTTGTGTTTGTGCAGGCCGGTTGAGATGTAGGGATGGGTCTCGGCGGCCACATCCGGATTGACGCGCAAAGCGACGGAAGCGGGCTTGCGCAAACGGTCCGCGCACTCCGCCAGAACCGAGAGTTCGGAATCGCTTTCCACGTTGAAGAGCAGAATCCCGGCTTTGAGTGCGGCGGCGAGTTCTTCCCTGGTTTTGCCGACGCCGGAAAAGACGACTTTCTTTGCGGCCCTACGGTCGGCAATCAGGACCCGCTCCAACTCCCCGCCGGAAACTACGTCAAAGCCGCAGCCCTTCCTGGCCAACAGGCGAAGGATACTCAAACTCGAATTTGCCTTGACGGAATAGCAGATCGTGTGAGGAACGTCGTGAAAAGCCGCGTCGAAGGCCGCGTAGCGTGAGTTGATGGTGGCCGCGGAATACACGTAGAGGGGCGTATCGTATTTTTCCGCGAGCTTTCGCAGCGGGATTCCTTCGCATTGCAGGGTGGCACGGCCGCGCTGGCTGCGATAGACAAAGCCGGGCGGGCGTGCCGAGAGGGTCTGGCGGCGGGCGGTCATTTCTTTTTGGAAGACGACTGGGAGTCGCCGCGTACGCGGATTGCAACTACGGTCTGATCGTCGAAGGTTTCCACCCCGGCCGAATGTTCGGCGACTGCCTTGAACAGCGAGTCGACGACGCAGGCGGCGGATTTCTCCTCACAGCTGCTGATGACCGCGTCGAGCATCTTGCGGCTGAAAAGCTCACCCTTGCGGTTGCGCGCGTCGAGAATTCCATCGCTGAAGAAGACAAACATGTCTCCGGGCTTCATGTGGAAGGTGAACTCGTCGTACTCGGCCTCGTCGAACAGGCCCAGGGGCAGGCCGGTCGCTTCCACTGTCTCATTCTTGCCGTTGTGCACGTAAATGGGACGCGGGAGGCCTGAGTTGGCGACGGTCAGGGTACGCTGCTGATCGTCCCAGAGGGCATAGATGATCGACACGAATTGTGCTTCGATGCGGCGCTCGGCAAGAGAAAGATTTACCGCGGACAGCATCTCCGCCGGGGCGGGCTCGATGGGGGCGTGCGAACGGAGGATCCCGCTGACCAGAGCTGCGTAAATGGCCGCAGGGGCGCCTTTGCCGCTGACATCGCCGATGACGATTCCAAGGCGCGACATCGAGTAGGGAATAAAGTCGTAAAGATCGCCGCCGATAGCGCGCGCCGGGACGAACTTCGCTGCCACGTCGAGATTGGCAAGTTTAGGATTTGTCTGCGGCAGGAGCCGTCCCTGAAGTTCGCGGGCGAGCGAAAGGTCACGCTCCAGCCGGCGCTCCTGGCGCTCGATTTCTTCGTAGAGACGGGCATTTTCGAGAGCGATGGCAATCTGCGCGGCCAAAGTTGTCATGGTGCGCTTATGGTCATCGGTAAAGAAGCCGCGGCGGGTGTGTTCGAGATCGAGCACGCCGACAACCTTGTTTTTGTAAATCAGCGGAACCGCCAGTTCTGAACGGGTTTCAGGGTTGGCCTCGACGTAGCGCGGGTCCTTGGTGACGTCTGGAACGAGGACGGCTTCCCGGCCCTCCGCCGCCGCGCCGACAATGCCGCGGCCGATCGGGATCGCATGTTTCAGATGGATGTTCTCGTTGAAACGAAGCGAGAAGCGGTGCTGAAGCTTTTCGCCCGAGGCATCGAGCAACAGAATGCTGAACATCTGGTAGTCGATCAGGCGGCGCACCAGTTCCGCGATGCGCCCAAGAAGTTCGTCGAGATTCAGGATCGAGGTCAGCTCGCGCGCGATTTCGTTCAGCAGCAGAAGTATGCGGGCCTGCTTGGTGGTGCGGGCATAAAGCTGCGCATTCTCGATTCCTGCGGCCATGCGGGAAGCGACCAGGGTGAGGACGCGCTGATGTTCTTCCGTAAAGTAGCCGGGCTCGCGCGCTTCGAGGTCGATGACTCCGATGACGCGGTTCTTGGTGATGAGAGGGATCGCCAGCTCGGAGCAAACGTTGGGGACAGCCTCGATATAGCGAGGGTCGGTGCGAACGTCATTGATCAGGATCGGCTGGCGCGACTGGGCTGCCAGACCGGTCACTCCTTCGCCGACCTTGATGCGAGCACGGTCGGTGAATTCGGGAGCGTAGCCGGTTTGAAAGCGGAAGCGAAGCTCCTGGGTCTTTTCGTTCAGCAGCAGGATGGCGAAGATTTCGTAATCGATCACTTTGCGCACGACTTCCGCGACCCGGCGCAGGGTCGTGTCCAGGTCGAGCGAAGTGGCCAACACGTCGGCCACATCGAGCAGCAGCGACTCGACCGGGAGGCGGTCCGGTTTGGAAAGGACTGAACCCATGGGTGCTTAAGTTCTTATGATAACAGCCGTGATTTCGGCTGTTCGCGGTTTGCAGAATGCGGTAGTGGCTCAGTTTGAATTCTGAATCCTACAGGGCGTCATCCCGACCTGCCCGCGTTCTTACCAGCGGGCCGAGGGATCTCCCGTGGCATACAGCGTCGCAGCGGGAGATCCTTCGCTACGCCTGAAGAACGGCTACGCTCAGGATGACCCCGCGAGGATGAGCAAGAACTTCTTCTGAAATTCAAAGTGAGCCACCACGCAGAATGCAGTTCGCCGGGGAGACAATCATGACCCGGTCTCTGCTACTCTCGAGGCACAACGCAAATATCAGCCAGGTTGCGGTATTTTTCGGCATAGTCGAGGCCATAACCAACGACGAATTCGTCGGGAATCTTGAATCCCACATAGTCGCCCTCCAGTGGAAGTTTGCGGCGCGAAGGCTTGTCGAGCAGGGCCGCAACTTTCAGGGACTTTGGCTGGCGCGCCATCAGGAGTTTTTTCAGGTAGGTCATGGTCAGGCCGGTGTCGAGAATGTCTTCGACCAGAATGATATTGCGGTCTTTCATGGTCTGGTCCATGTCTTTGGTGAGCTTCACTTCTCCGGTGGAATCCCATCCGCTCTTGAGTTCCTGCGGAGGGCTCGGACGGTTGCCGTAACTCGAGACGGCAATGAAATCAAACGTGCAGTCGAGATCGACATTGCGGGCCAGATCGGAGAGAAAAATTGCCGCGCCTTTGAGGACGCCGACAAGAATGACGGATTGTCCGGAGAAGTCCTTTGTAATTTGCGCGCCGAGTTCGGCCACACGCCTAGCAACATCTTCCCGCGAAATCAGCACCTTAAGTGGCTGCATGGCGTTTCATATTAAACTAGCTGCCGGATTGCGGAAATCATAAAAACAACGGTGGGAGTGGGAGCAGTCATGGATTTGAAAGGCGAGTTGAAAGGCATAAAACTGACGTGGCTGGGCCATGCCACGTTTCGGATCGAAACTCCGGGCGGCAAGACGATCATTATCGATCCCTGGGTCATGGGGAATCCGGCGTGTCCGGAGTCGGAGAAAAAAGTAAAGAACGTCGACATTGTGCTTTGTACCCATGGACACGGCGATCACATTGGCGACGCGGTGGAAATCTGCAAGCAGCATGATCCCGTGGTGGTGGGAATTCCGGAATTGGCGCGCTGGCTGGGGAAAAAAGGCGCGAAGCAGGTTGCCGAGATGAACAAGGGCGGCACGCAAACAGTTGGAGATATCAAAGTCACCATGGTGCACGCCGATCACTCCTGCGGCATTCAGGATGGCGACGAAACCGTTTATGGTGGCGAAGCGTGCGGGTATGTAATCGAATTCTCCAACGGAGTGAAAATCTATCACGCCGGCGATACCAACGTGTTCGGCGACATGGCAATCATCCGCGAATTGTATGCGCCGGACATTGCGATGATTCCCATCGGCGATCACTACACCATGGGGCCGCGGGAAGCGGCGTATGCCTGCAATCTGCTCAAGCCCAAGACGGTCATTCCCATGCACTTCGGGACTTTCCCTATGCTGACGGGGAGCCCGAGCGCGTTACACAAACTCGTCCCCGGCACTGAGATTCTCGAAATGAAGCCCGGTATGACCATCGGCTGACCAAATATTTTCTCGAAAGGCAAGCACGTGACCCAAAGCAAGAAGAAAGACGCTCCCACCTGGCGGCACTACAACTTCACGACGGCTGGACCGGTGGACGATTATCTCTACTCCATGCTGCCCAAGCGCGACGCAGTGTTAACCGAGATGGAGGATTACGCGACCGAGCACAAGATCCCGATTGTTGGTCCCGCCGTGGCGCGGGTGTTGCAGCAACTGGCGATGATGATCAACGCGCAGACCGTGTTCGAACTGGGCTCCGCCATTGGATATTCGACGATCTGGTGGGCCCAGGCAGTCGGCGACAAGGGGAACGTGATCTACACCGACGGTGATTCGAAGAATGCTCAGCGGGCACGCGATTACTTTGCGCGGGCTGGCGTATCGAAGCGCATCACTCTTCATACCGGCGATGCGCTGGAATTTCTTTCGGAGCAGAAGCGCCAGTTCGACATTATTTTCAATGATGTCGACAAGGAAGACTATCCGCGAGTGCTCCACCTGGTTGCGCCGAGGCTTCGCAAGGGCGGGCTGTTCGTGACTGACAATGTGCTGTGGAGTGGGCGCGTGGCAGAAAAGAATCCGAAAGAGGCGACCACGAAAGCAATTCTGGAGTTCAACCGCAAGCTCTATGATTCGAAAGATTTCTACACCACGATTCTTCCCCTTCGGGACGGCCTGGCGGTGGCCGTAAGAAAGTAGGCTCAGTCCGCGATGACGCCCCGAGCGCTGCCGGGGCGTTTACAATTTTTTCTCCCGCGTTAACGTCCCCGTAACATTACTGCCCTATAGTTCGCCATTCCAGTCAGATTCAGTTGTCAAATTTCAAGCCCAATTCACAGGAGAGCCATGGCCACCGCCAATGCAACGGTCCTCGACTCGAAACTTTCCCGGTCACCCGGCAAGATCGGCATGATTGTTTTCGGAATTGTGCTGCTGATCGGGTTTTCCTACGCCGCATCGCACCTGCTGGGCGACCTTTCGACCATGCACAGCGATTCGGTCCTGCCTTACGTATTGCTCGGGATCGCGTTGCTGGTCGCGCTGGGCTTCGAATTTGTGAACGGCTTTCACGACACGGCGAACGCTGTGGCGACCGTGATTTACACGCACTCACTGGAGCCGCACGTTGCCGTGGTCTGGTCGGGATTTTGGAACTTTCTCGGCGTCATGGTTTCTTCGGGACTGGTGGCGTTCAGCATCGTCTCGCTGCTGCCCGTGGAGTTGATTCTGCAAGTCGGCAGCAAGGCCGGGTTCGCGATGGTGTTTGCGCTGCTGGTTTCGGCGATTCTCTGGAATTTGGGTACGTGGTACTTCGGGCTGCCGGCATCGAGTTCGCACACGTTGATCGGGTCGGTGATTGGAGTGGGCATCGCCAACCAGCTTATGGCCGGCAGAACCGGCACGTCGGGTGTGGATTGGGGACAAGCGATGAACATCGGCAAGTCGCTGCTGCTTTCACCGCTGGTTGGTTTCGCGGTCGCAGCGCTGTTGCTGCTCGCGGCCAAGGCCTTGATTAAAGATCCAAAGCTCTACAAGGCCCCCGAAGGCAATGAGCCGCCGCCGTTTTACATTCGCTGCCTGCTGGTCTTGACCTGCACGGGCGTGAGCTTCTTTCACGGATCGAACGACGGGCAGAAGGCCATGGGGCTGATCATGTTGATCCTGATCGGCACCGTCCCGACGGCCTATGCGTTGAACCACGCCGTGACCTTCAAAGAGTCCCAGGACTTCATCGCCGTTTCACAACAGGCGGCACAGGCCCTGGACCACTACGTGCAACCCGACGCGGTGATCGGCGACGCTCGCGACGATTTGACGGAGTTCATCCGCAGCAAGCAGTTCACTCCCAACACCATGCTGGCAATGCGGACGTTGGTCAACGACGTGGGCAACGAAACCAGCATTTACAAGGAACTGAAAAATGTTCCCAACGACCGGGTGCGGAACTTCCGCAACGACCTGTACCTGATCAGCGAAGTCCTGCGCATCACCGCGAAGGCGGGACAGCCGAAGTTCGCTCCGGCTGACGCTGCCATTCTTGCCAACTATAAGAAGCATGTCGACCACTCCACGCGTTTCATCCCGACGTGGGTGAAAGTCGCGGTGGCGATGGCGCTCGGATTGGGCACGATGGTTGGGTGGAAGCGGATCGTCGTGACCGTCGGCGAGAAGATCGGGAAGGAGCACCTTACCTACGCGCAGGGCGCAGCCGCCGAGATTACGGCGATGGCGACCATCGGCGCGGCGGACGGGTTCGGCCTGCCGGTCAGCACGACCCACGTCCTGTCATCGGGCGTGGCGGGCACGATGGCTGCGAACCACTCCGGAATTCAGCTCAGCACGGTGCGGAACCTGGCCCTGGCCTGGGTGCTCACCTTGCCGGTTGCAATGCTGCTATCGGGTGGATTGTTCTGGCTGTTCAAGAAGATCTTCTAGCTGGTTGTTATTTTGGTCTGGGCGGGAATGCCTCGACTGGGGGATGAGGTTCGCCATGCTCGCCTCATCCCTTGGCTGAGTCGTAAAGCGACTTTCAGGTCTTAATCAGCGGCCCGTCTACTTCTTGGTTAACTCGGCGTCGATGGTAAGGGTGAGTTCATCGCCGACGACGCCGGGAAGGCCATTCACACTGAAATCCTTGCGATTGATTTTCGTAGTGGCCGACGCTCCGATGCGCTGGCCGCCGCCCATCGGGTTTGGAATCGGTGCGGTCGGGCCGTCCACATCCAGGACGACTTCTTTGGTTATGCCGTGAATGGTGAGATCACCGGTGATCTGAAGCTTGCCTTCTCCTGCCGCTTTCGCCTGCTTCGACTTGAATGTGATGGTCGGATATTTCTGCACATCGAGGAAATTGGGGCTGCGCAGGTCGTTGTCGCGCATCTGGACGCGCGTATCTACCGAACTGGCGTCGATCGTGGCCTCGATCATGGTTTTCGACGGATCCGCGGGATCGTATTGCGCCGAGCCGCTGACTTTGGTAAATGCGCCGCGCACGGTGGACACTCCGAGATGGCGAACGGAAAATTGAGCGGCTGTGTGATTGGGATCGATCTGCCAGGTTCCTGCCTGGGCGGCGGCGGTTGCGGCCAGAGCGATCATCGCGATGGGGAAGAGGATTCTGCGGTACATAGGCTGGATCGTGCTCCTGCGAACGGATTGGTTTTTACGAAGCTAGATGGATTTAACCGGAATCGCGAGCAGATCGTCAACCAGTCCCACTTCTTTTTGCAGGAAGGGTTCGGCGTGGGTGACGCCGCCCAGCATGCCATAGAAGCGGGCCATGGCATCGAGGCGGGCATGAATTTCGTCGTGGGCAGGGAATATTTCTTTGCCAGCGTCCTGATCGGTAAACTGCGACTTGTAGGCCATCAGTGAGGCAAACTTAGCTTCGAACTGGCCGGAGATGTCTACGATGAAGGTAGGGCGAATGTCATAGTAAAGCGTGGCGTAGATAATCTTGAATGGTCGATGAGGTTTATGAGTCTCGCCCCAGCCTCCAACTGAGACATGAGGTGTGAGGTCGAGTTTCGCTAGCCCAGCCAGAAAACAGGCTTCGTATCCAAGAATAGATGCGGTGTAGTGGTCGGGATGGCGGCCTTTCCAGTAAGGAAGAATAACGACCCGGGGCCGGGTCTCGCGGAGAGCGCTGGCGACTTTCAGCCGATTCTCCCAGGTGTTCTCCACGCGGCCGTCGGGAATATCGAGCGCACGCCGCCACTGCACTTGGAGAAGTTTCGCGGCGTCGCCGGCTTCGCGGGCGCGATCTTCCGCGGTCCCGCGTGTTCCCATTTCGCCTTGCGTCAGATCGAGAATCCCGGTGCGCTGGCCGCGTTGCGCGGCCTTCAGCAAGGTTCCGCCGCAGGTTTGTTCGACATCGTCGCGATGGGCGGCGATGGCAAGAATGTCGAGAGACTGGCCGGCGGGAAGGGAAGTCATGCTAGTCGAGATTCCCTTGCTCAAGCGCGACGTTTTCCCGCACGATCAACCGGTGCGCCGCCATCTCTTTCAACGTGGGCAGGACCCGGCTTACATGTTCGTCGGTATCCACGAAAATGATGATCACCGGCAGCTTGCCGCCGGCTTCCACCAGGTGGGCGGTCTCGACGCGGTGGCGGCCGAGGAATCCAGCCACGCAATGCAGGGCGGTCGCGGCGTAGACATTTTCCTTTCGCAGATAGTTAAGGATCTCCATGTGCAACGGCCGGTGATGCCACTGGTCGGCCTCATTCAAGTAGATGGTGACCTGGACTGCCACTGTGTTTGCCATTTTACAATGCCCTCGCAACGGCCATCCCTGCGAGCGCGCCCGCGAGGCAGAGCAGGTTGTTACCGAAGACGTTGGCAAGCATCAGTCCCCATTGGCCTTGCTCGAAAAACGACATGCTCTCGAAGGCGTAGCTGGAGAAGGTGGTGAACGATCCGCAGAAGCCGACGATCACCAGCAAACGCCAGCGCGGATCCAGCAGGACCCGTTCGGTCGTCCAGATCACGAAGAAGCCCACGATGAAGCTTCCGATGATGTTAATGACCAGCGTGCCGTAGGGAAATACCGGGCCAAATTGCCTGACCGCCAAGCGGCTCAACTGGTAGCGGAGATTCGCGCCGACGATCGCGGCGACGGATATCGCGAGGAAGTCTTTCACGACAGAGTTCTCCTACAAAAATCGATTCGATTGTGTAGGAGTTATCAGCCGATGCCGTTCAGCTATGAAAGCACCGGCGGTTATGGCGAACTCCATCGCCATCTATTTTTTACCACACAGGACATGGAGGAGCACAGGGGGCATTGCCATCGAGAGTAACCAGCTACTTTTTCCGTTCTACCAGGAAACGCGCCAGCTCTTTGAGGGTCTGGGCGCGGTCGCCGAACGGTTCCAACTCGGCGAAGGCCAGGTTCACCAGTTCATCCGCTTTCGCGACGGATGCGTCGATTCCAAATAATGCCGGGTAAGTGGCCTTCTCCGCCGCTGTGTCCTTGCCGGCGGTCTTTCCCAGCTGCTCTGAAGTCTGGGTGACGTCCAGCACATCGTCGACGATTTGGAAAGCAAGGCCGATGGACTGGCCGAATAAACGCAGATGTTCGGCCTCTTTATCTTTCGCTTCCGCGTAAAGCGCGCCGCTGACCAGGCTCGCTGTGATCAACGCAGCAGTCTTCGAGCGGTGAATATATTCGAGCATTTCCGCGGTCGGCTGCGTGCGTTCGGCTTCCAGGTCCACGACCTGGCCGCCGATCATGCCATTGACGGTGCCAGTGCCTCGGGCGATTTCTTCGATGATGCGCACTCGCGCTTCCGGCGGGCATTTCAGGCGCGCCATCACTTCATAAGCCTGCGTTTGTAGCGCATCTCCCGCCAGGATGGCGATGGCTTCCCCGAATACTTTGTGGCAGGTCGGTCGCCCGCGGCGAAGGTCATCGTCATCGAGGGCCGGAAGATCGTCATGGATCAGCGAATAGGTGTGCAGCATTTCCAGCGCCGCGCCGAGTTCGTCGATTCCTCCGGGAAGGGACTTTGCGATCATGCGTCCCGCTTCCATGCACAGTATCGGACGGAGACGCTTCCCGCCGGCGAAGACACTGTGACGCATCGCCTTGTGAATCGAAACGGGTTGAACGGTTTCGAGCGGGATCAGACGATCGAGTGCGGTATCGGCCAGCCGCTGTCCCTGTTCGAGCGTTTCGTTGAGCATGCCGAGGCAGTATAGCAAGAGGAAGCGGGCCGTTTAGCAATCCGCTCGACAACTTGTGTTTCACGGAAAAATTTCTATTTCTTGCGCCAGAACAGCGACAAGCGGGGACATCCACGTATTCAGACGTCAGTGAGCTGAGGCGCCGCGGGACAGGGCCGTGCTTCGTAAGACCGAGGCGGTTATGTTGTGGACGTCGCCGGACGGGCACACATCCGCCGCGCCGGCAGACAAAGCCGCCATCCACATCTCTTCATCGGGAATGCGATGGGTGCAGACGATGGGCAGTTCGGGAAATTCGCGATGCAGCCTTTCGACATCGGCGAGCTGCCAGGTCTCAATGTTGAGAACGACGGCCTGCGGATTCGCTTGCTCGACGTTGTTGCGAAACTCTTCCCCCGAACGGGCCAGGTGGACAAGAAAGTGAGGGCCCAGACCGCCCACGAGAGAATCGGCAACGGCCGGATCTTTTTCGAAAACGACAACACTTCGAGCCATGGAACCCCCGTTTCTTCAACCGTCGTCGACAGCGCGTCAACGTGGACTGGACTGCGGGGTGGCTGGGAGACTACTCCACAGATGAACCTGGATTAGAACGCTTCGAACTGCCCGAGAATCTACCGACGCCCCGGAACTTTTTCGGCGAGCGGTTCGAATGGTTCTGCCTGAAGCTTGCCGTTTTTCTTCAGCAGGATCTCTACTTTTCCTTCCGCTTGCTCGAGTTCTTTGCGGCAGGCCGAAGAGAGCTGCATCCCTTCTTCAAAGAGCGTCAGCGACTTTTCCAGGGGGACTTCTCCCTTTTCGAGTTCCTGAACAATTTTCTCCAGACGCTGGAGGCACTCCTCGAACTTGGGCAACGGTTTTCCTCCGTTCCCTTATTGTAATGCCTCTATTCGAGCGAAATGTCCAGCGATTTCAGAAAAACCGTGGAGAGAAAAACCGATGGTCCAGATTAAAAATTCTATGCAGTGGCTGCGTCCTGGCCGCCGTTACCGAGCGCTTCCAGAACGTCCACGGCAGAGCTGTAGCGGCCCAGCGGAGCGCTGATCTGCGCTCCCTGGACCCGCTGGCGTACTTCGACCAGCATCTCGCGGGCGATGGCGACCCCCTCCGCCCGGGCGGTTTCCGGGTTTTGGGCCCGCGTCATTCGTTCGAGAATGGAATCGGGAACGGAGACCCGCAGCTCATTTTTCATGAATTCAGCATTGCGAATACTGGTGAGCGGCCAGATTCCCGCAATGACAGGAATACGGCAATGTTCGATCCGGCGCAGGAAGTTGTCGAGCAGTCGCAGATCGAAGACGGGCTGGGTGATCACATATTCGGCGCCCGCTTCCACCTTGAACTCGAAGCGGCGGATTTCTTCATCCATGTCGGTGAGGCCGGGGTTGGCGCCGACGCCGATCACGAAGCCAGTTCCGGTACCGATCGGGTTGCCGCCAAGGTCGAGCCCCTGATTGAGGTTGTGAACGATATTGACCAAGCCGATCGCGTCAACATCGAAGACCGCAGTGGCGTCAGGATAATTGCCCATCTTCGGCGGATCGCCGGTAACGCACAGCAGATTCCTGATGCCGACAGCGGCGGCGCCCAGCAGGTCGCTCTGGATGCACAGCACATTGCGGTCGCGGCAGGTGTAGTGCTGGATCGCGTCGATGCCGACATCTCGCTGAATCAGCAGAGACAGCGCCTGATTGCTCATCCGTGCCGAAGCGCGGGGACTATCGGGGATGTTGACGACATCCACTCCCACAGACTTCAGGAATTTCGCCCCTTCAATCTCTTTGCGAACATCGATTCCTTTGGGTGGAACGATTTCGACCATGGTCACAAACTCGCCATGCGCGAGCTTGGCGCCTAGACGTGACCGATTCTCAAGCGGCGTGGTAGTGACAGCGCGCGGAGTAGCCTGCGAGCCGGCGACCTGGGTGGCACTTGATTTTCCGCGCGCCTCGCCCACCCGGAGCGCCGATTTCATCGTCCGAATGTGCTCGGGAGTCGTTCCGCAGCATCCGCCAACTACGCGCACACCGGCCGCCACGAACTTCCGTGCGTAGCTAGCCATATATTCCGGAGAGCAAAGATAGATATTTCGGCCGTCGACCGAACGTGGAATGCCCGCGTTGGGCTGGGCGGCGAGCGGCAGGGAAGTCAAGGCGCGCACGCGCTCGATCGCGTCGAGCATGGCGACCGGACCCACGCTGCAATTGCAACCGATGACGTCTGCTCCCCACTCCTCCAGCTTGCGGGTAAACGTCTCCGGATCGGAGCCGTCGAGGCAGTTACCATCTTCATCGATCGTTACTTGCGCTACGACCGGCAGAGAGCCGCCAGCCTCCTTTGCGGCCTGGAGTGCCTGATGAATTTCTTCCAGGTAGCCGAAGGTTTCAAGCATCAGGATGTCGACGCCGCCTTCCAGCAATGCCTGAATCTGGTCGCGGAAGGCGTTGCGCGCTTCCTGGAAAGAAGTTTTGCCAAGGGGTTCGATTCTGGTTCCCAGCGGGCCAACCGATCCCGCGACCCACACATCGAAGCTTTTGGCGGCTTCGCGAGCCAGCCGTGCGCCGGCCAGGTTCACATCGCGGACTTTGTCCGCCAAGCTGTGCCGTCCCAGGCGGAAAGCATTGCCACCGAAAGTGTTGGTTTCAATAATTTCGGCGCCGGCCTGGAGGTAGTCGTGATGAATTCCGCGAATCAGGTCGGGCTGCGAGAGATTCAGTTCATCGTACGATCGGTTGATGAACACGCCTTTGGCATAAAGCAGCGTGCCCATGGCGCCGTCGCAAAGCACCGGGGATTGCTTGATCCGGGATAGAAAATCAGCCGGCATATGATGATTGAGGATACAGGATGAGGCCCTGGTTTCGCACTTCAATGCCGGGAATCGGCTGAAATCGCAATCGATTCGCCGCGCGGGGCCAGCGAGTGGTGATGAGGCCGGCGAAGCGGGTCTGTTATAATCCACGATTTCGCAATTAAATCTTCCTTTTTCATGTTGTTAGGAGCCTGCCGTTTGAAGAGATACGCGCTTGTGCTGATGGTCGGTTTCTGCGCCAGCCTGGTTTCCCTTTCCTGTGGGGGATATCACAGCAACTCCAACACGACAACGAGTGGCAGCAAGCTAACCGAACGCGTTTTGGCATCGGAAAGCGTAACTACCAGCATCGTCTTTGGCGGATTGGTGATTATCAATGGCCAGAATGACACGTTGCCGCCGGCAAACCGTCTGAGCGCGGGCGCCTCTCCGGGTTTGATGGCCTTGTCGCCCACGCGAAACATAGTGGCGTCGTTCGATGGCAGCAGCAATACGGTCTTCACTTTCGATACCACTTCCGAGAACAACATTGGAAGTGTAAGGATTTTGGGGCCTACGTCGAGCATGGTGGTTCCTCTCGCCAGCCCGATCGTATACGCCGCGGTGCCCTCAGCCACGGTGACCGGTTTTACCTTTCAGGGTGCAATCCAAGCCTTGAATTTTTCCACCGGCTCATCGACGGCCATTGCCGTCGGCAATGCGCAAACCGTGGTTGCAAGTTCGTCCGGGAGCCAGCTTCTGGTTTTCAGCAATGATTCCGATTCCATGACGCTGATTTCTCCCGGCCTGGCCTCTCCTCCGGTGGATACGAGTTGCTACACGAACCCAAACAATGGAGTCTGCACGATTGTTCCTGGGTTCGACCGTCCTGTGTTCGCGATCGTGAATGGAACGACCGCGTATGTCTTGAATTGCGGGGCCCAATGTGGAGGAACACAGGCAAGCGTTGCAATTTTCGATCTCAACTCGCTGACGATTACGAATACGATTCCGGTGGATGCCGCGACTTGGGCATTGCTTAGCGGATCGACGCTTTATGTCGCCGGCACGTCCCCCTCTCCCGCGAACAACACCTGTGCGCCCCAGACGACCGCGGCCACAATTTGCGGACGTCTCGACATCGTCGATCTCGGTTCGAACACCGTCACGGCAAGCGCGGTCATCACCGATGGCTACCACGACCGCATGGATATGACGACCAATGGCCAACTCTTCATCGGCTCGCACGATTGCACCAACATCGGGAACGTGAATACTCCGAGCGGCGAAGTGCGGGGCTGCCTGTCGATTTATCACACCGCGGATGGTTCGGTGTTTGTGCCGCCCGACAATGGCGATGTGAATGGACTCCAGGGCTTCACGACCCGGACCGTGGAATATGTTGCGCAGGGCGGGAATTTACGGGTTTACGACATCACCAAAGACATTCTCCTCATCAATGATTTCCTTCCAGAGGGCACCATCAACATCGTCGGCTATATCGGGGATGTAAAGGCCATCGACTACTTCTAGGGCCGTATCGCCCTAGTGACCCGGCGACAGCACCAGCTTGTGCGTCTTCGTCTCTTCCACTGCTTTGGCAGTGAAGGGAAGCGTGAAGGTTGTGCCTCCATACCACGCAGACCATTGATCCATGTAGTAGGGACTGAGAAAATTCCCGCCCTGGCCGGTAACGATATTGAGCGTCGAATGATCCAGATCGGCGAGATTCGCCGTGAAGCGTTCCGACGGCCCGTGATGGCGAGTGACGGCTTTCACCGTATAGCCGCTGCCCGATTGTTCCTGAATGCCGGGCGCCGACCAATTCCTGAGCACAGGAATCTTGCCCAGAACCGGGTGCTCGATCTCGATTGCGTTGAATGCCCCCCATCGCCACGCGGAGAGATCTTTCGGCGCCAGGGGATCGTTTACTGCGGCTTCCACGGACGCAGTCAAGAGTTCCTCGTAATTTGGAAACTGCTCCGGCAGCCAGCGCTTGGGGCGATGCAGCAGAACGTTTTCCAGCCAGACCGAGCGCATTTCCCACGAGTACGTCTTCCAACTCAGGGCCTCATCATCCTTGGCGGAATCGGAAGGCGCGCGGCCGAGCTTCGGTTCGAGAATCAGGCGGCGTAGTTCGCGAATGGAATTTTCCGTGATCGTCGGCGCCGCCGAAGATGCTTGCATCAAGCCGTCCCAGCTGCGGAGAAGGTCTACAGCCTGCTTTGCGCGCGCCGACGGCTTGGTGGCGTGATCTACCGCGTAAACCAGGCGTTCTGCCACAAACTGGTCGGATTCGGAGTGAATGTCCGTCTGCAACGCCAGCATGTCGGCGGGTGAGAACTGCCGTCCGGATTCCAGAATGTGATAAATGCGCGCCGTGCGCCAGGGCGCTTCCCACTCCATGCTGACCGGGTACTGATATTTGTCCGGTGTGATGCGGCCATTGGCGGTCGCGATGATCCCCGAGGGGGGATTGTAGATGGTGGGGAGTTTGTCGAAGGGAATGAAAGACGTCCACTCATGAGCGTCGTCGGCGCCGCTGACCGGAAGGCTGCCGTCCCCGGAGGCGCGGACGGGGACTTTGCCGGTCGCATGATAGCCGATGTTGCCGTCAACGTCGGCATAAACGACGTTCTGGCCGGGAGCGTCGAGCTCAGCAAAGGCCTTCTGGAATTCATCCCAGTTCTGCGCGGAATTTACATCGAAGAACGGAATATGAAGCCCGTCATAAAGCGTCCAGCGCAAGGCGAGTTGGCGTGTTTCACCTGGAATCAGATTGCTGACGATTGGGCCGTGCCGGGTGATTCTTACGTGGAGGGTTACATCCGGCTTGCCTTTGACATGGATGATTTCTGCGCGGTGTTCCGGTTGGAGCCATTCCTTCGGAGTCTGGTACGCGCCTTGCGGGTTGAAATTTTCGATATAGAGGTCGGTGACTGCCGGACCAACGTTGGTGAATCCCCATGCGATACGCTGATTGTGGCCAACGATTACGTAGGGCATGCCGGGCAGAGTCACCCCCGCGACATCGAATGACGCCGAGCGCAGATGCGCTTCATACCACAAGTTCGGCATCTGGTGGCCGAGGTGCATATCGTCGCACAGCAGCGGTTTGCCGGTGACAGTATGGGCTCCGGACACGACCCAGTCATTCGAGCCATTGACCGGGACTCCTTCTTCCGCAATTACGTCGGAGTGGGGGGGGCGGGGGGCGCGCGTTACAGAATTGTCCGGCGTGTCTTCATCGTCATCCTCGTCATCGGAACCATTCGCATTCGCGTCCGGCTGCGACAAGTCCTCGCGCATCACTGTCGGCGGCCGATCGTGCCAGGAGTGATTCACATACAAATCTGCAGTCAGGTCAGAGCCGAGTTTCGCCAGAATCTTTTCCCGATGCAGCGTGTCGTAGATGTAGCCGAAGTTCAGGTCCTTCACCATCTGGTTGGCAATGACAACCGAATCCTCCGGCTGCCAGGGCTTGGGCGTGTAGCGCAGGATGCGGAATTCGAGCGACAGGCGGTCATGATGCTCGGCGATGTAAGCATTTACGCCGCGGGCGTAATCCGCGAAGTAGCTGCGGTCCCGCGCACTGGAGATAGAGAGCGATTTCCGGGCTGCGGCGCGCAGGCCAAGAATTCGCTGTTCGCGATCGATCTTGAGCGTGTCTTCACCCAGAATCTCCGAGAGTTCACCACTGGCGAAGCGGCGCATTACGTCCATCTGCCAGAGCCGATCCTGGGCAGTGACGTATCCCTGCGCGAAAAATAAATCTGAGAGCGAGCCGGCCTCGATGGTCGGCACGCCGTGTGAATCGCGGGTGACGGAGGCCTGGCTTGTTATTCCCTCAAGTTTGATCTGACCGTCCAATTGAGGCAGAGCCGCGCGGGCGACGTGATAGGCGTATGCCAGGAATCCCAGAACGACGAGCACGATCAATAGCAGCAGCCATCGAAGAATACGGGAGAATGAAAAACCGCGGACCGACGGTGGACGCACTTCAGCCAGCGTGCTCATGGGAGCTCTGATTGTATGCCAGAGTCATGCATCGCCCTAGCCGCGCCGCCCTTGCAATCACAAGGCGCGAACCGCACGGACAGAAAGGCGCACAGCGGCTTTGCGATTTCTCTGGTGCTCGGTAGTTGTGCCTTTTTCATTGAAAATGAATTTCATTTTCAATATCCGGCAGTGGTATTCTGACCCCGCTGCTTGACCCATATGTTGCAGAATCGGATTGACGACCAGCCCACGCTTTCACGGCAAATGGTGCGGGAAGCCGAAGAGATTCTTCATCGGCACCTCAAGGGTGTGGGGCTTAAACAAACCGGGCAGCGCGATACGATTTTGCGAACGTTCCTCGAAACCCGCGATCACCTTTCGACCGACGAGTTGCACCGGCTGGTCCAGAAAAAGGACTCTCGCATCGGCTACACGACCGTGTATCGCACTCTGAAGCTCCTGGCTGAGTGCGGCCTGGCCAGCGAGGTTGCATTCCACGACGGCATCGCGCGGTATGAACACCAGTACAATCGCCGGAGCCATCACCACATGGTGTGCACGGAGTGTGGCAGCTCGGTCGAGTTTTTTTCCCAGGAAGTGGGACGGCTCGAGCAGGATATCGGCAACCGGTTCAACTACCTCACCACCCGGCACACCTTTCAGATCTATGGCGTGTGCGAGGAATGCCGGAAGAAGAATCACACCTCGCGCCCGCTCTGAATCTGCCCGTTACAGGTGAAGTGGCGCCCCAGGTGCCAGCAGGTTGAAGGGGTGAAACGGCAGATTTCGAACGATTCCAAACAAGACAACGACAGCGCAAAGAGCCCGAATCCAGATGGCGGGAAGAAATACTTGAGGCAATCCGCGTCCACGGAGGTGGATGAGTCCCTCTGAGACCAGTCCGTAGCTCACAAACGGCAGGAACATGACAGTCAGCGGGTTCAGCGCCCATGCCTCCCGCACATTTCCGAGAAGCAACTGATGGATGGCGCGCAGTGATCCGCAGCCGGGACAATAGAGTCCTGTGAAATAGCGAAGTGGGCATGGCGGGAAGATGCCGGGTCTGGCCGGATCGTAGAGTCCCAGGAGAGCGAGGCCCGTCAATCCGGAAAGAAATGCCGCCGCAAGTAAATATCGCTTTCGTGTTTCGTTCATAGTCGAATCAGTAATGATGGGCCAGGTTGTTGACGATGCCCAGGGCCATCAGAAGAAGCCAGATCAGGATTGAACCCAGGCCGATGCCGAACGATACCCAGCACCACGTTCTGGCATTGCGGGACGCCGCCAGCGCTCCGGCAAGGTCGCCGGCCTGCAATTTGCCGTTGACCTGGGCGGCAAAAATAATCGCTGGAATTCCTGCCGGAAGGCAGCAGAATACCGTGGATAGAATCGCAAAGATCAGGTAGTTGGGCACGGTCTGGCCCAGAGGCAGGACCACGCCCTGCACAGGCATCGGGACCGCTGCCGGTAACAGGTTCCTGCCGCACTGGATGCATATCGCCGAACCATCCGGGTTGCTGGCACCACATTGAGGACAAAACATTCGTTGTCTCCTGAAAACCATGTCCCGCGTGCGGCGGAGGGCGCCCCCGCGCGCCGGCTTTTCGCCTGGGAATTGGGACGAAACATACTATCGGCATCGCCGATCGTCAATGCGTTAGGTTGATTCCCTCCGATTATCCGGGCCGAGGCATAGAGCAGTGGCTTTCACAGGAGTCTTATGGCCGGAGAAAAATGCCAATTGCTTTGAAATGGGGTTTTTGATACCTTGCGTTCGCCGCTTGGTGCGAGGGTTCGCGATCGGTCCAAGGGCGTTCTCATTTAATACGGAGGGATTCCCATGGCGTTCTGCGGTACATGCGGTGCACAGATTCCCGATGGCACCTCAACTTGCGCGGCGTGCGCAAGCAGGGCCCCGGCCGGTGGAGCCGCAGTTGCGACTGCCCCCGCCACGGCGGGCGGTATGGCCGACAATGTTGCCGGCATGCTGGCCTACATCACCATCATTCCGGCGATCCTGTTTCTGGTTCTGGAGCCGTATAACCGGAAACCGTTCATCCGTTTCCATGCCTGGCAGAACATTTTTCTGCACGCAGCGGCGATTGCTATCTGGATCGTTCTGATCATCCTGACGCTGGTGGCGAGTGTCATCCCAATCATCGGGCATCTCATCGTCATGCTGCTCGGTTTTGTGGTGTGGATCGGTTTCGTCGTGGTCTGGATCATCCTGCTGATCAAGGCGAATGCGGGGCAAATGTACAAGCTGCCCTTTATCGGCGATCTGGCCGAAAAACAAGCCAACGCGATGTGATCCGGCGTCGGCTGACAGCCTTCTGTGCGAGTTCGTTCGGGATGAACGGACTCGCATTTTCGTTTCAGAGGGCTTTCCTGTGCTTGACTTTCTTCCTCCAAGCTGGCAATCCTATTAGCTTTTACCTGCCTTTCTTCGTGCGGCGCTTGGGGCGGGAATCTTCCGACTGATTGGGGAGCGCATTGCGAGTCCGGGTTTTCTATCACGACAAGTGTTTCGATGGGGCGTCTTCGGCAGCGCTGTTTTCCCGCTTTTACCGCGAGCGCATTCGCAGCGATGTGGAGTTTGAATTCACCGGACTGGTGCATCGCGCCGGAGCGCTGTTCGACGACAAGCAGTTTGACGGCGACGAGAATGCCATTGTCGACTTCAAGTATTCCAGTTCGCCCAGCATTACCTGGTGGTTCGACCATCACGAGAGCGCATTTCTTTCTCCCGCCGATGCCGCGCATTTCGAGCAGGACCAGAGCAATCGGAAGTTCTACGATCCGGATTTCAAATCGTGTACCAGCTTCATCGCCATGATCGCGCAGCAGCGCTTTGGGTTTGATCCCGCGCCGGTCGCCGATCTGGTGCACTGGACCGACATTATCGACGGGGCGCTTTATTCCGACGCCAAAACGGCGGTGGAAATGGCTGCACCAGCGATGAAACTCACCATGGTGATCGAGTCGGCGCCCGATCATGGATTTGTCCCCAACCTGATTCCGTTGCTCGCGACCAAGCCGTTGGGGCAGATTCTGGAAGAGCCCTTCGTTGCCCCGCTTTTGCCGCCGCTACTGAAGCGGCATGAACTATCCATCGGGATCTTGCGAGAGCGCACCGAGTGCAAAGACAGAACGATTTTCTTCGACGTTACCGATCACGATCTCGAGGGCTACAACAAATTCGTGCCCTACTATCTGCATCCGGAGTCGGTCTACAGCGTGGGGCTCAGCAAGAGCAGCTTTCGCGTGAAAGTTTCTGTGGGATCGAACCCCTGGGCGCCGCTGGAGCCGGAAGTAAACCTGGCCCGAATCTGCGAACGCTACGGCGGGGGAGGGCACGCGCGCGTAGGAGCGATTTCCTTCAATGTGAACCAGCACGCCGAGGCCATCAAGGCCTCGCAGGAGATCGTAGAAGAATTGCGGGCGGCGATCCGCGCCAAGAACGGCCGCTGACTGCGTAACCGCGAGGTTTCCGTGCCAATCTCATGCGCGATGAGTTAACCTGTGCGCATGAAATTCAAGGCTTCGTTCATTCCCGCCGTTTTTATCCTCTCCAGCCTGTTGAGCGCGCAAAACACGCCGAAAGAAGCCCTGCTCGCCCTGAGCAAGCAGGACCACACACTGGCCATCGTCGATCCGGGGAGCCTGAAAGTGATTGCCAGGGCCCCTGTGGGAAACGATCCGCATGAAGTGATCGCCTCCGCGGACGGCAAGACCGCCTACGTTTCGAATTATGGCGGCGGAGCATTCAATACCCTGGCCGTGATTGACCTGGTCGGGCAGAAGGCCCTGGCTTCGATCGATCTCGGTGCATTGCGCGGGCCGCACGGACTGACGTTCGTCGGCGGCAAAGTTTGGTTTACCGCTGAAGCCGCCAAGGCGATCGGCCGCTTTGATCCTTCGGAGAAGAAAGTCGATTGGATTCTGGGCACGGGCCAGAACCGCACCCACATGATCTTCGTCTCGGAAGACATGAGCAAGATTGTGACCACGAACGTCAGTTCGGGCACAGTCAGCATTATCGAGAAAACCGTGCGGAGATTTGGGCCTCCCGGCGGCCCGCCTCCGATGCCGCAAGGGCAGAATCCCCCGCCTCGCCCGACGGGGACGATGACCGATTGGGATGAAACCGTGGTGCGCGTCGGGAATGGCTCCGAAGGGTTCGACGTCTCGCCGGATGGCAAAGAAATCTGGGCCGCCAATGCGCAGGATGGCACAATTTCGATTATCGATTTCGCCGGGAAGAAAGTGATCGATACGCTGGCCGCGAACGTGCGCGGAGCCAATCGATTGAAATTCACTTTGGATGGAAAGAAAGTCCTCGTATCCAGCCTGGGCGGCCCCGATCTCGTCGTACTCGATGCGCACTCGCGCAAAGAAATCAAACGAATTCCCCTTGGGCATGGCGCCGCCGGAATCCAGATGCAGCCGGACGGTTCGCGAGTGTTTGTTGCCTGTTCTCCGGACAACTACATCGCAGTGATCGACCTCAAGTCGATGGAGGTAACAGGCCATCTCGACGTCGGTCCGGAACCCGATGGGATGGCCTGGTCCGTCATGCACTAAAGCATGGCGGTGTTACTGGACCTGGGTCCCGTTTGCCAGGCAGGTCGTCGGATTCCCGTCTTGAGATGCGCGAATCGCCGCGGATTGATCGGAACAAAACGCCTTGCGGCCGAAAGTGTTGGCGTTGGGCGCGGCGGTAAGACGAAAGATAGTCGCAGGCGAACTGCCGCAACCCGAAAGCGTGAATAGGAACCCATAGCGCTTGCCGCTTGCCAACCCGCTGTTGATCAGCATGGCCTGGCGTTCATTCGGCTCGCCGCCTCCGAAGCCGTCCAGGTCCGACAGCGTGCAGGTATAACCCACATTCGGATACGTGGAAGCATAGGTTGCTTCCGCCGCCAGAATCTGCCGCATCGCGGCTAAAACCATCGCGTCATTCGCACCGGGAGCCGGACTTGCTGCCGGCGATGCTGTGATCGTGATCCCGGGATCGTGCGGCTTCATCTTTTCGGTGATCGCCTTCAGAAACTCCGGGTCCGCCAGCGGCAAGCGGATCGTTACGGAAATCTCATTCAGCTTCCAGATCTGGGCCTCCTGCTTCATGGAAAAAGTGAACTGCGTATTGAAGGGGGAAGGCTGGCGCTGGCCGTTTTTGTACAGTTGAAATGAAAGTTCGAGATCGTCCTGGTCGCCTCGAAGCGCGTCATTCTCAAGCGTGATTTCGACCTTGTCGCCGGTTTTGGCATTCTCGCCGCTCAGCAGAACCGAGCCAGTGTCGAAGGTCTGCACATTCTGGCCCTGCGCCTGGAACTGAGCCATCAGGAGCGAGTACTGTTGAAGCTTTGCCAGCGCTCCGGATTTTTCGAGCGCGTCGCGTGTCGCCGCGGGCAGATGTTTCACCAGCGTTCCCGGGGCCTTGCCGAAGAACATTTCAATCAACGCCTGGCGCGCAGTCTGCGCCGGGGCCTGCGGCGTCGAGATGCACACGACCGGCGATGTCGCGATCAAGAGGAATAAAAGCACATTGCGCATGAATTTCTCCGTGCACCGATCGTGGCATGAGGGTCCGTCCCGCTCCAGTTACGGAGGTAAGGCGCGTCGGTGACGAAGCTTGTGCATCGTGCGAAAGCGTCGCCTGATGGGCCCGTGATAATCTGCCTTAGATCGCCTTTTGTTTCATGCGCCAACCCGGAACCAAGCCTGACTATCACTTGAACCAGCGGCGTGTGCTCCGGGCTGTCGCAGGGTTCGAATTCTTCAAAGGCATTTTCGTACTGGTGATGGGCGTTTGCGCCGTCGCTTTGCTGCACCGGGACGTGTGGCTGATTGCCGAGAGCATCCTCGCGCGGCTTCACATCAGCACCGACAAACGCTATGCGGTGATGTTTCTCGACTTTGCCGACAGCATCACCGACGCGCGGTTATGGGCGGCCGCGCGCATCGCCTTCGCCTACGCGGCGCTTCGATTTACCGAGGCCTATGGATTGTGGAAAGGCCGCACCTGGGCGGAGTGGGTGGCGTTGGTCTCTGGAACATTGCTGCTGCCTTTGGAGGTGCGGGAACTCTTTCGCGGGGTCACGTTGATACGGTGCGGTCTGCTGCTCGGAAACGTGGCCATCGTTCTGTATATGCTGTATGTCATCCTGGAAAACCGCCGTGCCAGACGGTCCGGACGTTCCACCTTCTAGCCGCCAACCTGCCAGGTTTAAAGATTGAAAAATCGCGCTGCGCTTATTTTGGGGGTCTCTTTCCTGCCGCGGACAGCCCGGAAGGCATCCTAATTGGCCGGAGGTGGCTATGCGCCTTGGTTTTTTTCTAATTCCTCTTGTTTTCGTCACGTTCGCGGCAGCCCAACAAAGCTCGAATTTTCCCGTCGGGCCGCAATATCTGATCACGACAAATTCCCCAGATTTGCTCCGGCCCATCGAAACCCCTACTCTGTTCCTGGAGGCACCCCTGCCGCTGGTCCCCAGCCTGCCGCAGATTGGTCCTCGGGTCGCGGGCGTGCCGTATGTTTCCAATCCTGCGCTTGAAGGACAGCCGGATCTGTTCCCAATCTTCTACGGCTACCCGAGACCGAACGTAGTGGAGATCGTCTCGCCAAAGCAACCGCTCGACCTGCCCGCAAGTATCACCGACGTCGGCATCGCGAATGTTCCCAGCGCATCGGTGCTGGATGACTCTCAAATCAACAGAGCGGCCGCAAACTCCGCAGTTTCGAAATTTGCGCCCTCACGCGTTTACTCCAACGCTGACATTGAGAGACTGTCCGGGGCTGCCGGATTGCCCTGAGGCGTCGGGAATCTGGCCGCAACCATGGCAAATCCGGTTCTTGTCTCGTGATAGCCTCACTCCATGCCAGTGCAGCCATCCGGTCACATCGATCTTCAGGCAATCGCGAAGCAAGTCATGCTGGAGCATGGTTTTAATCCGGACTTCCCGGCAGAAGTTGCCAGCCAACTGAACACTCTCAGGCAGAGTCCCCCGCAGGTTGCAGCCGTGCAAGGCATACGCGATCTGCGCGGATTGCTGTGGTCTTCCATCGATAACGACACCTCCCGGGATCTGGACCAGATTGAGGTTGCAGAAAGTCTGGCCGATGGCGCGGTCAAGGTCATGATTGCGATTGCGGACGTAGACGCATACGTGCCGAGGCAGACGGCCATCGACCAGCACGCCGGGCGGGAAACGACGACCGTGTATGCCGGAATCCGCAACTTTCCCATGCTGCCGGAAGAGCTTTCGACGGGCGCAACTTCGCTGCTCGAAAACGTCGACCGGCTCAGCGTGGTGATTGAGTTCGTGGTCGACTCCGCCGGCGACCTCAAGACTGAAGATCTCTATCGCGCGCTGGTGCGCAATCAGGCGCAACTCCAGTACAACAGTGTCGGGGCGTGGCTGGAGGGAACGGCGGCGGCGCCGCCGAAAGTGGCGGCTTCGACTGAGTTGCAGAACCAGCTCAAGTTGCAGGACGACGTCGCACAGCGGCTCAGGGGCCAGCGGCAAAAAAATGGTGCGCTGAATTTGCAGACGGATGAAGTGCTTCCCCTCCTGCTTGACAATCAGGTCATCGATGTCGTGAATCAACAGAAAAATCGCGCGACTGAGTTGATTGAGGACTTCATGGTGGCCGCAAACGGGGTAGTGGCACGCGCGCTGGAGAATGTTTCGTCCCTGCGGCGCATCGTCCGCACTCCCAAACGCTGGGACCGTATTGTGCAATTGGCGGCGTCGAAGGGTGAGAAGCTACCGCCGCAGCCGGATTCGAAGGCCTTGAATGACTTGCTGCTGCGCCGCAAGGCCGCCGATCCGGACCACTTTGCCGATCTTTCGCTGACGGTGATCAAGCTCATCGGCCCCGGAGAATATGTGCTGGAGCGTGCCGGTGAAACCGCCGCCGGACATTTCGGCCTCGCCGTTCAGGACTACACGCATTCCACGGCTCCCAACCGCCGCTTTGCCGATATCGTCACCCAGCGCCTGGTTAAAGCCAAGTTGATCGGACGGCCAAATCCGTATTCCGACGATGAGTTGACCGCGGTCGCGGCCAACTGCACACAGAAGGAAGATGCTGCCAGAAAAGTCGAGCGGGAAATGTCGAAGCGGCTGGCCGCCGTGGCCATGCAGCATCATATTGGCGAGGTTTTCGACGCGATTGTGACCGGCGTCACGCCTCGCGGCACTTTTGTTCGCGTGCTTCAGCCGCACCTGGAAGGGCTGCTGGCCCAGGGGCAACAAGGCCTGGATGTCGGCGATAAGCTGCGTGCCAAGCTCATCCGCACGGATGTGCGGAAGGGATACATCGATTTCGCCCGTGCTTGAGGGCCCACCCACGCTGGTCATCAAGGCTGACAATAGCTGTCTCCGAACGGATTCGTTACGCTTGCGATAGCGGAAGAATGCGGATCGGGGCGGGGTCTGTCGATATGCCGACATGTCGTGAGCCTGGCATTATTAGGGATTCTGCCCGTCTCCCTGACTGCCCAGGAATCCGCCGCTGCCATGCTGCGGAACAGCGGTAGCGGAGTTTACGTCAACGGAAATCCCGTACCCGTTTCCATCGCCCTCTTCCCGCACGACATGATCGAAACCAACAAAGACGGTGTTGCCAGGATTGAATTCGCCGGCTCCACGGTAGACATCGCTCCTCAAACCATGGTCGAGTTCGATAGCGACCAAATTGTTCTGGACCACGGCGGAGTTTCAGTGGACACCAGTCGCGGACTGCGCGTTCGTGTCGGCTGCGTGACAGTTGTGCCTGTCAGCGATATGGTACGCACGCACTACCAGGTCGTGGACGACAATGGAAACGTCACCGACTCTTCCTTGACGAGTGATACCTATCTCGACGCTCAGTCAAAGAATCCGAAAACATTGAAGCAGAGCGAACGTCCGCGCCGCGAGATTGTGCGCGAGGGTGAACAAAAATCGCGCGAGGACAAGTGCGGCGGTGGATATAAGAATGGCTCGCCGCCACATGCAACCGGACCCTGGCTAAATTCACCATGGGCAATTCCTTTTTGGGTCATACCACCCGCGCTCACATGTTGGGTTCTTTGCTTTCACGACTCCAACCCGGTTAGCCCGTCGAAACCCAATCAATAGCAGTTGCTGTCACTAAACACCCAGTTACCTTCGTTACCCTCCGAGACTCAGTGTAGATACACGTTTGCCTGACCCTTCCACCTATAATTTTTTTGCACTCGTTTCATGTTCGGACCAAGAATTCTTGCCCTACGAATAGATGCACCGAGCGTTTCTGGCGCAATGAATGAGAGAGTCGCGGCGAAATTCCGAAACAAAAGCGCTCTGGATCTATAACCCATGGCTCGACCTGATCGTCGGCTGCGGGGCATGGTCGGCGCCTCTTCTTTTGATCTCGTATTCTTCACTTTCTTCCAGCACCCGGACGTGGGCCGTACTGTTTTATGTTCTGGCGCTCTTCTTCAATTATCCGCACTACATGGCGACCATCTACCGCGCCTATCATCGCTCGGAAGATTTTGAGAAATACCGCGTATTCACAGTTCACATCACGGCGCTGGTTTTATTGACTCTGTTTCTCTCGCACTTCTGGATTCGGTTGCTGCCCTGGATATTCACCCTCTATCTCACGTGGAGCCCGTGGCACTACAGCGGCCAGAACTACGGCCTGTTTATGATGTTTGCCCGGCGCGCAGGTGCGAATCCGGGCAAAGCCGAGCGGCGGGCTTTGTACGGCGCCTTCGTAGTTTCGTACCTCGTCCTGTTCCTCGGTTTTCATACCGGGCCCTCAGCCGATCCGTTGTTCCTGTCACTTGGGATTCCCGCGATCGTCAGCCGCTGGGAACAAATCATCTTGTTGGTGGCTTTCGTAGCGCTCTCGATCTTTGGGCTTTCGCGTCTGGCACGCGAGACGGGATGGAAAAAGCTGGTTCCTGCTCTGACGTTGTTCTCGTCGCAGTTCCTGTGGTTTCTCCTGCCCGCCGCGATCTCGCTGATTAAGGGTCTTGAGATTCCACAGAGCCGCTACAGCACCGGCATTCTGGCGGTCATGCATTCGGCGCAATATCTGTGGATCACGAGCTATTACGCGCGGCGGGAGGCTGCCAATGGCCCCGAATCCGCTGGCGTCCGCAGCTGGCGTCCGCTGGCTTACTTCGGCGTGCTCATCGTCGGGGGCATTGCGTTGTTCGTGCCCGGCCCCTGGCTGGCAAGCCGCGCTTTCCACCATGACTTCACTTCGAGTTTCCTGATTTTCACGGCTTTGGTGAATATCCATCATTTCATTCTCGACGGAGCGATCTGGAAGCTGCGGGATGGCCGGATCGCCTCACTGCTGCTCAATTCGCGCGAGCGTATCGCCGACGCCGCGGCCGGCGCTGGCGGACACTTTGCCGCAACCTGGCGATGGATGATCGGAAGCAGCTCCGGCGCGCGTAGCCTTCGCGTCTCCACTGCCCTCGCATTGCTGATCTGGGGCACCGTGGACCAGGCGCGCTACTATCTATCTCTGCGCAGCGATAATCTTCCTGACCTGCAACGAGCAGCCGCTCTCAACTCGTTCGATGGTCCCTTGCAAATGCGCCTCGCTCGTAGGGAGATCGAAATCGGACAGCCTAGGCAGGCCGAGGATTCCTGGAAAAAGGCCATTCAATCGAATCCCGCAGACCCTGTGCCGCGGCAGGCGCTGATCAAGTTGCTGGTCGATCAGAAGCGTTTTGACGAAGCATTCATAGCCACCGAGGCTGCCCTGGAATACACGCCGGATGACGCCAATCTGTTGGCCGACCGCGGAGTGCTTGAGTCACAACGTGGCCATTCCGCCGAGGCAATCGCCAGCTGGAATGACGCGCTTAGAGTGGATTCGAATCAGCCGCTGGCGCATTTATACCTGGCGCACGAATTGGATCGCGAAGGCAAAGCGCAGGACGCAGCGGTTCACTACGAGGCATTCCTCAAGCATTTGGGGCATCGGCGTGCGCAAGAGCGCCCTGCACCGGAGTTTGTGATCGGAATCGTGCTGCGCATGGCCGATTGCCAGGCCCGTTCCGCAGAGGCAGATCTGGCTGTCAAGTCGTATCAGATGGCGGAGACACTTGCGGTACAGACCCATCTGCCGAAGCTTGAAAGTGTCGCGGATGTGAACGAGGCCCAGCTGCAAGCCAAAGCCGGGAAGTTGGACGAGGCGCTCAGGCTCTATCAGCGCACGCTTCAGCTGGACGGCGCGCTTGGCGACACTTCTGCAAGCGCATTGGATTGGCAGGCCTACGGCCAGTTTCTGGACGAGGCCGGTTTTTCACCGCGCCTGGCCTACGCTTGCTTCGCCAAGTCGGACTCTCTGGTGCGGTCTCAGCCCGATTCTTCCTCTGCGATCCGCCAACGCCTGGAGCAGGCTTTGGGAGCGGCGCAAGTGGCTGCCCTCCGCCGCAATCCGGACCCAGCGGTGCAGCAGGCCCTGGTTCTTCGGCGTTAGAGGCAGCGTTCCGCGTTCCTCGCCGCATCAGACCAGCTAATTGACACTATAGAAGTAGTGCTGAACAATTTAGTCATCTTTATCAATCGATTTTGTCCGCTTCCTGAGGAGGAAGAAGTGTATGGCCGATGAAGGCACACAGGTCCCGATGGAAAGTCAGTCAAACGCCGGCAAGTGGGTGCTGATTGTCGTAGCGATCCTGGTCGTGGCGGGTTTCGGATATGCGCATTACATGACCCACACCGAATTGCAAAAACTGACCGCGGATTTGAACGCCAGCCAGGCGCAGGTCAAGGAACTCCAGAACCGGATGCAGACCTCCGAAGCCCAGGAAGAAACCCTGGCTCGCCAGGCCGGCATGACCAAGAAAGAACTGGCACAACGCACTTCGCAATTGCAGGCCGAGCAGAAGGCCTCCGCGGCGCGGCTGGAGGAAGAGCAAAAAGCCCAGATCACCGCGGTAACGGGCGATATCAGCGGAGTGAAGACCGATGTTGGCGGAGTGAAAACGGATGTTGCGGCGACCAAGGCTGATCTGGAAGCGACGAAGGCCAAGTTATCTACGGCGGTCGGCGATCTGACCGGCCAAAGTGAACTGATCGCCACGACCCGTTCCGATCTCGAAGTCCTCAAACACAGAGGAGACCGGAACTACTACGAGTTCACCTTGCTCAAGGGCGCGAAGCCGCAACCGGTTTCAACCGTGAGCCTGCAACTCAAGAAGTCCGATCCGAAAAAGGGCAAGTTCACTCTGAACGTAACCTCGGACGACAAGACGCTGGAGAAGAAAGACCGCAATATTTCCGAGCCTATTCAGTTCTATTCCGGACGCGATCACCTGCTGTTTGAACTGGTTGTCTGGTCCGTGGACAAAAACAAGGCTACGGGATACCTGAGCACTCCCAAGAGCGCTCCCGTGCCGGTCACAGCCAACTAAGGACGAAGCGTGCTCTTTCCGGGCGGCCACGTGCTCTTGCAGATCGTGCTGCGTACGGGCGCGATTTATCTGCTCGTCCTGATTGGCGTACGTCTCAGTGGGAAGCGTGAGGTGGGGCAGATGACGCCGTTCGACCTCACGTTGCTCCTTCTGCTCTCGAACTCCGTGCAAAATGCGATGACCGGCTCCGATACCTCCCTCTCGGGCGGGGCGGTCGCGGCTTGCACGCTATTAATCCTCAACTATTTTGTCGCCGAGGTCTCCGGAACCAACCGCCGCTTCCGGCGGCTTATTCAGGGCCAGCCGACGCTGCTCATTCATGATGGCAAGACGATCGAGCCGCACCTGGCAAAAGAACATGTGAGCGTCGACGAACTGCATCGCGCCCTGCGCGAGCATGGCATCGGCGGCGTGGAGCAGACCGCGCTGGCCGTGCTCGAAGTGGATGGCTCAATCTCATGCCTGAAGTACGATGAGATCAAGCCTGACGCCAGCACCCATCTTGCGCGCAGGCGATTTATCCAGAAGAAGCAGTAGCCTTCCGGCCTGACTACTTCGCGCCGACAAACCGGATGCAAACTGGAGAGCCCACTTCCACTTTCTCCCCGGTCGGCGTGAGTTTGCCGGTCTTCTGGTCGATGCGAAAGACTACGATACTGTCAGACCCCGCATTTTCCGCTAGAAGAAACTTTCCTGTCGGATCGATCGCAAAATTCCGCGGCGTCCTTCCTCCGGTGGGCACATTTTCAAGCGGAGTCAGCGTGCCTTTGCCCTCGTCGATCTTGTAGATGGCGATGTCGTTGCTCTCGCCCCGGTTCGATGCATACAGAAATTTTCCTGACGGATGGACTTCAATCTCAGCGTCCTCAATCGGGCCCTTGTAATCTTTCGGCAGAGTTGTGACTGTCTGCAACTGGCGGAATGTGCCGGCGCTCGCATCGTGAGCGAAGACGGTGACGGTGCCCTTGATCTCGCTGACCACGTAGGCGAACTTGTTGTTTGGATGTAGCGCGAAGTGGCGAGGGCCGGAACCATCGTCAAGTTTGGCGAATGGCGGATCGTTGGGCGTCAGTGTTCCTTTTGCGCTGTCGAACTTGTAGGTAAACAATTCGTCGAGCCCGAGGTCGTCCACGAAGGCGAAGCGATTGTCGGGCGAAAGGTCAATGGAGTGGGCGTGAGGCCCTTCTTGTCTTTGAGGATTGGCACCGTGTCCGGAGTGTTGTACGAACGCCGACGCCTCGCCAAGTTTGCCGTCTGCGCCGATCGGAAATACTGCTACGCTGCCGCCCGTGTAGTTCGCGACCAGCACGAATTTACCGGTGTGGTCGACGATGATGTAGCAAGGGTCCGCTCCTCGCGACGGCACTTCATTCAGGAACGTAAGCTTGCCGGTCGCCTGATCGACAGAAAATGCGCTCACGCCCCCGCTGTTCGGACCGCTGTAGTTCCCGAGTTCGTTTACCGCAAAGAGGTAGCGCCCGCTGGGATGGATTGCCACAAAAGATGGATTCGTGGCTTCCGCAGCCAGGCCGAGTGACGTGACCTGCCCTGTTGCGGAGTCAAAGCGATAGGCGTAGATGCCCTTGCTTTTCGTGTTCTTCCCATTGTCGTTGGTATAGGTTCCGACGTAGAAGAGATATTTGCCGTCCGCCGCGCGCGCGGAGGACGCAACTAAGGGAAGAAAAAAGCCAACCGCAGCCAAGAGGACGACTGTGCGACGTGCCGATCGGGAAAAGTTCATCCCGCTATGGAAACGCATTTGCGCCAATCGCGCAAGGGCCGGCCCTTACTTGGTCAGTGTAACCGGCACGGTTTCATTGTAGGGCCATATCACGACGCTGACGGATTGCCGCTGGTTGAACGCATCCAGTGCGACCGGGAAAGCAACGATGATGGTCCGCGTGACTGAGTTGCCGACCGCAACTTCTGTCTCCGGGGTGAGAGCCGGCTGCGCCCCGTTCCTGAGAGTTGGGAAAGCCTGAAAATAGCGGTCGAAATCCACCGCCGACACGGCATCGGCCGAGGATTCGCCGCCGGCCGTCTTCAGGGAAGCCCCGACTGTCCGCACATAGAAGGTCTTCTCGCTGCTGTTGTGCAGAGCAAAAGTCAGCGCGACCATCGTCGATGTCTGATCGGGAATGGCAACGGCGACGACATTGTCCAAAGATCCGGAGGCTTGTGGCTTGGCTCGCTTGAGGAATGACGCAATCAAGACCACAATGACCACACCCGCAACGGCGATCAGCACGATCCTGACAGGCGGCAGGTTCTTCTTGGCCGTTCCATATTCCTCGCCGATATTAATCGTCGGTCCTTTGGCTTCGGCAGGCGGCGCGGGAACGGGCGGGGGGGCGGGAACTGGAGTTGGATCAGGCATAGGTTATTTGCTGCAACAGGAAATTCTACGCTCTGGGAAGAGGAATGGTCCGGTTTTGGTGGCTCGACGCCTCTGTCTAAATTACCAGCCATGCTTCATGGCTTTGGCAAACCTGTCGACGGGCAGCGTGTTCAGCACATCTTCTTTGGTGAGCCAGGCGCGCCGCGCTTGCAGGATTCCGAAACGGATTTTCTCCATATGCGAAATATGATGGGAGTCGGTGTTGATGACGATCTTCACTCCGTGCTGCTTGGCCTGGCGAAGGTTAGCATCGTTCAGATCCAGCCGGTCGGGGTAAGCGTTGAGCTCCATCGCAACCTTGTGCTTGGTCGCCGCCGTCAGCACGGCGTGCATGTCGAATGGATAGGAATCGCGCCGCAACTGGATGCGCCCCGTGGGATGGCCGATGATCGAAGTGTTCGGGTTCTCGATCGCCTTGATCAGCCGCTCGGTCATCTTGGCTGATTCCTGGTTGAAAACAGAATGAACGCTGGCGATGACCACGTCCATCTGCGCCAGAACGTCGTCCGATAAATCGAGGTCGCCCTCAGCCAGGATATCGACCTCAATGCCCGCGAAGATTTTAATGCCCTCAATTCTCTTATTGGCCTCGTGAATGCGCTGAATGTGTTCCACCGCGCGCTTGTCGTCGAGGCCGTTAGCGAATGCAAGATTCTTGGAATGGTCGGTAATCGCCATGTACTGGTAGCCGCGCTCTTTCGCAGCCAAAGCCATCTCTTCGATCGTGTTTTTCCCGTCCGTCTCGACGGTGTGCATGTGAACATCGCCTTTGATATCGGCCTGGGTGATGAGTGAGGGCAGAGAATGTTTCTCCGCGAGATCGATCTCTCCCAGGTTCTCGCGCATCTCAGGCGGAATGTAGTCGAGCCTCAGCTTTGCATAGATTTCCTCTTCGGTTTTTCCGGCGACCGGTTGTTCGCCTTCGAGAGTCGCCAGGCTGTACTCGTTGAGCGTGTATCCCATCTTCAGGGCGCGCTGGCGCAACGCAACATTGTGGCCCTTTGATCCCGTGAAGTATTGCATGGCTGCGCCGAAAGACTCCGGCGGCAGGAGCCGGACATCGACCTGTAGCCCATTGCGAACGTGGAAGCTGATCTTATTGTCCCCGCTCGCGATGATGTCCATCAGCGGCGGATATTTCGCTACATGCGCGATCGCCTCCTGGCGGCCCGCTTCGGTCGAGCAGGCTTCGCCGGTGACGAGGATGTCCAAATCACCGACGGTATCGCGGCCGCGGCGCAATGAACCCGCCGGCGTAATCTTGTCAATGCCGGGAAACTTTTCGATGTAGGCGACGATCTTTTCGCATTCAAGTTCCGCGGCGTCGATCAGAAAGCGCCCGCCGATTCGCCGGTAATCCTCGATCGCTTTCAGCAGCTTGGCTTCGTGTTTCTCGCCCATGCGCGGCAGTTCGCGAATTTTGCCTTCGCGCGCCAATTTTTCCACGCCGTCTACATCGCTGACTTTGTAGGCGCTCCAGATCAGAGCAATTGTTTTCGGCCCCAGCCCCTGAATCTTCAGCAGCTGAAGCATCGACGGATGATATTTCTGGAGCAATTCCGCCTGAACGGCGAGTTTGCCGGTACTGAATAGCTCCTGCAAATTCGTGAGCATGCCCTTACCGATGCCGGCTATGGCAAGCACCTGCTTGGGATCCGCAATGATGTCTTTGATCTGGTGCGAATGATTTTCAATCGCCTGCGCTGCATTGCGGTAGGAGCGGATACGGAACGAATCCTGCCCATCAATTTCGAGCAGGTCGGCAGTCTCGTACAAAATGTTGGCAATGGCCTTGTTGTCCACTGACTAAAGATAAACAAGATTGTTCAGCAGAGCCAGTAGACAAAGACGCGGTCACGCGAGAAGGAGTTGTCTGGACAAACGATCAGATTCGGCGTGCTGGATGTGCTCGCTGGAGACGAAGTGAGAATAGTTTGACAGGCGGACTAGGCCGCTTTAGTTACGTTCGCTGCTTGCGGACCTTTCTGGCCTTCGGTGATTTCGAACTCGACCGGATCGCCTTCCTGCAGGCTCTTGTAGCCTTCGGAGCTGATCGCGCTGTAATGAACAAATACGTCCGGCCCATCTGCGCGTCCGATGAACCCGTATCCTTTGGCATTGTTGAACCACTTGACGGTTCCTTTCAAACGTTCCACTGAACCCCCTTCTTCCGCACGTCCCTACATGTTGGGGGTCAGGACGTGCCGCTAGTAATTGGATGCATTTTGGTACCCAAGGGTTAGGCTGTCAAGGAAATGTGGGTTTCAAATCAGGCGAGAATTCGGCGGCAACGGAGCGGGCTCTTTTATCAACCAATCACATCAAATCGACAACCGACCAGAGTCGTCATTTTTTCCGGCGGGTCGCGTGATCCAGCCACAACACCGATGAAATCGTCTTGGCGTCGCGGATGCTGCCGTTGAGCACCATCTTGACCGCTTTAGGCAAGGGAACGAGTTCCTTGTAGATGACTTCATCCTCTTCGGGCTCGGCCTCTCCTTCGCTCAAGCCGGTTGCCAAATAAACGGCCATCGTCTCCGCCACAAATCCGGGGCTGGCATAAAACTTCAGAATACGCCGCCAGCGGGAGGCGCGATACCCGGTTTCCTCGATCAGTTCGCGCTTGGCCGCCTGTAGTTCTTTCTCTCCCGGGTCGATGCGTCCGGCAGGAAGCTCCCAAAGGAAATCCTTCGCAGCATGACGATATTGACGTTCCAGCAGGATGCGCGGGACGGTGGAGGATTCGTCCACGGCCAGCACGACCACCGATCCGGAGTGATGGATCAGGTCGCGCCGCACGTTGATGCCGCCCGGTTCGCGAACCTGGTCGGTCGTGACCCAAAACACCGGCCCCCGATAAATGGTCTTTGAAGAGAGCAGGCGGGCCTTCTTGAAGCGCATTTTTCCGGAAGACGATTTCGACATAATGACAATATAAAGCACGACGAACTGAGAATTGAGAGCCGAGAGCTGACAACTGACAACGAAGAACGAAGAACTGAGAACTGAGAACTGTCTTCTGCTATCCTTCCCGCCATGGCAGCTAAGGCGCGGATCGCCATCGTCGGGGCCGGGGCCCTGGGCAGCGCGCTTGCAATCCCTTTGCATCGCGCCGGACATACGATCAGCGCCGTGATCGCGCGAAAAAAAGCTCTTCCCCATGCCCGCCAGTTGGCCCGAAGAGTCGGAGCCAGGGCGCTGAGTTCGCCCACTTCGCTCGAGGTCGATCTGGTCTGGTTTTGCGTGCCGGATTCGGAAATCGCACGCGCGGCCCGCTCGCTTGGAAAAATTTGCTGGCACAAAAAGATCGCCTTCCATTCCAGCGGAGCATTGACCAGTGATGAACTCGAAGTTTTGCGGGCCGGCGGCGCAGCCGTGGCCTCGGTGCACCCAATGATGACGTTTGTGAACGGCGTGCAGCCTTCGTTGCGAGGCGTGTCGTTTGCGGTCGAGGGGGACCGAGATGCGGTGCGGCTGGCGCGAAGCATGGTGAGGGATCTGGGCGGCCGCGCGTATCCGGTTCGCAAGCAGGACAAGCCCCTCTATCATGCCTGGGGAATGTTCGCCTCTCCCATGGTCGCGGCGCTGATTGCCACCGCAGAGGAAGTGGCGGAAGCCGCAGGCGTGCGCAAGTCCGAGATGCGGCGTCGCATGCTTCCCATTCTTCGCCAGACGGTCGAAAATTACGCTTCACTGGGAGTGTCCGCCGCCTTTAGTGGCCCGATCGCGCGCGGCGACATCGATACCGTTCGACGCCACCTGAAAGTGCTCGCCAAAGCAGGAAACGCGCGCAGCGTTTACGCGGCGCTGGCCGGAGTAGCGCTTCAGCGGTTGCCGGCAAGGAATCAAGCCCAACTTTCGCGGTTGCTTGCCCGGGAAGGGAAGTGAGATGTTCACGCCCAGGCGATTGATCCTGCTGCTCGCGCTTCTTGTCGCGTTGGGTGACTGCTTCTACTATTTCCAACTCTTGCTTCCTGGAGCCCAGCGAACTGCGGCTGCGAACCACATGATCGGACAGTTTGATTTTGGAGGAGATTTCTATCCCATCTGGCTGACCGGGCGCGAACTGATTCACAACCACGCCAATCCTTATTCGCAGGAAATGACGCGGAAGATTCAGATCGGGCTGTTCGGACGCACCATGGATCCCGCCCGCCCATCGGACCCTCCCGTGGAGTTCCGGGCGTTTTCTTATCCGCTCTATGCGGATCTTCTGGCTGGGCCCTTGCTATATCTCGGCTTCGATTGGGTGAGGATCATCCTGGCGATCGCGATCCCGGTATTGACCGGATTGAGCGTGGTGATCTGGGTGAGGGCCTTTGCAATAAGAATTTCCGCCACGGCAATGGCGATTGCAATTCTGTTGCTGTTGGTCAGTTACCCGGCGCTGGAGGGATTTTACGCGCAGCAGGCTGGCCTGTTGTGTGGCGTCCTGCTCGCTTTTGTGGCCCTCGCGTTGATACGAAACCGCCTGGTTCTTGCCGGGGCTCTGCTGGCGTGCGCTTCGGCGAAGCCACAAATGGTGTGGCCGGTCGTGCTCTGGCTTGCGGTCTGGGCGCTGACCGATTGGCGGCGGCGCAAAAGATTTGTGTTCGGATTGGCGGCAAGCCTTTTGGTGCTAATGGCCGCCTCCGAACTTCTGTTGCCGGGATGGTTCTTTGGCTGGTGGCGCGCGCTGGCGGGATATTCGCACTACACGTTGCCGCCGCTGACCCAACTGGTTTTGGGCAAATGGCTGGGCGCGGCATTGGAAGCCGCGCTCTTCCTCTTGACCCTCGCAGTCATTTGGAGAACGCGACAGGAACCCGCAGGCTCAGCGGCGTTTACCCTGGCGTTCAGTTGGATGCTTGCCATGGCCGTATTGATGGAACCGACCGGCGGCGCGGTTTACGACCACATCGTTTTGCTGCCGCTGATCCTGTGGCTCATCGCCAGGCATGCCGATATCCTGGGCGCGCCTCGCTATATTCGGACGGTTTCCCTGATCACAGGCTTCGCCCTGAGCTGGTTTTGGCTGCTGGCCGCGGCCGTCGCCGTCGCTGCGCTGATCGCACCCTCGTGGGCGAGGATGCCGGAGGTCATCGTCTTTCCCGCGCGCATGGCTGCGCCGCTCCCATTTCTACTGGCGATGTTGCTCGCTTACTTCGTGATTCGAATGTTGCGCGAGAACCGGTACACCGGTAGGCAGAGTTTGAGCGCCGAAGCTCGCTGACCAGGGCACGGCATCCTTACAGCAATGTCCGGATTTTCGTTCAGGGACGGGTCGGGGTTGAAGTGAAGAGATGCCCAAGCTTCTCGCGCTTGGTCTTGAGATATTCTTCGGCATGCGGACTGGGAACCACTTCGCACGGCACGCGCTCCACTACGCGTACTCCTGAGCGTTCCAGTGCCTCGACCTTTTCAGGATTATTCGAGAGCAGCCGGACGCGGGTCACGCCCAGCGCCTTCAGAATCTCACCCGGTAGCGTGAAATCGCGGTGGTCAGCTTTGAATCCGAGACGCTCGTTCGCTTCCACGGTGTCGAGTCCCGAATCCTGCAATTCGTAGGCTTGCAGCTTGGCCATCAGCCCGATGCCCCGGCCTTCCTGCTGCTCGTAGATCACGATGCCCGACCCCTCCCCGGCGATCATCGAAAGCGCCAGCTCCAATTGCTGTCGGCAGTCGCAGCGCAGGGAGTGAAAAACATCGCCTGTCAGGCATTGCGAATGTACTCGCACCAAAGGTGGCTCCGATTGCACATCGCCCATCACGAGGGCCACGGCCTCTTCCGTCCGCTTGTCGCCGTCCTGGCCATTTTCGCCGCGGAAGCCGTAGATGCGGAACTGTCCCCAGCGGGTCGGAAAATCCGCCGAGGCGATCTGCTTTACAGAGTTCTTGGTCACTGTTTGATTATAGATGCGCGAACCGGCGGAAGGCTTCGGAACTATCCGCGGGCGCGGAATGGGAAGATTGCATCCTGCTTGGACGGGATCGGCGCCCCGTTCTTAGTCGCCGGACGGAAGTGCCAGTTCTCCAGCGCCGCCAGGCATTTGGTATCGATGTCGGAACCGAGGCTCTGCAACACGGTCTTGCGGACGATTTCCCCTCGCTCATCAATCGTGATCTCGATGACTTCATTGCCGGGCGATTCCGGCAATTGCCAGGGCCACACCACCGGGTCCGAGGTAGTGACCGGAAGCGCCGGGACAATCTCATCGCCGTAGAACTGCCCGTGGCTCAAAGTTCCATAGGGAAGTCCCGCCTGAGAGCCATGTCCCAAAGCCGATAGCGTTTGCGTCTGGGAATTGTCCTCCGCTTCCGTTCGGGCCAGCGGAGTCTGCGGTGCCCGCAGTTTTGGCGGGATGGCCGCTTTGAACGCCAGCTTCTGGCTGAATCGTTCCTTGCGGTATCTATGGGTTGCCGTGTCCGACGAACTGTGATCGCTGTCGTCCGGATTCTTGCTCGACCAGTAGAGACGAGTCACAGACCGGCCATTCTGTCCAAGTGCGACAGAAACAGGATTCAGCAGCCGTGGTTCAGGAGCGTGCAGCAGCCAGGCCAGCAAAGCCCCGTGCAGAACGACAGAACCGGCCAGCATCCAGCGCTGACGTCGTCCGGTCGTGGGATTGGCTTGAGAAAACACCGGTATTACGAACTCCGTATTCCTTAGTTAGACGCTCGTGACCGCGATTCGTCAAGCGATAAGCGAGATTGGATGGCCTAGGAGGCTCTCTCCCGTAACCAGTTTTCCCTTCAGGGGCTTATGTTCGATAGTCTCCTGAAGTGCGGGCCCGATGACCGGATTTGTGCGCCGCACGCGGCGAACTATATTCTGTAGTTAAGCTATGACCGGACCATACAAGCAGCTTTCCATCCTTCTGCTGGTGCTTTTTCTCTCGCCTGGCCTGCTGGCCCAAAACCTTCCTTCCGATCACGCCATCGACGCGAAAACGCGCACCCTGATGGCGCAAACGCATGCCAAGGGAATTGCGGTCGCCGTGATCGATCACGGAAAAGTGAAATACGTCCATTCGTTTGGAGTCCGCGACGCCAAGAATGACCCGCTCACCACCGATACCGACATGTACGGGGCATCCCTGACCAAGACGGTTTTCGCCTACACCGTGATGCAACTGGTGGACCAGGGAAAGATCAGCCTCGACACGCCGATCGCAGCCGATCTCGACAATCCACTTCCAACCTACGGACCGGACCCGGTGTTCCCGGACAAATACGGTCCCTACAAAGACCTGGCCGACGATCCGCGCTGGAAGCAGATCACCCCGCGGATGTGCCTCACCCACTCGACGGGGTTCAGCAATTTCTGGTTTATTGAGCCGGACCAGAAACTCCGCATCCATTTCGACCCCGGCACACACTTCAGCTACTCCGGAGAGGGCTTCATCCTCTTGCAATTTGTCATTGAGCATGGCCGCAAAGCTCAAGGTCTCGGCCTCGACGTGGGTGATCTCACGAACGCTATCTTTTCCCGGTTGGGGATGACCCGCACCAGCCTCACCTGGCACAACGGTCAGGACAACAATGTGGCCGATGGATGGAACGATCAGGGACAGCCGCAACCGCACTCCGGCCGGAAGAAGCCGCGGGCTGCCGGCTCCATGAATACAACCATCTCCGATTTTCCGAAGTTCGTCGCGGCGCTGGTGCGCGGTGACGGCCTCACACCCGCCTCCCGGGCGGAGATCACCAAGCCCAGCCTGCATCTCACCACCCGCAACGAGTTCCCGCTCTTTCAGCCGGACTTGCCCAAAGACGAGCAGCGCAAAGACCTCTACGCCGGCCTCGGAGTGATTGTCTTCGATGGCCCACAGGGCCACGGTTTCTACAAGGGCGGACACGACGGACAAACAGCCAACACCATGGTCTGCATCGAGAAGTCGCAGCGCTGCGTCCTCATCCTTTCCAACGACGTTCGCTCTGAAGCGGGATTCGCCGACCTCGTTCACTTCATCCTTGGCGACACAGGCGTGCCCTACGATTGGGAATACGGGAATAACGCCGGGAAATCAGGAGCCTGAGGGCAATTGTTGGATGAGATAAATCGGAAAAAGTTTTGAATCCTGAATCTTTCGATCTTCGATCTCGAGCACCGCTTGGTGCAGATTCGCAATCGCTGATAAAATTACGAGGCCAGCATCCAACCTTCACACGGGGCTATAGCTCAGCTGGGAGAGCGCATCGTTCGCAACGATGAGGTCGTCGGTTCGATCCCGACTAGCTCCACCAAATTCCTGAAGTTACGAATTCTAATTCGCCGTCAGGAAGATCGGTTTGTATCCGATTGGCACTGTCTTTCCGCTCAAGGCTGTCTTCTTGCCCGTCAGGTCGGTCTCGAAGGCATAGGAAGCCGGGAAGGTGTAATTCGAGGTCGTGCAGACGCCATTGCTGCACGTTTGCGCCGTGTCCCAGACGATCTGGCCGTCGTCCACGTTGCAGGTATAGACCGTCCCGCTCGCCGTGCAGGGGCTGATGGTGTGCCCCAGGAGCCATCCCGTCTCGGTGTCCCAGGCGGTGCCTGCGAGTGTGCCCTGCACGCCCACCGGAGGGTTATCGTCCCAGGAATACAGATACTGCCGGACGAGGCCGACTCCAGCGCGCAGCGCGAGTTCCCGCGCCAGGAATCCCGCCAGCGTATCGGTGTCAGTGACGTTCTCATCCGCCTTGATGCCGTGCTCGCTGTCCCACAGCGGACGGCTGCCGAGCCCATTGGCCTGAACATCGGAAACGATGTTCGCGTAAGTGCTCAGGAATGATTCCGGCACGATATTCAGTGCGTCGCCATTGCCGCGCATGTGGAAGTTGACAATGTCGAACGTCGCCGCGCCCCCGGCGGCGATATACGGATCGAACCACGTGCTGAGCGTCCACACGTGGCCTGAGGGGCTGAGCGTCTGGGCATTCGGATCGATGGAATGAATGATGCTCGCAGCGTCCGAATTCATGCGCACCATCTGCGCCTGCGTGCCCGCGAAGTAGCACGAGCAGTCCGGCTCATTCCACAATTCGTAGTACGAAATTTGCCCTTTGTAGCGCGTGACCAGTGCAGTGACGAAATCGGAGAAGAACTTATCGGTCCCGGTGCCGTCGGTGTTCACGTCGTTCGGCGGCGAGCAACTGTAATCGGACGGCGCCAGGCAGTGCACCCCTGATTTCGTAGGGATCGTTCCCGCAAAGTCCGGAGTATCGCCGATCGTGTAAAGCACATTCAGGTTCATGGACTGCGCCATGCTCATGTAACTGTCAAGCAGCGTCCAGTCATATTTCCCGTCCGCAGTATTAATCTGTCCCCACTTCACTTTGTCATCCCAGAGGCGCAGCGAGCCGATCGTGGCGACGCGTCCCAGGCCATCCGTTGGAGGCCAGATGGTGAAGAAGTTAAAGCTCGTGCCGAAAAATGTCAGCGGGATCGTTTTGCCGCCCGTCGCCGTACAGGAAACCTGCACACTCGTGACGATGGCGTTGGCGGTCCCATCGCCATTGGTCACCGAGCAGAATTGGGATGCCGGTTGCGTCTTGACAGTAACGCTATAAGAGCCGCCCGCGGCAATTGGCGTAGCGAACTTGAATGTTCCATTGGTGTTGAGTGTCAGGTTGTCGCTGCCATTGTCTTGCAGAACTACGCTGCCACTCGACAGTCCGGAGAGTGTGCCGCCGATGGTGTAGGTGGTCGCGTTCGTGGTGCACGTAACGCTCACGCTCGTCACGTCTGCGTTCGCGGTCCCGTTTCCACTGCTTACGGTGCAGGTTTGCGCTGGATTCGCCGGCTGGCTCAGCACCGTCACGCTGTAGGTGCTTCCGGCCGGAATCGCGGTCGCAAAAGTGAAGCCCCCGTTGGCGGTGACGGAAAGATTATCGCCGCCATTATCCTGGAGAACCAGACCGCTGCCCGATAATCCGGAGACACTTCCGCCAATCTTGTAGGTAGTCGTCGTTGTGGTGCACGTGACGCTGACGCTCGTGATGGCCGCGTTTGCCGTTCCGACGCCACCGCTTACGGTGCAAGTTTGCGCCGGGTTCGAAGGCGGGGTGAGCACGGTCACGCTGTAGTTGCTTCCGGCCGCAATCGCGGTGGCGAAACTGAAGTTTCCGTTGGCAGTGACGGAAAGATTATCGCCGCCATTATCCTGGAGAACCAGACCGCTGCCCGATAATCCGGAGACACTTCCGCCAATCTTGTAGGTAGTCGTGGTGGTCGTGGTGCAGGTAACACTGATATCCGAGATGTTCGCGGTTGCAGTTCCACTTCCGTTCGTCACGCTGCACATCTGAGCGGGATTCGACGGCTGCGTGCCAACCTGGACACTGTAGGCGCTCCCGCTGGTTACCGCGGTCGGAAATTTGAAGGCGCCATCTGCGCTGACGGGAAGATTGCCGCTGCCGTTATTTTGCAGAACCAGACCACTCCCCGACAGTCCGGAGACACTTCCGCCGATCGTGTAAGTGGGCGGAGGCGGAGGCGGCCCTCCGTTGCTGCCACCGCCGCCGCAGCCGGTGAAGGAGACCGCCGCCAACATAACGAATGCCGTAATGCTTGACTTCAAGACAACCGATCCTCAGGCATCTTCAAAGTTGGCCGTCGCTGAGGGTGCGACGATCTGGGAGTGAGCCGCGATGCCGTAGCCCCTCGGACTCTAACCAGCCCGGTTTCCCACGTCAAGGGTGAAGGGAATTGCGAACTGATCGACCGGGGCGAATGTCCTGAATAACCCGTCCATTTATTGCAAGTTGTTCTTAACCCGCCGCGTTCCCGACGAACGTGCAGAAAACTGCATCACACGCAAAGTTTTTAACGAGAAATTTACAGAGTTTCTTCTCATGTACTTCCGACTCCGAGAAATGATACTTCCTACACAAAGGTTCAATTGTGCGGGCATTTGCGTTGGTGTAAATTATTTCGACCTTGTGAATACAGGAGTTGCGTGTATGGGCCGGTTTCGCTTGCTGAGATTGAGTTTGGCAATTGGATCGTTCTTCCTACCAGCGATGACCGGATTGGCGCACGCGCAACGCCGGGCTGCCATGACCGCCCATGTTCCCGATGAGGTGTCCAGCGGTATCGCGCCGCTGGTGGGGCGTTTGCCTGCGAACCAGCGCGTGAGCCTGGCAATCTCGTTGCCGTTGAAGAATCAGGGCGAACTGGAAGCCTTTCTTGCCGATCTTTACGACCCCCACTCTCCGAACTTCCGGCACTACCTCAGCGTCGAGGAATTTGCAGAACGATTTGGCCCCTCCGAAGAAGATTATGCGGCTCTCCAGCGGTTCGCCCAGGCCAATGGGCTCAAAATCGTCGAGAAAATGTCGAATCGCATGGTGCTCGACGTAGAAGCTCCGGCAGCGACCATCGAAAGCGCATTCCACGTAACTATGGGAGTGTTTCAGCATCCCACAGAGGCGCGCACTTTCTTCTCAGCCGATCGCGAACCGACCGTCGAATCCGATGTGCCGATCCTGCACATCACCGGCCTGAACGATTTCGTTCTGCCCCAGTCCAAAAACTTCATCGCGCCGGATGCGGTTTCGAAAAACGCCAAAGGTTCGGGGCCCGGAGGATCGTTTCTGGGAAGCGATCTGCGCACGGCCTACTACGGTTCAGGATCTCTAAACGGGGCTGGACAAAGAGTCGCGATCTACGCGCTCAAGGGCTTCAACATGAGCGACATCACCAATTATTTCGGCAACGCTCACCAGGCCATGAACGTGCCGATCAAGTCCGTTTCCGTCAACGGCGCATCTACTACCTGTGGCGCCGGTTGCAGCGATGCCGAACAATGCCTCGATATCGAACAGGCGATTTCGATGGCGCCCGGGCTGAGCCAGTTGCTGTTTTATGTCGGCAAGAACGACATTTCCATCTTCAACAAGATGGCGGCGGACAATTCCGCCACCAGTATCAGCGTTTCGTATGGCTGGGCGAAAGATCAGAGCAGTCTGGATCCGATTCTTGAAGAGATGGCGGCGCAAGGGCAATCGGTGTTCGTGGCAACCGGCGATCAGGGCTCGGCAACCGCTGCGAACGTGGTTTGGCCATCGGATGATGCATGGGTCACTGCCGTGGGCGGAACGGTATTAACCACGAAGGCCGCCGGCGGAGCGTGGCAAGCCGAAACCGGCTGGGTCCACAGCGCTGGCATGGTCTCTAAGAATGGAATTCCGATTCCAAGTTATCAGTTGCTGGCCGGCGTCGTTACCACTACCAATCATGCTTCGAAAACGTTGCGCAACATTCCCGACGTGTCTTCGGAGTCCAATGCTTCTCAATACATCTGCTCAGACGGTAGTTGCCGCAACTTCGGCGGAGGCACCAGTTACGCCGCGCCCCTATGGGCAAGCCTGATTGCAATGGCGGACCAGCAGGCCGCTTCCCATGGAGAGGCGAATGTCGGCTTCATCAACCCGGTCATTTACGATATCGGGACCGGTTCTACCTTCACCGGCAACTTTCACGATACAACCAGCGGCAACAACGGCGGTTTCAATGCCGTATCCGGATATGATCTCGTGACCGGCTGGGGAAGCCCGCAAGCCGTGAGCCTGATCAACGCGCTAGCGCCGTGAGCGATTCAGTTGGCCTTGGATTTGCCGCCCTCCGATTTCTTAACCAGATCAAGCCCGCATTCCGGCTTTTGATACGTTCCCTCGATGTGAACGGGCACAATTTCTCCCCGCTTTTTCTTCTTGAAAATCGGATCCATCATCTTCAGCAAGAGCGCCTTCACACCGCTGGAAGTGTTCGAAATCTGACTATCCACCCGCATCTGCCCGTGCAAGTTGATCTTGTAGTTCAGGATGTCATACGTTCCGTGCATTTTCGCGCTGGCTCCCGGAACGCCGAATGAGAGTTCCGAAAAGTGGGTGTTCCCACCCGCCAGATCGAATTTTCCGCTCAGATTCGTGAGGACCGTTTCCGCATCTTCCTTCCTCGCACCCCTGGCCCCGGCGCTTAACGTGTCGACATTTTCCTGTGTGTCCGGACTGGAGAATGACCCTTCTCCAATCCCAAACTTTCCCGTGAGCCTGACCTTTTTCAGAAAAGGCCGGTGATCGGGTGGAATTTCCGCCGTGGTCTGAAAAGACAATGCTCCCGACATCGGTGCGCGCGATCCAGTGACGAACAGTCCCAGAATGTCTTCGATGCGGCTGTTTCGTCCGGTCAGCCGGAATCTCCCGAATTTCCCGTGCGCGTTCGGCGATCCGGCCACGCTGCCTTCTGCGACAACCGTCGTGCGACCCCAATGCGTTTCTACTCTCTTGAGAAATGTGTCGCCGTGAATGGCGTCTACGTAAGCGTCGAAATGACTCGTCAACGGAACCTTATGTCCGCCGGAGGTCACCTCGAAATCGGGGATGTTAATTGTGCCCTCTGTATCCACGTGCTTGAATATGCCGCCAAACCGCCCTCGTGACGCCAGCATCCCGCCTATGCCTCCGAACACGGAGAGATCGGCTTGATCGAACGTAAAGTCGCCTGACATCGGCGTGTCTTCATGATGGCCATCCGCCCATGGCCCGAACGTTCCTGCAACTGAAATTTCGCCGGGCGGCTGTGGATTGTGAAACTTAAGTTGATAGTGAATCGGGCTGCCCCAGCGAACATCGGTCAGAAGGGCATCATGCACATCGAAAACGAGTGGAGTTGACCCATCACTCGACACGAACGCAACCGACGAACCATTGGCAATAATCTGATCGATGACGATATTCGAATGTTTCGTGTGAAAGGTGAAGCTTCTTCCAAAGGGTGGTACGAAGATGCGGGTCCCGACTGTTTTCACATGCAAAACATGATGCCGCATCAGGCCCGCGTACGTTCCCTTGATCACCAGGTGTTCAATCTGTATCAGAGTAAAGCTATCGGTCTGGCTGCGAAATTCAACCCCATCGAGCACGCATCCGGGAGAAGGGAAATGGGTCCGGTGATAGCTTCGCGCTGTCACGCTCATTCCGCTGGCTTCCTGAAGATCGCGTAGCACGGCCGTTTCCGAGAACGGCAGCACTCGAACAAAGTAAAAAGTTATGGCGCCGCAAAAGATGGCAGCGACTGCGAGAAGCAGAGCGATCTTCCGATGAGGCTTTTGCGTATAGGTGGACTCGTGAATCGAAAGGTCCCGCCGAGCCTGAATCCCAGTAGATGCCATATCGCTTGGAGTCCGGTTCCGGCGGAAATGTTGGAGGCTCGTTTCGGTCAAACGTTCGCGAAAACTTGCCCATCGTGCAGGAAGCAACAACTTCAGAATAAAATAGCCGCGCCGGCTGCGGCCTGCATAGTCAAAATTGACGCGGGCTGGAAGAAGAACTTAGGACTGGCTTCGCGCGAACTTGTGCCGAATCGCAAGCGCCAGGAGAACCAGGCCGGTCCCGAATAGCGTCAGGCTTCCGGGTTCCGGGACCGCCGGAGTCGGGCTCATGCCAATGAATTCCTGCGGCCCGGATCCGGCCTTCGCGTTGAGCGGAGTGTAAAGAAGCAAGCCGTTGTAGGCGCTGTTGGGCGCCGTTTGCGCCAGGCTGAGATAGCTGGCATCGGTAGCGGAGCCGCCATAGGTTGCGAACAGCGGATTGTTTTGCGCGTTGGCAGAGAACAATCCCCAAATTGCCCACTGTGCCTGCAGCGTACTCAGCGCGCCCGAGATCATGCTCTTGTAGATCAGGCCCGCCGCCTTGTAATCCATGGTCATGGAAGCGCCAAACATGCTGCTCGCGATCCCCTGTAGAAACGGAGTGACCGTCGCCGTCCAGGTTTCGCCCTTATAGACTTTGTTGTCGAAGGCGTCGCACATCAGCGCCGTGTAAGTCTTGCTTCCGTTGATGGAGAGGTAAAACTGCTGGTTCTGATATTCGTAGGTCAGGGTGACCGAATTGGCGGAGGCTGTGCCGGTAAACGCCAGAGCGGCGAATGTCACGGCCAAGACTGCAAGCGCGCGCCTGAACCTCATAAAGACCGGCCTCCGGGACCGCCAGACCTTTTGCAACGCGCTAATAGTAACCCGGCGCTGGCACGATTGGAATGGCACAGTTGTGGCATTTCCGGGTTCCCCCCGATCGGTTATGCTCCACGCTAGCGTGGAAGGTTTACTACATAGAAGGCTTTCGTACGCAGATTGTTGCATATCGCGCGAACCAGCCTGAACAAAAGGGAAGGATCAAAAGTCATATCTAAGGCTTGTTTGGTCTGGTAGCATTTGGCCGTTGAGCCGTTGTCAAACTTTGAGACGGTGACCCGGTAGTGGCAAGCAGGCTGGTTTGCACGGAATGCGGTCGGCAGTCCCAGGAAGCTGATCGCATCAGGCAGGTTGAAGTTGCCGAAACCACCGGAAACAGATCGCAGCGGAGTCAGGCGGCGTCGTCCCACTCGACGGCATCTGCGAAATCGCCGCGTCCGAACGGTCCTCACGGTCGTTTGCGCGGTTTTGGCAATCGGTTTCTCCGCGATAGTCCTCCGGCATTTCAGCCCGTCGTGGTTTCGAGCCACGCGCTCGTCCGTGCCCGATCGCCAGTCGGAAGAGGCCGCCCGCGATTTGCTTCTGGCCACTCAGCAGGAGGCCCTGCGCAGCGCTGAGAGTCGCCCGGTTTATCCCTATTCGGTGGTGCCCGGCGGGGTGCGTGATGCGCGCGAGTTGAAATGGGCGGCGGAGCACGATCCCGTGGTCGCGGCGCACTATGCCGGATTCGATTACGATCACGCCCGCGTGGTTCGCCTGGTGCTGGCGCGCACCGCCTTCGTTTCTTATCGCATCGGCAACAAAGTCTATTGGACGCGCCACCGCGTGAGCCTGAAAAAAGGCGAGACAATTCTTACCGACGGAAAAATGATCGCTCGCACGCGTTGCGCCAATCGCGTCGAAACCGTTCCGCAGCAGGCAAACGCGGAGATCGAACCGCCCTATATAAAATTCGATCAGCCTGCGTTGCCGGGCACCGCCATCGCCAATCCGCCCGTGCCTTATCAGTCTTCCTTGCTCATACCTCCGCAAGTCGGGCCTGCTCCGCCGCTGACTTTGTATGATCCGCTGGGTGGCGGATCGTTCGTTCCGCTTTCGCCTCCACCGCTTCCCGGAGTCTGCGGCGTCGGAAAAGGAAAGAACGGATCGGGCGGCAATGGCGGTAAAGGCAAGGGCAATCCGTGTCCGACCGAGGGCGGCGGTGGCGGAGTTGTGCCCGAGCCGGGAACACTGTTGCTGATGGGTTCGGGGCTCACAGCCGTGTTTCTGAAAGTCCGGCAAAAGTTCCCTCGTAGCTGATCCTGAGATCTGTGCGATTAACTTTTTTCACGCTCAGCCATCGCCGCATCTTCACCCACCCTTGCCTTTCGTCGCGCCATTCCATTAGCCTTCTGACTTTCCGCTGGAGGCTATCTTGCTTTTGCCAACGCGACCGTTGTCGCTTCGCTTTTTCCTGCTTTGGTTCTTGTTTTCCGGGCCGTTGCTGGGTGCGCAAGCCATCCACCTGCACGTTGACCTGACCGACGCGCCGCGCAACATCTACCACGCGCAACTGCGGATTCCCGTCCACGCGGGCGAAAACGCCCTGGTCTTCCCCAAATGGATTCCCGGCAATCACCGGCCGAGTGGCCCCATCGGGGCCTTAACCGGTATTCACATGGCTGCCGCCGGCCAATCCGTTGCGTGGCAGCGCGATGATCTCGAGATGTATGAATTTCACGTTAACGTTCCCGCCGGAGTGAACGAACTCGATGTTTCGCTCGACGCCATCACTTCGAATGACAGTGCGGGCGGTGGCGGGCCAGCCGCTTCCAGCAACATTCTCGATCTGAACTGGAATGCCGTCGTGCTCTATCCCAAGGGAACTCGCTCCGACGACGTGACGTTCGCGCCATCCGTCACACTGCCCGCGGGATGGAAATTCGGCACCGCGCTGCAACCGGCTCAGACGAATGGGGGCCACGTTGAATTCAAGCCGGTTTCACTGACAACGCTCGTCGATTCTCCCGTGATCGCAGGAGTTCATTATCGTCAAGTCGAATTGACGAAGCCCGGAGAAACTCCCCGCCACGTGATGGACATCGTGGCCGACGAAGAGCCCGATCTCGCGATGTCTTCTCAGGATCTCGCAGCCTATAAGAAGCTGGTTGCCGAAACCGGCACTCTCTTCGGGGCTCGCCACTACCGCGAATATCACTTCCTGCTCACCTTGAGCAACCAGGTCGGCGGTCACGGCCTCGAGCACCATGAGTCCAACGACAGCGTGGAAGGCGAGCGGGCATTCCTCGATCCGCACCTGCATCTGCTGGATGCCGACCTGGTACCGCACGAATTCACGCATTCATGGAACGGCAAATACCGCCGTCCCGCAGGGCTGGCGACGCCAAATTATCAGGAGCCGATGGTCGGCGATTTGCTCTGGGTCTACGAAGGACTGACCGAATATCTGGGTACGTTGCTGGCTGCGCGAAGCGGGCTGCGGACAAATGAACAATATCGCGAAGCCCTCGCCGCGACCGCCGCCGATCTCGATCACCGCCCGGGCAGAACCTGGCGTCCGCTGGAAGACACAGCGCGCTCGGTGCAAACGCTTCGCACCATGGGCTTCCCGTGGATCAACTGGCGGCGCGGCCTCGACTACTATCCGGAGGGCCAACTCATCTGGCTGGAGGTGGATACGATCATCCGCCAGCAAACGCACGGGCAGAAATCGATCAACGACTTCTGCCGGCGCTTCTACGGTGGCGAAAGCGGTCCGCCGAAGGTTGTGCCCTATACCTTCGACGACATTGTCCAAGCTTTGAACGAAGTTGCTCCCTACGATTGGGCGAAGCTGCTGCGCGAGCGCGTTGGCGCCACCAGCACCCACGCTCCATTGGGAGGAATCGAACGCGGCGGCTGGAAGCTCATCTACAACGACACACCGAATCTGCTGCAAGAGGCGGCGGAGAAAATCGCCAAGTTCGCCGACTTCTCTTACTCGCTAGGCTTCGTGATTGAGAAAGATGGCAAGTTCGAGGATGTGATTGTCGGTTCCCCGGCGTACCAATCAGGAATCGGCCCCGGAATGAAACTCGTCGCCGTCAACGGCCGCAAGTGGACTCCTGAGATTCTCCACGAAGCACTCAAGGCTGCGCAGGGAAGCGCTCAACCCGTTGATCTGCTGGTGGAAAACGCGCAGTTCTTCAAAACCTATTCGGTGGACTACCACGACGGCGAAAAGAATCCTCACCTGGAACGCGTAGGAGATCAGCCCGATTTGTTGGGTGACATACTGAAACCGATGACGCAATAGGCCGGAATCAAGGGGTCCAATACCAAGGTAATCGGCCCGCCTGAGAACCGCTGCTACAATCAAGGTTGTAGCAAAACAGCGTTCAGGCGCAGGCTTTATGTACAGACTCCCCCGGATTTCGGCCAATCGGCTCTTCTCGGCCGCGTTGTGCCTGGGGGTGTCTGCGACGCCTTTGCTGGGTCAGGTTTCGGTTCGAAGTGTCAGGGTCCTCGGATCGAAAGACTCGGTGGAAGTCGAGGTCGAGGCCAGCGACCGAATCGTTCCCCAGGCGCAGGTTTTAAGCAATCCCGATCGCCTCGTAGTGGATTTCCCCAACTCCCGTCCCAGCGACGCCGTGCGCAGCCAGTCCGTCGACCGCGGCGAAGTGAAAGACGTCCGGGTTGGCCTTTTTCAGTCGAAGCCGCCCGTGACGCGCGTCGTTATCGATCTGAAAACGGCACAATCCTATCAGCTCTTTGCGTCGGGACGATCGGTGGTGATCAAAGTGGTTGGCGGAGCGTCGAATGTTGCCGCCGCCATTCAGGAAGACGGCAAGCCGCGAGCGAACCGTCCGGGATTGGTCGCCGCGAATTTCACCTCTCATGCGGAACCGGTCCACATCGAGGAAGTGCCCGCGCCGCCACCGGCTCCCAGGAAAGCGCTGGAAGTTTCCTACCGAAACGGACTCCTGGGCATCGTTGCGAATAAGGCCACGCTGTCGGAAGTTCTGTACGCAATCCAGCAGAAAACCGGCGCGGACATTGCGATTCCAGCCGGGGCCGAGCAGGAAAAAGTGGTCGCCGAATACGAGCCCGCTCCCGCCCCTGAGGTGTTGGCGCATCTGCTCAATGGCTCGCGCTTCAACTTCCTGATTCTCAGCGCTGCGGGCGATCCTACAAAGCTGGATCGCGTGATCTTCAGCACGCGCGCCGATGGCGGATTCGTTCCGCCGCCGGCAGCGGCCGCGCAAAACGATGACACCGAAGACGACGAGCCGGCAGTCGTCAAGAGCCAGCCGCAAGTCGTCGATCCCAATCCCGCACCAATCCCACCGCGTCCTGAGCCGGAGCAGAACGCTCCTCCGGCAAACCAGGAAACCCCGGACCAGTAAACCCTGATTACGCGATTGAATTAACCGTAGTTTAGGCCGGAGGTGTCTTTACGGGGGCGTAATCAGACGAACCGGCACGGGAGAATTTCCGACCTGCGCTGTGCTGCTGACTGAAGGACCGCTGCAGCCTGCAACATTAAGAACGGTCACGTTGATGTTCCCGAATTGATCCACCGCGTTGATAAAGACCTGGAGGAAACCTACGAATGTGACTGGTGTTCGAGTGTTCGTGTTGACCGTTGCTGTCCCATCATCATAGATCGGCAGGGAGACGATCGAAGCACTCATACTGACGGGCGAGCCGCTCAACCCGGTCGGGTTGTTGCTGCCTGCAAGCATCTGAAACGGGTAGGACCCCGGAACACCAAACGTCGCGCCGCTCAGATAATCCTGACCGCTGGCGGAAGTAACGTCAGTCGGATCGCCCTGGTGAATCAGGCATTGGCCGCCATTGCTGGTCGAGACGCGCGGATAAATCGTCATGTCAACGGCGTTGGGATCGGGAGCCGAGGCGGGAGGAAGTCCGCAAGAATAATTCGTCGGCTGGTCACAGCCGACGATTGCATTTTGAAAATCGTCTCCGCCACAGGAAGAAGAGACCGCGAGAACAGGCGTGCCCACCTGCCCCGGCACGTAAAGTAGATTCGGAGGTAGTTTTGCAGATCCGCCGGAGTAATTGGCTTCAGGCGTATGTCGCATGTTGCAAAAGGTATTCGGAGTCGCCCGACAGTCTGCATCCAGCCAGAATGTTTCTCCGATGATTCCATTATTAGGCTGGGTAGCAGTGGAGATTCCAGGGTGCGTTATGGAACCGTCGGCCACGCTGACTATTGGGTGGCAGAGTATGGGAGTCGTGCCTTGGTCGCAATATACCCCTCCCACGGGAAGTGGATTCATAGGATCGCGATTCGGCACCACCCACGGCTTTACGCACCTGGGCTGCACCGGAATCACTGTCCCGCCTGTGACGCTGCCCGAATTCGAAGGATTATAAGTTTCGGCCGAGGCCTTGGCGCTGACACTATTTCCGGTATTCCCCCAGATCCGGGAGAAAAAGCTGGGAAGACTGGCGCGTTGCAGTTGCACCGTCACCATGGGATTAATCCCGAAGGCGGACGATGTGAGCGTAGTGCAATCTCCCGACGTTCCACTATCTTCGGCCGAGTAGGTGACATTGATGGTCGTCGCGACCAGTCCGCCGACTGCATCCTGCCCGGCAACTGCCTTTGCGGTTCGTGTGGCCAGCCCGTTGATGCCGTCGTCCGGACCGCAAATTTTGCCCCAATTCCCCGTGGAATTGGTGGGATCGCCGGTCAGTCCGGAAACTGAAATGATCTTGGCCGCGGCCAAAGCCGCGCTGTCGGCCGAACGCTGCGCCTCTTCTCGCGCCAGATAAAGTGTGATCACATCAATGGAGAGCGCGGCCAGCGCGATGATGGCGACCATGGCCAGCGCGACAATAATCATGGTCACGCCGCGCTCGCCGCCGCTGTTACCGCGCGATCTTTGAATGAATGGCCGATTCATGAATTCAGTTCTCGTTTAACGCCACTGCGATGCCCGAAAGCTGTTGCGGCAAAGCCGCGCCTGCCCCAAGCAAAGTCGCCACCTTGCCATAGCGCCACGGATACGCATATTGAATGCTCACGCACGTGCTGATGATCGCCAGTTGCCCGCTGGGCGACTGCGAAGTGCAGGTCGCGTTCGGGATCACCGCTCCGGTCGCGGGATAATAGTAGCCGCGGTTAATCGTAATCTTGAGTCCGGGCGGCGTACAGCCGTTTCCCGTCCCCGTGAAGACCCAGGTGAGACCGCTGGGCGTCGCCGTCGAAGTGATGGAACAGTCATTGAGGTTATTGGCGATCAGGTAATTGTCAACAATCTGAAATGCATCGGTCACAGAAGCGGGCAGCGGAGTTGAAGGAGAGGTCAGGTCGGTTGCGGGATCGATGGCCGCGGCCCGCGCCGCATCGCGGGCGATGTTGGTCAGTTTCTGCCGCAAGGTGAATGCGCCGCTGAAATCAAAAATTCCGACCACAAAAAGAATCAGCAAAGGAAGAGAAACTGCGAACTCGACGATCTGCGCCGCCCGTTCCTCGCGCAGCGTCTTGCAAAGCCTGGCGCATCGTTCGAAATTCAAGGCGCGATTCACTGGTTCTCCCTTCGCACCCTCGCCGACGCGCTGATCCAGATCGTCTGGTTGTTGATCGATGTGAAGGGCAGCCAGAATCGAAACGGGTAGCGCATCGAAACCGAAACCCCGCACAAATTGGTTGCGCCCGCGCCATTCGTCAACTGCACTGGAGCCTGGATGCAGACGTTGGCGCTGGCGCTGGAAGAGCAAGAGATCGCAGTCGGATTGGAACCGCAGGAAAGCAGCGTCGGCGCCGGGGTTGGATACTGTGCCTTCGCAGGATCGAGGTTTGACGACTGGAGGGCATTCAGCACGGCAGTTGACGCGTTGGTCTCCATTTGAGCGTTGGTCGAATTCCCGGTACAGGTTACGCAATACGGAATCGCGCCGGCCCGCGCCCCTTCCTGTGCCGCGCGCGTGATTGCGCCGTAGATGCTGAATGCCTGCCCGAACCAGAAGATACCCAGCAGAACCATGAACATCAGCGGGAGGACGGCCGCCGCCTCGGCAATCTCCGCGCCGCGCGTTTCCCGCGCCAGAAGTTCGATCGTTCTTCGCATCTTCCCCATCACAAAATACCCCGGGCGCGCGCCAGCGTGAGTCCCGCATCGAGAATCACCGTGAGCGCCAGTGCTACTCCATAAGGGACTTTCAATGAATCGGGATTGTCGAGCGAAACCCGCGGCCCCGGCAGTTGAAATGTAACCAGCGAGACCAGAATATGACCGATGTTACGCATGGTTTCTCGCACGCGGCCTTTGTAGATGATCAATCCCACCGCCATCAATCCGGCAACAAACACCGATCCAATGAGCAGATCGATCAGAATGCTTGTACCGGTAAAAGCTCCTAATGCACCCGCCAGCTTCCAATCGCCGGCGCCCAGGCTCCGTAACAAAACGAACGGCAGCAGTAATGCCAGGCCGACCAGGGCCCCCAGCAGCGACAGCTTCAACCCGGCCCATCGCCCTAAGATCGTATTCGCGGCCACACCGGCAATCAACGCGGGAACCGTCAGCCAGTTCGGAATTCGACGGCTTCTGAGGTCGATCCATCCCGCTAAAATGGCCAGCACGACCGCGCCCTCAAAGATCACCGGTTTCATGCCGGCCTCAAGCCGCAGGTGCAACAGCTTGCTGGTTGATCTTGTCGAAAGAGGCCCATCGGGGATGGTCGGATTCTATCGGGACAGCCGCGCTCACCCGCTCCCTGTGCGGATTTTCACACAGGGGCAGGGGGCAGTCAATGGAAGTTCGTCAAAGCCCGGTTTCCTTGGTGTACCTTCGTATCCTCAGCGGTCACGGCTTTAGAGAGCCGGAACCGCCAAGGTCATCAACGCGAATGAAGAAAAAGGCCCGGAAACACTCCGGGCCGGTCTGACATTTAAGCAAACGCCTATCGATTGAACGCCGGAACGGCATTGTGCTCGGCCACAATCTTTTTGGCATTGTCGGCCAGCGCCTTCGCCTGCGGCAACAATTCCAGGGCCTTAAGTACCTGCGGATCCGCCTCTGCCCGGACTTTCATGCCTTCGTCCTGCCCAAAGGCATCCACGAAGATTTCCGACTTGATGTTCGACTTGATCCAGTCGCCGTTGTCGATCAGTTCCGCTTGCGTGTAGGGAATGCTGCCTTCGTCGAGCGATTTGCGGAACTCCGCCATGACCTGGTCATCCACCTCGAAATTCTTCGTCGGATGATGGTCCACGACGTAGCGCTTGGCGAAGTTGAAGAACGCATAGTGCTGAAACAGCGTGTCCTGGAAGTGATTGGACTTCACTGGCGGAATATTGACGTCGGGAGTGATTCCGCCGCCGCCGTAAACCGTGCGGCCACTGTCAGTCAGCTTGACTTCGCGGTTCGTCGTATTCGGATTCTCCGCGGTGTCGCGGCTGTAATAGTAATCGTAGAGCGAGATGTTGCTGTAATCGCGCTGAATCAATCGTCCGCTCGGCGTGTAGTAGTGCGCGGTCGTCAGCGCCAGCCCGGTGTTCTCCGACAGAGGATAGACCGTCTGAACCAGTCCCTTGCCGAAGGTGACTTCACCCACGATCAATCCGCGGTCATGGTCCTGGATCGCGCCGGAAACAATCTCAGCCGCGGAAGCGGTCAGGCGATTCACCAGCACAACGATGGGATAGTCTTTGCCGCCATTTCCGTGCTGCGCAACGTAGCGCTTTTCCGCTGAAGCGCGGCCGTGGTGCGAAACGATCAGTTGCCCTTTCTTCAGGAACTTGTCCGCCACTCCCACGCCTTCGCTCAACAATCCACCAGGATTGCCGCGCAGGTCGAGAATCAGGCCCTTCAGATCGCCAAATGAATCCAGCGCCTCAGAAACTTCATGCTCGGTGGTTTCATTGAATCCATTGACATGCATGTAGCCGATGCCCGGCTTGACGAGGAAGTGCACATCGACGCTGTATCGTGGAATTTCGTCCCGAACCAGCGTGAACTCCATCGGCTTCTCGACCCCTTCGCGCGAGATGCTGATGTGAACTGTCGTTCCCTTGGGTCCTTTCAACATGTCCGCGACATCGGTCGTGCTCATGTTTTCGGTCGACTTCCCGTCAACCGCAACGATCACGTCGCCGGGATGAATGCCGGCCTTATAGGCTGGAGTCCCCGTGAAGGGAAAGATCACGATCACTTTGTTGTTGCGCGGGCCGACGGTCATGCCCACGCCGTAGTACTTGCCGCGCTGGTCCTCGCGCATGAGCGCGTAGGATTTCGGATCGAAGAAGTTCGAGTGCGGATCCAGCGCGTGCAGCATGCCTGGGATCGCCCCGTTGTAGATCGCCTTGTCGGGATTCACCGGTTCCGCATAGTTGTCCTCAACCAGCGCATACACGTCGGTGAATTGCTTAAGGCTGTCCTTGACGTCCGAATCGCCGGTGATCGAGGACTGCTGGCCGGAATGCTGGGCAAAGAGAATCCCCAGGAAACCGCACGCAAGGAGGAAAAACAGTACAAGGAAGAGCGATCGGCGTGAACTACGTGCCATGAAATGTCCTTGATTGAGGGTTTGCTTGCACCCCAGCTACCGCGCTGAATACACGCAGTATATCACTAGTTTAGACGGCCCCGAACCGGCAGGGTCACCGTTGGTAACCGCCCAAATTGGATCCTTAGCAATCAGATGCACTCTCGGCGCTTCCGGTTACGGGGTTCCAGAAATCCGTTTGGCTGCCGATAGTTTGGCCATGAATTGCTATCTGAGGGGATTATGGTGTGCCTTGATTCTCAGCCACCTGATGGCGCTGCCACTCCAGGGCCAGGATTCCGAAGTCGCCGCTGTGCAATCGAAGATTCTGGCCCTGGAACATGTCTGGAACCAGGCAGAAGGCTCGAAGGACCTGAAAGCGCTCGACTCCATTTTTGACAATGCTCTCGTCTACGTCGACTCCGACGGTTCGCTTCTGACCAAAGCGGAGTTCTTGTCCCGGGTAAAGTCCGCTCCGATCGAGCAGGTGACCACTCAGTCGATGACAGTCGAGATATTTGATAACACTGCCGTGGTCACCGGCACCTATCAGGCGATCGGATTCAAAGATGGCAAGCCGACCCTTTCGCGTGGCCGTTTCATCGACACCTGGGCCCGCCGGAATTTCAACTGGGTCTGCGTAGCGGCGCAAGCGACTCCCATCCTCCGCTGAGACCGGCGGCCCCACTTCGGCTCCCCCGATTGCCGCCTTTCCATCTTGGGCAGTATGATGGCGAGCATGAGCTTTTCCGAGACGATCTTCCTGTTCTTCCTGGCCCTGATTATCTTTGGGCCAAAGAAGCTGCCGGAGATTGCCCGCCAGGTTGCCAAGTACATGAACGAGTTCAAGCGGGCCTCGAACGAGTTCAAGGCGCAGATCGAGCAGGAGATCTCTCAACTGGAAATCGAGAAAAAGCCGCAGGTTCTGCCGCCCAGCCCGGCGCCGGCCTACACCACAAGCCGCACCCTGTCCAGCACCCCGCCTGAGGCCGCCGCACCCGCGACGCTGGCCGCATCGAATGATGAATCCGCATCTCCCGCGCGCGACAACGGCTCAGAGCCGGTCGCGACCGAGGCCGTGACTGCTCCCAGTGCAGCGGAGCCTGCCGCGTCCCAGGAATCGCATGCCTGAACTCGCGGACCCTCCCGTCAAAGAGGAAGAAAAAGATTCCATGCCCACCATGGGCTTCCTCGATCATCTCGAGGAACTTCGCAAGCGTGTCATCTACTCGGTCGTCGCCGTTGGAGTGGGATTTGGCGTCTGTTGGTGGAAGGTCGAGCGTATCTACGAGTTCGTGCAGCGTCCCATCACTGATGTACTGACGAAGAACCACCTGCCGGCAAAATTGGGCTATCTGAATCCTACCGATCCCTTCAACCTCTACTTGAAGGTCGCCGCGCTGGCCGGTCTCTTCCTGACTTCTCCCTTCGTGCTCTATCAGGTCTGGATGTTCATCTCTCCGGGCCTCTATCGCAAGGAAAAGCGCTACGTCGTGCCCTTCATGTTCTCGACCATCGCTCTCTTTCTCAGCGGTGGATACTTCGGCTACAGAATCGTCTACCCGCGCGCGCTGGATTTTCTGATCAACATGGGCTCGCATTTCCAGCCGATGATCACGATCGGCGAGTACACCCAGTTGTTCATCAGCATCGTGCTGGGCCTGGGCCTGGTTTTCGAGATGCCGATCCTGGTTTTCTTTCTGGCCTTCATGGGAATCATGAGCCCCAGTTTCATGGTGAAGAACTTCCGCTACGCGATTCTCGTAATCTTCATCATCGCGGCGATCATTACGCCAACGCCCGACATCACAAACATGTGTGTCTTTGCCGCCCCCATGGTGATTCTCTACGGCCTCAGTATCGGCGTCGCCTGGCTGGTGCATCCGGAACACCGCGCGGCGCGCGAGAAGGCAAAGCAGGCGCGATGAACGCACTCAAGTTCCTGCCTTTGTTACTGCTGGCTTCCGCGCTCGCGCTTTTGGCCTGTGATCGCGAGGCCAAGGAAACCATCCAGGTCCAGCCGCCGGCCGCGCTCGATCCCGATAGAACGCCTTTGAATTTTCCCGCCGACATCGGTCCGCCCCCCACCTTCGACGGTGACAGGGCCATGCAATATGTGAAAGAAATCGTAAAGTTTGGCCCACGTCCTTTGAACAGCGCCAATCACCGGAAGGTCGAGGATTTTCTCTCTTCCCGTCTCAAGGGCGATCAAGTGGAGAGCGACACCTTCACCGCCGATACTCCAGTTGGAAAGTTCCCGGTACACAACCTCATCGCTAAATTTCCCGGGAGCAAGGATGGCATCATCGTTATTGCCAGCCACTACGATACGAACTATCCCTTACGGGATACTTCCTACGTCGGCGCCAATGACGGCGCCTCGTCCAGCGCTCTGCTGCTGGAAATCGCCAACCAGCTTCGCGGCAAGACCCGCGACGGATACAGCGTCTGGCTCGTGTGGGACGATGCCGAAGAAGCCATGCTCCCCGACACGCAGATGGAGTTCATGAAAGACAGCCTCTACGGCATCACGCATCTGGCAGAAAAATGGGAGTCCGACGGGACACTGAAAAAAGTGAAAGCATTCCTGCTCGCGGACATGATCGGCGACGCCGATCTGAACATCGATCACGACCAGAATTCGACCCCGTGGCTCGAAGATGCCGTCGGCGAAGCGGCGAAGCGTCTGGGTTATCAATCTCACTTCTTCGGCCGTGAAAACAGAGTCGATGACGACCACATTCCATTCGTGAAGCGGGGCGTGGCCTGCGCCGACCTGATCGATTTCTCTTATGGCTACAACAACGTTTTCTGGCACAGCCCGCAAGACACTCCCGACAAGCTAAGCCCCAAGAGCCTGCAAATTGTCGGAGAAGTCATGCTCGAGTCCGTGCGCATCCTCAACAAGATGGAGCCGCTCCCACCCGTGCAAACCCACTGAGAGCCGGTGGCCCATTCAAGCCCGATGTTGGCTTGAGTGGGGAACAGTGACGCCGCGCGGTTGCCGCTTTCCCGCTTTTCATTTCTAATCTCATCGATATGCGAACGGCAAAGTCCCTGTTCTTCATAGTTGTGATTAGCGCTTTTCTCGCGATACCTCTATCGGCCGGTAACGACGAAGCAACTCAAGTCATTCAGGCGGCTTTGCAGCCGTCCACTCTTCAGGACAATCTGCATCGCCTGACCGATGAAATCGGCGGCCGCGTTCCCGGAACGATCGCCATGCAGCACGCCGTGCAGTGGGGCGTGCAGGCCTTTACCGCAGCGGGCGCAGATAGCGTGCATACCGAAGGATTCGAGATCCCGAATTCGTGGGCCGAGGGCGCGACCGAAATGACCGCCGCGACGTCTTACCAGGTCAGCCCCCAAGTCAGTTCGACGACGGTTGGGGGCGCAACTGTGCTCTCGACGTTCCGGGTTCGCGCCGTTTCGGTGGCGTGGGCTCCGGCACTGGCGCCTGTGAAACACGTTCCCATCGTGGATGTGGGCGACGGCACTGCTGCCGATTTCAAGAAAGCCGGCGACATCGCCGGCAAGATCGTGCTCGTCCACACGGTCGTTCTCAAGACCTGGTCCGATCTGTTCGCTGAATACATGAATGCGCTGCCAATCGTCGACCTCGCCGCGAAAGGAAATGCAAAGGCGATTGCATTCCTGGCCACACGCGACCACGACATTCTCTACCGGCACACCAACTCCGGAGCAGGCGAGATCGACAAATTGCCCATGGTGATCGTGGCCCGCGAAGATGGCGAACGCATCGCCCGCCTTTTAGCGGCGGGAAATCTGGTCTGGGCTGACTTGGCGATTCCGAATCAGATCGGCGGGCCCATCAAGGCAGCGAATGTAGTCGCGGAGATCAGGGGCAGCGAACTGCCCGACGAGTTCGTAATCGTCGGCGCTCATCTTGACTCCTGGGAACTCGGCACCGGCGCGCTCGATAACGGCTGCAACGCCGCCCTCGTCATTGACGCCCTCCGCGCCATCAAGGCTTCCGGAGTGAAGCCGCGGCGCTCGATCCGCTTCATTCTGTTTTCCGGCGAAGAGGAAGGATTGCTGGGCTCGCGCGCCTATGCTTTCGACCATCGTTCCGAACTCGACAAGGCCGCAGGCGTAGTCATTTATGACTCGGGCACGGGCAAGACGACCGGATTTGCCGTTGGCGGCCGCAACGACGTGCTGCTTCGGGCCAAACCTCTGATGGTCCCGCTCGCCCAGTTCGGCGTGACCGACCTGAAGACTGACATGGAGTGGGGCACCGATCATTTCGATTTCATGCTGGAAGGCGTCCCCACGTTCGTGGCCGATCAGGAGGAGGCAAATTATCTGGAAAACTATCACGCTGTCTCCGACACTTACGACAAGGTCGACTTCCCCCAATTGAAAAAACATGTGGCCGAAGCCGCCGCGCTCAGCGTCGAACTGGCGGACCTGCCGGAAAAGATCGGCCCGCGGTTCACGCACGATCAGATTCAGCAGACCATCGTCGAAACCCACTCCGAGGAAATGTTCAAAGCCTTCGGCTTGTGGGACGACTGGATGAGCGGCAAGCGGGGAAGATCGAAGTAACGAAGCCGAAGTAACAAACAGTGAAGTGAGGTAGAAACGGGTGGGGCGGGAAGGCCGAGTGCTTAGCTCGCGGCTCATAGCTCATAGCTCATAGCAAACCGCCCTCCAAGGCTTGGGGATTGCTTGCTTCTATTCTGGGTCCTGTTCATCGTCTTTACGCTGGGCATGCTGGTTCTCGACCTGCGTGTCTTTCACCGGCCGGGAAGGTCGGCCAGTTTCGCCGCGACCCTTGGAATGAGCGCAACCTATGTCGCGCTCGCGGCAATATTCTTCGCAATCCTCTTCCACTGGCAAGGCCGGCAGACCGCGCTGGAATTCGCCGCCGGGTACCTGCTGGAACTCTCCCTCAGCATCGACAATCTCTTCCTCTTCCTCGTGATCTTCAACTACTTCGCCGTCCCTGAGCAGCAGCAGCATCGCGTCTTGTTTTGGGGGGTGATCGGCGCGCTGGTGATGCGCCTGCTTTTTATTTTGGCTGGTGTCGAATTACTCAACCGTTTCCACTGGATCCTTTACGCCTTCGGCGTGCTGCTGATTTACAGCGGAATTCAGCTCGGGTTCAGCGGCGGGCACAAGGTGAATCCTGCCGCGAATCCGCTGGTGAAGGCGCTCCGGCGCATCCTGCCGGTCACGCAGGACTATCGCGGCGGAAAATTCATCGTGCGCGACCCTGCGACCGCAGCGCTCGCCGCTACCCCGCTTTTGGTCGTACTGCTGGTGATCGAGACCAGCGACCTGCTTTTCGCCGTGGACTCAATCCCCGCGGTGCTGGCCATTACATTGAATGCATTCGTCGTCTTTACCTCGAACGTCTTCGCGATCCTTGGCCTCCGCTCCATGTACTTTGCCGTCTCCGGATTGATGAAACTCTTCCGCTTCCTTCCCAAAGGCCTGGCCTGCATGCTGATTCTCGTAGGGATCAAGATGCTCGCATCGGACTACTACCGGGTTTCGACCCCGATTACATTGGCAGTCATGGGAACCGTGCTCATGGTTTCGATTGGGGCATCCCTGTTGTTTCCCGGCCCGGGGAAGGCCGGCAATCGTTAGGCGAAGTGGCCTCCGGGCTTCCGGTCTTGATCGAAAATATCGATACGCTATGATGTAGGGTTCATGCCGCAAGCAACTATCCACGTGCTGCCCCGTCCCTACCAGGCTTCGATTGAAAATGGCCTGCTGACGCGGGCTGGCGCGGTCCTGGGCGAACTCTTGCCACAGTCCAGCAAGGTCTTCGTGTTGACCGTGCCGCCGGTGCGCCAGCGCTGGGGATCGAAGCTGGTTTCCTCCCTCAAGGCTGCCGGATTTTCCCCGCAACTGCTTACCATGCCCGACGGCGAACCCGCCAAGAAACTGGCTACCGTCGAAGCACTGGCGGAAAAGCTGGCCAGGCTGGGCGCCGACCGCAAGTCGGTCATCATCGCTCTCGGCGGCGGAGTAGTGGGCGACGTCGGCGGACTCCTGGCCTCGCTGTACATGCGCGGCGTCGAACTGGTGCAGGTCCCGACTACCGTGCTCGCCCAGGTCGACGCTTCCATCGGCGGCAAGACCGGCGTCAACCTTGTCGCCGGGAAAAATCTTATCGGGACATTTCATCATCCCCGCGTCGTATTGATCGATCCGACTGTGTTGAAGACGCTTCCCGACCGCGAGTTTCGCGCTGGACTCTATGAAGCATTGAAATGCGGAATCATCGGTAGCGTCGAGTTGTTTCTTCGCTTCGAACAGAATCGCGCCCGCATCCTGAAACGTGATCCGGTGGAGCTTGAGTGGCTCATCGCGCAGTCGGTGAAATTGAAGGCGGAAGTAGTCTCCGCCGACGAACAGGAAGGCGGCTTGCGCCGTGTACTGAACCTGGGCCATACCATCGGCCATGCGCTCGAAAGCGAAACCGGCTACAAAAAACTTCTGCACGGAGAAGCCGTGGCCTGGGGCATGATCGCCGCCACCAACATCGCTCTCAGCGTCGGCCGCACTGACAGCGTCACCGCCGGCCGCATCGCCGATGCGGTCCTGAGCCTCGGGCGCTTGCCCGAAGTGAACGTAAACTCCCGGAAGATTCTCGGCCGCCTCCAGTCCGACAAGAAAACTCAGAACGGCGTCGTTCACTTCGTTCTGCCCCGCGAAATCGGTAAAGTCGAGATCGCCAGCGATGTCCCGGAGAGCGCCGTTCTGGCAGCAGTGGACGAGCTACGCCGGCTCTCCCGCGGCGGATGGGTCTGGGGAAAATCCTAAGAGGTCATCATGCAGGAGACCGCTCCACAATACATTCAACGCATTTTGGGATATGTCGATGGCCAGGATGCCGTCGAAGTGCAGCGCACAACCGCGGCGAAACTGAAGAAATTAATTCGCGGGCTCACGCCCCGGCAGTTGAGATGGCGCCCGGAGCCGGGCAAGTGGTCGATCGCGGAAATCGTCGCTCACCTTGCCGACGCGGAAATCGTGGGCAGTTGGCGAATGCGCTCCATCGTCGGCGAAGATGGAATTACCATCCAACCCTTCGACCAGGACGCCTGGGCCTCGGTATTCGATTACCAGAAACGCGATACCGGCCGCTCCCTCGAAACCTTCCGCGTGCTGCGCGAGAACAATCTCGCGATGCTGAAGGAAATCCCGCCGCACATCTGGGATAACCACGGAATGCATCTGGAGCGAGGAAAGGAAACCGTCGCGCACGTAGTTCGCATGTTTGCCGGCCATGACGCGAACCATCTGCTCCAGGTGGAACGCCTCGTTAAAGAATTGAAAGGCAGGAAATCAAAAGTCAGGAAATCAACAGGCAGAAAGCCCAAAGGCCGGAAGCGGCGTTGATCCGCGATTCTTATCTTGTGTCTGGTCCCGCCAAATCCACCGTAGTGGGCGCCGCGCCGGCCGGGGCAACCGATGCCGAGTCCGCCGCCCACGCCGTGCGCGACATGTTCACCGCGATCGCCCCGCGCTACGACCTGCTCAATCATCTTCTTTCGTTCAATGTGGATCGCACGTGGTGGTGGCGCGCCGCTCGCACCTTCCGGCATATTCTTGACCGGCCAGACGCCCGCGCCCTTGATCTTTGCTGCGGTACGGGAGACATGGCCTTCGCGCTACGAAAGCGGGCAGGGAAGTCATCTTCGCAAATTATCGGTGCGGATTTTTCTCACGCCATGCTACAGCGCGCCCGGGCCAAGTCTGTCGAAACAGGATCGCCCGGCTGGATCGAGGCCGACGCCTTGAACTTGCCGTTCCCCGATGGACACTTTGACCTCGTGACTTCCGCCTTTGGATTTCGCAACCTGGCCGACTATGACGCCGGCCTGCGCGAAATCGCGAGAGTCCTTCGCCCCGGAGGCGAATGCGGCATTCTCGACTGCGGGAAACCGAAAGGCGTGATGGGATCGCTCTACCAGGTTTACTTCAAGCGGGTCTTGCCACGCATCGGGACCCTGATCTCCGGCGTGAGCGGCCCCTATGCGTACCTTCCGGCATCCGTTGAAAGATTCCCGGCGCCCGAGGAGATGCTCGAACGAATGAGACGGGCCGGCTTCTCTGAAGCGGCCTGGACTCCCTACACCTTCGGCATTGCGGGAGTCTTCCGCGGTAAGAAATAGCTACGCTCTGGTTGGCGCGGCGCTTCAGCGCGCGTTCTCCAAAAGCCGGCTCAGCGCCTCGAGCTCCGGCGCGCCCAAATCTCCAGGGTCGCAACATGCAAATCGGCAAGTTCGCCATAGGCCCGGGTTTGTTGTGACGTCCGCTGGTTCCAATAGATCATGAGGCCGGAAAGCCGGGCGGATTATGCGCAGCTCCTGACCATGTTCTTTCTGTTGATCAACGGTGGGGAAAATGGTCGCTGGATGCGCTGCTGCACCGGCAAGCCGGGCAGGGAAGAACTCAGGCGGCCGGAGTGCTCTCCCGAAAGGAATCGGCGAAGGCATCGGCAATGGTGTAGCGAATGACATGCTCGTATTCCGGGCCGAGGAAGCGCCGGAGCCGGTCAGTATTCATGATGTACTGGCCTGTCATATATGGCGCGGCCTCGGGCGGGATCGCTGAAATCTGGCGTTCCCAGAGAAAGTCCAGCGCCTTGCGAAACGCCCATTTGCCGGGGACGCGCCAAAGCTTCGCCTTTGCCGTCTCGATGCATTGGGCAAACGTCATCGCGTCACCGCGGCCGGCGACATTGACCACCGTGAGGCGCTGCGGTTCCGGTTCCCGCTGAAGGATGTGCTTGACCAGCCTCGCCATGTCATCCACATGGACGAACTGAATTTTGTTGTCGAGATATTCCTGGCCGCGCGGCAGCATGCACGGCAAGCGCTTTCCCTCGCCGCGCATTTTCTCCGCCCGGGCGCCCTTGCCGTTGGGCGTCCCCCGGAAGGCTCCAAGCATGTAATTGTCCACGCTTGCGCCTGAAAAAATATGCGGCCGCAGAATGTAAACGCTGCACCCCCGCAGCGAAGCGCAGCGTTGCTGCACCACCAGGTCCGCTTCCATTTTGTGGACCGCATAGGGCAGCGTGTGCGCCGCCAGGGGAGATTCTTCCGTGAACGCCTGCGGAGAATCCGATCCGTAGACCGAAACGCTGCTGGGAAAAACAAACTGCTTCACGCCGTCGTCCGTCGTCCGGTTCGCTTCCGTCACTGCCTCCATCACGCGGGCGGTTCCCGATACGTTGATCTGCCACATGCGTTCTACATCCAGCACACCCGCGCGCACCGGATCCAGAATGAACGCCAGGTGCACCACGGCTGAGGCATGGGTATCGCGCAGCAGTTCGTAAATCGCGCGAGTGGAGGATTCGGCTCCGAGATCCAGGCTCTCAAACTGCATCTCGGCTTCGGTTTGGGGCGGATTCAGGTCCACCCCAATCACCGAATAAGTGCCCAGCATCGGAAGCAGCCTGGAGCCCAGGTTTCCTGAAACCCCGGTAACGACGACAACGGGTTTAGCCATTAGTTCGGTTTCGCGGCTTGCGGTTGCGCAGGCGTCGGCATCGGCGGCATACCGCCGGGACGCCCGGGGTGCGGAGGCAGCGATCCGGTTCCGGCTGCGCCGAAATATTCCGGATTCAAGTCGGCGGTGAATGAGGAGTTCAGCTTCTCCATCTCCTCGCGCACCCGGTCGCTTTGCAGTTTGCTGTGGATCTCATTCTTCGCCTGCTCGAACGGCAGCTGGCTGGTGCTGTTCAGCTTGTAGATGTAATGCCCTCCTGCATCGCTGATCACCTGCGAAACTTCGCCAGGCTTCAGGTCGAAAGCCGCCGCATGGGCCGCCTGAAGACCGGTGCGCCGCACGTTTGATAAGACCACGTTCGGCGTGTCCACTTTCATGCCCGCGGCCTCGAAGGCTTCTTTCTGCAACTTCATGAAGTCTTCACCCTTCGCTGCCCGTTCCCGCAAATCCTCGGCGACCTTGGTCATCGCCTTCTCGTTTTCTTCCGCCTTGCTCTTGTCGGCCGCTTCCTTCGCTTTCTGCTGTTCCGCGGTCAGCTTCTCGTCGTCATCTTTGGTTTCATTCTCGCCTTGCTTGACCCGCGGCACGAACAGGCGGTCGAAGCTGTACTGCGCATAGGCCTCAGGATTGTCTTTGTAATATTTTTCAATCTCGGCCGCAGGAACTTCCGACGCTTCTTTCTGGATCTTGCGCTGAAGCTGGTTCGCCAGAATCTGCATCTGCACGAACTTCATCATTTCCTTGTATTCGGCGGTTTTGTCGAGGCCTTCTCTCCTTGCCTCCGCCGAAAGCGCGACGAATCGCGGCAGAGCCGTGCTCAATTGCCGTTTCAGCTGCGGCGTCACTGCCGGCGCGACCGAGCCCGCCAGTTTCTCAAATTCGGTCTTGGTGATGATCGTTTTGCAATTGGCGGAAGCAGCCTTCGCCGGGGCGGCCTTGGCGGCTGCTTTTCCGGCAGGGGTGGCTGCAGCGGCGGTCTTGGGCTGGCAAACCCCGTTTATGGTAATTACCGCAGCATCCGCCGGTACTGAAGCCGAGGCGTCTACCGGCGCGGCCGGGGCATGGGGAACATTCCCTGCGGGGGCGGGCGGGGACGACGGCGCGGCTTGCCCCCAGGCCAGCGTTCCCAGCAGAACACACAGCAGCCAACTCATACGCATAAATCTTTTCCTCCAGGATGGGTCCACCAGAAAGGTGAAAAAATACCAAGCTCAGAATCCTAGCATAACGGCGTGATGGCGCGATTACACGCATGGTTGTGGCCAGTGATCAGTGATCAGTCGCCAGTGGCAGTAACGAGTGGGCAGTAAAGCAAGAAAGGTCGCCGATCCTCGATCACTGCCCACTAGCCACTGACCAGTGACCAGTGACCAGTGACCACTGCACCTATCTTGTCGCTAATGCCCGCAGCAGCGATAATGCCTGCATGTCGAGCAGCCCGGCGGCCCCCTCAGCGGAATTGATGCGTGCCGAGAAGCGCGCCGCCGCGGGGAACTCCGTTTTGGCTGCGCTGCTGATTACCGGTCTCAAGATCGCCGTCGGCGTCACTACCGGAAGCCTGGGAATTCTCTCCGAGGCCGCTCATTCCGGCCTCGATCTCATCGCCTCGGTTCTCACTTTCTTCTCCGTCCGCGTTTCCGACAAGCCCGCCGATGCCGACCATCAATACGGCCACGGCAAAGTCGAAAACTTTTCCGCATTCGTCGAGACGGGCCTCTTGCTGCTGACCTGCGCCTGGATCGTCTATGAAGCGGTGTTTCGTCTCTTTTTCCGCCGCATTGATATCGAGCCTTCTCTTGCCGCTTTTGGCGTCATGCTGTTTTCCATGTGCGTCGACTGGTGGCGTTCGCGCGCCCTGGGCAAGATCGCCAACAAATACGACAGCCAGGCGCTGGAAGCCGACGCCCTGCATTTCTCCACAGACATCTGGTCTGCGGGAGTGGTCGTTCTCGGCCTTGCGCTGGTGATGGCAGGCCACACCTTTCACCTCGAATGGCTGCGGGACGCCGACCCGGTCGCCGCATTGATCGTGGCTGGAGTAGTCGTTTCGGTCAGTTGGCGTCTGGCGCGCCGTACCATTGACGCGCTTCTGGACGCGGCGCCAAAGGGAGTGCGGGGACAGATTTATGATGCCGTCTCCCACCTGGATGGCGTGCTCGAAGTGGATCGCGTCCGCATCCGCCGCGCCGGCAATCGCTACTTCGCCGATCTCGCAGTCGGACTCGCCCGCACCGTCACCTTCCAGCGCTCCGGACAGCTGGTCGCCGCAGTGACCGATTCCGTACGGCGCATCCTGCCCGATGCCGACGTGACCGTGCAGCCGCTGCCTCGCGCCCAGCGTTCGGAAAATGTCTTCGACCGTATCCGTGCCGCTGCGACCGGCAAGAACCTCAACGTTCACGACATCAGCGTGCAGGAGCTGGATGGCCGCCTGCACGTGGAACAGCACGTCGAACTCGACGAGCGCATGACGCTCAAGGACGCCCACGATCAGGTAACCGAGCTCGAAGCCGACATGAGACGCGACGTCCCGCAGATTTCCGACATCCTCACCCACATCGAAAGCGAGCCGGCCACCATCGAGCGCCCGGAAGAAGTCGTCAGCGATGCCGAACTCGAACATCGTCTGAAGGCAGTCGCCGCGCATTTCCCGGAGGTCCTCGACGTCCACGACTTCGTGATCAAGCGCGTCCGCGGGCGCCTTTATGTTTCGCTGCATTGCACCATGCCAGACGATCTGTCGCTCACCCGCGTCCACGACATTCAGACGGAGCTGGAAATCCGTTTCAAGCAGGACGCGCCGGAACTTTTCCGCGTGCTCATTCACCCCGAACCCAGCACCGACAATCGGAGATAAATAGTGATTTCAGCCAAAGTTCTCTGGACCGATAACGAGCGCTACGTCGGAGTCGCCGATTCCCGGCACGCGCTCGTTCTGGATACTGCCAAGGAAAAGACTGCCAGCTCGCCCATGGAACTCGTGCTGATCGCCCTCTGTGGATGCACGGCGTCAGACGTGGTCGGCATTCTTCGAAAAAAGCGCGAGCCCTTTACCGGGCTCGAAGTCAGCGCCGAGGGACAGCGGGCGCAGGATTACCCGCAGGTGTTTACCGAGATCAAGCTCGTCTATCGCGTCGGTGGAAAAGTGTCGCGAAAAGCGATGGAAGATGCCGTGCGCCTCTCGAAAGAAAAATACTGCTCGGTCTCAGCCATGCTGGCGAAATCGGCAAAGATCACCCTTCACATTGAATACATTGACGGGGGCTTGTCTTGAATGAGCGCGGCTTAGGGCCGCGCCGTGGCAGCCGGCCCCATCCCCTGCGCGGATATTTCTTCATCGCGTCAGCCGCATTTCTCTGGGGAATTTCCGCCGCCCTGGGCCGCGCCGTCTTCACTGGCAAACTTGCTCTCGCGGGAGAATCCCAGCATCCCATCGACCCGCTGATTCTTTCCCAGACCAGAACGACATTCTCGTTGCTGGTGCTGCTTGCCGTTCTGTTGGGGCGTGGCGGCCTGACGCGAATCGCCGTTCCGCTCCGCGACCTGGCTCATTGCCTCGCACTCGGCATTCTCGGGGTGGCCGTCTCAAATTACTACTACTATGTCGCCATCCAGAGAACGAGCGTCGCGGTTGCGATCATCCTGCAATACACCGCGCCGGTCTGGGTCTTGCTCTATGTCGTGCTCCGCGGACAGCAGAAGCTCTCGCTTCAAAAAATTGCCGCCGTCGCCGTCGCCATTGCGGGTATCGTGCTGACTATCGGCATTGTGGGAGGGAATTCCGGCTCGCCATTTCGGCTCGATACTTACGGCTTGATCGCTGGACTGGTGGCCTCGTTCTCATTCGCCTTCTATAACGTCGCCGGCCATCGCGTGCTGGCACGCCACGATCGTTGGCGTGTGCTGACGTGGACACTCTTCTCGGCCTCACTCTTCTGGCTCGTGCTCAACCCTCCGTGGAGAGTTCTCGCCTCACACTACACCGCGGCGCAATGGGCGTTTCTTTTGGTCTTTTCGCTGATCTCGGTGCTCGGAGCTTTTTCCCTGTACTTCCTCGGCCTGCAATATCTCGAGCCCACCCGCGCCATCATCGCCAGTTGCCTGGAGCCGGTATTTTCCATTCTGCTGGCCGCCGCTTTTCTTGCCGAAGGCGTCCGCCCCGTGCAAACCATCGGAATTGTCCTCGTGCTTGCGGCGATCGTGATTGTGCAGCTGCCAGGCGGTCCAGAAAATAGCCCGGTAATTGTCGATCCCATCGAATAGCCAGCAGATTCGAAGCCTCCGGCGTTCGGGAACCGCACACCCAAAAAAGCCCCATTGCTCGCGGCAACATCGCGCGAGAAATGGGGCACCTGTGCTGAAACTCCAGCTACTGGCTTTCGTGATTTGTGATCCAGCGCGATTGCGGAATCTCGCGCTCGCCTTCGTCGTCATAGAAGAACTTCATTTCGTGGTCCGACTTGAAGTTCGGCACCGGACGATCATTGGCTGAGCTGAGCCGCGGAGCATCCATCGAAATGGGCAGCGCGCTCTTCGTGGTCTCGATCGCTTCATTGAACGAGCTGCCAACCAGCGCCCCGGCAACGGCGAATACTCCGAACGGGCTGCCGTTGACGTACGACACGCTGATGTAGTCGGCGACCATCGGACCGTTGTCAGAGACGGGCAGCGAGCCGATTTTCATCGGCCCGGCGATCTGGGCGCCCGCGGTCCAGGTCGCGCCCCCGTCGACCGAGGTGGTGAAGCCGACGTCGAGCTGGCAGGTGCTGGTGGAGCAGCTGGTATTGGGATAGTAGTAGTAAACGATCGTGAGGTGCGCATTCGCGCCTGAGGTGGTAGGATCGACGCCGATCCCGGGAATGAAGTGGTCAACGGTGGTGGTGGTCGCATCGATCGGGATGCGGGTGACCGCGCTCCACGTCTTACCATCCGCCGACGTGCTCATCACAACGTCGTTCTCTTTGCATCCGGTGCGGAAGCGGCAATCGGACCACACCACGTAAACATTTCCAGCTCCGTCGATACCCGCCGAAGGCAGGTCCGGATTGCGCAGCCCCGCCGCTACAAAATGGCTGCTGATCGAGGCGATCTGCTGGCTTTTGCCCCAGGTCTTGCCTCCGTCGGTGGAAGAAAATACATCGATGCCTCCGCCCTGGAAGGGCACAACCACGGTCCCGTTCGGCTGTACCAGCGGCTCCCCGCCGAGGCCGCCCGCATGGTCAGACGAAGGCAGGCCCGGTCCCCAGGTCAGTCCGCCATCGCTTGATACGCTCATCAATACATCGCCGCTTCCAAAGGCCTGGTCCCACTCGGTGTAGCAGTTGCCGTAAAACGGACTCGTCGCCGTGTTATCGCAGACCGTCCAGTTCTTATCGTCGAGATGCGTCTTGTCGATGATGATCGGCGCGCCCCAGGTAAGCCCATTCGACGAGCGGCTGACGGCGACATCGCCAATCTTGCCTGAACTTGAGCTCAGTCCGGCGAGTGGCAGGGTTGAAATGAGCCACTGCGCATGCTTCGCGTCGTAAGCTACCGCGGGATCGGCGGCCGCCCCATAGGTCCCGCCTTTGAAGTTGACCGTCAGACCTGGAAGATCGCCAAAATGCCAGGTCCTTCCTCCATCGGTCGAAGTCGAAAAGCCAACATCTCCGCTGCCCCATCCGATTGTTCCCGGCCGCCGCCCGACGTGGAAGGCGCTCACAATCGTGTTGCCCCATGCAAAGCTGTGCGGCTCGACCTCCGTCTTGTGATCGCTGTCGGTGTTGGTCAGGTTGTCGGAGCTGATGCGTACAACGTTACTCTGCGCGTAGAGCGTTCCCACGCAGGCAAGAATCAGGGTCAGGGCAAGAAAGTGATGCGGTCGGCGATGCTTTGCAGCAGAGAGATTCATGCAAATTCCTTTTTTGGGAGTCTGTCGTCTTAACGCGAAGGATACAGGCGCGAACTATATCCGATAGTTGCGGCCATGTCGATGTGAAGAAATTTTCATCGCGAGCGGAGCGCGGTGATCTCTGCGGTCCGGCGCTCGATCCGCCATTTCTTTTCCGACCATTGCTTGACCTCTAACAAGCCCGTCATTTCTAATCCGAAAACGCGCCCTTTTTGGATCGTATAAGGAGAAAGTCCGCATGAAAGTTGCATTCTTGGGATTAGGAATCATGGGCCAGTCGATGGCCGCAAATCTGGCGAAGGCCGGTCACGAAGTCACGATCTGGAACCGGACGCCGGGCAAGATCGTTGAAGGTGCGGCGATCGCTCCCAGTCCCGCGGCCGCGGCCCAGGGCGCCGAAGTCGTCTGGCTCTGCGTTTCCGACACCGACGCGGTGGAGCAGGTAATTTTCGGTCAGGAAGGAGCGGAGTCGTCGCTCGCCGAAGGTGCGATCATCGCCGATTCAAGCACAATTTCTCCCGGCGCAACCGTCAGATTTGCGCAGCGCCTGGCGGCGAAGGGCGTCGCCTGGGTCGATGCTCCCATGACGGGTTCCAAGGTTGCGGCCCGCGACGGAACGCTTGTCTTCATGGTCGGCGGCGCCGAGGAGACGATCGAACGGCTCAAGCCGCTTTTCGCCGCGATGGGGAAAAAGATTTTCCGCATGGGCGAGACCGGCAAAGGACAAGCCACCAAGCTGGCCATGAATCTTCAGATCGCGCTTATTTACGAAGGCTTCGCCGAAGGGCTGACACTGGCCACCAAGCTCGGAGTCGACTCCCGCCAGCTGATTTCGTTGATCGGCGCGACCATGGTCCACTCCGGCGTGGTCGATTACAAGAGTTCATTTGTCCTTCAGCGGGACTTCACCCCGAATTTTCCCCTGCGCCTGATGCACAAAGATATTCGCCTCGCCCTCGAAGCCGCCAAAGAGTCCCGGGTAAAATTGCCCGCCCTTGAAACCGTCGAAGAGATCTACGAAATGGCAACAGAAGACGGCCACAAAGACCTGGACTACGCCGCCACGCTGACCCTTCTGGAAAAGTGGGCGGGCGTGCAGGTCAAAGGCGAGGCCGCCTGAAACCCGATGACCACCGCAAAGAAGTCCCTTAAGAAGAAGTTCCCAAAAAGGGCCCCGAAACCAACTTCGAAATCAACTTCGAAATTATCAAAGACTAAGCCGGCTGGCTCGGCCAGTCTCGCCCGGGCAGGTGCCGATTTCGAGCGCACGTTTCAAGGCCTTCGGAAGGTCCTGGCCGCATTCGCCCCCAAATTGAGAGTCACCTCCGACGAACCCCGTAAATATTATCTGGTGACCAAGGCCAACAGTTGGAGGGGCGGCCCGATGTTTTTCGGCGCCGTAATGCAAGGCAAGGCGTACATCAGCTATCACCTCATGGCCCTATATCTTTATCCGGAGTTAAAGAAAAGCCTTCCTCCGGAATTGAACCAGCATATGCAGGGCAAGGCGTGCTTCAACTTCCGCGCCCCCGACGATGTTTTGTTTCGCCAGCTCAAGGATGTCACTCGCAGAGTATTGGAGAAATACCGCGCGGAGAAATGGCTTTGAAGTCCCTAAATGGTTCGGAGGTGACTTCCCGTTACTGGCGTAATCCCTTCGTTCCGGCTTTTACATAAGTATTACAGTTGCAGGCCCGATTCTGCTGCTAGGTTAAAAGAGGTTCTTCAACGTCGAAGACTTTTATAGAATTGGGGCCCTCCTTGGATATGGAACTGCAGGATCTGGAAAGAAAACAAGCGCAAGACAACGAAGTCAACTGGGTGACGGCGCTTTTCATGGCCGCATTCCACGTCGGCGCAATCGCCGCACTTTTCTTTTTCACGTGGAAGGCGCTGTTAGTCTCCATGTTTTTATGGTGGGTTTCTGGCAGCCTTGGGATCGGCATGAGCTATCACCGCCTGCTCACGCACCGCGGTTATAAGACTCCCAAGTGGGTCGAATATTTTCTGACCATCTGCGCCACTCTCGCGCTCGAGGGCGGCCCGATTTTCTGGGTGGCCACCCATCGCATTCATCACCAGCATTCCGACCAGGAAGGCGATCCGCATTCTCCGATCGACGGCAAATGGTGGGCACACATGGGCTGGATTCTCATGGGCAAGTCCATGCACCATGACACCACGACGCTTGCCCGCTACGTCCCCGATCTTGCCAAAGACAAGTTCCATGTCTGGATCACCAAATATCACTATGTCCCGCAAGTCGTCCTCGGCGCAGCCCTGTTCGCGATTGGCGGACTGCCCTGGCTGCTGTGGGGAACTTTCCTTCGGACCGTGGTCGGATTGCATGCGACCTGGCTCGTCAACTCTGCGACCCATTCGTGGGGCACCCGGCGCTTTGCGACTCGAGACCTTTCCACCAACAGCTGGTGGGTCGCGGTGCTGACCTTTGGCGAGGGCTGGCACAACAATCATCATGCGCATCCGACTTCGGCGCGTCACGGGCTGAAGTGGTTCGAGGTCGATGCCAACTGGTACGGTATCTGGGCCCTGCAGAAGCTCGGCCTCGCGTGGGACATCAAGCGTGTAAAGCTGGACGAGATCGAAGAAGGTATGGTGGCAGCGCCCAACGGGAATCTGATTACTCCGCCGGCTGAGTCGTTTGCCGCAGGAGACTAACGAGAAAGTTTTGGGCAATGAAGGCCCTGGCGGGAACGCCAGGGCCTTTCTTCTTTGTAGGGGGGATGTAAGAACCGGCGCCGCTACACCCGGATAATCATCACCTCCGTGGCTTTGATCAGCGCCGCGGCAGTTTGCCCCTTCTTCAGCTTCATCTCGCGTACCGCGCCCGACGTAATCAACGACGTGATGAGCTGTCCGCCGACCGACAACGTCACTTGCCCGACGAGTCCGCTGACCCTCACATCCACAATCCTTCCCACCAGTTGATTTCGCCCGCTGATGCGCTTATAGGTGACGCGGCGTTCGCCTTCGTTGTGTCCGCGCGTGCGATACAGTAGCCGGTCAACCTCCGACCGTGGAATCCGATAGTGGCCGCCGGGGGTTTTGATGGCGCGCAACTTGCGTCCGTAGATCCACTGCTTGATCGTCGGATAGCTGATTTGCAATTCGACCGCCGCGTCCCGCGGCCTCAGCATCGGATCGTCCGCCGCTGAGTTGAGCCTCTTCTTGCCAGCCATGATGTCAGAACCTCCCGCACCGGCCACATCCGTTGATCGCTGAAACTCCACGATTGTATTCGATAGACGCCATCAAGGGACTCGATACCGGGTCCCGGCGCGGTAGAATCACCTCAACGCCATGCGCATCACGAGCCGCCGCGGGACCATTGTCTTCTTCGTCTGCCTGGGCATCGGCCTGGTTGCGCTGGCGGTCGCGCTCAACGTTGGCTGGGTCATCCTCAACTGGCGCGAAGGTGTGCTGCTGTTCTTCGGTATCGTCTTTTTCGCCCTCATCATCGCCGGTATGGTAGTGAATACGATCTTTCTGGTGCGCGAGCTAAGACGAAGCGAGCAACACGACAGTTTCATTAACGCGGTGACTCATGAGCTGAAAACTCCAATCGCCTCCATCCGCCTGCACCTCGAAACCTTGCAAAGAAGGGATCTGCCGGAAGCGCGCAAGCAGGAGTTCTACAAGCTCATGCTCAGTGACGCCGACCGCCTCACCTACACCGTGGAGCAGGTCTTGCGCGCAGGCCGCGCCGGCGACAAGAAAGCCGGCCACGAGCGTGCCGAGGTGGATTTTTCTCAGATCGTGGGTGATTGCCTGGAGGCCATTCGCGCTCGTCATCATTTGCCGCCGGAAGCCATACGCCTGCAACCGGCCACTGGAAATGGAAATGCGCTGAAGGTCCGGGGCAGCGCCGAAGATTTGCGCACTGCCGTTTCCAATGTGCTCGATAACGCAGTGAAATATTCCGGCGATCACATCGATGTGAATGTCCGCCTTGACGCGCCCGATGACAAGCACATCGTGCTGCGCGTGCAGGATCGCGGCGTGGGCATCGCCGACGAAGATCTCAAGCGCATCTTCAGGCGTTTTCATCGTGTGGGGAACCGTTCCCTCGCGCACATCAAAGGCACCGGCCTGGGATTGTTTATCGTGAAGTCCATCGTCAAGAAGCATGGCGGCGATGCCTTCGCCGAAAGCGAAGGGGAGGGCCAGGGAACGACTGTGGTAATCGAGTTGCCGCGGCTGGCTCCGCGCAAGGCGGAAGCATGAGCCGCGTGCTCGTGGTGGAGGACGAGGCGCATCTGGCGCAGGGCCTGCGCTTCAATCTCGAGGCCGAAGGCTATGCCGCCGAGGTCGTGGGCGACGGCGAGTCGGCCACCGACCGGCTTCTCGACAAAAAGGAAAATTTCGACGCCGTGGTGCTCGATATCATGCTCCCGGGGAAAGACGGTTTTAGCGTGATCTCCGAGTTGCGCGCCGCGCGAAATTACGTTCCCGTGCTGATGTTGACCGCGCGCGGCCGGCCCGAAGACGTGCTGAAAGGTTTTGCCTCAGGCGCCGACGACTACCTGGCCAAGCCCTTCGACCTTTCGATCCTCCTGGCGCGGCTCCAGGGATTGCTGCGCCGCGCGGCGTGGACGCGCGTTTCGCATGATGTCCAGGCCGGTGCTCCACCGGCAAACGGGAACTCTGTCGAGAGCTTCGGCCAGTTCTCATTCGCGGGCAGGACCATCGATTTCGGGACACTCGAACTCCATTCCAAAGGCAGCACCATCCATCTGACTCTCATGGAAGCTGAGTTGCTCCGTCATCTGGTGCGCAACGACGGAAAAATTGTCTCCCGCAAGCAGGTTCTCGAAGAAGTCTGGGGATTGCATGAAGACACCGACACCCGCGCCATCGACAACTTCATCGTCCGTCTGCGGCGCTACATCGAGGATGATCCGGGAAATCCGCGGCATTTGCTGACTGTGCGCGGCGTAGGGTACAGGTTCCTGGCAGATCCTAAGAGCTGACTTAAGCGCGGCATAACTCGGCCAGGAGGGGTTCGCGTCTTAGCACCGCGATCCCATCCAGACGCCGGAGCGTGATCACGTATCCGGGAATCGTGATCGCCGCCAGAATCAGAAAGATGAAAACTGCAATCCATTGATTACCCAACAGTTTCGCCAGCGCGAAGGTTCCCGCGCCTAGCCCGAAAATGAGAATCTGCACGCCGAAACTGGCCAGTACGGTGAGTTGTCCGGCATTTTGCCGTCCGAAGGTCGCGAAGTCCCGCTTCTTCGGCGAATAAAATGAAAGCAGATTTCCCGCGGTGAAATTGAGCGGCGCGGCAAACGCCAGTCCCGCCAGCGTCGCCACCGTCACCGCCAGGTGCGGCGGCCCATACAGGTACGTAACCGCGACCCATGCGAATGCGGCGTTCAACAGAAGGATCGCGGCGTGAGTGAGGTTCTTTCCCAGCACGATTTGGCTGAACTGCACGGGCGATGCGTAAAAAAACTGCATCCCGCCCCCATCGGCGCCGAAGCTGTTGTAGACAAGATTGGTCAGCACCAGCAGCGCATACGCAGTCGCAGCCGGCAAAGCCATGTCGGGTGTACGGCTGATGGCCGGTGAGTGGCGCAGGTTGCTCATCGGGCCGAAGCGGAAGATGACCAGCATGAAAATCGGCATGATCAGCGTCAGCAGCATCGGACCGCTGCGCGCCAGGTATCGGATCTCCTTTTCAAAAACGGCGGCGACGGAAGAAGACAAACCCGGCAGCGCCCAACCGATCTGTAGGCGTTGCAATTGCTTCGTCACCGGCCGCGCCGCGGCTTCGCTCAGGTTCTCACCGCGGAACTGGGCCCGAAGCCTGAGGTGAAGAAGACCTCCCACGCCGGCGGTGATTGCCGCCAGAACAAGCCAATCCAGCAGGCCGGCGCTAAATCTCACCTGCGAACTATCGGTGATCGCCTTGGCGGCGACGCCCGGCGGCAGCCATGCCTGCACCTGCGCCGCGACCACAAATTCGCGGTTCAAATACGGGTGCGCATGCTTCCCCATGTGCTGCATGGCCGGCCCAATCAGCTGAAAGCTCAGCGTCGCCAGAATAAATACAACCCCGAGAATTTCGCGTGTCCGGCGCTGCGCCAGCCAGCGCTCCAGCCAGGCAAAAATCATTTGCATGAACAGCAGGTTGAACAGGATGAACGTAAGCAGCACGATCAATGTCCACGCAGCCAGCAACGGACGGGCGGCGCTGATCCCCAGCAGAAGTCCGATCGTAAATACCGTCCCTAATGCGCTCGCCGGATCGAGATAGCCATAAGCCAGCCGGATCAGGAAAAAGGAGCGGTACATTAAGGGAAAGCGAAGCAGGTCCGAAGAATCCGGATTGTTGGTGAATGCCGTCGCCATCACCGGGAAGGCCTGCCAGAAGAAAAAAATCAGCCACAACGGGAGCGCGAGATAGTTCAGCTGTCCGTTGGAGGTGAGATACCAGCCGGCGGCGACCGCGCCGCAGAAGCCGGCCAGTCCGCCGATCGCAAAACCGCTGGTGACGATGACCCGCGACGCCAGTTCCAGCTTGCCGCGCCTGCTGCGCAGTCCGTTCACAAACGTCCGCCAGCGGAGTTCAGCGATGGCCGCGAGTTGGGAACGGTCCAGAAGATTCATCCCAGCCACGACAACTCCTCGGTCTGCCGGTTCCCGCCGACGATGCGCAGGAACATTTCTTCGAGCGTGAGTTTTTCCGCGGACGGGCCCGCGCCATTGCCGGATTCCGTATGGGTCTGCGCTTGAACTCCAGCGCGCAGTTCTTCGAGTGATCCCTGGGCGACAAGGCGTCCCTGATGGATAATCGCGACGTGGCTGCAAAGCCGCTCGACAATCTCCAGCACGTGCGAAGTCAAAAAAATCGTCGCCCCGCGCGCGATCATGCCTTGCAGCATCGCCTTCAGTGTTCCGGCAGCAATCGCATCCACGCCCTCGAACGGTTCGTCCAGAAAAAGCACTTTGGGTCCATGAATCACCGCCGCGGCCATCGCCAGCTTCTTCTGCATGCCGTG
>DASXDY010000093.1:0-10519 GCA_036490405.1 Candidatus Sulfotelmatobacter sp. | reverse complement strand
CTGATCATCCCCTGCGGCATCACATCAAAGCCCGTGACCTCAATGCAACAACAGCTGAACAAGCCGCTCGAGCTCAACTCAGTAGCGGAATCCATCTCCCGCAACTTCGGCGTCGTATTCCAATCTCAGGTCCTCTGGGTCAACACCCTCGACGCTCTCCTCGGCCGCGCCGTAGGCGTTCCGATGCAGGTGCCAAGCGAACTGCGCCAGATTCACGGCAAAGACGACATCGCGAGCGCCTAACTCAAAGCGCCCACACTATGAAATCGCCGCGCAAGATCATCGTCGAGATCGCCACCAGCGCCGACGGCTACATCGGCCGCCACAACGGCGATATCGAGTGGCTCAACAGCCGCGCCCGCCTCGATTACGGCATGATGAAGTTCTACGCCACGATCGACACAATCTTGTGGGGACGCAAAACCTACGACTGGGCAGTTGCCTATCAGAAGAAGAGCGGCAGCCAGCAGCCGATCTTCGACAAGAACGTGGCCAACTACATCTTCTCGCGCAAGCCTCCGAAGAAGCACCCACCCGAAGTGAAGTTCGTCTCGGAACCGCTGAAGACCTTCGCGAAAAAGCTGCGCGCCAAGCCCGGCAAGCACATCTGGATGATGGGCGGCGGAGAACTGATCGCCTCATTTCTCGACGCCGGGGAAATCGACGAGTTCAACATCAAGGTGATCCCCGTCTTTATCGGCAAAGGCATCCCTCTGATCGCGCCACGCCATCGCGATATCCCGCTGCAACTTCTGTCGAGCAAAAAATTTCCCGACGGCGTCGTTCAGTTGCATTACAAAGTGGCAAATCGCGCGGGCTCAAAATAAAGCCGCTGCTTGCGGAGCACCTAGGGCACGAATACCACGCGCCCGTCATCCGCTTTCTTGCCCCAAACCGATTCAACTTCCGACAACGCAACCCGCTTCGTCTCTACCTTCAATTCGCCACGCGCACCATGCGCCAGAATCTGCGGGACCGCTTCCAAAATCGCCTTCCAGGGCACGCTGCCGCCGCCGGCGCCATAAATCTCCAGCCCGGAACTCCGCAGTGCGGCGCCGGGAAGTGACACTGTCGGCCCAGCGCTCTCCCCGATTTCAACCAGCCGTGTGATTCGAGGTTGAGCCAGGAAGTCATGCCCGGTCAGCGCAGCGATCAGCGCCTCGGTCGGCTTGCCCCACAAATAATCGAGGACGACATCCACCCCGTCTTTGATTGCCGCAGCGAAAGCCTGAACCAGATCCTGCCCCGGGTCGTCGATCTTCACCGTCACGTCCGCTCCCAAAGCCTTCAACGATTCAAGTGCCTCAGGATTCCGTCCCGCCCCGATCACGCGTCCCGCTCCCAACAGCTTCGCAATCTGCACCGCCAATTTTCCGGCGACGCCAGTCGCGCCCATCACCAGCACAGTTTCTCCCGCACGCAGCGGCGTCCGCCACTTTAGCGGCAGCCACGACGATCCCGCGGGATTCGGCAGCGCCGCTGCCGTCGCATCGTCCAGACCTTCCGGCACTGGAAAGCACAGCATCTGCGGAACCACCGTCCGCTCCGCCATCGCGCCAAACGGCTTCCGCGGTCCTCCGAAGAAAACCCGCTTGCCGTCTTCGAGCGTCCCTACTCCATCCAATCCGCACACCACGGGAAACTCGCGAAAACTGGCGTAGTGCGTTCCGCTCGCCATCAATCGGTCAATCGGCTTGAGCGAAGCGGCGCTCACTTTGACCAACACCTCGCCATCGCCTGGCACCGGATCTTCGAATGCCTCAAAACGCGGGGACGCTCCGGCCTGATGCAACACAGCAGCTTTCATAAGAACCTTCCCAACTGGAATTCGGCCTTCGAGCGAAGCCCGCTAGCCGTGCACTCCCCACCCGCGATACCATCAAGAGTCAGCTAACGCTTCGCATATGGCAATCAAAAAGAAGAAATCGAATGGCAAGCCCAGTACCAACGGCAACCGGCCGCGCAACGGCGCAAAGTCCGTCAGGAACCAGGTGGGAACGGCCTCCCGCAGCAAGAACCAGGTGGGAACGGCCGCCCTCGGCCGTTCGGTCGAGCGAAGCTCGACAGGCTCTCCCGACCACTACCTCCGCACCTACTCCATCCCCGACCTCCGCCTCGAGCACCCCAACTTCACCGTCCACCAGGCCACCGAAAAAGACAAAGATGGCACCGAGCACGTCCGCTACGAAATCGAAGGCAATCTCAACACTCCCGTCCCGCCCATCCGCGACTCGAAATATCTGACCAGGCAGGAAGCAATCGAGATCTACCGCTTCATGCTGCTCAACCGCAAAATGGAAGTCGCGCTCGAAAATCTCTACAAGCAGGGCAAAGTCGTCGGCGGAGTCTACTTCGGACTCGGCCAGGAAGCCTGCTCCTGCGCCTCGTCTTACGCGCTCGACAAAGACGACTGGTTCGCCCCTATGATCCGCAACCAGGGCGCACTTCTCGTCCGCGGATTCGCCGCCCGCGACACCATGATGCAGTACATGGCCAAAGCCGACTCGCCCACCAAAGGCCGCGACGGCACCAGTCACTTCGGCGACATCGAAAAGCGCAACATGGTCTCGCCGATCTCTATGCTAGGCGATCTGATCCCTGTACTCTCAGGCGTAGGGCTCGGTGCGCGCCTGCAAGGACGCAACATCGCCGCCATGACATGGATCGGCGACGGAGGCCAGTCCACCGGCGTCACCTACGAAGGCATCAACTTCGCCGCCGTGCAGAACCTAGGCCTCGTGCTGGTCGTCGAATCGAATCTCTGGGCCTATTCCACGCCAAGCGAAATGCAATATCGCTGCCAAGACCTGGCCGAACGCGCCATCGGATACGGCATCCCGGCCGTGATCGTAGACGGCACCGACGCCTGCCAGGTCTACGACGCCGCCCACGAAGCCGTAGACCGCGCCCATCGCGGCGAAGGTCCCACTATGATCGAAGCAAAAATGATGCGCATGAAAGGCCACGCCATCCACGACGCCGCCGCGTACGTGCCGAAACCAATGTTCGACTTCTGGAAAAAGCGCGACCCCATCGCGCGCTTTGAAAATTATCTGGTGAAAGAAAAAAGATGGTTGAGCGCGAAAGAAAACTCTGATCTGATTTCAGAAATAGAAAAGATCATCGAAGCCGAACGCGAGATCGCCGTAAACAGCCCGATGCCGACGCCCGAATCCGCCGAAGGCGGCGTCTACTGCGAAGACGGCTGCCACGAAATCAAGCCAAAATACGGCATGCCCAGAGTGAAGAAGGGCGCAGGCGGCTACAAAGCGACGGAAGCCGCCGTACATCTAAAGTAATCCCAGCCTGTGGAAATCTATGTGATATGCGTCACATACAGCCATCCCGCAGTTGTGCAATGCTCCCACCGCATTGTCATCCCGAGCGAAGCAAAACGATCCGCGCAGCGGATACGTTTTGCGCAGTCGAGGGACCTTGCGTTTCTGCCGGGAGCGAAGCAAAATGCGCGACGAATATATTTACTACGTCTACATCATGCAAAGCGCCTCCCGCCGAGCCCTCTACATCGGCATGACCAGCAATCTGCGCAAGCGAGTATGGCAGCATAAGAACCACATCCGCGAAGGCTTCACTGACGATTACAACTGCACCCGTCTCGTATACTGGGAGAGCTTCGATGACGTGGCGAATGCCATTGATCGCGAGAAGCAACTCAAGCGCTGGCGCCGAGAGAAAAAGCTGTGGCTGATTGCGCAGAAGAATCCGCGCTGGCAGGACTTGACAGTTGACTGGTACCCGGCAGAAACGCAGGGTCTCTCGACTGCGTGATTTCTACTCGCTGCGCGAGTGACATCACTCCGCTCGGGATGACAGATTTTGTTGGCTGCAATTTTGGCATTGATCAAGCGTAACCGCATTGTCATCCCGAGCGAAGCAAAACGATGAGCGAAGCGAAGAGGTTTTGCGAAGTCGAGGGACCTTGCGTTGTGCCGGCGCGAGATGAAAGCTAGCCAACTTTCTATACGATAGTGTCAACAAAACCTATGCCCCAACTCACCTACCTCGAAGCCATCCGCCAGGGAATCTGGGAAGAAATGGACCGCGACCCGACCGTCTTCTGCCTCGGCGAAGACATCGGCATTTACGGAGGCGCATTCAAAGTCACCGACGGATTCATCGACCGCTTCGGCGCAGAGCGCGTCATCGACACGCCCATCGCCGAATCCGCCATCGTCGGCGCGGCTTTCGGAGCCTCGCTCACTGGCATGCGCCCGGTCGCCGAATTTCAGTTCATGGATTTCATCCCGTGCGCCATGAACCAGATCAGCAACATGGTCGCGAAAACGCACTACCTCTGGGGCGCACCCGCCCCGCTCGTCCTCCGCGGTCCCAGCGGCGGATACGTCCACGGCGGCCCCTTCCACTCGCAGAATCCCGAGATGTGGTTCGTCCACAATCCCGGCCTCAAAGTCATCTGCCCTGCCACTCCCTACGACGCGAAAGGCCTGATCAAAGCCGCCATCCGCGACAACAATCCGTGCATTTTCTTCGAGCACAAATATCTCTACCGTCGCATCAAAGGCGAAGTCCCCGCGGATGACTACGTCGTTCCCATCGGAAAAGCCAACATCGTCCGCGAAGGACGCGACCTCAGCGTAATAACCTACGCCGCCATGGTCCACTCCGCGCTAGAAGCCGCTGACATTCTCGCGAAAGAAAATATAGAAATAGAAATCCTGGACCTGCGCTCGCTAGTCCCGATAGATCGCGAAGCGATCGCGCGCACCGTAAAGAAGACGAACAAGGTCATCATCCTCCACGAGCACTCCCGCACCGGAGGCCTCGCCGGCGAAATCGCCGCCATCATCAACGAAGAAGCCTTCGACGATCTCGACGGCCCCATCGTCCGCATCGCCGGCCTGGACAGCGCCATCCCGTTCTCTCCTCCGCAGGAGGATCACTACCTGCCAAAGCTAGAAGACATCGTCCGCGAAGCCCGCCGCCTGAAGGCGTATTAGCTCGAGAAGTGGCGGACGCATTCGTTCGCCGCCCAACTTGCAGCCAAACCAAACTGTCATCCCGAGCGAAGCAAAACGATTCGCGAGGCGAAGATGTTTTGCGTAGTCGAGGGACCCTGCGTTCAGCCGGGAGAAAGCGGACATCGCTCCACCTCTCTATCGTCAGGTACCGCGAATCCGTAACCAATCTCGAGTTCAGAACTCTATCGGTGGCTGAGGCGTGGTCTCAGATCGTGTGCCTAAGGTCATCGTCGGCAACCACAACTGGCGCGCTCCTCATCCATCTGCCACAATATCCCCGGAGGCCTCATGGGCAAAATCGTTCTCGGTGCCGTCATCATGCTGATCATCCTCGTCCTCGCTGGACTCGGCGTTGCCATGCTTGGTTTCGTTCCGACGACGGCGAACGTCGCGCCGCCGCATTTGGAAGCTCATCTCGCCATGAGTGCCGTTGACGCTTCAGCCGACCGTCACGCTCCGCGAGTAACCAATCCTCTTACGCCCACCGACGCCAACCTCGAAGACGGCATGAAGCTCTACACCATGAACTGCGCCCTCTGCCACGGCACCCTCGACCGCAAACCTTCCACCCTCGCCAATTCTTTCTATCCTCCGCCGCCCAACCTCGTCTCCGATCCGCCCGACGATCCTGAATGGCGCATCTACTACACGGTCCGCACCGGCATCCGTTACACCGGCATGCCCGCCTGGGACAAATCTCTCACCGACCAGGACATGTGGAAGGTCACCATGTTCCTCTCCCACATGGACAAGCTCCCCCCCGCCGTCCAGGACTACTGGAAAACAAGTTACGGCATCGCGCCCACGGCCGCGGATGAAAAGAAAGACGACGACAAAAAAGACGAGAAGAAAGAAGAAAAACACGATCACCACTGATCGACGGGACGATGTTCAGGTAGGGACGGCCGCCCTCGGCTGTCCGTCGAGCGCAGCTCGACAAGCCTGCGAGCAAGGGCTCGCATGTGACGACGAGGCTCGTTTGTGAAAAAGGTTCGTATCAGGCGACGCCTTCAGGCGTCTCGTAGCAGACGAATGAAGGTTCCGGCTTTATCCCCTGAGATTTTGGTTCCATGGAAGGGCGTCGCTTTCGCGGCGACTTGACTTCGCGAACCTTTCGGTCTTTTAGCCCGTCGCTAGCCTTCGCTTGCACCCGCTATAATATTTATTTGCCCACAAGCCCATTTTCCAAACCGTGGGCCTCATTGGAAGGAACTCATGCCAACTGACATCATCATGCCCCAGATGGGCGAATCCATCGTCGAAGGCACCATCACCAAGTGGCTGAAAAAGCCCGGAGACAAAGTCCAGCGCGACGAACCTCTCTTCGAGATCTCGACTGATAAGGTCGACGCCGAAATTCCCGCCCCTGCCTCGGGAGTTCTTCAGGAAATCAAAGTCGCCGAAGGCGCGACGGTAGGCGTGAACACAATCGTAGGCACCATTGCCGCAGACGGCGAAGCCGCCGCCAAGCCGCCAGCCCCAGCAAAACCAGCGCCAGCCGCCGCGGCCAAACTTGAGCCGCCAAAGGAAGAAGAGAAAGCAACTCCGGCTCCGCCACCGCCGCCGGCGCCAGCCGCTCACCAGGAGGAATCCGAAGAAGCCCGCTCTTCCCCGTTGGTCCGCAAGATCGCCCGCGAGCACGGCGTCCAGCTTTCGCAAATCTCCGGCACCGGACTCGGCGGCCGCATCACCAAGCAAGACATCATGCAATTCATCGAGGGCCAGGGATCTTCGCAACCGGCTCCCGCCGCGCCGCAAGCGCCCGCCCGGCCCGAAGCCGCCGCGTCCGCACCGTCGCCCGCGGCTCCCGCGCCAATTCCGGGCGATCTTGTTCCCATGAGCCGCATGCGTTCGATCATCGCCAAGCACATGATCGAGTCGCGCCGCACCAGCGCTCACGTCCACTGCATGTACGAGGTCGACTTCACCCGCATCATCAACCTTCGCAACAAGCAAAAAAACGGATTCGAACAGCGCCACGGTGTCCGCCTCACCATGATGCCCTTCTTCGTCCGCGCCGCCGTCATGGCCGTCCAGCAGTGGCCGATCATCAACGCCTCGATCGAAGGCGAAAACATTCGCTATCACCGCAACATCAACGTCGGAATCGCCGTCGCCCTCGACTGGGGATTGATTGTTCCCGTTCTTAAGAATGCCGGAGACCTGAACTTCCTCGGTCTCCAGCGCGGCATCACGGACTTAGGCGAGCGTGCCCGCAACAAGAAGCTGAAGCCGGATGACGTCGAAGGCTCGACCTTCACCATCACCAACCCCGGCCAATTCGGAGCCGTTTTCGGCCTGCCCATCATCAACCAGCCCAACTCAGCCATCATGGGCGTCGGCGGAATCATGAAGCAGCCCATGGTCGTCACCGACAAAGACGGCAATGACTCCATCGCCATCCGCAGCGTGGTCCACCTGACGCTAGGCTACGACCACCGCTTAATCGATGGCGCAGTAGCCGACCAGTTCATGGCCCAGGTGAAAAAGAACCTCGAAACCTGGACCGAAGAAGTCGGCTGAACGAAGAAAAACACAGGGTGCCCCATTTCTCGCGCGCCCTTTGCGCGAGAAGTGGGGATATTGACTACTGACCGACTATCGAAGGACCAGCTACTGGTCCGCTCTTCTTCGCCCATGCCGAAGCATTCATGCACTGCACGACTCCGTCCACAATCTGCGAAATGCCATTCTTGAATTGCTCCGGCGACACGATCTCCCGCGCCGCAATCGCATCTGTCATCGACAGCGCATTCTCCAGGAACGTCATCGCCGCATCCTTCTTCTCCACGCCGGACTTGCTGGCAAAAATCGATTCGATCCCCGCCACCAAAGCCGGCACAAAAGAAATCCCCCGCAACAGCTGATTCAAGAAATTCACAATCCCTCCAAAATGTCCATGTAGGGACAGCCGCCCCGGCTGTCCCTCGAGCGAAGCTCGCCAGCCTTTGTGCTACACCAGACTCGCCAGAATGTTAGTGAACGTCGCCAGATTCGGGTCTCCCGCATCCGTCACCGCCGCCAGCAGTGTCAGGCAAGTCTTCAACTCCAGCGCTTTCGTAAGTGTCAAAGCCAACATGCCGTTCGCATCTCTGCCGGCTGTATTGGCCTCGCTCATGCTATTCGCCGTGGGCGCGGTCGCATTCTTCAAATTTGTAACAATGGTCGTGCTCGCACTCATATCTTTTCCTCCTTAACGCTTATCTCGTTCGCCCGGATTTCCCGGTTTTCTTCATCTCCGCTGGTACCTCTCGCATCTCTCCCATCTGCACTTCCAGCCGCACTCGCTTCTCGGTATTCGCCTCCGCTACTTCCTCCAGTTGAAGCACCCGCGACTTCAGGGTCTCGACGTCCGCGTCCCGCCGCGACGAGTTCCTCGCATCCTGCAGCACATACTCCGTAAGCGACAACGCGATCGCCCCAATCGCCACCAGCGTCCGCCCATCGAACCGCAGCAGCTTGTTTTGCTCCCGGCTGCGTTTGACTTCCAGCTGCAGCGCTTCCCGTAGGCTCTCAGTCAGTTCCTGCACTTCAGCCAGTTGCCCCAGCACCTCAAGTTGAAAATCCTTCGACGTATACGGAACCGACCGCGCCGGCTTCAGGCCGCCCGCCGCACGCGTCCGGATCAATTCATCACCCTCGCTCATAGGAAGGTCCCCAGCGGAACGTCAATGTGCAGCGCCGAAGAATATCGCGAATATCGCGGCGGGGATGAATTGTCGTACAGCCGCAGGAAATATGTTTGCGATCGCGTCAGCCGCGGCAGCGTGATCGCCTCCGAACTGAATCGCCCAATCAGATTCTGGTCGTTCGAGATGCCCCATCCAAAATCGTGGGCGCGGACTTCCAGGTGATCGATATTCACCACCGGTGCCGCTCCCTGGTCCCCGCGCGCATACACCAGCGCTCCGCAGAAATTCGCCGTGCACCGGATCACTCCGCCGTTCCCCTCATTCGTCATTCCATCCAGCTTGAACGACTGGTCGTTCCCGATCACGATTCCCCAATGAAATAAATTTCCGCCCCCAAAACCAAACTTGATGTCGCGCATCGTCACATGGTCTGCGATGTCCTCGATCGCCGTATTCTCAATTGCCGCCCATCCGTAAGAAGGCGCGGCGCTATACGTCACACTCCCCACGTTGTAGGTAAACTGGTTCGCCGCGGTGACCGTGACCTTGAATCGCCCTTCCTGCGTCAAGCTCGCATTCGAATAAAACATGATGACGTAATCACCCGTGACAAACGGATGGTTCGTCGCCGTCGTGACCGTATACGTCCCCGCGCTCGCCGTCACCGAAGAAATCTGGACGCCATCAACATTCAGCCCCGGAACAAACTCGATCCCCGAAATTGTGTTGTAAGACCCCGACGTGCCCAGATAATTCCCGTCGATCACGCAAGCCGTTCGCGTGAAGCATTGCACCATCGCTCCATATCCACTGAGCAAAGTCTTCTTGCTGTTCACAAACACCGTCGAGTAAACGTTGTAATTCGGCGTCGCTCCCGCTGCTGGCAACAAAAAGATCTGCGCATGTTGCGAGCCCGCATCGTTGATCGCCTCCTGGAGTCCCGTGCTCGCCGATCCCACCGTATATCCAGCCGAATGCGTAAAGGCAGTAGTCACGGCAATCGTTCCGCTCGAAGTTCCCGGTGTACACGTGCCGCCAGTCACCGGCGCGGCCTCGGCCGTCCCAGTCCCCGAGACATAAACCGCATACTGCGCATTCGTATTGTTCGACGTATCAATTCCCAGCGGACACGGACTCAAATGAATCGTGTTACTCCCCGCCGCACTCAGGCTGTCGCTCGGCGTCTGTCCCCAGTTCCAGCTCGCAGTCACATACCGCGCATTCGCCAGATTATTCGTGGAAAAAACCGTCCCCGCCGGCTGGATTACATTCTGGCTCGCCCCTGGAGTGGTCGAAACATTCCCCGTCCCGCTGCTTCCTCCGCAAACTCCCCAGGTAGCCGCAGTCGTTCCATTTCCCACGAGGCAAGCGCCTACCGAAGCGGAGCCAGTTCCCACTTCGCCGGCCGGAACCGTCCCCGCAACCAGGTCCGCCTTACTGGCGATGCCGGAATCAACGTAGCCCTTCGTAGCAGCCTGCAAAGGGGCTGAAGGATTCCCCGGCAGAACAATCGGCCCTGTCATAGTCCCGCCAGCCGTGGGAAGAAAATTCCCCCCTCCCACATTCGCCACGCTCGTGTCGACATAATCCTTGTTCGCGACCTGTCCGCTCGCAGTCGGATCGGGAACCGTGGGCGCGCTGTCAAAAGTTTTCGCGCCAGTAATCGTCTCGGTCCCATTGAGATGCACCACAGCGTTGTCGTTCGCCTTGGTCGCCAGTTGCGCATTCACATACTGCATCGAAACCGGCTGCGAGGCGATGCCTGATCCCGGCGTAGTCCGCACCGTAGCCAGATTCGCCGGAGAAGTAGTCGGCACCACCCAGTACTCGGTCTTCACTTCGCCCGGCCCAAGCTGATACACAACGGTGTAATACGATCCCGCCGGA
>DASXDY010000049.1:0-9237 GCA_036490405.1 Candidatus Sulfotelmatobacter sp. | reverse complement strand
ACGCACGTCGCCTACATCGTCGATGGCGCACTCACCGTTGCCTCGCTGCCCGACAACTCTTCGCACTCGATCACGGTCGAGGGCAACCTCGAACTCCGCAGCGTTGCATGGTCGGCCGATTCGAAACAGCTTACGTTTCTTGCAGACCTGCCGGGTGACGCTCCCGCGGCGCAATTGTGGACTGCGTCCTCCGGCGGAAGCAACCTGACCAAGCGCGCTGACCTCAAGGGATTCGCCGACTCGCCGACGTTCTCGCCCGACGGCTCGAAGCTGGCCGTTCTTTTCATCGAAGACATCCCCCGTATCGCTGGGCCGCTTCAGCCGATGACTCCGCTTGCCGGGGTGGTCGGCTCAAAAATCTACGAGCAGCGGCTGGCCACACTTGACCTTGCTTCGAATTCGCTCACGCAACTCACCCCCCCCGATACGTACGTTTACGAATACGACTGGATGCCCGATGGCTCCGGCTGGATTGCGAGCGCGGCGAAAGGCTCCGGAGACGCGCAGTGGTATGTGGCGCACCTCTATCACATCCCGGTCGATTCGGGAGCCATGCACGAAATCTACGTGCCGAAATTGCAGATTGCGGAGCCGCGAGTTTCGCCCGACGGAAAAAATATCGCGTTCATTGAAGGGCTGATGAGTGATGAAGGCGTGACCGGAGGAGACATCTACATTCGCCCACTGGGCCCGGGAGCTACCAAGAACATTACGCCCGAAATCGCGAGTTCCCCTTCGTCTCTGAAGTGGGCGAATAACGAAACGATTTTGTTCGCGCAATATGTCGACGGAAAATCCGGATTCGCAACCGTGAACATCGCAACCGGCGCCGTGAAACCAGGCTGGGAGGACGACGAATTCCTAGGTACGCAGGCTTCGCCAAGCGCATCGTTTTCGCGCGATGGGAGCGTGACCGCAATCGTGCGTCAATCGGGCAGCACGCCACCGGAAGTCTGGGCCGGAGCGATCGGCCAGTGGAAGCAGATGAGCAACGCCAACAGCGGCGTGAAGCCGGCGTGGGGCGAGATGCGTAGTTTCCACTGGATGAATGGAAACACGCGCCTGCAAGGCTGGCTGATGCTGCCCAAAGACTATGACGCGAAGAGGAAATATCCGCTGGTGATCAACGTTCACGGAGGGCCCTCGGGAGCATGCGGGGCACATTTTGATCCGCGAACCATGGGCGCGCAATCGGCTATGGGATATTTTTCCTTGTGCCCGAACCCCCGCGGCAGCTACGGACAGGGCGAGAAGTTCACGCAGGGTAACGTGAAAGACTTCGGCGGCGGCGACTATCGCGACATCATGGCGGCAATCGATGCCATCGCGAAAGAGTATCCGATCGACCTGAAGCGTCTCGGCATTCGCGGCCACAGCTACGGCGGATACATGACCATGTGGGCCGAAACGCAGACGCATCGCTTCGCCGCGGCAGTCGCGGGCGCAGGTCTTTCCGACTGGCTGAGCTACTACGGAGTCAACGATATTGATGCGTGGATGATTCCCTTCTTCGGCGCGTCGATTTACGACGATCCGGCGGTTTATGCGAAGAGCGACCCGATGCACTTCGTCAAGAACGTGAAGACACCGACGCTAATTTTGGTAGGCGACAGCGACGGCGAAGTCCCGATGGAGCAGTCGGTCGAATGGTCGCACGCGCTGGAGACGATGAAAGTGTCGAATCAGCTTGTTGTGTATCCGCACGAAGGGCACATGTTCATCAAGCCGGCCGATTCTCGCGACTATGACGTCCGCACGCTGGAATGGTTCGAGCAGTGGTTCGCGAAAGGGAAAAGCGGAGGCCAATAGCGACCATTCTCGTGTGGGGACAGCCGCCCTCGGCTGTCCGTCGAGCGAAGCTCGGCTTTCTTTGGGGACGGTCAGCCGGTAATTCTTAGACGCCGGCTGTTTTCACCTTCGCGCTCGATTGCAATTTCCACATCTCGCTCGCGAACGAACCTGGAGAATTTTTCGCCCCACTCGATCAGCAGGATGCTGTTCTCCGACCGGAGATCGTCCAAAGCGAGCGTGTCGAGTTCGCGTTGCGTGTCAATGCGGTAGAGGTCAATGTGAAAGAGAGCCACGCTCGGCCCGCGGTATTCGTGGATCAAAGTAAAAGTGGGACTGGTGACATCTTCCTCGGATGCGGCGTCGAACGCTGCCGCGATTCCCTTGACCAGCGTGGTCTTCCCTGCGCCGAGATCTCCGCGCAGCAGCACGACTTTCGGCGGAATGAGAAGCTCGGCGAGCTCGCGGCCGAAGGCGATGGTTTCGTCGGCAGAGTGCGTCGTGATCTCGCGCAGCGGTTCGTTCACCCGAACAGTATAGCGAGAGCCAAACGAGCAATATGTGGGGGACAGGCGCCCTCGGCTGTCCGTCGAGCGCAGCTCGACTTAGTCGTCGACCGATGCGTAACTCAATACGTCGAGAACGCGCTCGCCTTAATACCCAGCGTGCTGCGCTCGGCCACATGATCGAGCGACGTGCGCAGGCGGCGATGGTCGTCATCCTCAATGGCCACGAAGCGGAACGGTTGCAGAACGCTGTCTTGCAGGCTGCGCATGGGGCTGAGGACTTCAGCCATTCCGTGCACTGGCCCGGCCTGCGTCTGGAAGGCAACTTCTACGAAATCCCCTTCCGACAGGGACTGCGGCATGCGCAACAGGCCTCCGGTCACGGAGATCGTTTGGAGTTTGGCTTTGGTGCGGCGGCCATCTTCGAGGCGAATCGCAGCCAGGACCGAATCTCCAAGCTGGACCCGGGCCGCGCGCCGCGAGGGATGTGGTTGGGGGAAGTGGGTCATATGCAACTGCACTATGGCACGATGGTGGTATTGCGTAATAGGTTACCGAAGCCCCTCGTCCGGATTCCCGCGCTGAAAGCGGCAATTGGGCGCGTTTATAATCCGCATTACGAGGCACTTAGACGACTATTTACTTTCTAATTAATGTCCCTTCGGACAATGTTCACAGCCGCACGCGGAATTTGTATCTGCCCGCGAAGTCGATTTGTTATCTTGGTGGCGCTCGCCGGAGACGCCATGTTCAGAAACATGATTCTCGTTGGGCTGGCCATTTGTGTAACCAGCCTGTCGTTCAGCCAAGCCTCAACGCATTCTCCGCTCAAAGTCGGCATCGTCGGCCTCGTGCACGGCCACGTCTACGGATTCCTCGACCAGTGGCGGCACAGCCCTGAAATCGATATTGTCGGAATCGCCGAGCCGGATCCGCAGCTGTTGAAAGACGCAGCTGCGAAATATGCCTTCGACAAGGCACTCCTCTTCACCGATCTGGAAGAGATGCTGACGAACAAGCGTCCGCAAGCCGTCCTCGTCTATACGAATACATTCGACCACCGCCGCGTGGTGGAAATCTGCGCGAAGCATGGCGTCCACGTCATGATGGAAAAGCCGCTGGCGGTGAGCGCCGATGATGCCATGGCCATCGTGCAGGCAGCACACGCGGGCAAAATTCACGTGCTGGTGAACTACGAAACCTCGTGGTATCGCAGCAATCATGCGGCCTACACGCTGACTCACGATGGAACGATTGGCGACATCCGCAAGATCGTCGTACATGACGGGCATAAGGGCCCGAAAGAAATCAATGTGCAGCCGGAATTTTTGAACTGGCTGGTCGATCCGAAACTGAATGGCGGCGGTGCCCTCTTCGACTTCGGTTGTTACGGTGCCGACCTCGCGACCTGGCTGATGGACGGCCAGCGGCCGCTCACCGTGACGGCAGTCACGCAACAGATCAAGCCGGAGATTTATAAGCATGTCGACGACGAAGCCACGATCATTCTGACCTATCCGCACGCCCAGGCGATCATCCAGGCATCGTGGAATTGGCCCATCGATCGCAAGGACATGGAAGTTTACGGCCAAAGCGGATACGCGATCACCCTTAAGCGTGATGATCTTCGAGTGCGCCGCACAAGCGACGACGCTGAAAGGCAGATTTCCACCAAGCCCATCGACGCGCCTTACGACAATTCGCTTTCGTATCTGCGAGCGGTGGTACTTGATGGCGCGAAGGAAGATCATCTGTCGTCGCTCGACACCAATGTAATCGTGACTGAGATACTGGATTCGGCGCGCCGCTCGGCCGCGGAGAAGAGAACGATCACACTGGTGCACTAGAAAGAATGTCATCCTGAGCGGAGCCGAGATTTCGCGAAGCGAAGTCTCGGCGGAGCCGAAGGATCCCTGCCCGCTTCCACGATTTTCTCGGATCGTGGGTATTCTTACGATACATCTTGAGAACTTCCAGCAAAGCAACAGGCGTTGTCCACGTCATAGCGGTCCTTCGACTGCGCGCGCTCAGGCTTCAAAGTTGAACGAATTTTTGGTTTGATGCGTTTTGTGTCCGCCGAAACGCTTCTGGTAATCCTTGCAGCAAATCCGTCGCGACCATCGAATGCTCCCCCACACTCTCGCGCATGACATCGCCCGCCAGACCATGCAGGTGAACTGCCGCGCACACCGCCAGAAAAACATTCTTCGGATTCTGCGCGATCATCGCCGCAACCATGCCGGTCAGAATGTCGCCAGTACCTCCGGTCGACATGCCTGGATTGCCCGTCATGTTGACCCACGCTTCACCATCTGGCTGAACGACGAGTGTCCGATGCCCTTTGAGAACGACGATCAAATCATGCGATCGCGCAAACGTGCGGGCGGTCGCGAGGCGGTCTTTCTGAACATCGGCGATCGAGCATCCCGCCAGGCGCGCCATTTCACCGGGATGCGGCGTGATTACCAGCGTCCGCTCCTTGCCGCTCAACTCCGCAGTGCGGCCTTCGAACGCGTTAAGTCCATCGGCATCCAGCACGATCGGCAGTTCGCCTTTGCGAACCAGGCTGCGCACCAACTCCGACGTTTCCGGAAAACGCGAAATTCCCGGCCCGATCGCGAGCACGGTCTTCCCCTTCGACAGATCTTCCAGGCGCTCGGCGGAACTCAGGGAAATAGTTCCGGCACCGCTCTCGGGCAAAGGCTCAGTCATCACTTCCGGATGAAATCCCGCGACCGTCGCGAGAACAGATTTCGGCGTTGCCACCGTCGATAGGCCTGCACCAGTTCGCAGCGCGGAAATTCCCGCCATCGCCGCCGCTCCCGCTTTGCCCAGCGATCCCCCAACCACGAGCACATGACCGTACTTTCCTTTGTTCGAATCGGCGGGCCGCGGGCCGACCAGGGGCGCGAGGTCGCGGGCCGTGATCACGTTCAGTTGCAGCGATGAGATGACGGCCTCGGCGGGCGAACCGATATTCGCTACGACCGTGGGCCCGGAGGTGAGTTGGCCGAAGATATGCGCCGCCCGTGGCGCGGTAAACGTCACCATCGAATCGGCGCGGGCAACACTTCCCTGCTGCGATCCGTTTAACGCGGACATCGCATCCGCATCTGCACCGGAAGGAATATCGACCGCCACGACTGGCACCCCACTCGCGTTCATCATCTGTATCGCATCGGCGTAGAGCCCGCTCACCGGCGGTTTGAATCCGGTCCCGAGAATTGCGTCGACACACAAATCCGTATCCAGACGCTGCCGCACGCTCTTGAGATCGCTGCTCGATTGAACAACGGTCCCGGAGAATGGCAGCCGGGCATACATCGCGGCAGCGTCTCCATGCAGTTCAGCCGAGTCGGCCAGCAGAATCACGTCGACTTTCTTGCCCTGCTCATGCAGTTTGCGAGCCGCCACGAGTCCATCGCCACCGTTATTGCCCTTGCCGCAGAAAACGATAATCCTCGTCGCGCCCGGATAACCAGTAAGCACATGTGCCGCCACCGCCGTCCCGGCGTTTTCCATTAACGTCAGCGACGGCACCCCGAAACGCTCGCTGGTAGCGCGGTCGATGTCGCGCATTTCGGCCGCGGTAACAATTTTCATGAGAGTCTAATTCCCGGAATGATTCGCAACTGATTCCGACTATAAAACAAAACAGCCCTCCGCGAAATGCGGAGGGCCATTCGATTCCTCCTCGAATCAGTCGGCCATCGAGCGCGCGGGCTCCGCGCCCGCCCCCTTCGAGATAGCGTGCTGCACTTTGCTGTGCTTGCGGCCGTACCCGAAATAAATCCCCAGACCGATCACGAGCCACACCACCAGCCGCAGTTGCGTCATCGGCGACAACCCGATGATCAGCACCGTGGAAAACAGAATGGCAAGAATCGGCACCAGCGGAACCAGCGGGGTTTTGAACGGACGATTCAACTCCGGATGTGTTCTGCGCATGACCCAGACTCCCGCACTGACCAGCACAAACGCCAGCAGCGTCCCCACGCTGGTCATTTCGTCCAGAATATTGAGAGGTACAAGCGTGGCCAGTATGGCAACGAACAGTCCCACCACGATCGAACTGAGATAGGGAGTCCGGAACCGCGGATGAATCTTGCTGGCCCATGGCCATAACAGGCCATCCCGCGACATCGAGTAGAAGACGCGCGATTGTCCCAGCAACATCACCAGCATCACGGTCGCCAGGCCTGCAATGGCTCCAAGTTCCACCAGGAATGTCGCCCACTGTTGCCCGGTCACGCGGATTCCCACCACCACCGGGTCAGGAACATTCAACTCCGTATATGGAACCAGGCGAGTGAGCAGTCCAGAAACCAGAATGTAAAGAATCGTGCAGATGACCAGCGACCCGAGAATCCCGAAAGGCATGTCTCTCTTGGGATTCTTCGCCTCCTGCGCAGCCGTCGACACGGCGTCGAAGCCGATGTACGCGAAGAAAACTACTCCGGCGCCGCGCAAAACTCCCGACCAGCCGAAGTGACCGCTCTCGCCGGTGTTGGGCGGAATAAACGGGTGCCAGTGGTTCGGCTGCCAGTTGTGTTTAAAGAGAAATGCGCTGGCAAGCGCGATAAAAACACATACCACCGCAACTTTGAGTATCACGATTGCGGTCGTGAAGTTCGCCGATTCTTTGATGCCGATCACAAGGATCGCCGTGATAGCGGTAATAATCAGAAAGCCGATGTAATCGTAGTTCAAATGGGCGTGGTGGCCGAAGATCATGAAGTCAGAATGTGGCACTGGTGGAAGGCCCATGCCAATGTCCTTCAGGAACGCCCGCAAGTGTCCGCTCCAGCCCACGGCGACGGTGGCAGCCCCGAAGGCGTACTCGAGAATCAAGTCCCATCCGATGATCCAGGCAACCAGCTCCCCCAGCGTGGCGTAGGAATAGGTATAGGCGCTGCCCGCGATCGGAATCATGGAAGCGAATTCGGCGTAACACAGTCCGGCGAATGCGCACGCAATGCCAGCCAGGATGAACGAGAATAGAATCGCCGGCCCGGCGAATTGCGCCGCTGCCTGCCCGGTGATCACAAAAATTCCGGCGCCGATCACCGCCCCGATGCCAAGCGTCAGCAGGTTGATCGGTCCAAGAGCGCGTTTGAGGCTGTGCTCGCCCGTCTCCTGTGCCTCGGCCATCAGAGTGTTCAGCGGTTTGGTAGCGAAAAGTTTTGTCATTCCCCTTGGTTCTCCTTGGCCGTCGCGGCGTCAGGCCGTTTTCATTTTCCGATTCGCGCTGCGCGACCACGCATAATAGACCGGGATCCCGAGCAGCACTACGATCAATCCCGGCCACGTGAACTGCGGCTTGTAGCGCAATAGTACGACATCGATGAATAAGGCCATCACAATATAAATGATCGGCAGCACCGGGTAGCCAACCGCTTTATAAGGACGCACAGCATCGGGCCGCGTCCGGCGAAGCACAAACAGCCCAACGATCGTCAGAATGTAGAAGACCAGCACCGCGAAGATGATGTAGTCGAGAAGTTGCCCGTAACTGCCGGAGATGCAGAGAACGCAGGTCCAGACCATCTGCACCATCAGTGAAACAACTGGCGTCTTATAGGTGGGATGCAGCTTCGCGACTTTGCGGAAGAACAGGCCATCTTTCGCCATGGCGTAGTAGACGCGCGCGCCGGAGAGAATCAGTCCGTTGGCGCATCCGAAGCCGGAAATCATAATGGCCGCGGCCATGAGATATCCGCCCAGCGCGCCGAACATCTGCGTCATGACCGCGGTGCCGACGCGGTCTTCGGCGGCATGGCTGATGCCGCGGGCAAGAATCGTCGCGCCGTTTTCAACGCCCTGCAGCGGCAGTGCGCTTAGATAAATGAAGTTGCAGGCGATGTAAAGAGCGATAACGACGCCAGTACCGAGCGCAAGTGAAAGTGGCAGGTTGCGGCTGGGATTTTTTACTTCTCCGGCCGTGAACGTCACGTTGTTCCACGCATCGGCGGAGAACAGAGATCCCACTTGCGCCACGGCCAGAACCGTCAGAGTGCCGATAAAAACTCCGCCGCCGATATCGTGCTGCGCGCCGAGCCCCGCGTTGTGCCAGAAGTTGCTGCCGAAATTCGCCGCCAGAGCTTCAGCCTTGCGGCCGAAGGCGAAACCAAATACGGCCAGGCCCAGCAGGGCGGAAACCTTAGCCACCGTGAAAATATTTTGGATCGCCGCCCCTGTTTTCACGCCGAAGATATTGACGATCGATAGAAAAATCACCACCAGAATCGCTATCAGGTTCTGCGTGTTGATGCCGACCTCCATGTTGCCCAGAACCATGGGGCCGACGTGAATCGGAGGAACTTTCCAGATGTGCCAAATCCAGTTGGACGCGGAAATCGAGGGCACGAACACACCCAGAAACTTGCCGCAGGCCACGCCCACGGCGGCGATGGTCCCGGTCTGAATGACGAGAAACAAGGTCCAGCCGTAAAGAAATCCCCAGAGCGGGCCGAGCGATTCGCGCAGATATACATATTGCCCGCCGGCTCGCGGCATCATGGCCGCCAACTCGCCATACGTAATGGCGCCCACAATCGTCATAAACCCGGCCACGGCCCAGGCTGCGATCAGTAGCGCGGGCGAACCGACTTCGCGGCCGATCTCGGCCGACACAATGAAGATGCCCGACCCGATCATCGAGCCCATCACCAGCATGGTCGCGCTGGTCAGGCCGAGACCCTGGACGAGTTCGGAATCCTGGTGAGTATGAACGTCCCAATCGCTAGGACGGGGGGCAGTCGGTGTGCTCAGAGCATCCCTCCACAGCGTGCTCTGTCATCCTGAGCGAAGCGAAGGATCTATGCATTCTGCAGGTAGTACCGCAACTGCACAGATCCTTCGCTTCGCTCAGGATGACATCGAAGAACTGTAATGCTTGAGCACTTTACCCTAATATCCGCAAAAATTCCTCTGCTGATTTGCC
>DASXDY010000022.1:0-60375 GCA_036490405.1 Candidatus Sulfotelmatobacter sp. | reverse complement strand
GATTGTGCCCATTGGATTATTTTCCAATTTCCCGCCAAACCGATGATTCCAATAGATCGGGGGGAGGGGGGTACCCACCTTTCACGTTGACCGGCAATCGCTCCGCAGGCTTATTTGGAAGTCTTCGCGGGCTTGGCCGCTTCGCTCGAGGCAGGATCGACGGTTGCGTCCGCGGGGGCGGCTGGCTTTGGCGGAGGCTTTCTGGCGGCTTCCTCGCGCTTGCGTTGCTGGTGGCGGCGATCGTGGAATTGCTGGTCTGAATTTTGTTTCTTCATGTGTCAATCATTTCACAGATTGGAGCAAGCGGCTTCCCATAGTTGATCCCCGGTCGCTTTCGCCGATCCGTTTCCTGATGCTCTTTCCTGATACTCTCAAAGTATCCACTCTTTTTGCCGGGGACTGACCGCCGTTGCCTCCGATTATCAACGTACAGAAAATTTCCAAGGCCTTTGGGGCGAATCCGCTGTTTCAGAACGTGTCGTTCACCGTTTCTGAGGGCGACCGGATTGGGCTCATCGGGCCCAATGGGTCGGGAAAGTCTACGCTGCTGCGCATTCTGGCCGGCGGCGAGGATGCCGATGAGGGCGAGATTGCGGTGCGCAAGCGGGCGCAGGTCAGCTACGTGGAACAGGAGTCCGCGTTCGCCGAGGGCGTGACCGTGCGGCGAGTGATTGAGAACGCGCTGGAGCGCGCGGGAGTGGCGTCCGGCGAGCGCGGTGCGCGGTTTGCGGAGACGTTGGGGCGCGCCGGGTTTGAAGAAGTTGACGCGCCGGCCGCTTCCCTTTCCGGTGGATGGAAAAAACGGCTGGCGATTGCCGAAGCGCTGGTGCAGGCTCCCGACATTTTGCTGCTCGACGAACCGACCAACCATCTGGACCTGGCGGGGATCGAGTGGCTGGAAGAGTTGCTGGTCGCGGCGCGGTTTGCCTGCGTGGTGGTCAGCCACGACCGCTATTTTCTGGAGAATGTCGCCACTGGGATGGCGGAGTTAAGCAAAGTCTATCCGGATGGAATTTTGCGGGTGGACGGAAACTACACGACGTTTCTGGAAAAGAAAGAAGAATTTCTGCACGCGCAGTCGAAGCGCCATGAAGCGCTGGAAAACCTGGTGCACAACGAGATCGAGTGGCTGCGGCGCGGGGCCAAGGCGCGGACGAGAAAGTCGAAGGCCCGCATTGCCAAAGCAGGCGAGTTGATGGGCGATCTCGCCGACCTGAATCAGCGAACGCGGACGGCGACGGCGCAGATTGATTTCTCCGCGACCGACCGGAAGACGAAGCGCCTGATCGAACTGGAAAGTGTCGGTTACGACATTGCCGGACGGACTTTGTTCGACAAATTGAATTTCATTGTGACCGCAGGACTGCGCGTGGGACTGGTCGGTCCGAACGGAAGCGGCAAGACCACGTTGTTGCGACTGTTTCGCGGGGAGCTTGCGCCGACTCGGGGAAATATTCGCCGGGCAGATTGGCTGCGGGTCGTTTACTTCGATCAGAATCGGGAACTGGATTCCGAGGCCACGCTGCGGCGCGTGCTGGCTCCCGAAGGCGATTCGGTTGTGTACCAAGATCGGCAGATTCATGTCGCATCATGGGCGGCGCGATTTCTTTTTACCGGCGAGCAGCTGAACCAACCGGTGTCGCGGCTTTCGGGCGGCGAGCGGGCACGAGTATTGATTGCTCAGCTCATGCTTCAACCCGCGGACGTGTTGCTGCTGGATGAGCCGACGAACGATCTCGACATCCCGACGCTGGAAATTCTGGAAGAAAGCCTGCTCGAGTTTCGCGGATCGCTGGTGCTCGTCACGCACGACCGCTACATGCTGGACCGCGTGTCGACAATTGTGTTGGGTCTTGATGGGCTGGGTGGCGCGGAGCCCTTCGCCGACTACGCGCAGTGGGAGGCGTGGCAGGCAGAGCGAAAATCTATCGCGAATGGAAAAGAAAATCCGTCAGCAGGATCAAGGACGAGCGCGGCGGGGTCTGCACCGCCGAAGACGAAATTGTCGTACCTGGAAGCGCGCGAATATTCGACCATCGAACACCGTGTCGAAGAGGCGGAACAATTGTTGCGCGCCAAGCAGGCACAGATGGAAGATCCGGCGATCGCGAGCGATGGCCCGAAATTATTGGCAGTTAACGCCGAGATGGAAGATGCACAACACAAGCTGGATGCGCTCTACGCGCGCTGGGCGGAGCTGGAAAAGAAGAAATCGTGAAGGGTTCCGCTAACAAGATCAGCTGCGGCGGACAGGAGCGTCCGCCCCACAACGGCTGAAGCCGAGCTCTGATCGAATCTGCCTGACGCGGCGCTGAAGCGCCCTTCCACATGTCTTATCCCTCGCCATGGCTTACCCCTCGCCGAATTCGCGGTAGCGTTCGAGGACATCTCGTTCAGTGATGACGCCTTCCAGTTGGCGGAAGTCGGCGCGGCTGATGACCGGGACCAGCGGGTAGCGATCCACATAGCGCAAGGCGGTTTCCAGCGGATGGTCCGGATGCAGGAAGGGCACATACAAGATCGGCAGGAGCGAACCGAGTGAGGTGTCCCGTTTGCCATCCGCGGCCAGAGTCCGCAACTCTTCTTTGGTAACCAGGCTCCAGCCGCTGGGGCTGCGCTTTACCAGCAGGTGGTCGCTCTTGGCGCGCTCGGCATCACGCAATGCTTGTTCGACGGTCTTTTCACCATCAAGGACCGGGTCTTCGAGCGGGTGCATGGCGTCTTCGACCTGGAGGACGTCCTCTTCGCGCTGCTCTTCCATGGAGGGAAGTTCGAGGCCGTCCTGGCGCGTGAGCACGTCGAAGATGGCGATGGGCTGGAGCCCGCGGGAGATCAGATAGGCGAAAGTGTTGGCCACCAGCACGGGAACGATGATCGAGTAGTTGCCGCTGACTTCGAGCACCATGAATACCGAGGTCATGGGGGCGCGAAGAAATCCGGCGAAGAGCACGCCCATACCGACCAGCGCGTAGGTAGCGGGCGATCCGGTGAGTTGCGGGAGAAGCGTGTGCTGCACGCCGCCGACGGCGGCTCCGAGCATGGCTCCGATGAAGAGAGTGGGCGCGAACATGCCGCCGGGCGTGCCGCTGACGAAGGAGAGCAGCGTGGCGATGATTTTCAGTCCGGCGAGGATGGCGAGAAACTCCCAGGTGAACTGGCCGTGCATGGCCTGGTCGATATATTCGTAGCCTGCGCCCATGACCTGCGGCGCGCCGAGCACGGCGATGATGCCGATGAGAAGTCCGGCGATGGCGGGCTGGAAGTACTGCGTCCAGCGCGGCAGCGCTTTGCAGCGCGGGCGAAGCGCAACGATTCCGCTGGAGAAGGCAACGGAAGCGAGTCCGCCGATGACGCCGAGGATTGCATAGGCGAGAAGTTCGGAGGGGCGCTTCAATTCGACGGCAGGAATGCGAAAAAGCGATTCCGACCCGAGAAACCAGCGCATGACCACGACGCTGGAAACGGCAGAGAGGACGACCGAGCCGAGAATGCCGGCGGTCCAGCGTCCAATGACTTCTTCAATGACGAAGAGCACGGCGGAGATGGGAGCATTGAAGGCGGCGGCGAGGCCTGCGGCGGCGCCGACCGGAGCGATCAGGCGCATGCGATCGCGCGAGAGGCGCATCTTGCGTCCGAGGGCCGAGGCGAGGCTGGCGCCGATTTGCAGCGATGGATCTTCCGGGCCCAGGGAGTGTCCGGAGCCGATGGCGAGCGCGGCGGTGATGAATTTGCCGATGGCGGTGCGGAAGGGAATGTGTCCGTTGAATATGTAGAGCGCGGCTTTGGTTTGATTGACGCCGCTGCCGCGCGTGGCCGGGAAAAAATGAATCACGAGAAATGCGATGACGAGCCCGGCCAGCGTGGGCGCTAGGATCAGGCGAATGGGCGAGAGCACTGCTCCCGTGCCGAGAAGATACAGCCGCGCCCAATCGATAGCGAAGCGGAAGCAGACCACCGCGAGCCCGGAGGAAATTCCGATGAATACGGAGAGAATGAGAAAGAAATGCTCTTCGCGGAGAATCGTGCGGGTGAGCCCGCGCACTGCGATTTCGGGCTCAGGCTCGGGCTGGCCGTTGACGACCAGGACATCGGAGGCGGAATTGGCTGGCGAGTTCAATTCGATCCCTCGTGCGATTTCGCGATCAACAGCAGTGCCAGATCTTTCCCCGTGGGCGCGCCGCAAAGCGTGCTGGTGTGACGCTCGATGCGGAAGACAAGATCCATCACGACGTTCAGAAGATCGGGATCTCTGCGCAAGCCGGCTTCGGTAACGCGAGACTTGATCGAGTCCCACTCGTCGTTCAGGCCGGGTTCGAGGCCTGCGGGGCCGGGGACCTGGGTTTTCGGAACCGCGCAGCTCTGAAGGCGATCTCCGGCGGTGGTGAAAGCTTCGACGGCGAGACGGTCGCGCTGTGCGGTCGAGATGTCTTCCCGGAACGGGTCGGTGTTGAGCACCAGTTCCGTAGTTTTCAAAAGCTCGGCGCTCGCCTGGTCGTTGGGATCTAGAGCCAGCGCGGAGCGAAGGTAGTGCTGCGCGAGCGGATAGCGTCCGAGTTCGAAGGCAGCGTGTCCGGCGCCGGCCAGCGCAGACTCGTTGTGTTCATCGCTTCTGAGGGCGAGGCGGTAGGCGGCCAAGGCATGATCGTAGTCCTGCGCGCGATCGAAGAGCGCCGCGATGCGCTCCCTGAGAGCCGGATCGCTGGCTGCATTTTCTGAAAGGGCGATCAGCTCGGCCTGGGCCTGTGCCTTCTCGTTGACTCGAAGCAGCAGGTCGATCAACTCGAAGCGAGCGTCGCGGCGCATATTCTCCTGGTCGGCCGGCCACACCGCATTCACGGCGTCGTGGTAGTAGCGGATGGCCTCGGTGGTCTCGCCTTGTTGTGCGGTAATGCGGGCGAGTTCGAGATTCACCAGGCCGTTTTCGGGCTCGCGGTCCCAAAGATTGATCAGATACGCGGATGCTTCGCCGTAGGAAGAGCCTGCGCCTGCGCGCTTCAATCCGAGGAGCGCTTCCGCCAGATTGAGCTGATAGTCGTAGTCATCGCGGGAATAGAGCAGCGCGGAGCGGAACTCAGTCACCGCGGCGGGAAAATTCTTCGCCTTGAGATCGACAAGGCCGCGGCTCGACCAGCGGGCCCCGAGCGCTTCGCGCTGTGCGTGATAGGCATGCGACAAAGCAGTTACGAAAAGAAATGCGATGACGACCAATACCAGCACCACCGCCAGCATGACCGGCTGCTGGCGAAAGTAGTAGCGAAGATTGAGGCGACCTGCGGCCATCTCTTCGTTTTCGATGTCGCTTTCTATTCCTGAGGCGATGAACTCATTCATACTATCGCGGAAAGTGCGGGCGGAGTTCAATCCGCAACCACCCAGGGTGGCGGACAGTCCGGTTCCTGCGGCAACTTTGGAATGGATAGGGATCGTTTCGGGCGGGGAAACAAATTCCCAGCCCTCCCAGGACTTTCCGGGAATCCCGTCCAAATCAGCGGCGAAGGACCACGGAGAGAATCAGCAGCGGAGGGTAAGGTCGGGGCTGGTAACGAGAACCTGGCGGTCCGGGCTTGCTAACGGCATTTCCAGAATCGCCAGCGGCCCCAGGGGGATAGCGGCGCTGAATCCGGGCGCGATCGATGCGGCATGAACGATGGCCAGGCGCAGACCTGCCGAGGCGCGAACCGACAACAGCGCGGTGACCGGGCCGTGCACCGCCGAATATGGCCCCTGCATCGAGTGGCAGAGGAACACGGCGACCACGCAAAAGACGGCCAGAAGAGCGAGCACGCTACCGATTCGGCTTAGAGTCATACCAGTATTAAATTATATCGCGAGGTGAATCCGATTCCAGGCACGGTGTTAATCAGGTCGCTTCTGTTCTTCGGATTGGCCGCCAGCCCCGGGGCAGCCAGCCTTGCTCGCGCACATTTTCATCCTGAAGCCGGCGCATACGGGCGGCGAGGATCGCGGCCCGGCCAAGATAGCCGACGATCTTGCGTTCGTCAGAGCGGTCCACCACCGGCATGCGGCCGATGTCGAAGCGCAGGAGTTTTGCGGCGGCGTCGGAGACTGCCTCATCCGGATAAGTGACGACGAGTTGGGTCCTGCCCGCCTGCTCGACGGTGATGGCGCCCGAAGAGTCGGAGTCTAACGCGCGCAAAATATCGCCACGGGTCACGATCCCGGCCAGATGGCCGTCGCCATCCACTATCAGCAGCGCTTCGTGGCGCGCGACCGCGGGGTCGCGGCGTGCGATGCGCTCGGCCAGGTCTCCAACGGTAGTGCCGAGCGGAATGACCGGCGCGTTTTTCTCCATGGTTTCGGCGACGGACGCCTGCGAGAGCACGTCGGCCTCATAGTCCTGATGCACGCGCAGGCCGCGGCGCGCGAGCTTCTCGGTCATGATCGAACTCGTTGGCATGAATAGCATCGCGATGCCGTCGGCGATGACAGATACCAGCATCAGCGGCAATACGGAGTTGTAATCGCGCGTAATTTCGAAGGCAAAAATGATGAAGGAGAAAGTCGCGCGCGAAGCCGCTCCGAAGACAGCTCCCATTGCGACCAGGGCGAAGGCCCCCGGCGAAAGATGCGCCGATGGGAAGGCGATATTGCCAACCATGGCAAACAGCCCGCCCATGGCCGCGCTCCACATGAACGTCGGCGCGAGCAAGCCGCCCGAAGTTCCCGATCCGAGCGAGATCACCAATACGGCGAACTTCGCCAGCATCACGATGAGCAGAAGTTTCCAGGCGAGGTTCCCGTTCAGGATGTCGCCGATCGTGTCATATCCCACGCCGAAGACTCGAGGAACGAAGAATCCGATAATGCCCAGCGCCAAAGCTCCGATAGCGGGATACCAGAGCTCATCCACCGGAATCTTTTCGAAAAAATCCTCGACCCAGTACAGAGCTTTGCTCAGAGCAACGGCGGCCAATCCGCAGATCGGACCGAGCACGAGATAAAACGGCAAGGCACGCGGAATGCGGAAGTCCACGACGCCGACCTGGAACATCGGTCCCGGGCCCAGCAGAACCATGTGGACGGCCGTCGCCAGGGTACTTGCGATCACAAGAGGAATGAATGAGCGCGACTTGAACTCGAAGAGCAGCAGTTCGATCGCAATGATCACTCCCGAAATCGGCGTATTGAAAGTTGCCGACATTCCGGCCGCCGCACCGCATGCCAAGAGCACCTTGCGTTCGACGGCGGTGGTGTGCAGGACCTGGCCCACGAGAGATCCGATCGCGCCGCCGGTCTGGATGATGGGGCCCTCAGCGCCGAACGGACCGCCGGTGCCGATCGCGATGGCGGCTGAAATCGGCTTCAGCAGGGCGACTTTGGGCTCAATCCGGCTGCGGCTGACGAGCACGGCTTCCATGGCCTCGGGAATGCCGTGGCCTTTGATCTTGCTGGAGCCGTACTTTGCCATGATGCCGACGACGAGACCGCCGCCGACCGGCACCAGAATTACCCAGGCCCCCAGGTGATGCGTCCCTACACTGCGAAATGTGGTGGACCATTGATGGAAAAAGAAAAGATTGGTGAACAGCCCAATCAGCTTGTAGAGAACGTAGGCGATGACTCCCGCAATCAGCCCGACGCCGGCTGCGAGAAATGAGATCAGCACGATACGGAACTGGGCCGGCGGCTGTAACAGCGGCGATGCACCGGTGGGTGTCGGAATCACCGCGTCGATCTTGCTCATGGCATTCATTGGGTTGGTTTCAACGCCGGTCGTGGTTGACTGCTTTCTCCATTCTTCCCTTGGCGATTTTCTTCTTGCGGGGGGTCAAGCCCTGCAGCGCGATCACCAGGGCCGGACCAGCGGTACGGAGTTCTTTGTAATGGTGATGGACCAGTTCGTTCAGGACGCGTTCACCTTTGGGCGTAAGGTCGAGAAGGACTTCCCGCTTATCGTGCTCTGCGCGATGCCTCCGCACGTAGCCTCCGGCCTCGAGGCGATTCACCAGTTCCACCGCGCTGTGGTGCTGGATCAGCATGCGATCGGCGAGGTCCCGAATGCGAGGGCGGCTGTCTTCGGGGACCCCCTTGATGGCAAGGAGAAAAAGATACTGCTGGCGCTCCAGGCCAGCCGCGCGGATTGCCTGCTCGCTGAAATGTAGATATTTGCGAATCTGGTAGCGGAATTCGGCCAGCGCCCGGTAGTCCGCCGCACTGAGGTCCGTCATCCGGAAATTATATCGTATGACGATAGTTATTTGCATTTATATCGTTCTACGATATATTTCCAATATTGCCGCGACTGATCCGGGGCCGCCGAGGGGGTGGCCCCGGATGGGCCCTGCTTCCCGAGATTTCGAGAGGTAGGGCTTTTTTGCAGTGGACAATGGTCGGTGGTCAGTGATCAGTGGCCGGCAGGGCAATTCCGGAGCCCCCGGATCCCGAGCGCCGCAGATATTTCTGCCCACTCGCCACTGATGTAGCCGATTTCCCGCCATTTATTTAGAATCCTCTGTCCCACGGACCACGGGCTGGCGATCCGTGGCCACCCTTGACCAGAGGAGGCGTATCCCTTGATTCCGCGTTACACCCGGGCTGAGATGGCCCGCATCTGGAGCGACGAAAACCGCTTTCGCACCTGGCTGGCGGTTGAACTGGCCGCGACCGAAACGTTGGCGGAAGCCGGACTGGTGCCCAAAGGGGCGGCGAAGGCGATCCGCGAGAAAGCCGATTTTCGCGTCGAGCGCATTCATGCCATCGAAGCGGAAGTGAAGCACGACGTCATCGCATTTACCACCGCCGTCGCCGAATTTGTCGGGCCGGAGTCGCGCTGGTTCCATTACGGGCTGACCTCGAATGATGTGGTGGACACGGCTCAGGCACTGCTGGTCCGGCAATCGTCAGAGGTGATTGCGAAAGACCTGGAGCGACTGGCGGAAGTTCTGGAAAAGCGAGCGTGGGAGTTCAAAAACACGCCGATGGTCGGGCGTACGCATGGCATCCATGCCGAACCAATTACGTTCGGATTCAAGATCGCCAACTGGTTCTCGGAGACGCAGCGCAACATCGCGCGATTCGCGGCTGCGGCTGAAGACATGCGGGTGGGCAAGTTCTCCGGCGCGGTGGGGATCTTCGCGCACCTCACCCCGGAACTGGAAGAAAAAATGTGCGCGCGGCTGGGATTGAAAGCCGCGGCGGTTTCGTCGCAGGTCATCCAGCGCGACCGGCACGCACATTATCTCGGGACGCTCGCCGTAATTGCATCGACGCTCGACAAGATCGCAACAGAAATTCGCCACCTCCAGCGCACCGAGGTGCGCGAGGCGGAGGAATTCTTCAGCGAGAAGCAGAAGGGATCATCCGCGATGCCCCACAAGCGCAATCCGGTGACACTGGAGCAGATCAGCGGACTGGCGCGGGTAGTGCGCAGCAACGCGCAGGCGGGACTGGAGAACGTCGCGCTCTGGCACGAGCGCGATATCTCGCATTCATCGGTCGAGCGCGTCATCCTGCCGGATTCGACTACGCTCACCGACTATCTGTTGACCAAGACGGCCAATGTGATCGAGACCATGTTTGTTTATCCCGAGCGCATGAAGGCGAACCTCGAAAGCACAAGAGGATTGATCTTCAGCGGGCAGTTGCTGCTGGATCTGGTTGAGCACGGCGTTTCGCGAGAAGACGCTTACCGGCTGGTGCAGGGACACGCAATGAGAGCGTGGAAAGAAGGACTGAATTTCCATGATCTTGTGCTCGGGGACAAGGAGATCACCGGCAAGGTTCCACGCAAACAGATCGAGCATGCGTTTGACCTGGCGCGGCAGTTGAAGAATGTGGACAAGATTTTTGCGCGGGTGTTCGGGAAGAAGGCGGGCAGGGCGGGCGCGAAGAAGAAATAGGAGATTTCAACCCGCAGTGCATGAGTCTCGTCTGCGGCAGTGGCGCTTCGATCTGGCGTACGGTCGCTCACGCCGGCTCCGCCGGACATTCAGGATGACACCGGTGAAGATGCTGACAACATCGATTTTGTAGACGATACGTTATTGGGGTACATTTTTTTACGACTAACTGCCCACCCTACCTTGATAATTTCTCTGCTCCCCAGCGTATGTTGTTCTTGAAAATGAGCAGTCCAATTCGGTAGTCTTTTCCCACTTCTTAATACAAGGCATTTGCGGGGAGAGCTGTATTCTCACGGCGATGGCGGCAGACCACGCGTTCTTTCCCGGACTTTGCGCATGGAAGCGGCCGACCGCATTTCCTTGCCACGCCATGCTCTTCAGGTGGTTGTCGATGCCTGCCGATTCTTCAGTAGACGCGACCACAATCCGGCTTTCACAAATGGGAGAGAGACCATGTCGAGCGCTTCAATCAAATTCATTTTGCTGAGTGTCATCGTGGTGGCGCTGTCCGCTTTCGGCTTCGCGCAAGGCGGAGCCACGGGGGCCATTAGCGGGACAGTACAAGACCCGAGCGGCGCCGTCGTGGCGAACGCCGACGTCTCCATCACAAACCAGGAAACGGGTGTGGTCGAGCGTTCGGTGCAGACCGGGCCTGACGGTATGTTTACGGCGCCTCTTCTTCCGGTCGGAACATACAGCGTGGACGTCCATGCGGCAGGGTTTTCGGAAGGAAAATTCGCGGACGTGATGGTGCGCGTGACTGAAATTACACGCATGATTGCGAAGCTTTCGACCCAGTCCGTACAACAGAAGATTGAAGTGCAGGCGCAGGTGCAGGCCGTCGATACCAGCGATGCGACCACGGGACAGGCGATCGAGAGCAATACGATCCGCGCCCTGCCGCTGGCGACGCAGAACTTTCAGCAGTTGCTGACGCTGTCGAGCGGCGCCCAGAGCGAACTAAACGCAGCGGCGCACCTGGGGCGCGGCGATGTGCGAATTCAGGTGAATGGGCAGCGCGAAGACAACAACAATTATTCAATTGAAGGCGTCAGCGTCACGGATTACAACGTCGCCGAATTGACGAACACCCCCCTGCCGAATCCGGACGTGGTGCAGCAGTTCAAGGTGCAGACCTCACTCTACGACGCCAGCCAGGGACGGAACGGCGGCGGCAACATCAACGCGATCCTGAAGTCGGGGACGGCGAATTTTCACGGCGACGCGTATGAGTTCTTCCGCAACACTGTGCTGGATGCGAATGAGTATTTCTTGAAGGGATCGGGCTCACCCCGGCCCGTGATTCAGCAAAACATCTTCGGCGGCAGTCTCGGCGGACCGGTCAGTCCGGGAGGCAAGCTTGGATTTTTCTTCGTGAATTATCAGGGTACAAGGCAGCGCAGCGGCGATTCGCCGGGCACGCTGATCAGCACTTTCATTCCATATGTGCCGGCTACGGACCGTGGCGCGGCCAACGCCGCGAACCTGGCTGCGGATTTTGGCGTGCCCAGCGCCGATCCGCTGGCGGTCAACCTGTTGTCATTTCAGAGCAGCCAGTTCGGAGCGCCGGCGAATGGATACCTGTATCCGTTGCCCAACGTTACGGCAAATCCTGGCGACCTGGTGCAGTTTACGGTGAGCAAGCCGGGGAAGTTCACTGACGATCAGTTCACGGCGAACTGGGACCACGATTTTCATGAGTCTCGGGATTCTGTTGCGGCGCGGTTCTTCTTCTCGAACTCGGAGACGAATGTGCCCTTCGGCGCGGGCGGGTTGCAGGCGTCGCTGGGCGCTCCCGCGAGCGGAACTGATTTGAACTTCCCTTATCAGTTGCCGGTGCATGACCGTGTGTTTGTAATTTCAGAAACCCACGTGTTCTCGCCGCGACTGGTCAATGATTTCCGCTTCGGACTTGTTCATATCAACAACACGGCGACGAATATCAATCCGGTCACGGTAGACGATGTTGGAATCGACCGGCCCACCAGCAACCTCACGACCAGCATCTACAAGTTCACGTTCGCGACTTCCGGCTTTCAGTTTGGACCGACGCCGCAGGCCAATCAATCGCAGAAGCAGAACAACTACAACTTTGTGGACGACCTGAGCTGGGTGCACGGCGCGCACACGCTCACCTTTGGCGGCCAGTATGTGCGGGTGCGCCTCGACAAGCTGTTCCCGCAGGTTTTCAACGGACAGTTGTTCTTCGTCAACACCGGGACGTCGGACTTCGGCAACTTTGTAGGTGGCACTCCTGCCTTCAGTTTCGGCGGCGGCGGCGTTTACAACCACGCTTACAAGCAGAGCAATTCCGCCGTCTTCGCGCAGGATGACTGGAAGGCCACGCAGACGCTCACGCTCAACCTGGGGCTGCGCACGGAATTTCTCGGCGCGTGGACGGACGGCGATTGCCACATCGGCAATATCGAGTCCGACCTGACGAACTCGGGAACGTATCCGTTTATTTATCCGAGTTGCGTGAACAAGCTGGGAGTTGCCGGGCTGAGCGGCAACGCAGCGGGATCGACGTTCCGCAACAACATTTCAACAGGGTTGGGTCCGCGCGTTGGATTTGCTTGGGACGTAATGGGCCGCCATACGACGACGTTGCGCGGCGGATATGGAATTTACTTCGTGCGCGAAGACGTGGGAGCGGTCGACCAGTTGAGCTTCCAGTCGCCGTTTATCCCAATCGTGTTTTTCGGGCAAACGCCGGGATTTACGATGTCGAACTTCTTTACTGGCACGCCCGCGACAAACCCCAACGGCGTACCCGCGGCCGGAGACTTGAATGGCGCATGGCTTCCCTGCCTGGCACAGTTCACGGGATTCGTCGACGGCAACGGCAATCCAACGAATGACACGACCCAGACTGGAACATATAACTCGTGCAGCGGCCCAGGTGTGAATAGTACGCAGAACCTGTTCGTGCTGGAAGTTCCCCGGCATTTCAGGGTCCCCAATACGCAGCAGTGGAACCTGACGGTGCAGCGCGAGCTGGGCAGGAACTGGGTATGGGAAATCGGATACGTCGGCACGCGCGGCATTCACTTGCGCGAGACGCGCGATGGCATCCAGTCGGTGGACGCGACCAAACATCCTCTGACCATCACCGATACCAGCGGCAATTCATACACGATCACCTCCGACACGTTTTCCAACGCGATCGCGCGCACCCCCACTCCGGGACTGAACGGCTACAGCGGTTACCAGATCTTTGCCAACGACGCCTATTCGATCTATCACGCGTTGCAAACCACAGTTTCGCGGCGCTGGAACAAGAGCTACTTCCAGGCGGCGTACACGTTCTCCAAGAACATCGATGCAACGTCAACCGGCAATACGGCGTTCAATACCGCGTACAACGACCAGAGCAGCGTCAACGCCTCCCGGGGCATTTCGGACTTCAACCGTCCGCACCGGCTGTCGGTGAGCTATGCGTATGATCTGCCGTTCTTCACGCACTCCTCCGGCTTTACGAAGGCAGCGCTGGGCGGATGGCAGGTGAGCGGCGTAACCATCTTCCAATCGGGATTGCCGTTCTCGATCTTCGATTCAAGCGCGGGAACGGCGTTCCTGGGAGCGGGCAGCACACCGCTATTAGGCGCCAGCCTGGCCCCGGGCAGGACCATTGCCAGCGGACTCACGACCGGCGACATTCACCAGCGTGTCGCGAACGGATATATCGATCCCAACGCCTTTACTCCCGCTCCGCTGGTCGATCCGGCCGACTGCGCCGTGGATCCGAATTTCTGCGGCACGGGCTTCGGCGACCTGGCGCGCAATCTGTATCACGGCCCGTTTCAACAAAACTGGGATGTTTCGTTCCTGAAACACTTCCGGGTGGGCGAGCACCAGGATGTTCGTTTTGCCGCGGACTTCTTCAATCTCTGGAACCACACCAACTTCGGCGTTCCTACGGTGACCGACATTGAAGCGGCGGGCAGCGGCGCGTTCGGCAAGATCGCGCAAACCAACGGAAATCCGCGGTTGATCCAGTTCTCGCTGAGGTGGGCGTTCTAGATGACCGTGCCGGGGCGGACGCCCGTCCGCCCCTCCTTTTCCCGCTGGTAAGTGAAACTTAAGAAAAGCGGACAGGGATGTCCGCCCCACGCAGGCCTGCCATGGCCTGCCTTTAGATAACCCCCGTACACTCTCTTCGGTACCGTTTCCAACCCGTCCGCCTCAGGCGAAGATACATCCTCAGGATCATTCAGTCTCGTCCCCCGGCCCCCACGCAAGAGATTGAAAGCAGGATATTTGGATCGAACACCGAAGCGCCTCTTCGATACCATGGCCGAAAACCAGATCAACGACTCCGACGTTTCCGAACCCGACCCTTCAGTTCCGGCCAGCGACGGCTCCCATTGCAATGTGACCGAGATCTGGACCCAGGTCATCCAGGGCGTGCTTGGCGCTGTGATGCTGGCGGGGGCGCTGGCCATGGTCTTCTACTACGCGCCAATGACCGTACAGAGCGTTCCGCCCGACGATCTTCAGAAGGAAGTCCGCGACCTCACGGCGCAAGTCAATCAGCTCAAGCAGGACGAAGCCATGCCTGCGCTCGTGCTGAACCGTTATCGCAATTCGATCGGGTATATCTACGGCGTGTATCAGGTGGGATATGAGGGCGAGCGCCCGTTGATCCGCGCGCGCGTTTCGGGGACCGGGTTTCTGGTTGGCGGCAACTTGCTTGTCACCAACCGGCACGTGGCGGAACCATGGTACGGAGACACGGAAGCTGAAAACCTGATCAAAGACGGAGCAGCTGCCTCGCTGGAGAGTCTGGTGGTCTTTTTCCCGGGATCGCCGACTCCGGTTTCGTTATCTCCGGCCGCGACGTCCAAGACGGCCGATCTGGCAGTCCTGCGCATTGCCGACGATGCGGAGGTCCGCGGCCTGACGCCGCTGCCGCTGGCGAGGTCGACAGGAGCGCCGGGACAGCTCGTGACCGTAATTGGCTACCCGATGGGAATTGCCGGCATGGTCGCCAAATCTCCGGCCGGAATCTATGAGCGATTGGCGTATCGCCACAACGACATCAGCGCCGCGAGCGAGCTGGCGGCACTTTCGTTGATTCGTCCCTCTTCAACTTTCGGACATCTCGGCGACGTGGTTGGCGACAAGCTGATCTACGACGCGCCGACGGCCCACGGTGGAAGCGGCGGGCCGGTGTTCAACGCGCGCGGCGAAGTCATCGGCGTGAACTCGGCCTACATGGACGGCTTCACCGGCGGAACGATTGGGGTCTCAATCGATTCCCTCCGCCCGCTGCTGCAAGAAGCGCGCAACGCGCGCTAAGTCCAGCCATCCGGTAAGCCTACGGGTTTCCATTCCATCCCGCGAGGCGCGTTCCCTTGCGAGAAGTGGGATTGACTATCCAGCCGGCGTCTTGCTGGCAGCGCTCCCGAAGCTGCGCGGCCTGATCGCGGCCAAAGAAAAGTTGCCCCATCTGCAGGTCGCGGAAGCTTTCTTTTCTCCACACGGGCGCCATGATTCCCATCCATGAATGGGCGCGAAGACCGAGCAATAGATGACCAATCTCGTGGGCCGATACCGCGCCCAGCAGCACAGACGGATTGACATCGAGCGCACGCTGCGCCTGCTGGATGCGATCATAGAAGACATCGGCATACTTGCCCACGCCGTCGGCCGCAAGGAAGGCTTCGCCGTAGACCGAATCTGTCGAGACCTTGCCCTTCGGAATGATGTGCAGGATCAACTCCTGCCCCTCGGCCGTGACGGAGCATGCTCCAGACGACTCGCGCCCGCTGCAATTCACCCATATCAATTGGATTCTCGCGTCGCTGAAAATCCGAGCCGCCTCTCGTCCTGCCTGGGCCACGATTCCATTCGGAACCTTAGCGGTGTTGTAGACCAGCACCCGCACTTCCTGAGCGTTCGCCCCCGTCGCCGCCCACAGCATCGCTCCACATAACAAGGCGGCAATCGTTCCCCATCCGCATCGCGTCCGGAACCCCATGAGTCCGTCCTCCGTACCAATGAGAAAGTGGGGTCTGGGGTCGCGTGCCTCAAGGCTTTGCGGATGACAGGACGGTAAATTCTGGGTGACGCGCTAAGCCGAACTGCGTCAAATCATTACAGGCTTCACTGACATGGGAAACCGACCAGTACCAGTGCTACACTCCGGCTTCGTGGCTGATTCCAACGGGAATGACATGAATCCGGCGAAGGTCGAGGCGCGGACTCTGCGCTTTGGAGTCTTCGAACTTGACCTGCGCGCGGGCGAACTACGCCGTAGCGGGATGAAGGTCAAGCTTCAGGAGCAACCCTTTCAGGTTCTCGCCCAGCTTCTGGAAAGGCCTGGGGACGTGGTCACCCGCGAGGAAATGCGCGACCGGCTTTGGCGCTCCGACACATTCGTAGACTTCGACCACAGCCTGAACGCGGCTATCAAGCGCCTCCGTGATGCGCTCGGAGATTCGGCGGAGAATCCTACGTTCGTCGAGACGGTGGCCCGACGGGGATACCGATTCTTAGCCCCAGTTACGGCCGCTCAAAGCAACGGGAATAGCGCTGCGGCAGTAGCCATCAGGCCAGAACCGGAAGCCCGGTCCGTCTCGTGGCGGCGAGGATGGTGGATGGTCGGAGGGATCACCGCCATTGTCCTGGTGCTGCTCGGGACCTGGCTTGGCGCCCGCTTTGGTAGTCAGAAGGCCGGCGAACTTCGCACAACGCGGCTCACGGCGACCCCGGCCGACGACTGGGTGCGGGTATCAATGATTTCCCGGGACGGGAGATATCTCGCCTACGCCGACCAGACCGGGTTCTATGTCGAGCAGATCGATACGGGCGAGACACGGCCTATCAGTCTTCCGCCCGGCTTCATCGTTCAGTCGGGCAGCTGGATGCCCGACAGTGTACATCTGACCGTTTCTCTGGATCACGGTTCGATGAAAGAGGGCGTCCCTGCCGGTTCGCCGAACCAACCGGCGTCTCGATGGGGCATCTGGGAGATCTCTGTGCTGGGCGGAGATCCGCGCCCGCTCAGCGACTTCGGCGGTTCTCCCGAGCCGTCACCCGACGGCAAGAAGATTGCCTTCATACGCCAAGTTGAGAACAACGGAGAAATCTGGCTGATGTCGGCCGATGGCTCCGGCTCTCATAAACTTCTCGGCGGTCCGGGAGATTGGTACGGCGTACTGGCATGGTCTCCCGATAACACGAGCATCGCCTATACCAAGGGACGCCTGGCAATGGGCGGCTGGGGGACGAAGGGGTCGCTTGAGATCCTGAATCTCGATAGCCATCAGACGGAGACACTGTTCTCGTCCACGGCTCTTGATCCAGCGCTTGCGTGGAGTTCAGATGGACGCCTCATTTTTTCCCAGTCCGAAATGCCTCCGAACCAAATCGACTGCAACTTATGGTCGTTGCAACTGGATCGCTCTGCAAAGCCGGTTGGCGAGCCGCACCGGTTGACGCAGGACACAGGATGGGTCAGCTCGATCAGTCTGTCGACTGACAAGAAGCGCCTGGCAGTCTTGCGGGAGTTTCATCAGCCCGAGGTATACGTGGCCCGAGTGGAGGCAGGCAACAAAATCGCTGAACCTCAGCGCCTGACGCTTGACGATCGTGGCGACCTCCCATTTGCCTGGACGCCGGACAGTAAGCAGGTCATCTTTGTTTCGGAACGAGCGGGTCCGTTCAGCATTTTCCGCCAGGATATGCATGAAACGGTTGCTGAATTGGTGGTGAAAGGCGCGCCCGCGGCCGGTATTCCCCGGCTCACCCCGGATGGGAGGTCGCTCGTCTATCTTGCCCATCCCACGGTCGGGCAGACGCCGGGAGATGTCTCGATCATGCGCGTCTCGCTATGGGGCGGATCGTCGACGAAGGTGCTGGAATCGCCAAACTTAAGCAACCATCAGTGCGCGCGCATGCCATCGACCAAATGCATCTACAGCGACCTCGCCGAGGATGGAACGACGTTCTGGTATTACGATCCCGTAAAAGGCAAAGGCGACCCTGTGCTGAAGATTCCTCCGGTTAATCAGTATGCAAACTGGAGCCTCTCGGGAGACGGCGCAATGCTGGCGGTGGTCGACCGAGATAGAACAGACTCGATTCCCCAGCTGCGGTATTTCAATCTCTTAACTGGTGGAGAACAACGATTTTCGATGACGCCATGCGCGGCAATTCCGACGCTTGATTGGGCCGCAGATGGAAAGACAATTTGGTCCGTCTGCCGTAGCAGCGCCGATGGCAAGGACGTTCTTTTGAACATCGATCGCCAGGGAAGAATGCGGCAGGTGTGGAGGCCGGAATGGCTGGAAATGGGTTGGGCCATTCCCTCTCCCGATGGCAAGTATCTGGCGCTGTCAAAGTCCAGCGGGACCGCTAACGTGTGGATGATCGAGCACTTCTAGAGTTCGGTTGGAAGTCAGCGCAGAAGCATGCAACCCCAGAGTTCCACGTCTGGGGTTTTGCATGAACCGGAAAACTCAAGGCCGCGGGCAGGGGTGTCCGCTCCACCCAGGATCAGACTCGCTGTAATTCCGGCAGCGTGCGCTCGTTGACTACGTTGCCGGTGTTGAGCGTCGTGGCCGGTTCGAAGAGAAGGATCCAGCATTCTTCGTCGGCGACCGGCTTGTGCTCGACGCCGCGCGGGATCACGATGAACTCGGCTTCTTCGATCCATTCGTGGCGTTCTTTCCCATCAGGATCACGGAACTCCATGCGGAAGCGGCCTTTTACGACAAGAAACATCTCGTCTTCGTTTTCGTGATGATGGAAGACAAACTCGCCTTTCAGCTTGTCGAACTTGACCATCTGTCCGTTGAGCTCGGCCCCGATGTAGGGCTTCCAGTATTCGGTGATCTGGGAGAATTTTTCGGCGATGTTTACTTTGTGCATGATGGAAATCCTTAGGATTCGAGCATTGCGGTGCTAAGTGCTTGGACTTACTTCTGCGGCAAACGTTGCAGAAAATCTGGTAGTACGGTGGGGCGGTCATTTCGCATGGTCAAACAAAACCAGGACTCGGAGTATGCAGAGTAAGACCACTCCGAGATATATCCAGGAAGTGCGTTTGGCCTTGCGCAAAACGTTAGGACTCGTCTGCATGAACCAGAATAGCCAAAGCAGCAATCCAGACACGATGATTGCGAGAGGAATCACGATTTTTGGAGAACGAGCCCAGAGCATGACCATGTAAGCGGCAAAACCACCAGCCATCCATAGAGCGTTTCTCAGACTACGATCTGTTTTGCGGTTGGTGGCCGGAGCAATGCGCGAGACGGTTGCAAGCACTTCTTCGAAATTTTCAATACTCTCAGGGATTCCGATTACCTGGTATCTGGCGTTACCGATCACTCTAAGATAACGGCCCGGCAAGTGTTCAATCTGCTTCACGTCAGTGAACGACAATCTGATGTCCGGAGAGTCGGCTTGCCGGCGGAGGAGATAGTCAGGACCTATGGTCAAGACATAGGTATCCCAACACTTGACTAAAGACCGCCGTACGCGGCGGGGAGCGACGAAGCTCATATAGGTGATAAACAGGCCGATGACTATCGAGGATGTGACGACCGCGCCGAGACCTGCTCCTCGCATCGCTAAGACGGCGGAAATAACCACGCCTAGCGCGACAATCAACAACTGCGGCACGAGATAGCGGTTGGTCATCCGTTGCTGGGCACCGGCAAGCCCGGCCGGGAGCAGCCTGTATTCTCGAACAGATTCCATGGCGTGCATTTTACGAACAATGAACGTCAAAAACAAAAGCCGTCAGCTTCTCGCTGGCGGCTTTAAATCCGTGTTAGATAGTTCCGCTTACCTCTTCTAGTGCGCCGGGGCGGGCTGTGGACTTGCTTGTGGCGCCGTTGACGCTGGGGCGGCGAAGTTCACCTTCGGAACCTGCCGCGAGCCTTCAGACGCGGTGAAGTACGCATCGTTAGCTTTGAAACCGGCCCATCCGGCGAAAAGGCTTGCCGGGAATTGCTGGACGTAAGTGTTGTAGTCCTGAAGTGTGTCGTTGTAACGCTTGCGCTCGACGGCGATGCGGTTCTCGGTGCCGGCGAGTTCATCCTGCAGGCGCAGGAAGTTTTCGTTGGACTTTAATTGCGGATAATTTTCGACGACGAGCAGCAGGCGGCCGAGCGCGCCGTCCAACTGGCCGTTGGCGGCGATTTTTTCTTGGGGAGTACCTGCCGAAAGCAGCGCCGAGCGTGCCTTGGCGATATCGCCAAACACAGTCTCTTCGTGCTGCGCAAAGCCTTTGACGGTTTCGACAAGATTGGGGATCAGATCGGCGCGGCGTTGCAGCACGACGTCAACCTGCGACCACGCGGACTTCACGGCCTCGTTCTTGCTGACCAGCGTGTTCTTGGTGCTGATGTACTGACCGAAAAAGATCAGGCCGATAAGACCGAAGACAACGATGATTACCACTGCCACGATCAACCCTTTGCTCATAAACGCCTCCTGAGGAAACTGGGTTACTAACGACCGGTTGTCTCTGAATCCAGGGCTTCGTCCACAGCGGCCGCGACTTTCTCGATCGCGGAAACATAGCGGCCGCAGAGACACTTCACGTCCAGTTTTTTCGGATCGAGTTTGCGCTCGCGCAGATCCAGTGCCTGGTCGAAAGCCGAGTCGTCGAACTGCAGCCGTTTCGCCAGCGCATGGATGGCATCGCGACGGTTGTGCGGTGAATTGTCGCCCAGTGCGATCAACGCATGGCGGAACAATGTGGCAAACGACGGCGCCGAGCGCATCACGATATCGACCAGCCGCGAGAAATCCCCCGCTGCCGCGAACATGTGGCGGCGAAGCAGAAGAAGTTTTTCCCGCAGTTCGTATTCGACCTGGACGCGGTGCAGGCGCGTGGAAATATGCAGGCCAGCAAGAACGTCTTCCCCGAACAAGATGCGATGATGCTGCTTCATGTCGAGCAGTTCGATAGTGAAAACGTCGGTGGAGCGCTCTAGCTCGTGACGGCCCATCCAGAGAGGCGAGGGCTGCTTTTGTTTCGCCCACCATTTCGCAACCGGGGCAAGCCGCTCCAGCGCATCGAACGATGCGTCACGCACGACGCAAAACAGATTCACGTCGGAGAGTCCGGGATGGAAGTCTCCCGAGACGGCCGAGCCGAAAAGAATAATGGCCTCGAGGTTGCGGGCGTCGGCTTCGCGGATGCGCTTTACGAATTCGGTAATTTTGTCTTCAGGGATCATGAATGTAGGGCTAAAGCCCGGTTATTTTTTGTTCGACCTTACGCGGCGCTGAAGCGCCGCTCTTCCACGGTGCTTCACGCGCTTCATCCGAAACTCTGAGTTTATTTCGACTTCACGCAATTCATCTCATCATCTACCAACTGCTGCTGGCTCCGCCACCACCGGAACTGCCGCCGCCGAAACCTCCGAAGCCGCCTCCTCCTCCACCACCTCCACCGAAGCCGCCAAATCCACCGCCTCCTCCGCCCCAGCCACCGCGGCCGCCGCCCATATTTGAGAACAGAATCCAGAACAGAATACTTCGAAGTGGCGTGGCCAGAACGATCAGCACAACGATAACGATCACAACGATGCCGCCGAGCGAAATGCCGCTGTCTGGCTGTCGATCAGGCCGGGTCGGCGCTCGCGGCTGCGCGTGGGTGAGTTGAACTCCGGCATCGGCGGCAATTACATCGGCGACGCGGGTCGTGACCAGAAACAGTGCCTGGCTGTAGTCGCCGCTGCGCATCAGCGGGATCGCTTCGCGCTGAAAGCCTCCGACCTTGCCGTCGGGCAGAATCGGCTCCAGTCCGTAGCCGACTTCGATACGAGCCTTGTGGTCCTGGATCGCGTAGAGTATCAGCACGCCATGGTCAGTGGACTTTGCCCCAATGCCCCACTGCTTGAAGAGATCGACTGCGTAGCTTTCGATGTCGGAGCCATCGAGCGTGTTGATGGTGACGAGGGCGATCTGGGCGTGGGCTTTCCGGTCGACCTGCGTGCAAAGGTCTTCGATCTGCGCCTTCGTGGAGGGATCAAGCACGCCCGCGAAGTCGTTGACGTAGCCGGACGGCTTGAGTTGCTTGACGGACTCTGCCGCGACTGTCAGTGACAACAGCAGGACAGCCAGCAGGCAGGATTTCCTGCGCAGGAGCACAGAAAAATTGTACAGGATGGGATCGATGAGCCTGAGAGGCGCGTGTGCGCAAATTGCGATGTGGGGATTGCGGAGTTGGGGTCTTAGAAAAAAGACTCGATAACCCAAGCGCCGCTTAGGTTATAATGACTGTGTGGTTTCGCTACGGTTCGGCGGAGTTCGGTTCGTCGCCTATTCGAACGATCATCCGCCTCGGCACGTTCACGGTTTCTGCGGCGGAGTCGAGACGATTGTGGATCTCCGCGCCGACGGAGCCGTCATCCTGGCAAACCGGGAAGATGCGATTCGCCCGGCGAAATGCAAAGCGTTCAGATGTGAGAAAAGTTCTGAAAACCGCAGCCGAGAACTTCGACGAACTTGCGGCGTTATGGGAGAAAGCTCGTGGCAGAAAAGAAAGTAGCAAGAAATAGGGTGGTGCGGCATAGAGTTTCGACCACCGGTGCTGAAATTGACCGTGCGATCGAGCGCGCGAAGCATATGCGCGGACAACCTTTGGTCGCGGAAATCGAATACAAACCGGGGCCGGGACTCGATCTCTTCATCCTGAAACTGACCGACGGCCGTCGCCGTCTGCTGCCGCGAGAGGACTTGCAGGGCCTGCAGGAGGGATCGAGTGAAGAACTTGCACGCGTCGAAATTATCGGCGGTGGAACCGGGCTGCACTGGCCGGATTTGGATGTTGATTTGTATGTCCCCGCTCTATTGCGCGGCGTTTACGGGAACACACACTGGATGGCGAAGATCGGAAAACGCGGAGGCTTGGCCAGGACGCCAGCAAAGAAACATGCTGCGAGGGCGAATGGGAAGTTGGGCGGAAGGCCGCGGAGATTCGAAAGAAACGTCGGCGCATAGCCGAGCCCGGTCCCTCACCATTACACCCAGTCCATTTCACTGCGCAAGAACTCTACTCTGAGTTTACAAGCCTTGCACTCACTCAGATGTTCTTCCAATTCGTCAGAGCCCAGAGCCATCGTATTCCCCTCCGCACAAGCCTTCGGGGCCTCTCCGGGATGGAAACGGTAATATAGGAGATCTAGTCGGCGGCGGTGTTCTGGCCTTGGTTCACTGGTACCGGTCTCCCAGCGACACCACGTGGCAATTGCTATACCTAGTTCGTTTGCAACTTCCTGCTGTGTTAATCCGAATTCGTCTCGCTTTGCTTTGAACGGATTTGCTTGTTTACTCATCCCAGCAATATATCACATGACTACTCACGTGAGTAGTACCGGAAAGAAACAGGCAAAAAACAAAAGCCGCCAGCTTTCGCTGACGGCTAATTGCTAATTGCTGAAAGCTAGTTCTCGTACAGCAACACGCCTTCCGTCTTCTCCGCATCGACCGGGCGGTAGAAGAGCTTGTTGCCTTCCAGGAAAACCTCGATGAAGGCGGGGCGCGTGGTAATGGTGCCCTGGATCAGCGCCTCCGACAGCGGGTCTTCGATGTATTTCTGCAACGCGCGCCGTAGCGGGCGGGCACCGTAGCTGCGGTCGGTGAGGGTCTGGTTGAGGATCCACTTCTTGGCGTCGTCGGCAACCGTGACCGTAATCGCCTTCTGCGCCAGGTTCTGATTGAGCTGGTTGACCATGAGTTCCAGGATTTGAATCAAGTCTCCTTCGCTCAGCGCCATGAAGATGATGATTTCATCCAGACGGTTGAGGAACTCTGGGTTGAACGTGCGCTTGACTTCGTTCTTGACCAACTCCTCGACCTTGTCAACAATCGCTTCTTCTTTGGTTGAGGCGAAGCCCAGGCCTTCGCGGCGCTGGAGATGTCGCGCGCCGATGTTCGAGGTCATGATAATGATCGTGTTCTTGAAGTCGACTGTGTTGCCGAGTCCGTCGGTCAACTGGCCGTCTTCGAAAACCTGAAGCAGGATGTTGAAGACATCCGGATGCGCTTTCTCGATTTCGTCGAGCAGCACCACGCTATAGGGAGCACGCTTCACGCGTTCGGTGAGCTGTCCACCCTCTTCGTAGCCCACATATCCCGGAGGGGACCCGATCAGCTTGGAAACCGAGTGCTTCTCCATGAACTCGGACATGTCGAAGCGGACGAGAGCCTTCTCGGTACCGAACATGAATTGCGCCAGGGTGCGCGCAACTTCGGTTTTGCCGACGCCGGTCGGGCCGAGGAAGAGGAACGAACCGATGGGACGGTTCGGGTTCTTCAGGCCTGCGCGCGAACGGCGGATGGCGCGGGCCAAAGCGCTGATCGATTTGTCCTGCGAGATGATGCGCTTGTGCAACTCTTCTTCAATGCGCAGCAACTTTTGCGTTTCTTCTTCTTTAATCGAGGTGATGGGCACGCCGGTCCAACGCGAGACGACATCTTCGATGTCCTCGCGGTTGACCACTCCCGTGGAAGATTCGTCGAGATGGTATTTCTCGCGCAGGGCGCGCAGGTTCTCGCGCTCCTTGCGTTCTTCGTCGGAGTAAAAGCGCGCCTTCTCGAACTCGTGGTTCGCGATGGCGTTTTCCATGCGGTGCACGATGAACTTGATGCGCTTCTGCACTTCGGTCAACTCTTCGGGCAACGAGGTCTGGCGCAGCTTTACGCGCGCTCCGGCTTCGTCAACCAGGTCGATTGCCTTGTCGGGCAGGAAGCGGTCGGGAATGTAGCGGTTCGAGTGTGAGACCGCGAAGTTGATCGCATCGTCGGTGTAAGTGACGGCGTGGAACTTTTCGTAGCGGTCCTTGATGCCGAACAGGATCTTGATCGCGTCGGTCTCGTTCGGAGGCGGAACCTTCACCGCCTGGAAGCGGCGTTCCAACGAGCGGTCTTTTTCGATCGACTTGCGGTATTCACCGGGAGTGGTTGCGCCGATGCACTGAATCTCGCCGCGGCTGAGCGCGGGCTTCAGAATGTTGGCGGCGTCGAGCGAGCCTTCAGCCGATCCCGCGCCCACCAAAGTGTGCAACTCGTCGATGAAGATGATGGAGTTTTGATTCTCCATCAGCTCTTTCATGATGGTCTTGAGGCGCTCTTCGAACTGGCCGCGATATTTCGTGCCGGCCACGATCAAGGAGAGATCGAGGGCGAGAATTCTCTTATCCGCCAGGAACGAAGGGACTTCGCCGTCGGCAATGCGCTGCGCGAGGCCTTCGACGATGGCGGTCTTGCCGACGCCGGGCTCCCCGATCAGCACAGGATTGTTTTTGGTCCGGCGGCAAAGAATCTGGATGACGCGGTCAACTTCGCCTTCGCGTCCGACCAGCGGATCGAGTTGGGAATCCATCGCCGCCTGGGTCAGGTCGCGGGAAAATTCGCTCAACAAAGAGGATTCGCGCTGGCGCTGCGGGGCGGCTTTTTCCTGCGTGCTGCGGGCCAGTTCTTCGCGAATGGTCGAAAGGCGCAGGCCCCGTTCGTGCAGGATTTCGGCGGCGAAGCACTTCTCTTCTCTCAGCAGTCCCAGAAGCAGGTGCTCGGTTCCAATATGGCGGTGCGAGAGACGCTCAGCCTCTTCCGCCGCGTAAGCCAGAACGCGCTTGCATTCGTTCGACAGCGGAAGGTCGACGGAGGTCGAAACCTTCTCACGGATCGTGGTATGCCCTTCAATTTGCTTGCGAATGGATTCAACCGAAGCGTGCGAGCGCAGGAAACGGTTGGTCAGGGCTTTGTCTTCACGCAGGAGTCCCAGAAGAAGATGTTCGGTCTCAATATAGGGAGACCCGAACTGGCTGGCCTCGTAGCGTGCGAAAAAGATGACGCGCCTGGCTTTCTCCGTATACCGTTCAAACATAATGCCCCTTCCCCCTTGACCTTCCTGGCCGGGAAGAAACTCGTCCGCCCCGACCTAACGAAACGCCACCCGATCCGTTCTTATGCGACTCATGGCCTACATTATGCAATCAAATGGCCGCGGCACCCAAGTACTGAAACGATTCTGCAACCCTTTGATCACGTTACCAGAGGAACCGGTATGTTCCCTTCCACCCACTGCAAGGGCCATTTTCTTGCAGTTTGTCTGTCTAATGTTGCCTCCGGGGCTAAAGCCCCAAGAATTTGCTTGCCCTAACGAGGCGCTGAAGTGTCGGTCTTCCACCTTCTTGCCTCTCCGCTCTTCCACCTCTTCACCTCGCAACTCTTCTGCTTCCTGCTTCGCCACTTCCGATCACTTTGCGCTTCCATTTTTTGTCACTCACACTGGTCACCCCGGCAATGATTCCGGCGCGACCTCTTGCATGTGCCCGCGCTCCAGGCGGAGAACACGGTGGCAGCGCCGGGCGAAAGCCAGGTTGTGCGTAGCAATGAGGGAGGTGAGTTGGTGCTCGCGATGTAAGCGGGCAATTAGTGTGAAAACTGCTTCGCCGGTCTGTCCGTCCAGGTCGCCGGTTGGCTCATCCGCAAGCAGTAACTTGGGCCCGGTGATAAGCGCTCGCGCCAGAGCAACCCGCTGCTGTTCGCCTCCGGAAAGCTCGCCCGAGCGATGATGCGCGCGTTTTTCGAGCCCAACCTCGCGCAACCATCGAGACGCTTCCGGTTCGACCTGCTGCCATGTCTGCCCTCGAAGCAGCAACGGCATGGCAACATTTTCCGCCGCCGTGAATTCCGGCAGCAGGTAGTGAAACTGCCATACAAAGCCGGTCTCCCGATTGCGAAAGGCTGCGGCTTCGTCGTGCGACAACGAATTCACTCGCAAGTGGGCGCAGTATACGTCACCTTCGGAAGCACGATCAAGAGCGCTCATGATGTGCAACAGAGTACTCTTGCCGGCACCCGACTCGCCGACGATCGCGACCATCTCCCCACGCTTCACTGCAAACGACAGATTCTCAAAGAGCACCAGGTCCGACTCGCCGGACCGGAAGACTTTCTTCAGGCCTTCCACCCGAAGGATTGAATCTTCAGTCGTTAGATGCAAATTGAGACCTTTTCGTTCCAAGTGGCGTGCAGACAGCCTCCAAACAGGGCACGCTGGAGGTCGCGTACAGCGCCAACAGTAGACCGTACCACAAGGATGGGATTGGAAAAGAAGATGTTAGCGGTTTGGTCGAAGAAAACATTCGATCAGACGCGGGCTCGCGCGCGCCGGAAGCGTTCTGCCGGCCATCCCTCCGGACGAGGGCCCGCTCCCTATTCGTAGCGCAAAGCCTCGGCGGGCAGGATCTTTGCCGCCGACCACGATGGATAGAGCGTCGCAACGAACGAAATGATGACGGCAAACAGCGCGATGAATGCCCCGTCGATTGCTCGCGGGGCGAAGGGAACGTAATCAATCGAATAGACTTCCGGCGACAGCGCGATGACGTGATAATGCCCGCCGGCGTAAGAGATCGCATAGCCCAGCACGAGGCCGATGACGGTCCCGATCACGCCGATCAGGACTCCCTGCGCAATAAAAACGTTGCGCACCTGCGCCTTGCGCGTACCCATCGACAAGAGCACGGCGATGTCTTTGGTCTTCTCCATGACCATCATGATGAGGCTGATCAGGATGTTGAGCGCGGCCACGAAGACGATGAGGCCGATGGTGATGAAGGTGACCAACCGCTCCGTTTTCAGTGCCTTGAAGAGCGCGCTGTTCTGCTTGAGCGTGTTGGTCGCCATGAATCCCGGGCCAGCGGCTTCTTCGAGCTGGCGCGCGATTTCGTCGGCCTTGTCGAGGTCGTCGATCTTGAATTCGAGCACCGAGATCAGATTGCCTAGCCCGAACAGTCGTTGAGCGTCGGAGAGCCGGGCGAAGGCCCAGCTTGAGTCGTAGTCAAAGAATCCGGAATGAAAGATTCCCACGACGTGGAAGCGGGTGTACTTGGGTACGGTTCCGAAAGGGGTGAGCTCGCCTTGGGGGCTGACGAGCGTGACCGTGGATCCGACCTTCGCGCCGATGCCGTCGGCCATGTCTTGCCCGAGAACGATTGGAGGCATCGCGGCGATGCGCTGCTGCAACCCGGCGAGCGAGTCGGGAGATTGTGTTTCCTGCGTGGAGGGAGCACTTGCGGAGCGGGCACTCCTGCCCGCTGCTTTTGACTCTTCACCTCCCGGAGTCTCTTCCAAGGCGTCCGCCGAGCCTTCGTTGATCGAGCTGAGCAAGTCTCCAACTTTCCGCTCATATTTCGGGATCATTCCCTTGAGCACGGCTCCGCGGGCGCGCGGGCCCCGGGAAATCAATACCTGTTCGAAGATCGCCGGGGCCGCGGCGATTACATGCGGCTGCTTCGAGAGCCGGTCCATCAGGGCGGGCCAGTCTTTGATGCCATCGTCGGCCACGCGCTGAAGGCTGATGTGCGACGTCGAGCCCAGCAGGCGCTGCTGAAGGTCCTGGCGGAAACCGTTGTTGATCGCGAGCGCGACGACCAGCGAAGCAACGCCGGCTGCCACGCCTGCGACGGAGATGCCCGTGATGATGCCGATGAAGGCCTGGCGGCGCTTGGCGCGGAGATAGCGGCGGGCGATGAATAGTTCAAAGCGCATGGAGAGCTTTCAGCCGTCAGCTTTCAGCCAAGTCGGATTATAACTGGCGTCCCACGCGTCCAACGCATTGCCGCCTGAGGCAGCCATTACACGCTCGTACTCGTACGGAGCCATTGGTGCGGTTGGATACGCTCTCTGACTGGACATGCTCTCCTGATTGAGAGGAGTATCACCCGGCATCTACCCGATTCCATATCTCAAGCCGATAATGCCAAAATGGCGCGTGTTCTCCTGAACGACAATTGGCTTCCGAAGTCTGTCCTCTGCCTGCGCGATTACAGCCGGCACAAATTCCTGCTCGACCTGATCGCCGGCGTTACCGTCGGACTGGTTGCGCTGCCGCTGGCCATGGCATTTTCCATCGCCTCCGGCCTGACGCCCCAGGCCGGAATCTACTGCGCCATCGTCACAGGATTTCTGATCTCGGCGCTGGGCGGATCGAAGACACAGATCGGCGGCCCTACCGGAGCATTCGTGGTCGTTGTTGCCGGGATCGTCGCTGTTCACGGCATCGATGGACTTTTTCTTTGCACGATGATGGCGGGCGTGCTGCTCGTCGTGATGGGAGTGACCGGGCTGGGCTCGGCGGTAAAGTACATTCCTCGCCCGGTCGTGATCGGTTTTACGAATGGCATCGCGGTCCTGATCGCCAGCACGCAAGTGAAGGATTTCTTTGGATTGCATCTGGACAAAGTCCCGAGCGTGTTCTGGCAGCGCATCGAAGCGCTGGCGGGAAGCTTCCACACGCTCTCTTACACCGCGACTGCGCTTGCCGTCTTTACGCTGCTGACGCTCATCGTTTGCCGCAGGCTCTCGCCGCGAATTCCCGGGCCGATTGTGGCGTTGGTGCTGGCGACCGCGGCGGTCTACTTTTTCAAACTGCCGGTTGAGACCATCGGCACGAAGTTTGGCGGAATTCCCAGCGGGCTGCCGCATCTGGCGATTCCCAAGTTTCGCGCCGACCTTATTGCTGGACTTCTCGGCCCTGCCTTCACCGTCGCCATGCTGGGGGCGATCGAATCGCTGATGTCGGCAGTGGTTTCCGATCGAATGAGCGGCGACCGGCACAATCCCAACGTGGAACTCATGGCGCAGGGCGTGGCCAATGTGTTTTCTCCCATGTTCGGCGGGCTTCCCGCTACCGGCGCCATCGCGCGCACGGCGACCAATATCCGAGCCGGGGCGCAGTCCCCGGTGGCCGGAATGATTCATGCGCTCACTCTTCTTGGCATTCTGCTTTTCGCCGCACCATTGGTGAGTTATGTTCCGATGGCGGTGCTGGCAGGAATTCTGATGGTGGTCGCCTACAACATGGGCGAATGGACAGAGATTCCGCAACTGCTGAAGCTGACGAAAACCGACATCAGCATCTGGCTGGTTACATTCGCGCTCACCGTGTTTGCCGACCTGACCGTTGCGGTCGAGGCGGGAATGATTCTGGCCGCGCTGCTGTTCATCAGCCGCGTGGCTTCGACGACTACCGTCTCGCAGGTCACGGAAGACTATGTCGAGGATGGGCGCGTCCACATCCTTCAGGACAAAGACATTCCTTACTACGCGACGATCTTCCGTATTCACGGACCGTTTCTGTTTGGCGCAACCGACAAGATCTCTGCCGTGACCCAGAACCTGCACACGTTGCCGCCGGTCGTGATCCTCCGGCTGCGGAATATGACGGCGCTGGACGCGACCGGATTATTCGCCATTGAAGAGGTTGCTAAGCAGCTTCATGCCGGCAAGCGCACGTTGATTCTGTGCGGAGCGCGTGAGCAGCCAGCCCAGCTTATTCATCAGGCGGAGTTCGCCGAAGTGATCGGGAAAGAGAACATCTGCGAGAACGTGCAGGCGGCCTTGCGGCGGGCCGAAGAAGTGCATGAGGGGCTGGAGGCGAAGGCGGGCATTGCAAATTAGGATGCTTTATCGGCACGCACCATACAGATGAGGCTCGTACGCCCGGCCGGCGGCGAGGCGAAGGCAGGGATGCTTCGACTGCGCGATGAGGTTCGCTCATGACAGAATTCAAGGTTCTCTACAGAAGTTAAGCGGCGTTTTTGCTAGAATCCCTGCCGTGAAACGTCGAACTCTGCTGAAGTCACTGCCCGCGGTAACTCTTCTTCCAGCATTGCTTGCCGATGCCGCCGCGCGAGAGAATGCCGATTCATCCGTCTACGAATTACGCGTCTATCACGCCGCACCGGGCAAACTGGCGGACCTGCTGGCCCGCTTCCGCGATCATACGGTCAAGATTTTCGACCGCCATGGCATGAAGAGCGTCGCCTACTGGACCCCCACCGATGAGCCGGAGAAGAGCAACACGCTGATCTACATTCTTCGCCATCCCAGCCGCGAGGCTGCGACGGCAAACTGGAAATCCTTCGGGGACGATCCGGAGTGGAAGAGCGTGCGCGATAAGTCCGAAGAGAATGGAAAGCTGGTCGAAAAGGTCGACTCGACCTATATGGCCATGACGGATTTTTCGCCCGCGTTGAAGTAGGTTCCTTCAGTTGTCGATGCGCTGCACGACCGAGAGAATCTTCCACTGGCCGTCGACCTTCTCGAGCGTCATGTAATCGGTCCATCCCGGGGTGACGAGTTTCGCTGAGGCGACAGTTCCGGCAACGTCGAGCACTTCCACCTGCTCGGTCTTGTTGGCAGCGGGAAAATCGGCAGGGCCATTCTTCGCAACCTCTCTCACCATCTCTGGACCGGTTTTCTCCCGCACGGGAATGTCGCCGTGAATCATGTGCTTCAGATAGTGAGGATGCAGTGTCTGCTCCATGCGGTGGGCGTCGCCGGTCCAATAGGCCTCGATGTAGTTGGTGACCGTGGCGCGCACGGCGGATGAGTCGGCGGCGTTGCTTTGGGCTTGGGTTGCGGTGGTTAGAAGTACGGCGATAGACAGGGCGAAGGCTGGCGCCAGGCGTTTCATGGGATCTCCGGATTCGGACGGAGTGATTATCCGCCTCTTCTAATGGAAAGAAATAACACCGAGGGTCATGTCCGGTTTCGAGGCGCGTGGTCACGCAAGATGCAGATCGCTGGGCTGCCGGCAGACTTCCCCACTTCTCGCGCAAAAGACGCGCGAGAAATGGGGCACCCGGCGCCGAGGCTAAAGCCTGATTCCTTGCTCGCCCTTTACGCGGCCCTGAAAGGCTCTTCCACGGCGGTTCTGACCGGCGGTTCTGACCTGCGGCTCTGAACGGCGGTTCTGACCCCGATTCTCGCCGAATCCGGGCTTATCCTCTAGACTGTTAGCGAATCTGCTCTCGCCCGATGATCATTAACCACGCTGAACGTGCCCACAACCACAACTGGGAACTCGATCCCGTCATCCGTTCGCTGCTCGATACGGACTTCTACAAGCTGCTCATGCTGCAGTTCATCTGGAAGCATTTCCCGAAGACGCGAGTGACGTTTTCGCTGTACAACCGGCATCCGGCGGTGCGGATGGCGGACATCGTTCATGTCGAAGAACTGAAAGTGCAGTTGCAGCACGTGCGCGGGCGGCGCTTCCGCAAGTCGGAACTGGTGTGGCTGGCGGGCAACACATTTTACGGGCACAAAGGAATTTTTGAACCGGGGTTTCTGGACTGGCTGGAGCATGACTTCCGGCTCTCGGACTATCAGCTCAGCGTTCGCGACGGCCAGATCGAGTTGACCTTCGAAGGTGCCTGGACCGAAACCACGATGTGGGAGCTATATGCGCTGGCGATTCTCGATGAGATGAAGACCCGCGCGCACCTGAAGACGCTGAGCGAGTTCGGGCTCGACATTCTCTATGCGCGGGCCAAGACGAAGCTGTGGAACAAAATCGAACGGCTGCGCGGAGTGCCGGGGTTGAGTGTTGCGGACTTTGGCACGCGGCGGCGGCACAGTTTTCTGTGGCAGGAATATGTGGTGGTCGCGATGGCCTCGAACCTGGGCAGCAACTTTATCGGGACTTCGAACGCATTTTTAGCGCACAAGCATGATCTGGAAGCGATCGGAACGAATGCTCATGAAATTCCGATGGTCACGGCGGCGCTGGCTCCGGACGATGTCGCGCTCAAGGCTTCGCAATACCGTGTACTCGAATTGTGGCAGCAGACCTATGAAGGCGCGCTGCGCGTGATGCTGCCCGACACTTTTGGTACGACGCAGTTCCTGGAAGGCGCGCCGGATTGGGTCGCGGACTGGACGGGCCAACGCGTGGACAGCAAGAATCCATTCGTCGCGGGCGATGAATATATCGAGTGGCTGAAGGCGCGCGGGCGCGATCCACGGGAAAAGTTGATGATCGCTTCGGACACGCTGGATGTGGATGCGATTCTGGGCCTGCATGCGTATTTTGGCGGAAAGATCGGCAAGGACGCACAGCCGAAAGATTTCAAAAGCGCAGCCGACTTCGACGACGGCAAGACATGGACCCCGGAGCGGCGAATTCGTTTCAGCGCCGGCTGGGGCACGCTGTTGACCAATGATTTTCGCGGATGCAATCCCAATGGCGGCGACGGATTCGATCCGATCAGCCTGATCTGCAAAGTGTCGAGCGTGGAGGGGCGTCCGGCGGTGAAGCTCTCCGATAATTACTCGAAGGCGCTGGGGCCTGCGGCGGAGATCGAGCGCTACCGCCGCGTCTTCGGGACGGCCGGAATTGCGAACGCGCCGGTGGTAACGTGAGGCTTTCTTAAAGTTGTCTCGGTCATCCTGAGCGGAGCCGGTTTTCAGGCGAAGGGAAGGATCTCCATCTCCACGGCATTCGCCTCACGGGAGATCCCACCGCCGGCTGAAAAGCACCGACGTTTGATTGCATCACGACCTTGGATGACGCCGCGATTGAACATTGAACAGCTAACTTCCCCCGTCTTCGAAATTTGTTGTTAACCATCGACCTGCCTCACTCGTTGTGTGCATAGAGACGATTCATGAACTGCACACGCGAGGGACTCCACATGCGCAAAGGTTGGTTGGTGGCGGGGATTCAGGTGCTCTTGGCATCTATGTTTTTGTTCACGGCGGGCAGTGCGGCCCAAACCCCGCATGCCACGCAGGCTCCGGCTGCGAGTTCTCAGCAACTCAGCCAGAAAGACATCGCTGAACTTCAGGACGAACTGCTCGAGCATTTGCGCGTGAGCCCGACTTTGGCCGAGGTCGTGGCGCACGATCCGTCGCTGCTGTCGAATACCGAATACGTGAACCGGAGCAATCCTGAGTTGGGACGCTTTTTGCAGGAGCATCCTGAGATCGCGCAGAACCCCGACTATTATCTGTTCAACAATCTTCATGGCCAGAACGAGTCACCAGCCCAAACGCTCGAACGAAAACTCTGGCCGCAGATGTCGCAGTCGATGTCATCGGATTCAGTGGTCGCGCGAGATTTGGTCGAAGGCGGTCTGCCATTGCTGGCCTTCATCGCATTCCTCGGCGTAGTGCTGTGGCTCACACAGGTGCTGCTCGAAAACCGGCGCTGGAACCGCATCTTTAAGCTGCAATCCGATGTGCACGCCAAGCTGATCGAACGCTTTGGAACGTCGCAGGAAGTGCTGAGCTATATGAACACGGATGCGGGCAAGCGCTTTCTGGAGGCCAGCCCGATTGCTGTGGGACTGGACCGGGGGGCGCCGGTACCCAGCCCTGTAGCACGCGTGCTCACTCCGCTTCAGATTGGAATTGTTCTGGCTTTGCTCGGCATCGGTCTTATCGCTCTGCGTCATAGCATTTCTGGCGGAGAGGCTCCGCTGCTTCTGGTCGGAACAGTCGTGCTGATGCCGGGCCTTGGGTTTATCATCTCGTCGGGAGTGACCTGGGCGCTGGCCAAGCATCTTGGGCTGATGCCTCCCAGCGGAATGCAAGGCGGAGAACCAAGCTGAATCAAATTGCTGCCTGATCCATGACGCCGCAAGACGGCGGTCCGTGGAACGCAGCCATGAGGAAGGACCATACGACCGGGGAATACGCAATTGCGAATGTCAATGCCCGCCCGGCTTTGCGGGCCGACGAACTACCCATGGACAGCGATGCCTTCGCCGGCTTCTACCAGCGCTCCGCGCCCGCGCTGCGGGCATATCTGGTGCGGGTTTCCGGCAACCATGCGCTGGCAGAGGACCTGACCCAGGAGAGCTACCTGCGCTTCTTGTGCGCAACATGGCCGGAGGGTGGCGAGGTCAACTCCCGGCGATATCTCTTCCGCATCGCGACCAATCTGCTGCGCGATCACTGGAAACGGCGCAAGGAAGCATACCTGGAAGATGTTCCGGAATCTTTTCTGGCCGCCCGCGATACCTTGTCACAGCTTGATTCGCATGCGCTGCTGGGGCCAGCGATGGCACAGATGCGTCCCCGGGACCGGCAACTGCTCTGGCTGGCCCACGCCGAGGGATATTCCCACCGGGAGATTGCCGAGATTACAGGCTTGGGGACAGCGAGTATCCGGTTGCTGCTGTTCCGCGCGCGCCACAAGATAGCGCGCCTGCTGCGCAAGCAGATTGCCGGCCGGAGGTCAGCATGACATTTCGCTCTTGCGCCTACGAGAAGGAAGTCGGTCAGGCATTGAAAGACGGGCACTGGCCCGAGGGTTGTGCGCCCGAGCTGCGAGTGCACGTTGGTGCGTGCGCGAGTTGCAGCGATTTTGTTCTTGTAACGCGGAGTTTTCAGCATGCGAAGAGGGAGTCGCTGCAGGAATCGCCCGCTGGTTCGCCAGGGCTTCTCTGGTGGCGGGCACAGTTACGTCGGCGCAATGCAGCTGCCGAACGCGTGAGCCGCCCGATCACAATCGCCGGAACATTCGCCTGGATCATGGTGCTGCTGATGGCGGTGGTCTTCGCGGTCTCGCAATACAATCACGGACTTCACTGGGCTGTGTGGTGGGCTGGATTGGAACCCGCGCGGTTTTTTCTCTTCTTGTCCGGCGATTCTGCCAGGCAGGATACGAATCTTCTGCTGCTCATTATTCCTGGGCTTGGAGTGCTGGCATTGCTCAGCGGCTTGGCCGCGTACCTGGCTTCCGAAAAATCCTGAAAATCTAATCGCAGAGACGTAGCAAGCCACGTCTCTGCGCGATAGTGGCCCAGTCCGAATTCTGAATCCTACCCGGCATCATCCCGAAGTGCCCGCGTTCTTACCAGCGGGCCGAGGGTGGCACACAGCGTCGTAGCGGGAGATCCTTCGCTCCGCCTGAAGAACGGCTACGCTCAGGATGACCCCGCGAGGATGAGCAAGTACTCCTTCTTAAATTCAAACTGAGCCACTACCCTCTGCGCTATCCGTCTGCACACTTTACGGTTCTATGGCACATTAGACGTTCATGTCTTCTCCCCCCGATTCCAGAGGCGGGCGCGTCGCCTTCACCCATCCGGGATTTGTGCTGTTCCAGGTTGCGCGCTTCCTGATTGTTGCCGCGGTCGAGATGCAGGCCGTGGCCGTCGGATGGCAGGTTTACGAGATCACCAAGCGGCCGCTCGACCTCGGGTACGTTGGCCTCGCGCAGTTCCTGCCGGGCATTCTCCTCTTCCCTCTTTCCGGGCATGCCTCGGACCGGTACCAACGCCGGACCGTGCTTTCGCTTTGCTACGGTGGCTACGCATTGTGTTTTGCGCTGCTGCTGATCCTGACCAGGCATGGTTCCCCTTCGATGACGGCGATCTACGCAGTGCTGATTCTGATCGGTATTGTGCGGTCGTTTAATGCCACGGCAAGCCGGTCCATTCTTCCGCAGCTTGTTCCTGAAGAGCATTTTCCGAATGCCGTGGCCTGGAATGCGACCATCTTTCAGGCTGCGACGATTCTTGGACCAGCATTCGGAGGAATCGTTTACGCGGCATTTCGCGGGCCTTCGGCGGTGTACCTGATTGCCACCATTACGGCGGTGGGAGCGACCATTTCCACATTCCGCGTCAGGCCCGAAGTGAAGGCTCGGCCGCGTGAGCCGATGACACTGAAGACTGTATTCGCCGGACTGCACTACATCAGAAGCAAGAAGATCATCCTGGGCGCGATCTCGCTGGACTTGTTCGCGGTCATGCTGGGCGGAGCGGTGGCCCTCCTTCCTGTCTACGCTCGGGAAATTCTGCATACTGGCCCGTGGGGATTGGGCCTGCTAAGGACGGCTCCGGGAGTCGGAGCCGCCGTGATGGCCGTCGCCCTGGCGCATCGCCCACTGCGCGGGAAATCGGGGCCGACATTGTTCTGGGCGGTGGCGGGATTTGGCATCTGCACGATCATCTTCGGGCTTTCGCACAACCTGACGCTCTCTTTGATTGCGCTGTTCCTGCTGGGCGCAAGCGACATGATCAGCGTGATCATCCGCGCCACGCTGACGCAGCTTGCAACCCCCGACGAGATGCGCGGCCGCGTAACCGCCGTTGACATGATTTTCATTGGCACGTCGAACGAGTTTGGACAGTTTGAATCGGGCATCACGGCGCAATGGTTCGGAACCGTGCCGGCGGTCGTCCTGGGCGGAATCGGGACGTTGATCGTGATTGGCTTGTGGGCATGGTGGTTTCCGGAACTGCGGGAAGCAGGCGCGTTGCATTCGATTACGGCGGAGAGCCTGCGGTCGGTTTCTCAGACGACTGCCGAGGGCGAGAGCGTCGCTTCGTAAGCTGTTCAGGCTTCGCTCGCCTCGATACTGGGGACGGCTGTCCCTGCATAAACCTCTTGCCCTGCACGATATTTGTGGATCGCTCGCATCAGGAATTCTATTTCTCCCGCTACCGCTTCCCTGCCGTAGAATGTTCGCTCTCATTCCGCATCGCAAGGATCCCATTTGCTCGAGCGCTACTTCCTTCTCAAAGACAACCAGACGACTGTCCGCAACGAGTTTCTCGGCGGGCTGACGACATTTATCACCATGGCCTACATCGTGGTGGTGAATCCGCAGATTCTTTCGAAAGCCGGCGTGCCGGTCGAGGGCGTCGTCTTTGCCACCTGCATCTCCGCCGCAGTCGCCACTCTGGTGATGGGGCTGTATGCGAATTATCCCATCGCGATGGCGCCCGGCATGTCACTGAACGCGTACTTCACCTACGTCGTTTGCCTTGGGATGCACGTCCCCTGGCGGACGGCGCTGGGCGTGATTTTTTTGTCGGGCGTCGTCTTCCTGATTCTGACGGTCACGCGCGTACGCGAGCAGATCGTGAATGGAATTCCCAATTGCTTGAAACATTCCACCGCCGGCGGCATTGGGATGTTCATTGCGTTTGTCGGATTGCGCAACGCGAATCTGGTGGTGGCGAATCCCGCGACATTTGTGAGCCTGGGAAGTTTCCGCGACCATGAGGCGCAATTGGCGTGCATTGGGCTGGCGATCATGCTGGTGTTGATGTCGCGAAAAATCACCGGAGCAATCCTGGTCGGGGTGTTGGCCACTACGTTGTTCGGCGTTTTACGCGGCATAAGCGCTTGGCCCTCGGCGGTGTTCTCGTGGCCGCATCCTTCTTCCACGTGGTTGCAGCTTGATCTACGCGGGGCGCTCCACCTGGGATTGTTCGAGATCATCTTCGTCTTTCTTTTCGTCGACTTATTCGACAACGTCGGCACCCTGGTCGGCGTTTGCGAGCAGGGCGGCTTCGTGAAAGACGGCAAGATTCCGCGCGTGGGGCGGGCCCTGGTCGCCGATGCCGTGGGAACGATTTTCGGCTCGCTGACGGGAACGTCGACGGTAACCAGCTACATCGAGAGCGCGGCCGGGGTCGCCGCGGGGGCTCGAACGGGATTGAGCAATATCTTCGTTGCGGGATTGTTTCTGCTGGCCGCGTTTTGCGCCCCGCTGGCCGCGGCGATTCCCGGATATGCGACAGCACCGGCGCTGATCGTGGTTGGCGCGCTGATGACGGAATCAATCGGGCGCGTCGATTGGCAGGACTTTACCGAGGCGATTCCGGCGTTTGTCACTTTGCTGGCAACGCCGCTGACGTTTAGCATCGCGACCGGCCTAAGCCTGGGGCTGATTTCTTACACGCTGGTGAAGGTTGCGGCCGGAAAATTTCGGGAGATCAGTCCAGTGATCTGGATTCTGACGGTGCTGTTTATTTTTCGGTATGCGTATTTGGCGGTGGAATAATGCGACGTACCCCACAGCGTTGTCATTCCGAGCATAGCGGGAAATCCCTACCCCAGGCACCGCGCTCAGCGTAGGGGTGTTTCGACTCCACAACGAGGTTCGCCGCGCTCACCTCATTGCTCCGCTCAACATGACTGGATTTGTCCTACGGGACGCTGACGGTGACCGTCGCCGTCGTGCGGCCGAATTGATTGGTCGCAGACAACGTATAGGTCGTGGTCGCGGTTGGGCTGACGGAGATACTTGTATCGCGAATCGCGCCGGGACCGGGAGAGACGATCACGTAGTCGGCGCTGCTCGTGGCCCACGACAGCGTCACGCTGCCGCCGGAAGATACGTGCGAAGCAGAAGACATAAAGCTGCTCACCGCCGGCGCCGCTCCTGTCGGATAATTCGAGCTTGTGTAAATCGGGTTCATCTGCACGACTTCAAACGCCGACGCCGGCACGGTTTTCAGCGAGTCGAGATCGGATCCCCAACGGCTGTCGGAAACTCCCGTCACATACAGCGAGCTGCCGTTGTCGGCGAGAATCAGGCCGTAGTGTTTCATCGCAGTCAGGATGACTTGCATCTGCGCCGAAAACCCAGAGATGTCATAGCTGGATTTCAGGCGCAGACGCATGCCCATCGGGGGAGCTGTCGGATCGCTTGTGTTTCCCGCCCAGTGCGAGGCCGGAGGAGTGAATGCCGCCCGCGTGTGCGGTAACGTGAAGCGAAATGCGTGATGAATCGCTCCTGCGGCCACTTCGTCATAGCGCACCAGGCCGGGAAAAATCGGCAGGCCTGCGGCATCGGCGGAAGTCCATGTGTAAGGTCGCTGTTCGTCGCTCAGCAGGTCCCAGACTGCGGTGGAATCAGCGTTCCAGCTTCCGTTCGAGTTCACCGATGCATTGTAGAGTTCGTAGAGAAAACAATTTCCATTGTCCAGCACCAGAACATGGCGATCGCCGGAACTGGACGATCCACCTTCGACCGGCGCGTTCGACGGAACCGGCATCGGTCCGGGATCGCTTTCGTCGCCGTAGGCCTCAAGATTCACCGTCACGAGCGATTGCGTGCCATCAACCACGATGTAAGGGATTCCGTAAGTCGGGTCATTTCCCCAGTCGGGGTGCATGTTCACCGAGCCGACCCAATTCGTAATGATTGTGTTGGAGTTGGGATCGACGGACGCGGCAGAGATGTCGGTGTTCCAGAGATTGCCGCTGGTGAAGGGGACGAAGCCGTTGAGGCTGCCGCCCTGACCGGACGCCATTACGTTGCAGGAGAGATTGCCGCCGCCGGTGCCACCGTTGTTACCGCCGCCGCCGGAGCCGCCGGCTCCGCCTGAGTTACCTGAAGATTGTGAGATCCCGGAACAGGCTGTCCAACAGACAGTCAGCGCAAACAGAGCTGCGAGCAGCAGGGGAGGGTTCCAGCCCGTTCCGGGAGCACGCTTCACGAAAACCATTGTGCGCGACGAAATGCCGCGCCGAAAGAGGCCTTTCGGACATGTACGGATTCCAGTGCGCGCCACGTGATCGCGCCATACTAGTGCATGGCGGAATTAGCTCGCCGGGCTCGCCGGCGGATGCTACGTCCGCCACCGTACCGATTACTTCGCGTGCAGCACAGTTTTCGCCGCGCCCATGTTGTCATACTTGTCATATGCGCGCACGACTACTACATGCTCGGAAGAGGCGTCTTTGCTGGTTTCAAGCGGGACCTTGAAGTCGTAGTCTTCGCTCTTCGCGTCGGAAAGCTGGTCGGTGGGATCGACGTACTTCCAGTCTGCGGCGTCAATCGAGAATTCGGCGCGCTTGATCGTAGAAAAATTATCGTTGGCGCGGAAGCGGACGTGAATCTGCCCACTCTCCACGGAAGCGGAGAGATTCTCGATGCGCGGCGCAGTCGTATCCACTTCGAAGCGGCGGCTTTCGCGCGAACTGGTCAAGGCTTCTCCCGGCGAGTGCGAAGGCGCGTCGGAGGCCACAACTTTGATGGCGTAACCGCCGTCGGGAAGCAGGCTCGCGTCGAAGGAATAGGCCTTGTCGGTCAGATTATCTTTCAGCAGGAGCCAGCGGGATTCGCCGTCGCCGCGATAGTAGACCGAATAAGCGAGTTGGTCGTCGTTCTCATCGTGCGCCGTCCACTTCACGCCGATGGCGTCACGATCGTGTGTGCTTGGAATCGGAGAATCGAAGTGTGTGCCCGACGATCCGCTCGAATCCGTTCCCAGCGTGAGTCCGGATGACTTTGAGAGTGGCTGGTAACGTACGCCGATCTGCACGGAAACGTCGTCGATTTCGGGCGCGACGTTCTTGGGCAGGTAATTCAGCGTGACCGTGTCCACCGACGGCTTCGTGGTCCCGGAGCGAAGCACAACTTTCCACTGCGCGTAGCGCGCCGGGGGCACGCCCATTTCGGCGCCATTTTTCAAATCGATGGCCTTCCACGCGCTCCAGTTTCGGTCAGGATTGTCGACGTTGCCGCTGCGGGCCAGAAGTTCGACAGTGCCCGCGCCCCGAAACTCGGCCCGGCCCCAGCGGGAAAAAATCTTCGCGTCGAAGACATCGCTCTCGTAAGAGCCTTCGCTTTGAAGGTTGGGACCCAGCACGAAGACCTTTCCCAGATTGCTGCTGGCAACGTAAAGCCCACCATTCGGACCCTTGGCAAACCCGGTAATCTGCGATGCAGGCGACTTCAGCAGATCGGAGTATTCGTCGTCTCCGTCGATGGCAAACACGTGGCCGCGGTTCCCGGTGCCGGCGAGCAACCGATTGTTCGAATCGAAGGCCAGCGCGTAAACGATGTCATCGTGCGAACTCCACAGGCGCGAGGGAGAACCGTCAGTTGCGATGCGATAGACGTCGGAACCTCCGGCGGCATTCCCCCCTGGCGCGGGGAACGGACCAAGGACTGCGCTGGGTGTTGTCGAAATCTGGGCTCCGGCACTCGGCGACGGGGAGGCTGCCGCCGCGGGCGGCCCCATCGTGATCAACATCGAGGTCGCCGTGCCAGCCGCAGCCGTGGTACCGCTGCTGCGCTTTTCTCCGACCCCTGCGGCATAGATATTGCCATCATGATCGAGCGCGAGAGCTGTAATTTCCTTCTTCGGCGCGCTGTAGAGAACGAACCCTTCCCCGGCGGGCGAGATGCGATAGATGAGGCCGCTGCCGTCGGTCCCGGCGATCAGATTTTCCTGGGCGTCGAGTGCGAGCACCCGAATGTGGGTCTCATCGCTCTTGAAGAAGAGTGAATGCTCTCCCTTGGGGGTGACTTTGTAGATTTCTCCGTGATCTCCGGTGGCGACGTAAAGATTTCCTGCCTTGTCGAAAATCAAGTCCCAGATGTATTTCGTGCCAGGGGCGAAATAAACGGATGAAGTCCAGGAAGCGTCGAGCGCAGGTTTGGCGGCGTCTTTCGAGGGACTGTCAGCGTCGGATTTCCGAACCTCGGATTGCCGACCCTCGGATTTCTCTCCCGGCTTGTGTTCGATTTTGTAGACCTTGCCGTCGGGCGCGGTAGCCGCATAGATGACGCCTCCGGGGCCGACTCTGAGCGCCTGCACCTGAAGCTCCTGCGGCTCGAAGATGATGCTGGACGCGCCCCCCGGCGTGATGCGGTAGACGCGCGCAGGAGATCCGGCAGCGGCATAGATGTTTCCGGCATCGTCAGCGGCGATCGCCCAAATGTAGGTCGAGGGTGTGGTAGAGAGCAGCTTGAACGAAGGCGCAAGTTCCAGGCCACCCGTGCTGCGGATCGCCACACTATTGGGTGTGCCTTTGACCAGATCGTCAAACCGGGATTGCTCCCAGGTGCGCGTGCCTTCGGCCGCAGCCGGAAGAGAGAGGGCAATCAGGAGAGGAAGAAAAGAAGCGAAACGCATAAGTCGAAGGAAGTTCTGCAATGTCATACCTTAACTCAGGTTAACACGCGATACGCGGCCAGCAGCCACGCGCAGTCGAGCTTCGCTCGACGACAGCCGGGCGGGGGCGGGCGCTGCATTCGACGTGATATCGTAGATTTTCATGTCTTCGTCGCGCCAGAAGCTGCTCAGCACTCTCGCCTATAAATCGTTCAAGCTGGGCGAATTCAAACTTTCCTCCGGGGGCACCAGCGACTACTACATCGATTGCCGCACGACCACGCTCGATGCCAAAGGGTCGCGGCTGACGGGCGAAGTTTTTCTGGAGGAAATCCAGCAGCGCGGGTGGAAGGCGCAGGCAATCGGCGGCCTCACCATGGGCGCGGACCCGATTGTGGTTGCGGTTTCCGTTGTGAGCGGCGAGTTGAACGGCTTCCTTGTGCGCAAGGCAGAAAAACAGCACGGCACCGGACAGCGCATCGAAGGATTCCGTGAAAAGGGCGCAAGCGTGGTTATTGTGGACGATGTCTGCACTACCGGGGCGTCCACGGTGCAGGCGATTGAAGCCGCCCGCGAATTTGGATTTAAAGTCGTCGGCGTAATGTGCCTGGTCGAGCGCGAAGAGGCCAGGGGACGGCCAACCGTCGAGAAAGCCGCGGCGCCAGCTCCGTTTGTTTCGATTTTCACCGCGACGGATGTCCGAAAGGCGCATATGGCGCAGATGGAAGATACGGCCCCACATGCGTTCGCGGTTTCGGCCGTGTGCGAGATCTGCGGAAAACCGGCGGTCACGAACAATCCCAGAGCACGGTGCGCCGCCCATTGCGTGTAGGACGGGACACTCGGGACTCACGACTCAGGACTCACGACTAATCAATGATTCAAACACTGGAATGGACCGACAAGGGCGTACGCTTCATCGACCAGACGAAGCTGCCCACCGAAGAAGTGTACGTGACCTGCAAGACTCACGAGCAGGTCGCGGATGTGATCCGCAATATGGTGGTGCGCGGAGCCCCTGCCATCGGCGTGGCCGCCGCCATGGGTATCGCGCTGGGCGTGAGCAACTCCAAAGCGGAAACGACCGGCGATCTGAAGCGTGATTTCGACCAGGCTTGCGACGTGATCGGCAAAACGCGGCCGACGGCGGTGAATCTGTTCTGGGCGATCCGGCGCATGCAGGAAAAATTCGAGCGCATTCGCATTCGTCCGATTGCACAGATTAAGCAGGACCTCATCGAAGAGGCGCAGCGCATGCACGCCGAAGATATCGCGGCCAACCAGGCCATGGGACGCCATGGCGCGACTTTGATGCCGAGTTCGGGCGGCGTGCTTACTCACTGCAACGCCGGAGCGCTGGCAACCGCCGGATATGGAACCGCGCTCGGAGTCATTCGCGCGGCCGTCGAACAGGGCAAAAAAATTCATGTCTATGCCGACGAGACACGTCCTTTTCTCCAGGGCTCCCGGCTCACTGCGTGGGAGTTGATGAAAGACGGCATCCCAACGACCGTCATCTCCGACAACATGGCCGGCGCGATGATGAAGCAGGGGAAGATCGGCGCGATTGTCGTCGGCGCCGATCGCATCGCGGCCAACGGCGACGTGGCCAACAAGATTGGTACCTATACGGTCGCTATTCTGGCGAAAGAACATGGCATCCCCTTCTATGTCGCGGCGCCGATTTCAACCGTCGACCTTGCCTGTCCTGACGGCAGCCAGATTCCGATCGAGCAGCGGAACGAAAAAGAAGTGACGCACATCGCCGGAAAGCAGATGACTCCCGATGGCGTGGGAGTGGAGAATCCCGCGTTCGACGTCACGCCCGCGAAGTACGTTGCGGCCATCATCACCGAAAAAGGTGTGGCCCGCGCGCCCTACGAAACCTCGCTGCGCCAATTTGTCGGACAGGAAACGGAAGCGCATCCCTAGAAACGGGTCTCAGGAATCGCTCTCGATCATCCTTAAGGGTGCCCCATTTCCCGCGCGCATTTTGCGCGAGAAGTGGGGAATCATTCCCGGAAACGAACCTCACACAGTCGCAAACATCGCGTCGACATCTTCCTGCATCGTAAAGAGATGTAAACGTCTCCAAACTCGAGTAATTGGCCGCTACTTATTCTCCAGGTTCGGGTTGAAGTTACCGGTTAGTTACGGTGCTAATCTGGGCCACAAGGGCCATTTCAGGTTATATCCAGTTCGTCAGGGGGAAGTCATGTCGTTGCGCAATCGGATCGTTCTGCCTCTCGTGTTGTTGTCGCTCGCGGTGCTTGGAGCGTGCGGCGGGAATGGCGGCAATAATTTCACCAATCCCAATCCTCCACCCAGCGGAAGCTTCAGCAACAGCAATCTGAACGGCACGTATGTTTTTTCAGTAGGGGGAATCGATTCGCAGGGTGCGCCCTACGCACTCGCGGGCACGTTCACGGCGGATGGCAACGGTGGAATCAGCGGAGGAGCGGTCGATGTAAACGATGCAGATCTATCTGCACCCGTTCCGAATAGCGCACTCACCAGCAGCAGCTACAAAGTCTCCGTGGACGGCAGAGGCCAAGCCACTCTGAACATCTCCAGCCTGGGGGCCGTCACCCTCGATTTTGTGCTTCAGGACAGCTCTCACGGACTGGTGATGGAGTCCGATACGAACGCAACTGGCAGCGGTTCGCTTGACCTGCAAACGGCGGGAGTCTCGCCGGCTGGAACCTATGCGTTCAGCATGGCAGGATTCGAATACGTAAGCTTCGTCACCGCGAACCCGTTTGCTACCGTCGGCAATTTCACCGTCGGTTCGGGCGGGGCGATCACTGGCACTGAAGACTTTAATGACAACCAGTTTGCCTTCACGAACCAGGCGCTCACCGGTTCAGTCGTTCTTGGCCCGTCGTCGACTCCCTCGACTACATTGAGCACCTCGTTTTCGTCAAACAACCTTGGCCTGCCGTCTCTGACGTTTGATGTAATCCCAATCAGCGCCACGCACTTGAAATTTGTCGAAATGGACGCCGGGGCGAATCTGATTGGCGACGCTTTCGCGCAGACGAGCACGACTCTCCCAACCGGAAATCTGGCCTTCACGCTTGCGGGCACATTCCCCACAACCAGCGGCTTCTCGGCCGCGGGTGGATTTTTCGTGACGGATGGCACTGGAAACATTACGTCTGCCTCAACAGTGGACGCAAACAATAGCGGAAGCGTTTCGCCGGGCCCAATCGGATTTAGCGGAAGTTACACAGCTGCCGGTACTGGCCGCTACACGCTTAGCCTCTCAAGCTTCACGGATGGAATTGCCTACGTCGCATACCCCTTTACCGGGGGCGTGTTCCTTCTCGAAACCGACAATTCCGGCTCCATGTCAGGTGCTGCCTATCCACAAACCGACCAGACCTTGGCCGCCTCGGAGGGCTATGCTCTGAATTTCACCGGCGCGAATCTTAGCGCCGGAGTGGAAGTGGACGACATCGCCGAGTTTCAAACCGACAGCGCGGCCGCTAACGTGACTGGAGTAGTGGATGAAAACTTCCAACCCGGCGGCGGACCGACTCTCGGCCTTGCGTTAAGCGGTACGTCAACCACGCCCGACTCTAACGGTCGCGGGCAACTTGCTGCCAACGCAGGGAACAATTCGGTCTCCACTCTGAATGGAGGATTCGGGCTCACCTACTACGCGGTGGACGGCACGACGTTCCCGTTCATTGAAACTGATGCGAACGGGCAGGTGACAATGGGTGCCTTTCTGAAGCAGGACGCGACAGCTTCCTCCGCCCAACTTGCGCATCCACATCTCTATGTGAGGTCCTTGATTCGATCGAGCAAAGCGTGGCGGAAAAAGAAATAGATGGTTATCCAAGCTTGGTTATTCAACTTCGGTTCTCCGAATTTGGTAACCCAGCTAAAGAGGCGCGGCATGAGCCGCGCCTTTCTTATTCACTGAACGCCTCTACCCCAGCACGTCCCTGACCTTGCGCGACAAGCTTTGCAGGCTGAACGGCTTTTGCAGGAAAGCAGTGCCGCTTTCGATGGACCCATCGCTGACGATCGCATCCTCGGTGTAGCCGGAAAGATAGAGAACTTTTGTTCCGGGGCGGGCGTACAGCAGTTGCTTCACCAGATCGCGCCCGCTCATCCCGGGCATGACGACATCAGTGATGACGAGGTCAATCTTGCCGTGATGGCCGGCCGCTGCCGCCAGTCCGGCTTCGCCGCTTTCGGCTTCGAGCACCCGATAGCCCTTTGCCGCCAGAGTGTCCCGCACCAGCTGCCGTACGGATTCTTCGTCTTCCACCAGCAGGACGGTCTCTGTGCCGCCGAGCGCGACGCTGGGCACGGCGACCGTCTGCTTCTCCGCCGAGCCTTCGACCTGCGGCAGGTAGATGTTAAAGACCGTGCCGCGTCCCTGTTCGCTCTGGACCATTACATACCCTCCACTCTGCTTGACGATTCCGTAGACCGTGGAAAGACCAAGTCCAGTACCCTTGCCTTTTTCTTTGGTCGTGAAGAACGGTTCGAAGATGCGCGACTGCGTTTCCTTGTCCATGCCCATGCCGGTGTCGCTGACGGACAGGGTCACGTAATTGCCAGGCTTGATGAACTGCTGCTCGGGACGGTCTCGTTCGTCGATGACGACGTTCTCGGTCCGGATGGTGAGCTTGCCGCCGCCGGCCATGGCGTCTTTCGCATTGACCACCAGGTTCATCAGCACCTGCTCGAGTTGTCCGGCGTCGGCGCGGGTGTGGGCCGCTTTCGGAGACAGCACCGTGATCAACTCCACGTTCTCTCCGATCAGCGGACGCACCAGCCGCTCCATGTCCTGCACGATCGCGTTTACATCCACGACTTTCAGCTCGAGCAATTGTTTCCGGCTGAAAGCGAGCAGTTGACGGGTGAGCGTGGTCGCGCGGTCGGCGGCCTGCTGGATGGCGCAACCTTTCTCATGCAGGGGATGATCGAGCGGCAGCTTGGCCAGCATCACCTCGGCGTATCCGCTGATCACCATCAACAGGTTGTTGAAGTCGTGCGCAACTCCTCCGGCGAGCCGGCCTACGGCTTCCATCTTCTGCGCCTGGCGGAACTGATCTTCCAGCGCGCGCCTTTCGGTGACATCTTCCGCAATCGCTTCGAGTACATCGGCAGGCTCGTCGGCGCTGCTGACGGCGCGCCCACTGATGCGGACGGTGATTACGTTGCCATCTTTGCGCTTCCACTTCACTTCGATTCCGTCGAGACGGCCGCTGCGGCTGAAATCTTCGATCACGCGGGCGTGCTCCTGCGGCTGCGCGAAAACATCTTTTTCCGGATCGAGCAGCAGCACTTCCTCCACCGACTCATAGCCCAGCATCGTGATGAGCGCGGGATTCACATCGAGGAAGCGGCCTTCCAGGCTCGAACGGTAAATGCCGTAGACCGAACTCTGCACCAGGGAGCGGTAGCGGGCCTCGGAGCGCCTCAGGGCCTGCTCGTTGCGCTTGATCTCAACCGCGCTGGCCAGCTGGCGCGCCACGAACGTCAGGACCTCTTTATCGCGGTCTCCGTAGCGGATGTTCCTGGAATACGTCTGCACCACCAGCGCGCCGAAGGTGTGGCTGTTGACGCGCAGCGGAACGCCCATCCAGTCGAGAGATCGAGAGCCGTTGCGCGCGACTTCTCCGCGGTTTTCCATGGCTTGCAGCACTTCCGGCGTGGCCAGCAGCGGCTCGCCGGTGCGAATCAGGTAGTCGGTGAGGCCGCGGCCGATCTTGCGGGATGCAGGCGCAGTGTCCTGCTCGTCGACGAAATAGGGGAAAGTAATCACCTCGCTGATCGGATCGTAGAGCGCAATGTAGAAATTCCGCGCATACATCAGCTCGTCCACGATGCTATGTACGGCGGCGAAGAATTGTTGCAGGTCCTGCGCCGAACTGCTCTTCTCCGCGACACGATAGAGCGCAGAACTCAGCGCCTCGACCCGCTTGCGATCGGAGATGTCACGGTATCCGGCGTAAAACCCGGCCATCTTTTCGTCGCACAGCAGCGGCGCGCACGACACGGAGACTTCCAGCAGAATGCCGTCTTTTCTCCTGCGTTTGGTTTCCAGCGAGAGCCGCTCGCCTTTGGCCAGGGTTTCGGCGACCCATCGCGTTTCGGCGAGCCGGTCCGGTGGCACCACCAGGTTTTCCAGCAGTTGCCCGAAAATTTCATCTTCGGTATAGCCGAACATCGCCAGAAAACTCTCGTTGGCCCACACCACGTGGTGGGTGAGGTCGGCAATGCATAACGCGTCCGGAGAGGCCTGAAACATCTGCTCCAGGTACGCCAGGCGCAGGTCTCCATTCTGGGGATGGTGGAATGCATGGAACAGCGAGGCAATGGAAGACGATTCTGAGAGCTTCGCGCCGGGAGATTCGGGGCCGACAAAAGATGGGGGCGCACCGCTCTCCAGGGCCTTTTTCAGGCGGCCGGCGCGCGCAAGGTCCGCCAGTTTATTTTGGGTGACACGTTCCCCCATGCGCGAATTCCCCCCTCAGAAAATCGCTATTCCAAAGGGTAAAACGCTTTAGTATGCGCTCGAAAGTTACGGGGGTAATCGAAAACTTGCCGATCTGACCAGGCGGAAACTTGCCCGGAGCTGGAGCGCACATTTGTGCCGCGTCCACGCGGTTCTTCTCCGAACCGACTGAGGCTATCTGAAGAGTCTCAAGCTATCTGAAGAAGCGGATATTTCACTGTAAGCTACTGGCTGAAACCCCTTCAAAGCAAAAAAGTTTCGCGGATTCACTTCTCCTCGCGCACATCGGCCATCTCGGACCTCCGGCGAGCATCCTCCCCTCATGGCCGGGCATCCAATCATTTAACCAAGCAGTTAATTTGAAAGCACAAGGTCGGAGGTGGCCTTTTATGAAGAGCAACGGACTCTTGAAAATGGCGGGTTCGCTGTTGGCGGTGGGGCTGTTGAGCCTTTCCCTGGCGGCGGAGACCGGAGCGGCGTCGCGCTATGACGGGCAGATTCAGAATTCTGTCACGCAGAAACTGGCGTCGAAAAATCAGTTCAGCAAGGTGCAGGCGAGCACGGAAGACGGAATCGTCACGCTCACCGGCACAGTCGATCTCTACCAGTGCAAGCTGGATGCCGCCAAACTGGCGCGCAAAGCGGCGAACGTGCAGGGCGTGCGCAACTTCATTACGGTTGCAGGCGCGAACGTTCCGGATGCGCAGCTGGAACAGAAGCTGTCGAAGAAGTTGACTTATGTGCGCAGCGGCTATGACAGCACGTTCAATTACTTCGTCATCGGGGTGAAAGACGGCATAGTGAGCGTCGAAGGCCAGGACCGCACTGGCGTTGGCCGCGATGAAGCAATGGCCGAGATCGCGAACATGCCCGGAGTGAAGGATGTCGTCGATAACGTCTCCATCGCTCCAACCTCGATCTTCGACGATGGTATCCGCATTCGGGCGGCGCGCGCCATCTATCGCGACTCCGTGTTGAGGAAATATGCGATGGACCCGGCACAGCCGATCCGCATCATCGTCGACAACGGTCACGTGACGCTGTATGGCTCGGTGGATAGCGCGATGGACAAGAACATCGCTGGAATCCGGGCGAACCAGGTGTTCGGCGCCTTCAGCGTGCAGAACAACCTGACGGTCGAAGGCAGGTCGTAAGTCGAAGTAGAGGGAAGGGGCGCGGCGAAAGCTGCGCCCTTTGTCATTCGGCCATATCGCGCTTCTTCAACCAGTCCGTTTGTGATGTAATTCCGCGATGCAACTTCGGATCTGGCTCCCGATCATGCAGGCGGTCGCAATGCTGTGGCTGGCGTGGTCATCGCTGAGTCATGGTACACACAAATTTGTTCTGCAAGCGCCGGCACCGGCAACAAGTTCCGCGATTCAAGAGCAGCACAGCCCACGAATACTGGATTGGGCGCAGGGAATCAATTTGCCCGCGGTCACGGTGGTGACTCCCATCGAATTCGCGCTCCGGAGAGCGAACCGTCTTCCGGACTACAGAATTCAGTTCTATGGCTGCTGGCTCGCCGGCCTGCTCTGCTGGTACATGGCGGGACGATTCGCCGACGCAATCGTAGGTTGGAGAAAAACCGGGGCTCTCCAGGCAGCGCCGCGTGCCGACGTCGCCTTTATCCTGCTCGCGCTCCCCAGCACGATTTTGATGGCTGCGGCATTCGGCTTCAGCGGCAAGCAATCGCAGATCATTTCCGCCTGGGCGGTTGCTTGGCTAGCCATTACCTCGGCCGACTTCCTCTTTCGCGTCGCCCAGTTGATTCGCCACCGGCGGCGTCCCGATTTCTCCCGGCGCTAAGTTATTTCGGCGGCGTATGCGTGAACGGCAGTTTCAGGTAGTGTTCCTTCTCGACTTCGACGATCAAGGCCACCTGCGTCTTCTGATCGCGCATCGGGAACGGCTTACCCGTGTACTTTTTCGACGTCGCATCCAGCCCTTTCAGGTCGGGATCCGGACGGCGCTCTACAATCCGCCCGCGCAACTGAAGTTCCTCATACGGATTATTGAAATCCACGATGGAAATGGCGACCTTCGGATGTTCCTTTGTATTCTTGCCCTTCACCGATTCGCTGTTGGTGGAGATGATCACGCGCTCGCCTTCGCGGTTGATCCAAACCGGCGCGACGTGCGGCGACCCATCCGGCATCAGGGTCGCGAAGTGTGCGAAGTTCGGTCGGTCGATCATCTGCTTTGCTTGTTCAGAAAGTTTGATGGCCACAGAAAACTCCTTTGATCAAAGACTGTCTGCTGAGGGGTTTGATTGAAATCAGTTACAAGCGGTTGATGAGAGATGCAACGTACCCGGCGCCAAAGCCGTTATCGATGTTTACCACGCTGACATTCGAGGCGCACGAATTCAGCATGCCCAGCAGCGCAGCCATGCCTTTGAAAGATGCTCCGTAGCCGATGCTGGTTGGCACGGCAATGACTGGAGCGCCGACGAGACCGCCAACCACGCTGGGGAGTGCGCCTTCCATTCCGGCGCAGACAATGACGACACGGGCCTTGGTCAGCGCCTCGCGATTCGCCAGAAGACGGTGAATTCCAGCCACGCCGACGTCATAAAAATGCGAGACTTCGTTCCCCATCATTTCCGCGGTGACGACAGCCTCCTCGGCGACTGGAATATCGCTGGTTCCGGCGGAGACGACGGCAATCACGCCCTTGCCGTACTTGGTTTGATCGTGCTGCAGGACCACGGCGCGGCCCAGTTCACGGTATTCCGCGCTGCGGACTTTCTTTTTCACAGCCAAGTATTGCCGCCGATCGCAACGAGTGGCCAGTACATTTCCGCCATGCCGGGCGAGCCTGGCGAAGATTTCCGCTACCTGTGCCGCAGTTTTGCCCTCTCCAAGAATGACTTCGGGCATGCCGGCGCGCAGCACGCGGTGATGGTCCACCTTGGCGAAGCCGATATCTTCGAATGGCAAATGGCGAAGGCGTGAAACTCCCTCATCGGGCGTGATCTTCCCCTTGCGTACCTGCTCGAAAAGTTTGCGGATGGATTCGGCGTTCACGAGAGCACTCGACGGTAGCGTTCAGTGGTGGCGAGGTCTAGATTAGCACTTGAAAAAGATTCACCACAGAGGCACAGAAGGAGCGCACGGCCCTCGGAAGCTTCCCAGCACTTGCGGTGAATGGAGATTCCCGCGTTAGTTGCGCGCCATCGACCGCAGCTTGGCGATCACCGTGGCACAGACTTTGCGCGCGACTCCTGGTTCGTTGAGGTGAACAAGAAACAGGCGTCGAATACCACTGGGCGGAACTTTGCCGGAAAGATAGGCGCTGTAGATTTCCTGTCCGATGCGATAGCCCCATTCCCTGGCAAGCGATTCGAACTTGTCGGCGGCCGAATCAGCTGCGGCCCATGCGGCCTTGTCGCACGCGGCACGCGAAAGTTGGGACAGGTTCACAGCTTCCGGCGTTGCCCGCGCCGGATACAAGATGCGGGATCCAAAATACGCCACCGCGTGCTCGATCACGCTGACGTAGAAGCGATCAGGAGAATTACCTTCTTCCGTTTCGACCTCGCCTGCAGCCTGCCCTTTCACCCGATGCGGCAATCCCTGGCAGGCCTGATGCAGGAACCGGGCGACATCTTCCGCAGCATGTACCATTTGAAACTCGCGGACATAAAATGCATTCACCTGCGGGATATAGGCGCTGCCACGGCACTCGATGCGGCTAAGAACAGATTCCCGCTCCCGCACGCTGATTCCTCTGCGCGTGAGCAGGCGGCTCAGCATGGCGTCGGACGGTCCACCATAGACCTCGGGTAGCATGTCGATCAGGAATTTCGGTTGCGTCGTATTGTGCGGCGAGTAGCGGTTGATTTCGAGAAAGCTCGCCAGACTGTCGATCAGATTGTAGAGAGTCGGCGCGAAATCGGGAGCGTCGCCGCAACGGCTCCATTGATCGAGAAAGAGCCGGTAGCTTTCATATTTTTCCAGGGGAGTGGCATTGAACAGGCAGATCACATCCTCGTTCACCCGCACCGCTTCGACTTTGTCGGCGCGCTCTCCGGCGGCGCGCCAGTAAAGTGCGTCGATGTTTTGCAGAACGCTGACGACCTTCGCCTCAGGCATTTGCTTTTGCAGGGTGCGCGGCAGATGCCCTGGAGCGAGATGCGATTCGCCGAAAAGCACGAAGATCACGGCATCGCGATGTTTCTCGCGTATCTCGGCGATCTTTATCGCCGCGTGACGGTCGCGGGCCCCGATCTTGCGCAGGTTCTCGCGCGGCATGCAGTCGAGACCATAAAGGGCCTCCCCATGGTCGCGTGCCGCGACCAGTAATTCGTAAAATGGCGCCCAGTCGTAACCCCAGTCGAGATCGAAGCGGATGCGCTGCCGCAATTCGTCTTCCTCGATTTCGCGCCGCCACCATTCATCGAGAATGTGCTGGTCGCGGGAAAAAATCGTCTCCACTCCAAGGATGACAGGCCGGTCGCCAACCAGGGCGCGCTGTTCGATCAGCGCGGCGGCCTGGCGTTGGGCCGCCCGCAAAGCGTGATAATCGCCCACAAGAACGATGTCCGCGGGATTCAGGGCGCTTTGAAGTTGACCGGAATCGAGAACCGATTCGTAACTCTGGAACGCCTCATTGAACTCGCGAAGATATTTGCGCCGGTTGTGCGAGTCCTGCACCCGGATCTCGCGCTCCACTCCTGCCAGCGCATGCAGTTGCGCCGCGCTGCGCCGGGACCGAAGATTTGCGGTTGAAGACATTCAGTTCTCAGTTCTCAGTTCTCAGTCTCGCTTCCTGCTCATCTTGACTTCTCTGTCGCGGCATCCCTATGCTCCAGAGTTCAAGCTTTCGATTTCGAGGCCGCCTTGCCCAACCCTCCACCGAAGAATCTGACTGTCGCAGCCGCAGGGGCGAGCGGGGCCATCTTTCTGCGGCACTTGCTCCTTGCCGTGGGGCGCGAGCGCCGGATCGAGGCCGTCAACTTCATCCCTTCCGACAGCGCGCTGCGCGTCATGGCCGAAGAACTGGAGATCAAGGGCCGATCCAACCTCGTCGGCCGCCTCCTGGGCTTCCCCGGCGGACGCTCCGCGAGCAAAATTCAGCTTCAGTCCAACTCCGACATCGGAGCCAATGTGGCCAGCGGTTCTTATCCCTCCGACGCCATGGTCGTCATTCCTTGCAGCGTCGGCACTCTAGCTCGCATCGCGAATGGGGTCGCTTCTCATCTCATCGAGCGCGCCGCCGACGTATCCCTCAAGGAAAAACGCCCGCTGGTGCTCTGCGTCCGCGAGACTCCGCTCAACAAGATCCACATTCGCAACATGTACCGCGCCGCCGATGCCGGTGCGACCATCTTTCCGCTCATTCCGGCGTTTTATTACCGTCCTGCTTCATTAGATGAAATGGCGCGCGAATTTGCTTATCGCGTGCTGGCCCATCTGGGACTCACCCAACCTGACGCCTTTCGCTGGAAAGGCTGAATCATCAAGAACTTAGCCGTCTCAGGAAAAAAGCAGACGCCAGCTACAGTCATCGGCACAATCAGGGGAGGATTTCAGTGTAGAGAGCCAAAAGTGCAGGCGGCAGATGCCCGCCGGACATGTACAGGCGGATGGCCTCCACCCTGAGAAAGCGAATCGCCATTCGCGGTGACCAACTGCGGCGTTGCTTTAGGCCATCTGAAGCAAGAAATCCTAGGAAGCGATGACCACCAATCTTCAAACTTCGTGCTGCATCGCCGGCGGAGGCCCGGCGGGCATGATGCTTGGCTTTCTGCTCGCGCGGTCGGGCCTCGACGTCATTGTGCTCGAAAAACATGGTGATTTTCTGCGCGACTTCCGCGGAGACACAATCCATCCTTCTACGCTCGAGTTGATGTACGAACTGGGGCTGCTGGATGAATTCCTGAAGCGTCCGCATCAGAGAATGACCGAACTTGGAGGGCAGGTTGCAGGCGAAATGTTGAAGATCGCCGACTTCACCCATCTGCCCACGCATTGCAAGTTCCTGGCGCTCATGCCGCAATGGGATTTCCTGAATTTCATCGCGGAACAAGCCCGCCAGTACAAAGGCTTCCGCCTTCTCATGAAAGCCGAGGCGGTCGACATCATCGAAGTAAACGGCCGCGTTACAGGCGTGAAGGCGAAAACGGAAGATGGCCCTATTGAGATTCGAGCTTTGCTGACCGTCGGAGCCGACGGCAGGCGTTCCACATTACGCGAGCGAGCAGGTCTACGAGTGCTCGACCTGGGCGCGCCCATGGATGTTCTGTGGCTGAGGATCAGCCGCAAACCTACCGACCCTCCGCAGACCTTTGGCCATGCCGAGCCCGGGAAGATTTTCGTGATGCTCGACCGCGAGCAGTACTGGCAGTGCGGCTTCGTCATCGCCAAGGGCGGATTTGAACAAATCAGGAGCAAAGGAATCGAAGCGTTTCGAGAGGACGTTGCCGGCATGCAGCCATTTCTGCGTGATCGGGTTGGGGAAATCGCCAACTGGAACAGCGTGAGCGTTCTCACGGTCAAGGTCGATCGCCTGAAGCAGTGGTGGCGGCCCGGCTTGCTTTGCATCGGTGACGCGGCACATGCCATGTCGCCGGTCGGCGGCGTGGGAATCAACCTGGCGATTCAAGACGCAGTTGCGGCGGCGAACATTCTGAGCGATCGGTTGGCAGCGGGACGGGTGAGCGAGGGCGATCTCGAAGCCATCCAGGAGCGGCGCGAGTTTCCCACTCGCGCCACGCAGAAGTTGCAGATCGCAATCCAGAATCGGATCATTCGGAGGGTGCTGGCCAGTTCTCAGCCATTTTCTGTCCCGTGGATTCTCCGCCTCATGCAGCGGTGGCCTTGGCTGCGGCGAATTCCGGCTCGCATCGTCGGAGTTGGATTCCGGCCCGAGCACATCCATACTCCGGAAAGAACCTAACCGTCGCGGGGCGGCTTTGTAAGTTTGCTGATCGCGCAATTCGAGTGCGCTGTGAGGAAAATTTCCTTTCACGCACCTTCGCGCGTAGTGCTACCATCCCGTGTAATTTTTTCTGCGCCCACATTCTGGTTAGCACAACACAGGACAGGCCCCATGCACTCGAACCGCGAACCTCGCTTTCGCTCGGAATCAAATCATATGCCAGTCATTCTCCAGCGGATTTTCATCGTGATTGCGTTCACCGCCGGGGCTTGGGCACAAAATCCCTTCGCGAACGATCCCAAGGCCGCGAAAGCCGGCGAATATGAATTTCGCATCAATTGCGCGCTCTGCCATGGTCTGGGGGCACGCGGCGGTGGGCGCGGACCGGACCTTACCCGTCCAGTGAAAAAACACACGCACTCCGACGCCGACATGTTCCAGGTCATCAGCAACGGCATAGCCGGCACCGCCATGCCCGCGAACGGCACCAACGGTCAGGGCGTCGGAATGACCGACGAAGAAATCTGGCAGATCGTCGCCTACATTCGCAGCCAGGAAGTAAAGGCGCCCGCAACGTCGCTTGGCGATGCAGCGCACGGCAAGGCACTGTTTTACGACGATGCGAACTGCTCGATGTGCCACATGGTCAACGGCAGAGGCGGAAGACTTGGGCCGGATTTGAGCGCGGTTGGAACTTCGCGGACGCATGCAGCGCTGGTTGAATCTGTGCGCGATCCGAGCCGCAGGCTGGCATGGGGACTGACCGAGGCGACGAAAGAATTTCCGCAGGAGTATGAAACTGTCACGGTCGTGACCGGAGACGGCAAGAAAATCAAGGGAGTTACGCTGAACGAAGACAGCTTCACCGTGCAGGTGATGGACTCCGGCGAGCGAATTCATCTGCTCGAAAAAGACAAGCTGAAATCGTTTCAGAAGAGCCGCGAATCGATGATGCCGAAGTACACAACCGACACTCTGAGCGACAAGGAACTGGAAGACGTCCTGGCCTTCCTGGCCAGCGTGGGGGCGAAATGAAAAACCTCCAGATCGCAATGATAGCGTCAGGAGAAATTCTGGAAGCGCCGTGGAAGAGCGGCCCTTTGAGGGCCGCGTTCATGATGCTCCAACGGAAAAGGGCCTTCAGGCCCCCCGCGCGACCGCTAAAGCCCAATTCTCTTGTATCCGCTCGACGCGGCGCTGAAGCGCCCCTCTTCCACCGCGGATTCACGGTTCGTATTTCAAAAATCTCTCGCCTCGCTATCCTCATTCTTTCACTTTCGAGCCTTTTCGCCACGAACGCTCCGGCGCAGGTCACTTTCGAGCGTTTGAAGAATGCCGCGAAAGAGCCGCAGAACTGGATGACCTACTCCGGCGATTATTCCGGCAAGCGCTTCAGTGCTCTCGACCAGATCAACGTCTCGAATGTGAAATCCCTGGTGGCGAAATGGGTTTACCAGACTGGCGCGACTGGAAAACTGGAAACCTCTCCGCTGGTGGTGGACGGAATTCTCTACGCGACGGCACAAGACGATCGCGCCTTCGCGCTCGATGCCCGCACCGGGCGCCCGATCTGGATGTATCAGCGCCAGGTGCCGTCCGATATCCGGCCCTGCTGCGGGCACGTAAACCGCGGGTTGGCAATTCTGGGCGACAAAGTGTTCCTGGGCACGCTTGACGCGCACCTGATCGCGCTCGACGCAAAAACCGGCAACGTCGTCTGGGACAAGATCGCCGCCGACTACCGCACCGGCAACAGCTTCACTGTAGCGCCACTGGCGGTGAAGAACCTGATCGTCATCGGCGTCTCCGGCGGCGAGTACGGCATTCGCGGATTCATCGATGCCTACGACGCCGACACCGGCGAGCGCAAATGGCGTTTCTACACCGTGCCCGGGCCGGGCGAACCTGGCCATGACACCTGGGCAGGAGATTCGTGGAAAGTTGGCGGCGCTCCGGCCTGGAATACCGGAACTTACGATCCCGCAACCAACCAGATTTTCTGGCCGACGGGAAATCCTTCTCCTTCGAATCGCGGCCAAGGCCGCGAGGGCGACAACCTGTACAGCAATTCTCTGCTCGCCTTGAACTCCGACACAGGCAAGCTCAACTGGTATTTCCAGTTCACTAAACACGACGAGCACGATTGGGACGCAACGCAAGTCCCGGTCATCATCGACGCTGGGGGCAAGCAGTTGATCGCGCAGGCCAACCGCAACGGATTTTTCTATGTCATCGATCGCACCAACGGCAAACTGATTTCCGCAACGGCGTATGGCAAGCAGACCTGGAGCGACACGAAAGACGCCGAAGGCCGCCCGGTCGCGAAGAAAGAAGCAGCGCCAACTCTCGAAGGCCATACAGTCTGCCCCGGCGCGTTGGGGACCACGAACTTCATGGCGCCAGCTTACGATCCGCAGACCGGATTGTTCTATGTAACGGCGCGCGACCAGTGCGACATCTTCTCGACTGCGCCGCAGCCCTATGAGGCTGGCCATGCTTTCTACGGCAGCGCCTATTTTCCGTCGGAAGATGCGCGCCCTTATCTCGGATTTCTGAAGGCGATCGATCCCGCGACGGGTGAGATTAAGCAGAAATTCCAGCATGTCTCGCCCACCTGGTCGGGAGTGGTATCGACAGCGGGCGGTTTGATCTTCAGCGGAGATGCGGAAGGAAATTTCATCGCCTTCGACGCGGCCACGCTCAAACCCCTGTGGCATTTCCAGATGGGTGGCGCGGTCTATGCGCCTCCCGTGGCATTTGCAGTGGATGGCAAGGAGTATGTGGCGATTGCGGCAGGGAGCGCGGTTTGCGCCTTCGGCTTGCCTTAACTGGAGCTCCAATTGACCATCTCAGTTGACCATGATCTAATATAGTAGTCATGAAAGAAGTGGCCATTTCCGAATTCAAGGCCAAGTGCCTTGCCTTGATCGATCAGGTCGAGAAGACCAAACAGCCTCTCCGAATCACTCGCCGCGGCAAGGTTGTGGCCGAAGTCGGACCGGCGAAGCCCACGGACGACCGCAGTTGGATCGGTTCGATGAAAGAAATGAAAATCCTAGGGGACATCATTTCACCAGCAACAGATGAAGATGAGTGGGAGGCGCTGCGCGATTGAGGCTGCTGCTTGACACTCACATCTGGCTGTGGAGTCTGAGGGACTTGCATCGGCTGGGTGCTCGAGTTCTCAAAGAAATTCAGGATCCAAAAAACGAGCTTTGGCTCTCGCCGATCAGCACATGGGAAGCTCTCACTCTCCACGACAAGGGACGACTTTATCTTGGCGATGATTTAGATCGTTGGTTGACAAGGGCGACATTTGCGTTCCACGAGGCAGTGCTGACTCACGAAATCGTGGCGATGTCACGTAAACTGCCGCTCTCTCAGCGTGATCCCGCCGACCGATTCCTGGCAGCAACGGCCCTCGTCCTTGATCTCACGTTGGTGACCGCCGACGTGAACCTTCTCGGCCTCGGCAACATTTCTACTCTCGCCAATCGCTGAATTTCCATCAGGGGCTCGCCGAAAATACAAAAGTTCATCTGCGAGATTCCCCCGGTTGACTCTCCACAGCCTCCGGCGCTATGTTGGGCTTACACCGGAAAGGAGGTGGTCGGATGACAAGTTCTGAAGGCAGTAGTTGGGTTATTCAAAGACCAGGTGAGGTGGCTGAGACTTAGAGCGGTCGCTCTAAGCGGGGCTTTCGTGTGGAGCGGGCACTCTTGCCCGCTGCCGCGTAAGCTACAGCCCGCACACTACCGGTGATGTAAGGATTGCAATCCGCCTGACGCAGGTCGGTCAGGATCGTCGAATAGACGAAATGTCTTTCGGCAAACCCGGAGTTGCCGTAGAGGCCACGTTAGAGTGACCACCTCTTGGTCAATCCCAAACTGTCCACCGGATGGCCCGCAGGTTTCAGCCTGCGGGCCGTTCTTTTTCCCCGTAATTTGACAGCCAACTTCTTTTCCGCGGATGAACGCGGATTTCACGGATTTCAATGGATTTCAATGGAGTATGATTCCCTGCCATGGCGAGGATTGATCCCGAGCAGGAGCGCCGGCGCTTGCAGACCTTTTACGCTGATCAGATGGATGGCGAACTGGAAAAAGTCGCTGGCCAGGCCTACGAACTGACGGACATTGCCAGGCAAGCCTTGCGGGCGGAGCTTGCCAGGCGCGGCCTCGCTCCCGCATTTGTCGAGCAGCCCCCGATTCCTCCCGAACCGCTGGTTCAACCGGGCGACCCTCCCGTAGAACCTGCATTTGAAGAAGAAGCCGAACAAGATGGCGTCCTCTGCGAACTACGTGACATGGTCACGATCCGGCAGTTTCGCGATTTGCCCGAGGCGCTGCTGGCGAAAGGCAGCCTCGATTCGGCGGGGATCGAATGTGCTCTCGTAGATGCCAACACCGTACGAATTGACTGGTTCTGGTCGAACGCGGTGGGCGGTGTAAAGTTGCTGGTGAACCGCGACGAGGTTAACGATGCGGAACAGATCTTGTCCCAACCCATCCCCGAGAATTTCGATGTCACGGGAATCGGAAATTACGAACAGCCGCATTGCCCGAAGTGCAATTCACTGGATATCAATTTCCGTGAATTAGATCCCGCCGCTTATCTGACACTGGCGATCAATGTCCCGATTCCGATTCAACGCCACGCCTGGAGGTGCCACTCATGCAATGCCGAGTGGGAAGACGATGGGAAACCAGATCCCGCGGAGTCACCTGCCTAA
>DASXDY010000098.1:0-35470 GCA_036490405.1 Candidatus Sulfotelmatobacter sp. | reverse complement strand
GTAGGCGCATCGGCTCACACTTCGTGTGTCGTTTCTTTCGCCCCTTCGGGCTTGATTCATTTCCCACTTCGTTTACCCACAGCTTGCGCTGTGGGCTGCGTTCTTTCGCCGCTTCGCGGCTGGCAGGATGGCGGCACCGCTAGCCAACTCAGAGATGCCTCGCTTCAAGACCGACGGCTACGCTTCGACGAGACTCCGCCTGTTTCGGTTTTTCGGATATGATTCTGCGCAAATTAAAGCCGGGTGCCCCGCCCTTTTCTTGAACACCACCACGGATGAGGGTGCCCCATCCTTGCGCTCTTTGCAAGGGTGGGACCTATGCTGTCGACATCGCGGTTTTGATTTCAGTGTCTATCCGTGGGCGCTTCTGGCAGCATCGCGCCCACCCTTTGAAAACCGCAAAGGGTGGGGCACCCTCAGTTTTGGTGGTCTTCTCAGGTGTGGTGGTCTTTTAGGACAACAGGCAACAGCAGGTCCCTCCACTTCGCAGATCACTGCTTCGAAGTGATCTGCTCCGGTCGGGATGGCAAAATTATTTGAGCGGCAAAAGTATTGGGTTACACACTTATTAAGTGGCAAAATTAGTGACGACAGAATTGTTGAAAGTAGCTCCCACTCAAGGCAACGAAGCGAGTGGCCCATCCCTTCGACTGCGCTCAGGGCAGGCTCCTGCGTTCTTCGCAAGGGTGGGACACGATGCTGCCGACGTGTCCGGTATTGATTTCGGAGCTTATCCGTGGGCGCTGTTGGCAGCATCGCGCCCACCCTTTGAAAATCGCAAAGGGTGGGGCACCCTCCGTTATGCACCCTCAGTTGTGGTGGTCTTCTAAAACAACAAGCAACAGCAGGTCCCTGCACTTCGCAGATCACTGCTGTCGCAGTGATCTGCTGCCGCCGGGATGAGAAAATTTTGTTGACAACCAAAGTCTCCGCAAACGCATTTGTACTTCCTGTCATTGATTTATTGTGAGTCTCCTGTGATCCTAATCGCGCAGGGCCCATATTGTTTTCATAACCCCTCATGAGCGGGAATGCATTGAAGGGCTCAACCTACTGGTTCAACTTGCCAAGGAGTATTGATGAAGGACATCCGTAAGATTTCGCAGCAGAAAGAGTCTGAGCTTGCGCAGGTCCGCAAGGAAATTGAGAGCCTGCACGTGGTCGCACCGTTGCTCGCCGATGACCCGTCGCGGGGCATTCATGAAGTTTTGCAGAAGAAGGAAGCGGAAGTCGCCAATGTGCGCAAGGAGGTGGAGAGCCTGCGACTGGTCGCTCCTATGATTTCGGACGAACCGGCTTCCGATGAGCTGACTCGGAAGCCGGCGAGTTCAGCACAGGAAACACCGGACCACAGCCAGGATGCAGAGGCGACCGGAACCGATGATCTATTTTCATCGATGAATGCCAATCCACGGCCGAAATTCTGGGAGATCCTGAAGCGGAAGACGTAGGTAATGGCGTTTCCGACCCACCGAGCGCGACATGCGATAAAGTGACAGCCATGAACGATCTTTCCCCTGCGCCAGATGTGGTTGCGTTGCGGCCGTTTGTGCCGTCGACGGATTTTGAGAAGAGCGTGCGGTTCTATGTGGATTTGGGATTCACCGCGAACCGGCTGGGCGATGGGCTGGCCTCGATGGAACTGGGCCATTTCGGCTTTCTGCTTCAGGACTACCACGTGGAAGCTTTCGCCGGGAATTTCATGATGCATCTGCTGGTGAAAGATCTGGACCGCTGGTGGAAGCATATCGAGAGCCTCGATCTTGCGGGGAAGTACGGGGTGCGGGCGCCAAAGGCTCCGGCGGTGCAGCCCTGGGGATTGATCGTGGGTTATGTGGTCGATCCGTCGGGGGTTTTGTGGCATTTCGCGCAGAGGCCGCGGTGAACTGTTGACCGTGGGCCGGCTGTGGGCTGCATTCTTTCGCCGCTTTGCGGCTTGAGTACGCTGCCCGGTTTGCATTGAGCAACTCGCGCCGCCAGTGTGCCCCCACTCAAGCCAACTGCGGGCTTGAATGGGCCACCCGTTCGTCTTCATAAGGCACACGTTTTCGATAAACTTTCCTGATGCCTGTGACGATTGACGATCTGCGGCGGTTTGCGGTTGCTCGCAGCGTGTTCCCTCCTACTACGCTGAGGCGGGCGCTGCATGAGATGGGATTCGTGCAGGCCGATCCGATTCGGGCTCCGGCGCGGGCGCAGGATTTGATCCTGCGGCATCGGGTAAAGAACTATCACGCCGACGATCTGGAGCGGCAGTACGAGAAGCTGGGCGTGCACGAAGATTTCTTTATCAATTACGGATTTGTGACGAGCGAGTTGCAGGCGCTGATGCATCCGCGGTCGAACCGGCGGGTGCGCGAGTTGGGCATGATGCTGCGGCTGGCCGAGCGCGGGAAGAGGGCGCGACTGATTCTGGATTTTGTGCGGGAGCGGGGCGTGGTGCATCCGCGAGAGGTAGACAGCCATTTTTCGCATGGCAGGGTAGAAAACTGGTGGGGAGGGAAGTCGAAGGCGACGACGCATCTGCTGGACCTGCTGCACTATCAAGGTGTATTGCGGGTGGTGAAGCGAGAGAACGGCATACGGCTCTACTCGCTGCACGAACATGCGATCGTCCCGATTGACGGTGCCGTGAGAAGCGCCCGGCTCGACGCGCTGGTGGACGCGGCGATCCATGTGTACGCCCCTGTTCCTGAAGTGAATCTGAGATATCTGGTTCGGCGGTTGCGGCTCGCGGCTCCGCAATGGGAGAGGTACCTGACGGCTACGTTAAAGCGGGCGCGCGAGCGGCTGGCGCACGCCAACATTGACGGAGTTGAGTGGTATTGGCCGGCGGGAGAAAATCCGGCGGATTATGACGCGCCACGCGGAGCCAGGTTGCTGGCACCGTTCGATCCAGTCGTGTGGGACCGCGAGCGCTTCGAATTGCTATGGGGATGGGTCTACCGGTTTGAGGCGTATACTCCGCCGGCAAAACGCATCCGCGGATATTATGCGATGCCGTTGTTGTGGCGCGATCGCGTGATTGGCTGGGGAAATCTTTCTGTAAAGAATGGAGAGTTGCGGGCGGATTTTGGATATGTGGATTCTGCGCCGCCGAGTGCGGAATTTCGTCGCCAGCTGGAAGCGGAGATGGAGCGGATGCGGGAATTTCTGAGATTGGAGCATGTCGTCCGAGGAAAGTTTTCCGGCGCCCCACGGCGCGGCTGATAAATTCTGTCGGGACTGATGCGCGACTGCCGCTACACGCCGCGAATTGTTACGGATCCCCTCTACTGCATCGGTGTTGCCAGGCTGGCATAGGGTCCCACCGTGGCTTTGCCGCGGTTCAGGATGACATCGAATTTTCGGCTATCGATATCAGGCGGAATGTACGATTTCGGCTTCGGCGCCTGTGAATAATGCCCGCATGGCGCGGACCACCCAGCGGACCATCAGCACGATGATGGCGATGAAGATGACCGCGAGCCCTCCAGCTACATACGGATGCTTCGTGGCCAGCCAGGTCAAGCCGACGGCAAGGACGTCTTCCGCGGCGCTGAGCGCGAAATTCGAGAATGGCTCGGGCGAAGCTGTCACGGCTGCCCTGGCGGCAGTTTTGCCGGAGTGCGCGATCAGCGCCACTGCGCCTCCCAGCAGAGTTGCGAGCAGTTGATGTTCGGGTGAAAGTTGGCTAGTTGCCCGATAAGCCAGCAATGCGGCGACTGGAACACGGATGAATGTGTGCAGCGCGTTCCAGATGAGATCGAAGGCCGGAATCTTGTCGGCGAAGAATTCGACTGCGAAAAGAACGGCGCTGGCGATGATGATGGGCCATCCGGCGAGGACTTCGAGGCCGGGAGGTAAGGGGAGATGTCCGAAGCGCGCCATGAGGCCCAGGACGGCGACGGTGGCGTAGAGATTCAAGCCGGCTGCGAAGCCGATGGCTACAAGCAAGGCAAAGAGCTGACCGGACGAGATGTGGAGGACGTCAAGCATCGGTAGCGCATCGGGCGAAGTGGGTGCCGGGCGTTACGTCAGGGCTCTGCGGATCGAAACTCAGCAGGTCTGAAACTCACTCGAGATCCAAGACCTGAGAACCTTTTCCCAAAAGCAAAGGGCCGCCTGAAAAGCGACCCCTTTCTTACTTCACTTCTTCGGTTGCGGAATTTACAGCGTCGACTCGATCTCGAAGCCCCAGGCTTCCAGAAGAGGCTCAGGGATGTATTTCGAGTTCTTGTTGCGTCGCGCCCACTCGCGCAGCCGGGTTGAGCGCAAATATTGATCGGGGGAGAGCTTGTATTCGCGCACAACCTGTTCAAATTCGGTAATGGTGGGGACGACCGGCCCGATCGGCTCGGGCTTGCCCCAGTTCGGATTTCCGCGTCGCTTCGCCATGAAAACTGCCTTTCCACACAAGGGGATAAAACTGCATTACCTACTAAAGTAAGATTCTCCGTCCATCCCCAAGGATTCACAGATGGTTCGCCATCCTATTCATGGGCAAACCAATGTCGCTGGTCTTCCACAAGGGACAAAACTTGAATCGGAGACTCAGTATCCTACTGATAAATTAACTAAAAAGTCAATGGAATTTTCGCCGCGCGAACCTTAGGAGGTCTTGTTAAGCCTATTAAAATGTTTCATTTACATCCAGAATGCCAAATCGGGAAGGGATGCAGCTGAGTTGGATCCCCGCGCCAATGTAGTTTGCCTGACTTTGCTGACCCGACTAGTCCCCATACCACAGGATTACGTACGTAACGGGCCACAGCCGGAGAACGGTTGATCGGGCCGGACGATGGAAATACAGTGCAGAGAGGAGATTCAGCGCCCGGGGCCGGTTAGTCCGGCACTGCGATCATTCTGATCTCTGGTAGGCAGGTTCATGAGTCTGAAGTCTCTGGTGTTGTGCTCGGACGAAAAGATTGTGCGTGTCCTGCGCCGCGTGCTCGGTGACCTGGACATCGACCTTGAGTTGTGCGCAAACTCCGATGCCGCGCTGCGAAAGCTTACCCGTCAGAGATTTGAAGGAATTATTGCGGATACCAGCGATGATGGCGCCTTTGAAGTCCTGAAGAGCGCACGGAGCGCGCCCTGCAACAAACAAGCAGTTGCGGTCGCGATTGTGGAGCCGGCGGTTGGACTGAAGGCGGTTTTCGATATCGGCGCCCACTTCGTACTCTATAAACCAGTCTCAAGCGAGAAAGCGAAAACCAGCTTTCGCGCCGCGCGCGCCCTGATGAAGAGCGAGCGCCGGCGGAACGTGCGGGTTGCCGTGCAGCTGCCGGTAATTTTGCGCAGCCCCGATGGCGAGCGCAACATGCAAGTGAACACCGTGGACCTCAGCGAGGGCGGAATGGCGGTGGCGATTCCGCATCATCATCGTCCCCGTGGAAGGTGGAATATCAGTTTTACTTTGCCGGGAACGGAGTCTCCGCTGGAAATTCCGGCCGAATTTGCCTGGGAGGGGTCGAAGAAGCAGGCAGGTTTACGATTTACGCAGGCCTCGCCGGCTGCCATGGACAGGCTGAAAGACTGGCTGAAGCAGAATTCTCCGGACGCCGAACAGGACGATCCACCGATCCGCTGCCAGTTGACCGATCTCAGTCTCGGGGGATGTTATCTCGAGATTTCTTCTCCATTCCCGTCGTCGAGCCGGGTCACGCTCTCGATGCGGGCCGCGGGAGTGGAAGTGCGCGCACAGGGCATCGTCCGTGTCATGCATCCGGAAAAGGGCATGGGCGTTGAGTTCACCCAGAGCACGGCCGAGCATCGCGCGGCGGTCGAAAGATTCCTTGGAATTCTGACCGGCAATCGCGCCCTTTCGCCGGAATTGCTGGTCGAGCCAGATGGGCTGGAAGCGTCTTCCAGCACGAAGCCGCGCCCCGCGGACAGCGATGATCCTCTACTGCAATTGTTTTATGGCGAATCGTTGACGACGGAACAGTTCCACGAGGCCCTGCGCCGGCAGCGAGGGGCGCCGGCTGCCGCTGCGGCCCACGCGTAATTAATTTCGTTATAGTTTTCAGGGTGTGAGTCGCAGCAAGCGATTGCTGCGACTCATGTTTTTCAGTGGGCGGCGAGGCCATTGAAGGCCGCCGTCGCGGCCAGGCCACTGGCGGCGCCAAGACTTTCCAGAGTTCCATCCGGTTGAATTCCGAAGATGCCCACCACCCGGAACAATTGTCGGAACGAATCCGGAGGGCAGCACGACCTCGACATCGCCGTCAGTGAAGACGACAAGTTCTTATACTCATTGAATTCTGGGATGGGAGCCCCGGAGCTGATAATTGTCTGGCGGGTTGTTCAAGGCCGGGAGGAAACTATTTCTGCCGAACTGATCTCCAATGAAGATGGTTTGTGAAAGATGAGTGAGATCCGGCAGGAAGAAACGGCCGCAGCTACAGTCCCGCCGAAGAAGTTCTTCGAACGCTACTCGCACGCGTGGCGCGCCCTGCGCCACCGCAACTTCCGATTGTTCTTTGCCGGGCAGAGCATCTCGCTCATTGGCACGTGGATGACGCGGGTCGCCACTGGATGGCTTGTCTACCGGCTGACGGGGTCGGCGTGGTACCTGGGGGTGGTCGGATTTGCGGGACAGATTCCTACCTTCCTGCTTGCGCCATTTGGCGGAGTCCTGGTCGATCGATTGGAGCGGCGCAACCTTCTGGTCTGGACACAGGTACTGGCCTGCGTGCAATCGCTCGCCCTGGGAGCGCTGACTCTGGCGAAAGTTATCAACGTTCATGAAATTATCGCGCTTAGCGTGTTTCAGGGACTGATCAATGCCTTCGACATGCCGGGGCGCCAGGCTTTCCTGGTGCAGATGGTCGGCGACAAGCAGGACCTGGGCAATGCCATCGCGCTGAATTCATCCATGGTGAACCTGGCGCGGCTGGTCGGGCCGGCTCTGGCGGGGCTGGTGATTGCCGGGGTCGGCGAAGGGTATTGCTTCACGATCGATGGCGTGAGTTATTTCGCGGTGATTGCGTCATTGCTGATGATGCGGGTGGCGATTGCGCCGGTGCGACCGAATGCCGGTTCGCTGTTGCAGCAGTTGAAAGAAGGGTGGCAGTATGTTGCCGGTTCGCGGCCGGTGCGGACGATCCTGCTGCTGTTTGCATTGATCAGCCTGATGGGCATGCCGTTCACCGTGCTCATGCCCGTGTTTGCGTCCAACGTTTTGCGCGGCGGAGCGTATACGCTGGGGTTCCTGCTGGCCGCGTCGGGAGTGGGCGCGCTGATCTCGGCGATTTCGCTGGCGCTGCGCCGGAGCGTGCGCGGATTGACGTCAATGATTCAGATTTCCGCGGCGGTGTTTGGAGTGGGGCTCATCGCATTCGGCCTGTCGCGGATTTTATTGCTGTCGCTGTTTCTGATGCTGTTCGTGGGTTTCGGCATGATGCAGGGAATGGCGGCCAGCAACACGGTGATTCAAACGCTGGTGCCCGAAGACAAGCGCGGGCGTGTCATGAGCTTCTACACGATGGCATTCGTCGGAATGGCGCCGTGGGGAAGCTTGCTGGCCGGAAGTCTGGCGCACCATTTCGGAGCGCCGCGCGCCGTGATCATCTCCGGAGCGTTCTGCGTGGTGGGGGCGGCGTGGTTCACGACGCAACTCAAGCCGGTCCGTGCGGCGATGCGTCCAATCTATGTGGAGATGGGCATTATCCGATCCACGATTGAGCCCGCGCTGGAAGACCGGGCGGGGAGCTAGCTGCGGTAGCTGGAGGCCTTGCTCAGGACGGCTTTGAATACGATTTAAGCGCTGTTCAGGTCTGCTCAGCACATTTTCTTGAAACCTGGCTGCATGGTTGGGAAATCGTTGAAAGCGGGCGAAACTTCTCCCGTACACAAGTCCATTTGATCCAGCCATCGCTGGGACAAATCGCTAAGATAAAATGTTCGCAAGCCGGGATGGCGAAATTGGCAGACGCAGCGGACTTAAAATCCGCAGGGCTCAAAAGGCCTGTGGGGGTTCGATTCCCCCTCCCGGCACCAAGCGTTTCTGGACTTCTTCCTTACGTTTTCAGTGACTCGTTACACAGATCCTCAAAAGCTGAAGCGCGCGCCCAGCGTGACCACGCGGCCCGCGAGAGCGCCGGTGATGGTGCCGAAGTTGGAGTTCGCGATATTGTTTGAAATCTCATTCGGATTCAAATTCAAGTTATTGAAAACGTTGTAAGCGTCCATGCGCACTTCGATGCGCGCACTCTCTCCCAGAATGCGATTGTTGGGCAGGCCGAAGCCCTTGGCGATGGAGGCATCGACGTCCCGGTAGCCCGGAAGGTTGAGCGCGTTGCGTTCTACTCCGGGGACCTGCGGAATGGACGTTCCGAAATCTGTGCCGCTGTAAGCGGTGTAAGCCGGCAAGGCGAAATAGGCCGAGCCGCCCGCGGGAAAGTTCGAACTGGTCGCTCCCTTGAACGCATCGTTGCCGGTGCTGGTGCCTGCGCCGCCCAGGTAGGCCGCGGGCAACAGCGATGAATATCCGCAGGTCCCGCAATACAGGCTGCCGCCATTCACGCTGAGCACCGGGCTCCATGGGAAACCGGAGTGGATGTTGAGGATGCCGCTGAGCGTCCAGCCGCCGACAATCTTGTCGATCCAGGCTCGATTGCCGCGAAAAAAGACGGGCTGCCACATGCCGTAGAGCTTGAACGATTTGCCTACATTGAAGTCGGAGCGGCCGTAGTTGAGGTTTACGTCGTAGGGATAATCCTGCTCGAAGTAGGGGCCGGAACTGGTGTCCATGCTTTTGGCCCAGTTGAATTGAACATCGGCCATGAACTGACGCGAGAAATTATGCTTCAGCTCGGCGAGCATTGCGTTGTAGTTGGAATAGCCGTTCACGTTCCAGGAGTCGCCTCCGCCAATCTGAGGATTGAGCGTATAGCCCAGCGCCGCGGGAACGGCGTTGGGATTTTGATGGAAGAAAATGTTATGCGAGATGCTGCCCATGTATCCCAGGGTTGCGATCAGGTTGTGGCCGAAGTCGTATTCGGTATCCAGCGAGTAGTGGTGAACGCGCATGGTGGGGAGCGTGTTCGGGAACAGGCTGATGTTGGTGGTGCCGGTCGTGGGCAGTCCGTTGGGCCCGAAGGTGGTGATGGCGTTCGGGTTGGGCGGATAGCCAGTGAAAGAATGCGGGTCGGAAGAAACCGCGTAAACGATGCCGGGATTCGGAGAAGTCGGCGTGGACATGTTGAATGTCGGGGTCACGATCAGGCCAGGATTGGTGTTGATGCCGGCCGAGACGGCGATTTCCTCCTGGTTATAGTTGAGGCCGTATCCGCCGCGGACGACCAGTTTGTTGTTCAATACCGCGGGATTCCAGGCGAAACCGAGTTGCGGGCCGAAGTTGTTTTTTTGCGCGTTCCAGGAGTTGCCGCGGCGTACGGTCAGGCCTGTCAGGAAGTCCGCACCCTGTCCGGGCGTGGCGACGAACATGTTGTTTTCCGTGGAAGAAAGCGGACTGAAATAAGACCAGCGCAGGCCGAGGTTCACCGTCAGATGACTGGTCACCTTGAAATCATCCTGGACGAAGAAGCCGAGAATATTCTCACGGTCGTCCTGGCGTTCGGTGCTTGGCAGACCGGTGTTGGGATCGTAGCCGTTGTAGCCAGCGCCTTCTTCGTGGGGAGCGTCATTGAGAAAGTCCCAGATATTGAAGAAGTGATAACTGGGAACTCCGCAAGCGACGCAGTTGTTCAGATAGTTGAGGCGCGTTACATCGCCGCCGAACTTGATGGTATGGCGGCCTAAAATCTTGGTGGCGACATCTTTGTAAGTGTAAGTCCACTGATTCAGAATGCTGCCGACATTCGGTCCCCACTGATTTACGGTGATGCTGCCGGTCTGATCGATGTTGTCGGTGGGAAGTCCGACGGGAGACTGGGGATTGGAGCGGATTTCGTTCCAACGCCATCCGGCGGCGTTCACGCGGGCTTCATTGAGAAAGCTGGATGAGATGGTGCGGTCCCAGATCGCCGAAACCGCATTGTTTACCTGGTCGTGATGGAACAGGTCGTAGGAGCGATTGCCGTTGTAGTCGGTCCTTGACAGTGGCACCCAATAGATCGCGAAGCTGAGACGATCTTTGGCGGTGAGGTTGGCATCGATGCGCCCGTTATATTGCGCGGCGTTGAAAGTGGTGGGGTTGGAAGTGTTGTAGTTGGCGATATCGGCGGTGGTGCCGAGTCCGCCTCCGACGCCCGGAGAGGTTGTGCTGACCCAACTGAGGTCCTGTGAACCGAGCGGCGAGGTCAACGGCGTTCCGACGTTGATACCCTGGCCGGGGATGGTGACGCAATTCACTCCTTCAGTCAGGCCTGCCGCGGCACAGTTGCCGCCTGGATTGATGCCCGTGGTGACGACGCCATTTCCGGGAAAGTTGAGATAGGTACCGGCGATGCTGCCGGAGGGTGCGAGGGCGTCGAAGGCCGGCGTGTCGAACCATCCGTTTCCGGTGATATTGGAATTTGGTTCACGCACGGTTTCATAAGCGAAGAACGCGAAGATTTTGTTCTTCCAGATGGGGCCGCCGATGCTTCCGCCAAACTGCTCGAAGTGATTCTCGTCCCGGAGGTTCTGGTTGCCGTAGCCGTTGTAGGGCTGAAAGGCATTGAGATTGGGTTGGTGGGTGGTAAAGAACAGGCTTCCATGGACCTGATTGCCGCCGCCTTTGGACGTGATCTGAATCTGAGCACCACTGAAGCGGCCGTTTTCGGCGTCATAGCTGTTGGAGACGACTTTCACATTGTCGACCGAATCTTCCGATGGTGTGATGAGCGTGGAACCGCCCCATACGGCGCTGGTGGTGCTGATGCCGTCGATGGAGATGCCGTTGTTCTCTGTCTGATTTCCGTTGGCGATGATCTGCGCGCCGTTCTCCGTTTTGAAAATGCCATCTGCGCCGCCGGATTGTCCTCCGCCGGTCTGTGTTCCGGGAAGGTTGTAGTTGTCGTTGCCACTGGCCTGGGAATTGTCGGCAAAAACTCCGGGAGCGAGCGCAGCCACCTTCAATACGTCGCGTCCAAATGAAGGCATGTGTTGAATCTGGGCGCTGGAAATCGTGCCGCCGACGGTGGCGGTTTCGGTGTCCAGCGTCTGCGTCGTACCGGACACGGTCACGGACTGCTCCACCTCTCCAACTTCCAGTTGAAGATCGAGGGCGTTGAGCTGCTCGGGAATGATCTGCACGTGGTCGAGCACCTTTTTCTTAAAGCCTTCGTGCTGGGCGGTCAACTCATACGGCGCGGGTGGAAGCGCATTGAACTGATAGATGCCATTGGCGTCGGAGGTCGCGACCATCGTCTGATTGGTCTGCGTGTTCACCAGAGTCACGGTTGCGCCTGGAACTACGGCGCCCTGAGTGTCGGTCACGGTACCGCGAAGCGCGGCGCGGAACTGCGCCTGAGCCATCGTCCCCGAAAGAAGAACACAGGCAAACAGAAACAACGAATAACGGAAAGCAGAGGGGAACCGAAACATAAGAGCCTCCTTCAACCGGTGTCTACGGGAACGTGCTGCGAATTTGTTGGTAATGACTGTTTCTTTACAAACTCCGAGTGTTGTTGACTGCGGGTGGGTTTGGTTGGTGACGACTGGCCTGGAGCGAAAGACTGCTCATCCCGATTGTGCGCAGGAATGTAATTGCGCGATTGGGGCTTTGGTTGCCGTGGGCAATGGTTTTGGTTGCTATGAATGCGAATCGGAAGCGATCCGCCGCAATCCCGTTTCACGGGGCGAACGATCGGAAGCCGGGGATTCCAGGCGGATACTTAGAGGAGTCTTCGAACCAGCCCGCGTACTCCCTCGGCGGCGATGCCATAGACCAGATGCGAAGCGAGCCCGTAGAGGTGTGACCCGAATGGCTGATCGCCGGGCTTGCCCGACAATCCCAACACCGGGACCATCACTTCATCGGCCCCGATGAACAACGCCGTACCGAAGCCGAGTCCCGCAACCGCTTCCGGGAGCTTTACGCGGGGACGGGCCATTTCCATGGTCATGCCGTAGAGCAGTCCCATGGTGGTGCCGAAGCCGTAGTGCACCAGAGAGCCGCCCTTCTGCTTCTGATCATCAGACAAGTTGTGCCCGGCAATCCTGGCCACCTTCGCAACTACCTTGCTGGTTGCGTCTTCGTCCGATTCCTGCGAGTGCTGGCGGCGAGCGTCGTTGGCGCGATCTTCATCGGATTTCATTCTTGCGGAAATGCGGCTCCAGGCATTTTGAAACTGGCTCATGACCACGGTTGCGGCAGCGCCGGCAACCACGCCAGCGACAGCGCCTTTCCATGGGGACCGGTCCCGGCGGATTCTTCCGAGGGATTTTCCAAATGACTTTTTCATGCACTTAAGATGCGCGCGAACGTGAAGGCGTGAACCGGGGAAATCGGCCGTCGAGGTGAAAAGATTGGGCTTCTTATTTGCCCTCAGAGCGAAAGGCGGCCCGGACTGCCCTGAAGACATGGTCATGCGGCCTTTTTGGCTTTGATCCTGGCGGAGAGCAGCTTCTTCGCCCTTTCCAGTTCGGCCTTTCGTGTCGGGGTCAGATTGCGGCCTCCACGATTGATGAAATAGGTGAGCATACGCAATCCGGAAGAAGGCCCTTTCGGCGATACCCGTTTTGAGGCTAGCCGGCGGGCAATTTCCGCGGCGCTCTTGGTGAACAGGCCAGGCTGCGGGTGCGTCGAATCGGTCTTGACCCCGGCAACCCATTTTTTGGAATTCTTTGCGGTGCGGCTTCGTGCTTTCTTTCCGGCTGAAGTTTTCATCGATGACCTCCGCGGGCATTTTCCATGGTTGGGATGCCCGTTGGCGCGAGGCCGTTGAGACGTTATGCAACATTTCTGACTTGAATACAGCTTTGGGGGTATCGCCACGAAAATTGCATGCGGCATAGAGTGGCGAAAGGAGAGATTTATGAAGGCAATCAGCTATGAAGGCACGCATAAAATGTCCGTTTCTAACCGTGAAAAACCCAGTATCCAATCTCCTACCGACGCGCTTCTGCGAGTGACGACCAGCGGAATCTGCGGTAGCGATCTGCACATGTATGACGGCCGCACGCCCCTGGACGAGGGAACCGTCGTTGGCCATGAAATCATGGGAGTGATCGACGAAGTTGGTGACGCCGTTTCGAGCATCAAGAAAGGCGACCGAGTAGTTCTGCCGTTCAATATCGCATGTGGGTTTTGCTATAACTGCCACCGCGGAAACACACATGCCTGCCTCACGATGAATCCCGAGGGTGCGAGCGCCGCGTACGGATATGCGGGCATGGGCCCGTACGCGGGAGGGCAGGCGGAGTTCGTTCTGGTTCCCCACGCAGATTTCAATTGCCTGAAATTGCCCGGCAAACCTGGCGACCAGTGGGAAGACGATTTTCTGCTGCTGTCCGATGTTTTTCCGACGGGATTTCACGCGACCGAATTGGCCTGCGTGACCCCGGGCAAGACGGTGGCAATCTTCGGAGCTGGCCCGGTGGGATTGCTCGCCGCTTACAGTTCGATCCTGAAAGGCGCTGCGGAAGTGTATGTGGTGGATAGCATTCCCGAACGCCTGCAAAAGGCGGCGGAGTTGGGTGCGATTGCGGTGGACTTCAGCAAGGGCGACCCGGTCGAGCAAATTTTCGACCTGCGGAAGAAAAACAAAGCAGTGCAACAGAGCCATCGTCCGGGAGAAGAAAAGCTGAAAGGTGTCGATTGCGCCATCGATGCAGTCGGCTATCAGGCGCGGGATGACAAACATCCGACGAAGGAGAAACCGACGCAGGTGCTGGAGAACGTGGTACGGGTGGTCAACCCGGCCGGCGCCATCGGCTTGATCGGGGTTTATATTGCGCCCGATCCGGGAGGCCGGGACGAAGAGGCGAAGAAAGGGATCTTTCCTTTCCCGCTGGCGGACTTCTTCGATAAGGCGCTTAGTTTGGGGACGGGCCAGGCGCCGGTTAAGAAATACAACGAATATCTGCGCGATCTTATCGTGAACGGGCGCGCCAAGCCGAGCCAGATCGTGAGCCATCGGATCGGAATAGAAGAGGCTCCCCGCGCTTACGAGAAGTTTGACAAACGGATTGAGGGATACACCAAGGTGTTGATTAAATTCGGCGATCAGAGGAAAGCCGCGTAAGGTCAGGCTGGCCCGGTGATCGACATCGCCGGGCCCATCCTGAGCTGAGTGATGGCTACAGAAGGTTGCGCAGCGCACTACATAAAATGTGGGATTGAAGGAATGCCCGAGGCTTGGAATACTCAGCCTAGAATCGCCAATTCTGGAGGTTGCCGATGCCGGAAAAGGAAACAATAGAACGAGCGCGAGAGGATGCACGAGAAGGCAAGTCCCCATCCACGCAGGCGGGAGAATTCGTTCGGGAAGAGATCCATCATGTTCGCGAAGGCAAGCACGGTGCGCGTTCGCCGCAGCAGGCGATTGCGATCGGGCTTTCCAAAGCGCGGCGGGCTGGAGTGAAGCTGGCTCCGCCCAAAGGGTCTGCTTCTTTGCGAAAAAGGGCTGCCCAAGATGAGAGCGCCGGAGAAAATCCCCGGCGCAAGACCTCACGCACGCGCTCACGGGCTACCTCCGGAGCGCTGAAGCGGGAATCGAAAGGGGCGGCGAGCCATCGAGCAATCTCGCGGCAGGCGAAAAAAAGCGCATCACGACGCGGCGCAAGTTCGCGGCAAGCTGCCGCTCGCAAGGCCGCGCGCACCAGAAAGGCCGCTTAGCGGGCTGGCCGCTCAGAGTCAACATCAGCGCAGCCCGGAGCGCGGCCGGCGCCGGGCGAAAAGTAAACGGAAACCGCGCGGCAGAGGTTGAAGAGTCACCTTCATCCAGGTTGTAGCCGGCAAGGTTGTCGCCGGACTGGATGGAGGCGTCGTTTTTTTGTGGCGAAACGGGAAGGCAAATGGTCCATCTGACAACACATGACGCACCGGTTGTCGTCGTCGGGGCTGGAATCGCCGGTCTTACCGCGGCAGCTGAATTGGGGCAGGCCGGAATTCCTGTGGTAGTGGTTGAAGCACGAAAGCGGATTGGCGGACGCATTGTTTCCCAGCGAGATGAAGTTGTGGGCCATGCCATTGAATTGGGCGCGGAGTTTATCCACGGCCTGCCTCCTGAAATATTGACTCGCTTTCAGAAGTCTGAGATTGAAGAAGTTGAAGGGCAAAGCTGGTGCGCGTCCGATAGGGGCTTGTCCCCGTGTTCATTTTTTTCGGAAGTCGACTCGATTTTAAACGCCATGGATGATTCGCTTCCCGACGAGTCGTTCCTCGATTTTCTGGAACGCAGGTTTCCCAACCCATCTGGAGATACGCGGCTTGAGGAAGCCAGACGGCGCGCAATCGGATATGTCAGCGGCTTCAACGCCGCCGATCCCGGATTGGTTGGGGTGCACTGGCTGGTGGCGGAGGCGCGCGCGGAAGAAAAAATTCAGGGTGATCGCGCGTTTCGCCCGTCACATGGGTATGCCCAGCTGGTGGATATGCTTTGCCAACAGGCGGCGCGCCACGGTGTGCTAATTCAGACCGGCACTGTGGTTGCAAACATCGTTTGGAAGGCCGGTAGGGCACAAGTGAAAGCCCACGGTGGGAGCGGCCCGTTCGTGTTGGACGCATCGCAGGTCCTGATTACGCTACCCATCTCAATTTTGAAAACTTCCCAACAACCGGGTTCGGTCGAGTTCCTTCCACCGTTGCCAAAAGACAAGATCGCCGCACTCGACAAGCTGGAGATGGGAAAGGTAATTCGGATTGTGCTGCGGTTTCGCCATCGATTCTGGGACACAATTCGTGTCCCCGGCGAAGGAGCGACTTTATCGGACATGAGCTTTCTGTTTTCCGAGAATGAATTATTCCCAACGTGGTGGACGTCTCTGCCGAAAAAAGAGCCGCTGATCACAGGCTGGGCGCCATTTCGTTCGGCGGAGAGATTGTCTGGAAAAGACGAGGGGACGATGGTGCAAAGCGCGCTGGAGACGCTCTCCCGGTTGCTGCGAGTGGACATGCGCCAAGTGGAAGGCTGGCTGGACGCAGCTTATGTGCATGACTGGCAAAGCGACCCGTTCTCTCGCGGCGCGTACAGCTATGGCAAGATCGGAGCCAATGCAGCCCAGAAGGTATTGGCGAGTCCAGTCGCGCAGACTTTGTTCTTTGCCGGCGAGGCTACTGATACATCGGGAAACAACGGGACCGTTCACGGCGCCATGGCCAGTGCTCATCGCGCGGCGAAGCAGATCATTGCGGCTCGTGACCAGGCGAATGAAACAACGGGCAGTGGCCACGCTTTGGATGCTCCTGCCTGAGGGTGCAGGGACGCGCAGCGCTGCAACTTAATGCTGCGGATTCAGCGATTTCAAATAGGCTACGACTGCCCGCGCATCGGAGGCGGACAAGCGAAATTGGGGCATGGGCTGACGCAGGGGCTTGCCATCGCGCCAGATTCCCGTCGTCAACAATCGGATCATCTCCGCATCTGTTCCAGGAGGATCGCCGGCGATTCGTGGAGCCTGAAGCGGCCAGTCTTGAGTGGGTCGAGCCGGTTGCAGCCACAGGGGCGCGCCTTCGAGCCACTTGTTCCGGTCGAGATTGCCCTGGCCGTCGCGCGGCGTGTGACACTGAGTGCAGACCGCTACGTCTTCGACGATGTACCTTCCGCGCGCCTCCGCGGATTGCGCGCCTTCATTTCCGCGGCCGGCCTCTTCTGCGACGCGAGCGGGATTGTTTTGCGCGAGAGCAACTGGACAAACCAGCAAGAAAAGACATGCGATGGCGTACAAGATGACTGCGGAATCGGCGATCTTTGCGGTTACTATTTTCATGGAATCGCTTTCTGTTGGTCTACAAGTTCCAGAGTCGAGTAGAGCATGCTCTTACCGTAAAGCGCGCTGAGGGGAGGGTCTATCCGGTTCTGACTGTACGGCTGGGCGCCGATCGGCTGGATTCTTCTCCATCGGGCGAGGTGTGACGCACTGATCCTCAGACGATCCTATCGGGTCAATTCCAGCTTCAGAATTCCTGGCTGCCGCTCGAGTTGCTGAATTATGCCGGGAATACTTTCATCTTCATGTTTTCCCCGCCATTCCACTTTCCAGCCATAAATCCTGGAGCCGCCCACAGGACTCTCGAGGGAAAAAGAGGGTTCTTTGAGTGAGAGGCCGCCGCGGTTGAGGGACTTGGCGAGATCATCCTGGCTGGGACCTTCCGAGGAAGCCGTTATTCGCAGCCTGGCGCTGTGCCGCCGTGGAATCCTGGTTTCAATCTTTTTCAGTCCGGTCAAGACGAAGAGGCCGAGGCCAAAACCCGCGAGGCCGAGGCCAATTTGCCCACCTCCAAAACACAGGCCCATTACGGTTACGAACCAGATTGTCGCGGCAGTGGTGACGCCGACCGCCAACTCTCCACGCTTCAGGATCGCGCCCCCACCGATGAAGCCGATGCCTGAAAGAATTCCGAGCGGCAGGCGCATTACATCCATTACGACAAAGGAATCTCCCGCCTTGCCAATTGAATTCATCAGGAGGTTGGTTTGAATCATGGCCAGACAGGCGGCGAGACCTACCAGCAGGTTGGTCCGCAACCCGGCAGAATGCCCGCGTTCATCGCGGTCGAATCCCAGGATGCCTACGCAGATTGTTGTAAGCGCGAGGCGCAGCGCGATTGCTGGCCAGGTCAGAATGATCGGCATCGTGTTTTTTCGTGGCGCTCGCGGCAGGTTCCTCTGACAGAAATGACGGAAACCTAAGGAACCACTTGATACATATACCGCCTACGCGGAGGTGTGGCATCGGGACTAAACAGTACTACGGAGAGGAAAAACGTCGAGGTCGGGGTTCGGTTGCAAGCAGGAACGGAGGAATGCGCCTGGCGGTCAATTCCGCTGGAGTTCGCTTTCGACGGTTCCGGTGAGCGTAACGAAGCGGATGACGCCTTGTGCGTCTTCAAAGATCAATCCGGTTTGGCCATGATTCACGACTGCGCCGGCGAGATGGCCGTAGGACTTCGGGATCCCGCCCTGGACCGGGGTCTGGTCGTAGCGGGCAAGTTCGCCTTCCTTCATTCCATTTACGCTCACGAAACGGATGACGCCATCCTTGTCCTCGAAGACGAGGCCGGTACCGATCGAGTCCGCGATGACGGCGGAAAGCTTGCCGTAGGTTTTTGGGACAGCCCCGTGCGTGGGTTCGTAGGCGAGGATGGTCTTTCGAGTTCCTGCGATGTAGGCGCAGCTCAGTAAGACCACACAGGCGATGATGAAAATAATTCGTTTGAGCATGGAATGTCCGTCCGTTTTGAGTAAGTTGTTGATTAGCGCAAGGGAAGAGTTCGTGTTCTCGCCGTTCCCCAGTGGCTAAAGCCGCCTTCTTGCAGATGCTCTTAGGGCACGGCTGAAGCCGTGCCCTGATACGAATCCGTCTATGGCTGAACCAGGATCTTGTGCATCATGCCGAGATCTTCGTGCAGCAGGATGTGGCAGTGGAACAGGAATGTCCCGGCCGTGGTCGGGTCGCTGAAATCCATTCTCAACTTCACGCTATGGTATGGGCCCTTGCCATCCCAAAAGGGAATTTCGATTGTGTCCCGCAGGTCCTGGTTGCCGACCGGCTTTCCATCTACTTCCAGCAGACGGAAATGGATCTGGTGGATGTGGAAGGCGTGGGTTTCGAGGGCGCGGTTTTCGATGGTCCAGTCTTCGATCGCCCCGACCTTGGTGGTGATGACAGGTTGCTCGTTGGGCTGGAAGACTTTTTGTTTCTGGCCATCGACGGTGATGTAGAACTGGATGGGGCCGTTGGTGCCGCCGAATTCCTCTGAGAAAAACAGCTTGCGCTGCGTGGTTGCGGGTTGCAGCGCCCAGTTGCGGAACTTGGTGTTGTCGGCGGACGGCTGAGTTGTCGCCGGCATCTGAGACGGGACAATCGCATCACTGCTTGTGGTCTGGACCGTCGCCAGGTTCGATTGAATGTCGGGATTGCCGGTCGGACCTGTGTCGTAGGTGTTGGTCACAAAAACGGCTGAGCCGGACTGGGGCGCCTGCACGATGAATTCGGCGCGTCCGGCGGGCGGAATCAGGACTGTTGTCTGGTTTCTGGTTTGCGCCAGGGGATAGCCGTCGAGCGCGATCATTTCCAGCGGTTGGGCCACGCCGTTAACCTGAAACTGCAATTGCAGAAAGTCCTGAAGTGTCGCGTTCGCGATGCGCCAGAACTGTTTCTCGCCGGGCTTCATATCAACGATTGGATTTTGGGCGAGAAATGGCGACTGGAAGTTGAGCGTCAAAAGATACGGCCCAGGGATCCACGGAACCAGGTACTGCTGGCGAATCACGAAGACGCGCTCGGTGAGTCCAGCCACCTCGGGGCGGACCTTTTCGATTCCGTTGACGATCAATGCGCCGGCTGCGCCGCCGTTCACCTGAAATTCAGTGAAGCCGTGTACGTGGGGATGATACCAATACAGCCCCGGCGGCTGGGTGGCCGGAATATGGACGTTGTAGGGAAACGCGCCTGTGCCGGGCTGAATCAGGGTATTGATGACGTCATCCTGATGGCAGACCGGGGGAACATTCGTTCCGTGGAAGTGAACATTCGTCGAACTGATGGTGGCCGCGCCACCGTCACCACAGGCTGGGCCCGTGGATGGCTCCATGTTCATCTTCATCGAATTGTCTTGCGTGATTCCGTTGATGACGTTGAGATTCAGAACGTCTCCTGGATTCACGCGCAATGTCGGCGCTTCGACGGTCTGAGTGCCGGCCTGATATTTGTAGCAATAGTGCGTGTAGCCGGCCGCATCGACGGAGTGGCCGAGAGTCAGGGTGGCGTTGAGAGCGCCGTTCTGCGAAGACAGATTCAAAGGATCCAATACCACCGTTCCGGATGGGGGGCGGCCCGGGCATTGCGCGGCGGACTCGAGAAATGGAAGAGTGCACACCGCGATCGCCAGCAGGCATCTCGATATCCGAAAGATTTTCAATTCCTTCATGCATGACTCCCGTGGATCAAAATTCTCTTGATGAATGACTTAATGAAGCAGCGCGCCAAACTAAAAGGAACGAGGGGGGAAGGTGCCAACGGAGAGCAAGCCGGGGCCGTTGGGATCGTCCACGGGCGATCCGGGCGCTTCCTGCAATGTGCATTTGCCGCCTGCTGAAGTCAACGTTACCATCGCGATAGCCGGGACGGTCCCAAACTCGGCGACGTAAACCCCGCCGCCATTCCCGTTCTGGCTGATCAGGCCGGCACCCCCCAGATATGACCAGTTCTGCGATTGTCCTTTGATCCGCGGTGAGGTGCAGCCGGGCGTAATTGCACCGGTGCCCTGGTTAAAGAAGAGCGCGGTCACTGAATCTCCCTGGGTGTTGACGACGTAAATGATGGTTTCGTCCGGGCTCAGCATCAGGTTGCTGGAGCTGATGCTGGCGGAAGATTGGTAGACGGTGGTCTTGCTTAACTTGCCGGAGGAGATATCGGAAACCTCCACGCTCAGATTGGTTGCGGTGTCACCGAAGATCGCGAAGTGTCCATCGCCGGTAATGTCGATGGAGTTCGCGAAGGTGGCCTGCTGCGAGGTCGAAGTCGCGGTAGACGCTTGCTTGTCGCCGTTCGAGATGGGCGTTCCGCCCGAAACGTTGAATGACTCGATGCTGCCGTCGGTGTAGCTCGCGATCAGCATCATGCCGTGGAGGGCCATGCCGTTGATGATTCCGGCGCGCGTCCCCTTGACCGGGATATCGGCGAGGAAGGTCAGGGCGCAACCCTGCTGCACGGCGAAGGTGCCGATTGTACTGGAGTCGCTATAGCTGGCGTAAAGATAATTGCTGTCCATCACCAGGCCGATGCCGTTTGCCGTGCCGCCATCGCCGGACGAGCCGGTGGCCATGCCGCCGATGGTCAGCGTGTTGATATTGATGCCAAGAATCTCGCCCGACCTGGCTTCTGAGGCATATACGCACTGCTGGGTGCCATCGTTGAGCATGGCGAGGCGGTTCATCCCGAAATATCCGCCGCCCGCGCCATAACTGCCGGTTGGGATTTGTTGCAGAAAGACGGGCAGGCCATTGGATCCCACCGTGAAGAAGCCGATGCCGGTGGCGAATGGGAATGCCAGATCGTCGTTGGTAATGACATATTGCGCTGCGGCTTGCCCCAATACGGGAGAGCTGAGAATGCCCAGCAGAACAATGCTCAGCAGAACAATGAGGAGGGGGCAAAACTGAGATCGCGAAAACTTCTTCATACAGAGGGTCCCTTGGTCGGCTGAATCTTCGATCCCGAACGTGAGTTAAACACATCGCGAATGGGCCGTTCAAGCAGGATTCGTATGAAAACAGTTGAAAATAAAGACTATTGCAAGTAGTTGCATATAAATCGCACCGGGCTTGCGGCGCCCATCGAGAAAGGTCATCGACCCTTGCGCGGGTTGCAGATTTTTTCACCCTGGCGTGTCTGGAATGGCTTAGGAAAAAAAATGGCCGCGCCAGAAAGGCGCGGCCATCAGAATGATCCGTACGGTTGGTAGGAGCTAGGCTCCCGCGCCAGCAGCTCGCGCCATGACGGGCGGACGCAGAGTTTCTCCGATCCGTCCGAAGTACAACTGGTACGAGCGGTGGATGGCATACATCACCGGGAACACCGCGAGTGCGAGTCCCCAGCCCAGGTGCGAACTCATGGCCTGCACCATCGAGGTGACGCCAGCGCTGACCACGTAGTAGGGGAACGCGAGATGAGCTACGTTCCACCATACGATTCCAGCCGCTTTCGCCTCGCTGATCGCCACGATTCCGGCGACCGGCGCAGTCTGTCCCAGGAACAAGGTCGCGGTTGCCAGGACCAGTCCCAGATTGAGTCCGCCGCGCAGTCCCTCGGCATGGAAGAACAGGCTTGCCATGGAGCTGGCAAAGGCCATCATGCTGAGGTTGAATGCCATCTGCTGCGGGTTGAATTTCGCGTTCTTCTTCGGCCAGCACTGCACCGCCGTCGAAACGCATGCGACCACGACCGCTTCGGCAGCGCTCAGATTCACGACTGCCGTAAGCAGGAAGGGCAGATTCACAGACATGTTTCCGTTGATGCCGGGCAACTTCACTTTCAGCCTTGAGGTCGCTGCTGCCAGCGCCAGCACTGCCAGGGCGAAGGGAATATGCAGGGTGTGGCTCACGAAGCTTGCATAACCCGCCGCTGCCGCTGCCGCCAGCATCATCGCGCCGATGTAAGTCTTGATTCGCCGTGTGTTGTTCATTTCGTCTCCTTTCCTGTTTCAGTGACACACGGCGTTATTGCTCGTCGTCTCCAGCATCGGAGAATGCGCCATTGGCAGTCGAGACCGTCGCCCCCCAGACCACGCTCGTGGCTGAAGCGGTACCGGTGCTCGATCCCCAAACCACGCTGAATGCGTTCAGAGTGTTGTCGCTCCAGGGCAGAGAAGATCCCCAGACGACCGAAGTTCCGTTGACCAGCGACGATCCCCACACGACTGAAGTGCCCCAGACCACCGAAGTGCCCCAGACCACCGAGTTGGAAGCCACGCTGGAGTTTCCGTACACCAGCGAAACCGTATGAGTTTGCGGGTTGTAGTTGACGGACGGCGAAAGCGCCGAGCCAACGCTGGAACTGGCCAGATCGGTATTGCTGATCGCAGATTGCACGTTCAACAGGCCCGATCCGACCGAGAACAGGTCATAGAACTGCGTAAAGGACATGAAGAGATGCGGCACATAAGCTGAGGTGGAAGTCACCCCCATCTTGTAGGCCGTTTTCATCAGCCGCGCCTTGATCTGGTCTGGCGTCATGGTGCTGTGCTGTTGCAGCAGGATTGCCGCTGCGCCAGCCACTGCGGGAGTCGCCATGCTGGTGCCGCTCAGGCGGAAGTAGTCATTCTTGCCATTGCTTCCCGTCATCACGTCGCCGGGAAACAAGGCTTCCAATGTGGTGCCAGGAGCTGCCAGAGAGACGATGTCGTTTCCCGGGGCAACCATATCGGGCTTCACGATGTGGTCATAGGTCGTGGGGCCCTTGGAGCTATAGCTGGCCAGAGTTTGAGCGGAGGCATACGAAGATCCGCCGGACTTGGTCGCGCCGATCGTCAGCACATAAGGATCGTTGCCCGGTGCGGTAACGGTCCCGTAGCCATTGATCCCACCGGGGGTCAAACGACCGTAGTTGCCGGCAGCTACGACTACGACGATGCCGCTCTTCCACGCCGACTCAACGGCCTGGCAGAGAGGGTCCTGCGTGTAGCTCGACCAGATTCCGCGGCCGAGCGACAGGTTGATGACTTTGATGTTGTAGGTGTTCTTCAGAGCGATCGCCTGCTGAATGGCCGCGATCACCGTGCTGTCAGAGCCCGCGCCGTTGGAGTCCAGAGCGCGCAGGTCGATCAGGTTGACTCCGGGAGCAACGCCGGCGTACTGGCCGCCCGAGAGCGCGCCGTTTCCGCCGATGATGCCGGCCACGTGAGTTCCGTGACCGTAGAGGTCATACTTGCCGCCAAGAATGTTCGAGCCGGAGGTTCCAGTGAAATCCTGGTGATAAACCACGCGCGAAGCAGTCCCTGCGGAGTTCCACAGATCGGCAATGTTGTCGTTGATGCCGCTGTCGATGACGGCCACACCAACGCCCGCGCCGGTGAAACCGGAGTTCCACGCCGCGCTGGCGCCGATGGCGCCGTCGGTGAGGTCGTCCATTACGTTCATCGGGTGGTCAATGGTCACCGATACGACTTCCGGATCGGCTTCCAACAGAGGAAGAGCGCTGGCCGGAATCGTGAAGGCGGCAGCCTTGATCATGTGAAGTTTCGATTGAAGGCGCGCGCCGCGTCCCTGCATGGTGGCGTAGTGGGCAGCCGTCGGTACCTCGCGGTACTGAACGATTACCTTCACCGTTTGCCCCTTTGCGGTGCCTTGCTTCGCCTTCAATAGGACTCCCGACAGTTCGGGAGCAATACGGCCGGAGAACCGGCCGGTTTCATTGGCGTTCGCATCGGTCCAGCGTTGGCCGAACGCCATACCGGTCGCCAGCAGAAGCACCAGGCTGACGCGCTTACCCCACGCCGCACTGTGCCGCTCGCCGCGACCAGCTTTCTTAGGTTTCAGTGTACGGATCATAAAAATCGTTCACCCTTTCGTTTGGGGGGGAAGAGATCAAACTCGTACCCACGGAGAGTGTTGCAAGGGATGCGCCAATCGATGCGACGTAAGTTGTTGATTTATATAGGTATTATTAGGGGGTCGCGGAGGCGGCTGGGCCAGTCTGTCCCTTTGGCGAGGGCGTGGGACAGGGTGTCCCGGAGCGTAGGTGACTTCGGATTAAGCGAACAGGTTACTCGCAGAGAATGCTCGGTACTTCTCGGGTGAAGCGGCAGGTTGGAAGGTCTTAGACAGTTGCCGCTTTTGCGTGAGCCGGGAGGTGCGGCATTTTCGGCATGGCGGCCATCAGTCGCTGGGTGTATTCGTGCCGGGGAGTGAGAAGGACTTGTTCAGTAGTTCCGGTCTCGACAATTTGTCCCTGATGCAGAATCGCGATGCGATCGCAGATTCCGGCCACCGAGGCCAGATCATGCGAGATGTAGAGAATCGACATGGCAAAGCGGCGGTTGAGATCGCGAAACAGAGCGAGGATTTCCGATTGGGTGATCACGTCGAGGGCGCTGGTGGCTTCGTCGGCGATCAACAACGCCGGGCGATGGAGCACGGCCATTGCGATGAGAACGCGCTGTGCCTGTCCGACGCTCATCTGTGAGGGATGCTTGCGCAAGAATTCATCGGAGGATGGCAGGCTAACGCTTTCGAGCGCGGAGCGAATGGCGCCCTCGCAATTCTCTTTTGCGCCGGTGGCATGGGCCCGCCAGGCTTCTTTAAGCTGCGTGCGAATCTTCAGAGCGGGATTCAAGGACGAGAGCGGGCTCTGGAGAACGAGGGCGATTTTGCGTCCGCGTAGATCGCGGAGTTCGCGTTCGCGCAGCTGGAGCAGGTCCGTGCTTTCGAATTCGATTGAGCCGTCGACGGAAACCCGGTTGCGCTCCAGCAGTCCCAGGATTGCCATGGCCAGCGTGCTCTTGCCCGATCCGCTTTGGCCGATCAGGCCGAGGACTTCGCCGCGGCCAACATTCAACTCGACTTCGCGGAGTACGGCGGGCTTGTCGCCGTAGCGCACAGAGATTCGGACAGCTAAAAGAGAATCGTGACTGGGCGAAGTCTCAGGCATTTTCTTAAGAAGGTCTTATCCGTGAAGATCCGTGCGAATCCGTGGCAAAGTTTTTGAACTACTTCACCGAGAGCCGCTCGATGTTCCAGTACGTCTGCGGAACGAGAATGACCGGGCTGGCTCCCTGCACCTTTTCAGAGACCGCGGACAATGCGTTCCGGTTTACGAGATAGAGGAATGGCATTTGTTCCAGCGCGATTTCCTGCACGCGGTCGAAAGCTTCTTTGCGTTTTTTCGCGTCCGCAGACGAAGCCTGGGCACGCATGAGGCGGTCAATTTCGGCTTCCCATGCGGTTTCCGGCGTTTTTTCCTGAGGGTTCCACTGATGATTTTCGGAGGAACTCAGCCATACATTCATCTGCTCGTTGGGGTCAAGGTCCACATTGGTCAGGCCGAGCAGGATCGCTTCATAGTCGAAGGTCTGCGTCATGCGCTCGATCAGTGAAGGGAAGTCAAGCGTGACCACGTTCACGTGGATGCCGATCTTCTGCAAGTCTTCCTGGATCATCGTGGCCATGCGTTCGCGGGCCTTGTTGCCCGAGTTGGTGATGATCGAGAAGATGACGGAATTGCCGTCTTTGTCTTTCAGCGTGCCGTTTTCCAGGCGGAAGCCTTCGGCCTGAAGAGCTTTAAGCGCTGCATCGGGAGAATAGGACTGAGGTTTCAGTTTGGCATTGAACCAGAACTTGTTGGCCGGAGAAACGGCTCCGATCGCGGGTTGCGCGTGTCCGCGGAAGACGACGCGGGCGAGGTCTTCACGGTTGATGGCCTGGGAAATTGCGCGGCGAAAGGCGGCGGAACGGAACCAGTTTTTCTTAAATGCAGGCAGGGGAGCTTTTGAGACTTCATTGAACCACATCTGCTCGCTGTCGAGCGAAGCTCCGGCGTCGTGAACGACCTGCGCCGAGGTGGAAGCCAGCTTGTCGAAGTATTCGCTGTCGAGTGAATTGATCAGGTCAATTTCGCCGCGCTTGAAGCGGAGCATCTCGACGTCGCGATTGGCCTGGATGTCGAGTCTGATCGAATCGAGATAGGGCAGCCTGCGTCCCCGGGCATCGGTTTTCCAGTAATTCGGATTACGCTGCAACAGCAGAGTCGATCCGGGCTTGTAATCGGCGACCATGAACGGTCCCAGCACAGCCATTTCTTTCTTCGCCGAATGCGCCGACATGATCGCGACCTGATCGAACTGGCGATCCAGGCCGGCGACCGGCGCAGGAAACGTGATCGTGATCTGCGTCGGGGAAAGGATTTTGGTGTCGACATTTCCCGGGCCGGAGCGGAAGGCGTCTCCAGTGGGCGAATGCAACGACGGGTCCATTAGCTGCTGGACGGTGTAGGCGACGTCTTCGGCGGAAAATGGCGTGCCATCGGAAAATGAAATTCCGCTGCGCAGTTTGAAGGTGATCTGCTTTCCATCTTTCGAAACTTTCCAGGACTGGGCGAGTTCGGGCTCCAGCGCCTGGGTCTGACGGTTCATGCGGATGAGAACGCCGCCGGTCAGATAGCGGATTGCGACCGAGGAGTCATCCTCGACTTTCAGTGGATCGAACGTCTTCGGCTCAGAGCGCAGGCAGAAACGGAGTTGGCCTTGGGCAAGAGCCGAGATGCTCACAGTCAACAATAAAGCGAGAGAAAAGATTCGTGCGAAACACTTCTTCATTACGATTAATCCTTGAATCGATGATTGCGGCCTTGTCCACGCGAGATCCCTCGGCGCGCCTTCGGGATGCCGCCTTCAATACCACTTCGGAACACCGGTGCCGTGTTACGCGGCCAGTTCTTCGTGCTTCGAAAGCACGAGCTGAAACGACGTAACGACCAATATCAGCAATATCAGCGGCACAAATTTCCACGGTTCTTCGCCCACCGATACCAAGCCTTCCAACTCCTTGAGCAGACTTCCCCATGAAGGAAGCGGCTCGGCGACGCCGAGGCCGAGAATTCCGAGATTGGCCTCGCTCAAGATGAAAGCCGGGATCGAAATCCAGAACTGCGCGAGCAGTATCGGCTTCAGGTTCGGCAAAACATGAATCCAAAAGAGGCGCGTGCCACAAATTCCCGAAGCTCGCGCCTGCCTGACGAAATCTGAATCGCGCAACGTAGCGGCCGAGGCGCACAACACCCGCGCTGCGCTGGTCCAGCCGAGCAAGCCCAACATCAGGAACGTAACCAGCACCGAAACTACGGGTGAAACGTTCAGTGGCATCAACGCCCGGACCGTGATCAGCAAAAACAGCCAGGGCAAGGACAGAAACAGATCGGTCACCGCCATGGCTGCTCGCGACCAAGCACCACCCAAATATCCCGCCAAGCCGCCGAACAACGCGGCCATCAAGGTTGAAAGCAAAGCCGCACCGGGCGCTAACAGCAAGGAAATGCGCGTGCCGTAAAGAACGCGGGCGAAGCGGTCGCGGCCGATTTCGTCTGTCCCGAGCCAATGAACGGGGGATGGAGCAGAATCAGCCGTTTCGCGATACTGCTTCGCGTATCCCCCCGGAGCCAGCCAGTTCGCCGCAAGCGACAAACTGACGACCAGCAACAGAACGGCACACGCCACCCGCCGCCAGATCGTCATGCTTCCTGGCCCCGCAGCATAGATCCGATTACATCGGCACCGGAGTTTGCGAGCAAGGTTACTAGCGTCACCAGGATGGTGATATTCATCAGCAGCGGCAGGTCGCGGGCGAGGGCGGCTTGCCAGGCGAGTTGGCCGACGCCGGCGAGTCCGCACAGAGCCTCTACCGGAATCGCCGCTCCGATAGCGACGCTGACCGACACTCCCGCGACTGCGAGCAATTGGGGGCCGGCTACTGGTACCACGTGCCAGAACAGAATCCGCAACTCACTCAGGCCTTTGGCGCGCCCCGTAACGATGTGAGGCAGGGAATAGGCTTTGGCAAGCAGGTTTCGCGCGTAGCGGTAGTCCCGCGGAAAAACGATGAGCGCGATCGCCAGAGCCCCCGGCACATTCCACAGCACAGAGAGCAGAGCGAGAACGGCTGCTGGAATACACAGGAAAGTTCCACTGAGAATGGTGGCCAGGGCGTCGTAAGCATAGGCCCGCATCCACGCGGCGCTGAGCGCCAGGGCGAGGGACGCGGCCCAACTCAACAGCAGGCCGATTGCGACCAGTCGCAAGGTGAGGGGAAGGCGATCTTTCAGCAATACAGTGACCGGCTGATTGAGAGACAGCGACGTGCCGAGATCGCCGTGTATGGCCCGCTCGAGGGAATGAAAATAGAAGTGGAGAATGTTGCGCTGATCGAGCCTCGACTGGCGAAGCGCCTGAATGCTCTGGGAGTTCAGATGGGGATCGAGTTCTTCCTCGTCAACGCTGAAGCCGGGGGCATAGCGCACCAGTACTGCCGAAAGGAACGCTCCCAGCAGCACGGTTGCGATCAGGGCCAGCCCATGTCGGGCAATCCGCCGCGCAATTTTCCGCCCGAGCACGGTTTCGGATCTCCTAATTTGCCGATGCTCCGAGCGATCGCTTTTCCTGTTCGCGGGCGAAGGCTTCGGCATGGTGGATTTGCTTCATGGAGTACATGCGCCGGTCGGCCTCGGCCAGAAGGCGCTCGACGTCGGTCCCATCCTGCGGGCAGAAGGCCATGCCGACACTCAGGCTGATGAGTTCGCGCCCGCAGACGTGGCGCCCGGAGTCGATGGCGGCGCGGTTAAGGCGGTCCGCTTTTTCGCGGGCGGCCTCTTCGGTGAGTCCGGGGCAAGTAATGACGAATTCATCGCCGCCCATGCGGGCCACGTAGTCATAGCCGCGACAAACATCTTTCAATCGGGTCGTAAATTCACGCAGAAGCTTGTCCCCTTCGAGATGGCCGAAGGAGTCATTGATTTGCTTGAAGCCGTCGATGTCGCAGACCAGAACGGCGAGGCTGGTTTTCATGCGGCGGCAGCGGGCGACTTCCTGCGCGAGATGAACGAACAACGATCGCGCATTCGGCAGCCCGGTCAGATAGTCCGTGGTCGCGGAACTTTCGGCCTGCTGATACTTCAGGGCGTTCTCCACTGACAACGCCACCTTGGAGGCGACCGCCAGCAGAATTCGCAAATGGTCGGGCGTGAACGCGTCGCGGTTGGCTTGATACATCGCCAGCACGCCGACTACACCGTTCAAGCCTTCGAGCGGAACGACCAGCGCCGATTGCAGGGTTGTGTGCTTGCCGGGATCGACGAGATATCCCGCCTCGACCTGAGGATTGCCGTTCATGATGGGCTTGCAGTTTTCGGCAACCCAGCCGCACAGTCCTTCGCCGACTTTCACCTTCAGCGACGAGAGAGCCCGGAAATTTTCACCACTCACCAATTCCGGCAGCAACCAGCCGTTGCGGTTCACGAAGACGGCAATCGAGTCGAACGGAATCATCTTGCGAAGGCGCATCGACAGAACTGAAAGAGTTTCGCTCAAACTCAGCGAGACACCGAGGTCCTGGCTCAACTCAAACATCGTCTGCGCTTCCTGCCGCGCCGAAGCGATGGACGTCAGGAAGTCGGCATTTTCCACCGGTCCGTGGGTCGGTTCGGTGCGCTCGAAGCCGGCGGCGGGCGCGGTACCGCGCTCAACGCGGATGCCCTTCGAGAGTCCCCTGGTTCCGACCGTCTCTTCGCTCATCTGGGCCAGGCGTTCGAGGTCGATATAGCGGCGCTCGAGAATCTCCACCACAGTGGGATCAAACCACGTGCCGGCTTTTTCTTTGACCTTGGCCATGGATTCCTTCAGCGGCAAAGCCGGCCGATACTGCCGGTGAGAGGCGAGCGCATCCAGGCAATCGACGGCGGCAAGGATTCGCGCGCCAATCGGAATTTGTTCTGCCGACAATCCTTCTGGATATCCGGTTCCGTCCCAGCGTTCGTGATGTGCGCGCACGATGGGCGCGACGGGATAAGGGAACGCGACGCGCTCGAGAATTTCCGCCCCCACAATGGGATGGACTTTCATCTTCTCGAATTCTTCAGGAGTGAGCTTGCCGGGCTTGCTGATGATCTGCTCGGGGACCGCCAGCTTGCCGATGTCATGCAGCAGGGCGGCGGCGCGCAGGGCCTCGATCTGTTCGTCGTCGAGGCTGAGTTCCCGCGCGATTTCCACTGCGTACGTGCGCACCCGCTGCAGGTGGGTGTGCGTGGTATGGTCCTTGGCTTCGATAGCGAGCGCCAGCGCTTCGATGGTGCGCATGTTCAGCGACGCGATCTGCTCTACATGGCGCTTCTCGATTTCGACCCGGTCCTTTTCGGCTTCCAGGCGTCCCAGGTACAGCCGGTAGGAGCGGTAGACCCAATAAATCAGGGGCAGGACAAGAAGTGAAGTTTCCCATCCTGCGGTGCGGTTTACAACGCCGACCAATCCGACGGCGGCTGCACCAACGAGATAGTAAGGGAACGACCAGAAGTAGCATTCGGACCAGACCTTACGGCCCGACTTGCCCTCGGTCATAGCAATGACTATGGAAATCGGCAGCGTATTTGCGAAGAAAAATACCAGCGCCGCGACCATCAGCAGGATGGGCTTATTCGATCCAATCCGCCCCGCCAGCCAGCCATAGCTGACATAAGTAAGCGCGCAGGCATTGGCCATCATGCCGACGTTAAAGGAAACTTTGAATGGATCAAGCCGCTTGCGCGCCTGCCAGAGGCTCTGCACCAGAGTTGCCGTGCAGCCGATGACCAGCGTTTCAGGCAGGCTCAGTTCCAGTACGCCGAGCAGGATGAACAGAAAGTTCACCGACATGGTTCCGTCGATGCCCGGCAGTTGCACCTTCAGACCTGAGGCCAGGACTGCTACAACCAGATAGCAGGCGAACCGCATGAAGTCATGCGATTGCCAATGCGAAAGAGTCAGCGTCATCACGGCGGTTCCAACGAGCACCGTGACGCCAACGAACGCCTTGGTCTGTAACGATAGTCCGTCCGTCTCTGCTTTCATCTAGGTCTTGCCTACTGCGTGATTCGGCGACAACTGGCATCGCCTTCGCATTCGACTCGCGGTCAATAACAGGTTTGAAACACCCGCTTGGAAATCCCCGGTTTGAAGCACAAACATCCGTATGCTCCTGAGCCTGCAAGCCCAGGAGTTTCCACACGCAGGCAGACAATCAGCCCGCTGTGAACCAGCATGATCGTAAGGGAGGAAAACCGCGATCAGTAGCTTACTGAGGTAACCCGCCGTGGTCACGTCCGGGAAGCCGTGCAGGATGGCTTCGACCACATTTCTGGCGAAAACCCGCCAACGAGCCAGGAATTGATTACCTTCGTTATCGAATTCAACGCACTCTCCTCGGAGAAGTCTTAGCCCTATGTCACCATCGTCCCAAACGCCCATATGCGGATTCGGCGCGATAGCCCGGGACAAGCTGGAAGCAGTGCGGACTCCTCCCCGGCTGGGGTGCAGGAGGCCGCTGCCATGTCGGCGCGCCTGGCAGTCTTTCATGCCGACTTTCAGGGCGAATTCAGCGCCTGCAACTCCGAGTTCACGCAACTTTTCGGTTACTTGCCCCAGGAATTGGCGGGGCGCGACTTTACCGCGCTGTTCACGCAGCCGGAAAAACCAACCGCCGAGGGACACGATCAGCTTCGCCGAATGATCCTTAGCGAATCGTCAGACGAAGCTGAATATCACGCCAGGCTGATCGCTCAACCCAAAACCGGAAATGCCTTTCCGGTATCGCTTTCCGTGACCGTGCTTCGTGACGCGTCGTCGCGGCCGAAGGGGTTGATCGCGGTGGTCGTGCCGCTTCCCGGGTCGAATATTTCGGCACTCAAGGCCGCGGCTCCCGAACCCCGCAACGTCGTTCCGGGCGTTGTTTCGCGGAAGATCGACGATACACAGTTCATTCTCGCCAGTCCGGTCATGCACAAGTTCATGGGACTGGTGGACCGTGTGGCGAGCCACACCGAAACGGTGTTGATCACGGGCGAAACCGGAACGGGAAAAGAACTGATTGCCCGCACGGTACACGAATCTTCGCATCGCAAGGGCCGTCCGTGGGTGGACATCAACTGCGCCGCACTGCCCGAAAATCTCGTCGAGAGCGAACTGTTTGGATATGAGAAAGGTGCGTTCAGCGGCGCCGACGCTTCGAAGCCGGGACTGTTCGAACTGGCGGACAAAGGGACGCTCTTCCTCGACGAAATCGGCGAACTGCAACTGCAAACGCAGGTGAAACTCCTGCGGGTACTGGATGGCCAGCCGTTTTACCGCCTTGGCGGACATCGGAAGATCCGGGTGGATGTGCGCATTGTCGCGGCCACGAACCAGGACCTGGAGGCCGCGGTGCGCGAAGGCCGCTTCCGCCAGGACCTTTTTCATCGCCTTGGACAATTCCACCTGCGTGTGCCGCCGCTACGCGAGCGGCCCGAAGATACCGTTGCGCTCGCAGAGCATTTTCTGCGGTTGAAATCGCCGGCCAAGCATTTTTCCGGGCAGGCGATCTCGGCGCTGCTTTCGCATGCATGGCCGGGAAACATTCGTGAACTGCGCAACCTGGTCGCGCGCCTGGCAATGGAGTATCAGGGAACGGAGATCGATTTCCCGCGGCTGACTGCCGCCCTCACCGGCGAGCCGACAGCGCAGCGGCAGACTGCTTCCTTGCCCGTCGGCAATCTGGAGAGCATGGAAGAGCAGATGATCATCAAGGCCCTGGAACGCACTGGAGGCCAGCGAACTCTGGCGGCCGAGCAACTGGGGATTTCCCGGCGCACTTTAAGCCGCAAGCTGAAGGAGTACAGCATCAATTTTGCGCCCGGGGAGACGGCGCCCTCGCTGGGATTCATCAGCAATGAGCAACAGAAATTCTTCCGCGCCGGAGTGGACACTCCTGTGACCCTGGCCAATGCTCAAGGAGAAGAAATTTGCGTGCGAGGCGTTAACCTCAGCACCGGCGGCATGGGACTGGATGAGGTCAAAGAGCCACTGCGCCTCTCCGGCGTTCTCGATGTGAAGTTTGACCTGCCAGAAAGCCAGACTCACTTTCAGGCCAAGGCCCGGCTTATGTGGGTTGGAGACGAAGGCCGCGTCGGCATCCGCTTCGTGGTGATCGAACCCGCTCTTTTTGAAGAACTCCAGCACTGGACCAACCGGAAAATGAAGGACGAGGGCTGGGAGTTTCCCGCCTGAAACTCCTTGCGGGGCGTGGCTTTTGCCTTGGTTTGTGTGCAAGAACATTCACTCTTGACACTAATTTGTATGCCCACCAGAATGTGACCAACTCCCCAGGGTTGGGTGCAGTTTTGCGCCTGAACGAACACCCCCCTAACTAGATGTGCTGAAAGGGTTTCTGCGGGAAGCCGGATTCTCCCACTTCGGATCTTGTTCCTGCGGAGGTCAAGGAAACAGCGACACGGTCCGGATGTCGTTTCGAAACATGTCCGGATGCAAACATCGAGTTCCCCACACGCGAGAGGAAGTTTTCATGTCATTATCGATGCGCCGCGCTCTCTCCCACGTTGTTTCCTGCGTCTTATTGATCTCCGCCGCAACGATGACGGCTTTTGCCCAGGGAAACACGACTGAGATTAATTCCACACCCAGCTCGTTGAGTTTTGCGACAACTTATGTGGGAAAGTCGGCGGGAAGCAAAGTCCTGACGATTAACAACCTCACGAGCACAGGGAATGTGATCATCGAGAACATCAGCTTCGATTGTGGCCTGGGATACGGAATCGCTTCGGGTGTCGCCCCGTTCACCATGGGCCAGTCACAGAAGATCACGCACTACTCGATCTACTTTGCGCCGCTGGCAGCGCAGTCCTATCCGTGCAACTTCATCATTACCCTCCAGGATGGGACGTTCCTCGCCGTTCCCCTGACCGGCACCGGGCAAACCGGCGGGGCGGTCGCGAGTGCGACGCCAACTTCGTTCAGCTTTCCCAACCAACAATTGGGCAGCACCAGCGCGTCGCAGACGGTCACGGTCAAGAACACCGGAACCAGCAACCTGACTCTGAACGCGATCACGCTTACGCCGCCGAGCTTTACCACCAGTACGGTCACCCTCCCCCAAACGATCACTCCCGGAGCGAGCAAGAACATCTCGGTCTTCTACACTCCGAGCCAGGCCATTTCCGAGACGGGGGCGATCGATTTCACGTTCAACGAAGTTCCGGATGTTGGCGCATCGCTCAGCGGAAACGGGGTTGCACCGAGTGCGCTGGCCATTACAACTTCTCCGACGCTGCCGCAAGCAACCCAGAATTCCACTTACCAGGCGACACTTGTGGCGGGTGGGGGAACCGGTCCATTTACCTGGAATCTTGCCGCAGGCTCGAACCTGCCTGCGGGATTGACTCTGTCTCCATCGGGATTAATCAGCGGCACAATTTCGGCCAGTGTCGCAACCTATACCTTCACAGTGCAGGTCACGGATTCGGCCACCAGCAACACGGACAACGCTACCTTCACGCTGGGCGTGTTCGCGAATCTGGGGGACAACTGCAACGACATTTTCTTCGATGTTCCGGGAACGAGCACACCGATCACCGCATTGAGCGACTTGGGCACGGGAACTTATCAGGGATCGGAAGGCGGCTTGTATCCGAACGGGAGCAATGCGCGGCCGCAGCCCCACGATTCCGACGGTGTCGGTATTGCGGATTCGATTCAGCCGCTCGATGCCAATGGAAATCCGAGTGACACGGGGAAGATCGTCTTCATGGCGGTCGGCGAATCGACTGCGCAGAATGAGTTCAATCGCTTCCTGCCGGTGGCCAACGCGGATCCGGCCAAAAACCCAGCCCTCGTGATTGTGAACGGTGCGCAGGGCGGAGCGACGCCCAACGAATTTACCAGCCCATCGTCTGCCTACTGGGCGACGGCGTTGAACAACTATCTGCCACAAAATAACGTAACTCCGCAGCAAGTTGAAGTCGTATGGATCGAGGACACCGACGGTATCGCGAGCGGAACCTTCCCCAGCGACATCTCCGCGCTCCAGTCGCAGTACGAAACCATGATGCAGACCATGCTCACGCTGTTTCCGAATCTGAAGCTGGTCTACTTCTCGTCGCGCGTCTATGGCGGATACTCCAACGGGGTCGGCAGCCCGGACAATCCGGAGCCGTACGCCTACGAAGTCGGATTTGCGGTGAAGTGGGCGATTCAGGACCAGATCAACGGTGCGGCCAACTTGAACTACAACTCCGCCAATGGTCCGGTGGTAGCTCCCTGGATGTCATGGGGCCCCTACTACTGGTCGAATGGAATGCTCGGCCGCAACGACGGGTTGATTTGGGATTGTGAAGATTTTTCGGCGGACGGCACGCATCCTTCCTCGAC
>DASXDY010000079.1:0-4699 GCA_036490405.1 Candidatus Sulfotelmatobacter sp. | reverse complement strand
CGCTATTGATCCGGCGACGAACGGCAACGGTGTCAGCGATCTGCAGGCGGTTTCCAATCCCTACAGTCTTGCGTATGACAATGGGCCGTCGGGACTGGACCGCACTCACATAGCGTTCGTCAACTTCATCTATGACATTCCGTTGCTGAGAGACTCTTCGAATCGACTGCTTAAGTCGACGGTCGGAGGGTGGCAGGTTTCCGGAATCGTCACCTTAGAGTCGGGCGAACCGGTGAACGTGCTCCTCGGCGGCGCCGGCACCAACATCTGCAATACCCTGCCGAATTGCACCAATCGGCCGGACAAAATCAGTGCGGTGAGCTATCCCAAATCCGTCGCCTCGTGGTTTAGCACCAGCGGATTTGCCGATCCGGCCGCGGGAGCGTTCGGAAGCACCCCGTTCAACTACCTGCGTGGCCCTGGCCGCCAGAACTGGAATCTTGCCCTCTTCAAGAGCTTCCTGTTCAGCGAGTCCCGCGGCAGCAGGCTTGAGTTCCGTGCGGAGTTCTTTAACGCGTTCAACCACACGGAGTGGAATAACATCAGCAACACGAAAACAGCCGGAAACTTCGGCGCGATCACCTCAACCCACGACCCGAGAGAAATTCAGCTTGGGTTGAAGGCGTATTTCTAGATCGACCGTGGTTCGCAATTCGGCCCCGCTCGCGGTTACCATGCGAGCGGGGTTTTCTTTTGGTATGAGAATCGTTCTGGCCATCTTGCTGGTTTCGGGTTTTGTGCTTGCCCCGGGCAGTTCGCGGGCAGGAGTGCCCGCGCCGCAAAAGCAGGGACCCACGCCTGTCGATGCGATGGCTTTTGAGCAGCAACAGAAATGGGCGGAGGCGGCGGCGGCCTGGAGGGCGATTGGGGAGCGAAATCCGGATGACGCCGGCGCCTTTGCCAGCCTGGGAGTCAATCTGGCGCGGCAGCAGAAATATGAAGAGGCAGCCGCCGCTTACCGCAAGGCGCTGAAGCTGAATCCCGGGCTGGCCGGCATTCAACTCAACCTGGGGCTTGCCGAATTCAAGCTGGGTCGCTTCCCTGCTGCCACGGCTGCTCTTAAGACCTATCTCGAGACCGACCCGACCAGCCTTCAGGCGCGGACCCTGCTGGGAATGAGTTATTACGGAGAGAGAAAATTCGAGCTGGCCGCGCAGTACCTGGAATATGGCGCGAAGGCGGACCCGTCCAATGCGGAATTGCACGAGATGCTGGCCGAGAGCTGCCTGTGGGCCAAGAAACTGAAATGCGCGCAGGAGGAGTTCCGGCAGCTTCTCAAGAACGATCCCGAGTCGGCCCAAACGCATAGCCTGATGGGGCAGGCGCTGGACGGGCTGGGGCGCACGCAGGAGGCGATTGCCGAATTTCAGGCGGCGGCAAGAATCGCTCCGAAGGAGCCGAACGTTCACTTCGGGCTGGGCTACCTTTACTGGAAGACACAGCAGTATGAGGAGGCGCGGGAAGAGTTTGAGCGGGAGTTGGCGCTTGATCCCAGTCACGCGCAGGCGCTGGCTTATCTGGGCGACACGGAGTGGAAGAACAACCTGGGGGACGCGGCGCTGCCGTTATTGGAACGGGCAATCAAGGACAACCGGAATCTGAGGATTGCTTACGTGGATTTAGGCGAGATCTACCTCCAGAAGAAGAATTACAAAGACGCCGAGACGGCTTTGACACGGGCCGTGGCCATCGATCCGGATCTGCCGGATGCGCATTATCAGCTGGGGCGGTTATTCCAGGCGACCGGGAGGGCTGAGCAGGCTGAGAAAGAATTGCAGAAGGTGCGGCAGCTGCACGAGAAGGCGGATAGTTTGGTCGGGAAGATGCCCATTGCGCCGGCTGCGAAGGGTTTGGCGGATGGAAAGTGAACCGAGGTTCCTCGCTGCGCTCGGAATGACAGAACTATTCTTAGCGCTCGGCCCGGAAGTATTCTCGGCTCAGGCGCGGCCTTTTTTTCCAGCAGCGGCGGCTTGCTTGCCCGCGACTTCCCAGGGGCGCTTGGGACGATCCAGAGCGGGCTTGTCGCGATTTTCGACGCGGTCGTATTGATAGGCCTCGCTGACGGTGCCGAGCGATTCGTTGTAGAGGCTGGGCAGGCCGAGGGCTTGCTTGAGCTCTTCTGAAAACGTTTGCAGGGCTTTGAGCTGATCGGCTGTGGCCGGGACTTCATTCTTCGAAGTCTTCAGGAACTGCTGGTATCCCTTGTTGACCAGCTTGGAGATTTCGCTGCCGATCAGGTAGCCGGGATAGGCGAAGATCTTGATGCCGTCGTCAGCTGTCTTCTGGATCGCGGCGGACACATTATATTTGCGCAGGAATACGCGGGCGGTGGTGCCAGGGGCATCGGTGACGTCGAAGCCGTTCTCGCGCAGCCAGGCTAGCGCTTCTTCGTAGGTCCGTGCTTCAATTGTTTTGGCCATTGCGGATTACATTTACCTTTCTTTCCCGGCGCAGGCACGTCTATTGGATGCAGAATTTATGAAGACGGTACTGTACACGGAATGCATCGCCGGGCGAAGCGATTCATCTAACAAAATACTACATACTCCGTTTGCAGCCCTATAGCACATTACGTTGGTCATGGGGTTCCGGTTCAACATGACGATTGGCTCTTCCAAAGCGACGGGAAGTTCATTGGCAGCAACATCCGCGCCGGCGAAAGAAGCCGCTTCGGGACTGGGCGAAACGCTGGGCCACAGTTTGATGGAACGGATCGGGAACACTCCGCTGTTGAGGCTCGATGCGCTCACGCGTGACCTGCCGGGCGTAGCCCTTTTGGGTAAAGCGGAGTGGTATAACCCTGGCGGATCGGTAAAGGATCGTGCGGCAGCCAACATTGTCGCGGAAGGCCGGCGAGCCGGGAAGCTTAGTCCGGGAAAAATCCTGCTGGACGCAACCAGCGGGAATACGGGGATCGCTTACGCGATGCTGGGCGCGGCCGAGGGATTTCCGGTGACGCTATGCATGCCGGAAAACGTTTCGCGCGAGCGCAAGCAGATTCTTGGCGGATATGGCGCCAACATTATTTATACCGACCCCGGGGATGGCTCGGATGGAGCGATCCGCAAAGCGCGCGAGTTGGCGGCGGGAAATCCGGATAAATATTTTTATGCCGATCAGTATTCGAATGACGCGAACTGGAAGGCGCACTATAACGGAACGGCGAACGAAATCTGGCAACAGACGCAAGGACGGCTGACGCATTTTGTGTCGATGCTCGGAACCAGCGGGACGTTTGTGGGAACGACTCGGCGGCTGAAGGAATTGAATCCGGCGGTGAAGTGCATCTCGCTGCAGCCCGATTCTTCGTTCCACGGAATTGAAGGCGCGAAGCACATGGCGAGCGCGATCGTGCCGAAGATTTATGATCCGACGCTGGCGGATGAGAACATTGAGATTGCGACCGAAGATGCTTATGCGATGGCGCGAAACTTGTCGCGCAATGCGGGGCTGCTGGTCGGAATTTCTGCTGCTGCGGCCGTGGTCGGGTGTCTGAAGATTGCGCGCGAACTTCAGCTGAAGCGAGATCAGGAAGCCGTCATCGTGACCATGCTTTGCGATTCCGGCGACAAGTATTTGAGTGAGAGGTTCTGGACGGAAGGATAAGGCTTTTCACCACAGAGACGCAGAGAAATTCTGGGAGTCGGCCCTTAGTCGTCTTCAGTGACTGAACATTCTGGTAGTGGTGCAGGTTGCCCTCTCATTGGCGGAGTCATCCTGAGCGTAGCCGTTTTTCAGGCGGAGCGAAGGATCTCAGTCTGTCTCGGCCCGGCGCGCGAGCCAAATTGCATCACCACCAACATTCTTGATCTATGTTGAAACTTGAACGAAAAAATTACGACGCGATGCGCGCGCACGGGGAAGAGACTTATCCCCACGAGTGCTGCGGCGTCCTTCTGGGCAGCTTTAGCGATGACGGCGGCCGCGTCGTCACTTCCGCGGTGCGCGCCGGAAACACGCGCACGGATTCCGCGCATAACCGGTACAACATTGATCCGAAGGAGTTGGTGCGAATTCAACGCGAAGGGCGCGAGCGTGGAGAGGATATTGTCGGTTTCTATCACTCGCATCCGGACCATCCAGCGCAGTGGTCTTCGACCGACTTCGCCGAGGCGCACTGGATCGGATGCTCTTACGTGATCACCAGCGTGGAGAAGGGCAAGGCAGCGGTCACTAATTCGTTTGAGCTGACCGGGCCGGATGAATCGTACAAGCGGCTGATGGACGAAAAGATAGAGATTTCGTAGTCACGGTTTCTTCCTCCCGGCGAAAAGCAATAACCACAGAGGGCACAGAGGCACACGGAGGAAACACGGTAAGCCTGATCTTGATTCCTGAAAGTCTTGCTGGTCGCGGTATTTGCCGGAGTTTCACAAGTCGGAGGGCGGTATTGAGGAGATCGCGCCTGGTTTGTTTTTCTGAGAATTCTTCCGAAAGGGCTGTCCCGCGCGGTTTGTGATCGGAACTGAATCGTCCGGCTGCACCAAATCCGGTCACCGGGTTGTGGACGGGCTGCACTCGATTGAAAAAACAGATAGTTAGAGGCGACGATTTTCGGTTGACGTTATTTTTTAAAAGCGTAAAACAAGATCGTTCTTTGACAGCTTCTTAAGTTTTTCCGGTTGGTGCGGCGTCCGGGGCTCGAGCGAAGTCACCTACTTGATCGAAAGGTTAAGCAGGAGGGCAAGTGAGGGTCTAT
>DASXDY010000069.1:0-47726 GCA_036490405.1 Candidatus Sulfotelmatobacter sp. | reverse complement strand
GTCGGCGCGGTTGCGCTCGATCGCGACGGCAACATCGCCGCCGCGACTTCGACCGGAGGCACGCTGAATAAGGCTCCCGGACGCCTCGGCGATTCGTCGCTGATCGGATGCGGCTGCTACGCCGACAACCAGAGCGCCGCCGCTTCGACCACAGGATGGGGCGAGCCGATCATGAAACTCGTTCTTGCGAAATGGACCGCCGACCGCATCTCGGCCGGAAATTTGCCTGAGTGGTCCGCGCAGGAAGCGATGAACTATCTGAAGCAGCGGGTCAACGGACACGGCGGCATCATCGTCCTCAACACCGAAGGCCACATCGGCATCGCCCACAACACCCCGCGCATGGCCTGGGCCTACAAGACGGTGAAGAAGCAGGATGCGGGCATCGTCCGAGAAAACTGACCTCGGACTTCAGACCGCGGACCGCTGCGAAACAAAATGTAGGGACAGCCGCCCTCGGCTGTCCGCGGAGCGCAGCTCCGCCGCTGTTAGAGTCTTTCTCTCTCTTGACAGCACTCTATTGGTGCGGCAATATTCAAACGTTTTAATAGGCCTGTTCCGGGTTTCCGCCACTCACTTCGCCCGCTTTCCTGTCGGAGAATCGCGTTCGATGCCCATGAGGATCGCCATGTTTAATCTGAAGCGCAGCCTTCTTACCTTGCTCTTCGTTTCATTGCTGGGATCGCAGGCCCACGCCGAGAACGGCTACGTCCGCGTCAACCAGATCGGCTACGAAGCTGGGCTTCCCGCACGCGCTTACTTGATGACCCGCGCTTTCGGTAACGCGAAGTTCTCGATCATCGACTCTTCGGGCGCGACCGCGGCTTCAGGATCGGTCGGCGCTCTGCTGGGAACATGGGGACATTACAGCGTCTATCCGATCGATTTCAATCTGAGCAGAGCTGACGTGTACGCGATCGTCATGAGCAATGGTGTTTCGGCCACTTCGCCAACGTTCCGCGTCGATACGCCGGAGCACCTCTACACCCAGCCTCTCGCCAACAATCTTTACTTCTACGAGAACGAGCGCGACGGCGCGGACTTCATCCCGACCGCCCTTCGCAGTGCACCCGGACATCTCAATGACGCGAAGGCCACGGTTTATCTGGCGCCCACATTCGATGACGACGACAACTTCATCGGCAGCCTTGTGCCGACGGGCGCGACCATCGACGCTGAAGGCGGATGGTGGGACGCGGGAGACTATCTGAAGTTTGTGCAGACGGAAAGCTACGTTGTTTCGCTGATGCTGATTGGAGTGCGCGACTTTCCGCATCAGATGGGCGCGCAATCCGCGTCCTCGAATTTTACCAACGAAGCTGAGTTCGGCGTGCGCTGGCTGGAGAAGATGTGGAACGACGACTCGCGCACGCTCTACTACCAGGTTGGCATCGGCACCGACTTCGAAGATTTTGACTATCTCAGCGACCACGACATCTGGCGATTGCCACAGGTGGATGACACTTATGCCGGGGACGATCCGACGTTTCAGTACATTCGGCATCGTCCTGTATTTCAGGCTGGGCCTGCCGGATCGAAGGTCAGCCCCAACCTTGCCGGACGTCTCGCGGCCGACTTCGCCGAGTGCTTTCAGGTATTTCAGACCACGAATCCCACGCTGGCGAAGCAGTGCATCTTCTCTGCTGAGCACGTTTTCGATCTTGCCGATACTGCACCGACTGGAAATCTGGTGACCGTTTCTCCTTGGGATTTTTATCCTGAAGGCGAGTGGCGCGACGACATGGAACTTGGCGCGGCTGAACTCTACTACGCGCTTGCGAAGGGCAATCTGCCTGCGGGATTGCCGCACACCGATGCTTCGCACTACCTGCAATTGGCGGCGCATTGGGCGCGCGCCTACATCAGCGGCCCAGGCGACGGAGGGGACACGCTCAATCTTTACGATGTGAGCGGACTGGCGCATTTCGAACTTTATCGGGCGATTGAGAAAGCCGGGAATCCGGCGGGATTGGCCGTGTCGAAGCAGCGTCTGCTCGACGACATGGCATTTCAGATTTCCAATTCTGTGGCGAACAATGCGGGCGATCCTTTTCAGTTTGGATTGCCGTGGGGCACGTACGACAGCATCTCGCACGGATCGGGACTTGCAGTCATGGCCGCCGAGTACAACTATCTGAAGCGCCGTCAAAGTTATGACGATGAGTCGCGGCGCTGGCTGGGGAATATTTCGGGCGCGAATGCATGGGGTGTCGCATTCACCGTCGGCGATGGCGATACATTTCCTGACTGCATGCAGCATCAGGTGGCGAACATTGTCGGCTCAACCGACGGACAAACGCCCGTGCTCGCAGGCGCTGTCGTCGAGGGCGCAAACAGTTTTCCAACCTTCGGATTTCTTGATGGTATGGTGCCCTGCCCTGTTGGCGGACGCGATGTTTACAAGCAGTTCAACGGGAATGGCGCGGTCTACAAAGACAACATGCAGTCGTACTCTACAGACGAACCGGCCGTCGATCTGACCGCGAGTTCATTCCTGATGTATGCGTGGAGAATCTCGGGAGGACCGGCAGATTAAGCAGGCAGTCTTGCGGCGATATTGCCAGGCAAGGACTTTTCATTTGACGTCCGGGCTATACCCTATTTTAGACTAGGCGTGGTTGAAATAGGGATGGAACCTGGGAACACTTCCGAACAGCGCGATCTGTTTCGCGGCGCGCTCGAAATCATGATCCTGCGGTCGCTGCGACGGCAGCCGATGCATGGCTATGCCCTCGTGCAGCACATCCGGAGACAATCGAACGAGTTGCTGCTGGTCGAGGAAGGCTCGCTCTATCCGGCGCTGCAACGGCTGCTGAAAAAAAAGTTCCTGACCGCGGACTGGCAGATCTCGCCTACTGGGCGCAAAGTGCGCACCTACCAGATCACACGAAGCGGCGTGCTGCATTTGGAGCGCGAAGTTTCACTTTTCAACCGCATGCTCAAAGGAATCGCCCTGGTGCTGGCTCCAGCTAAATCGTAGCGGCGGTTGGCGCGAGGCGCAGTCAGGAAACAACGATGCGCTGGCTCACGAATCTTTTCTCACGGCAAGAAACCTACGCCGACCTCTCGCAGGAAATTCAGCAGCACCTCGAAGAAAAAATCGAGGAACTGATGGCGGGCGGAATGGCGCCACAGCAGGCGGAGCAGCAGGCGAAGCGCGACTTCGGCAACGTCGCCCTGCTCGAAGAGTCCGCCCGCGAGGCGTGGGCGCGTCCGGCCTTCGATTCGATTTGGGCGGATGTCTGTTACGCCGGCCGGCAAATGAAGAGATCGCCAGGATTCGCGATTATGGCGATCGCGACTCTGGCCACCGGCATCGCGGCCAGCGCGGCGATGTTTACCGTTGTGGACCGCGTCCTGCTGCGTCCTTTGCCCTACGAGCGCGCCGGCCAACTGGTGCAAATCAAAGAGGCGGGCAAGAACGGGCCATCGATGTTCGGCGCTCCCTATCTGGACATAGAGCAGTGGCGCGAGCGCAGCCAAACTCTCGCGGAAATCGCATTTCACACCTACGACAAGCCGACATCTTTTCTGGAGGGAAATTCCGGCCCCGTGCAGGTGAACACTCCGCGCGTCAGCACGAACCTGTTTGAAACGCTGGGCGTGCGGCCGGCGATTGGGCGCGGCTTCGATTCGTCGGATTCGTCGGGGCAAAAAGGTGGCGCTAAAACCGCCGTACTTAGCGATACGGTGTGGCGCGACGGTTTCGGAGAAGACCCAAATATTCTCGGCAGAGTGATCCGGTTGAACGGGGAATCCTACGCCGTCGTTGGAGTCATGCCACGCGGCTTCCAGTTTCCCTTCAATCCCGAAAAGCCGCAGATCTGGACCGCGATTCAACTCGGGGATACGGACAAGGAGCGGGCCAAGAATGCGGCTCAAGAATATACGATCATTGCGCGGTTGAAAGAAGGCGTGACCATGGAAGCCGCGCAAGCGGAGTTGCGGGTCATCCAGAATGAGGTTGCGAAACAATACACCGATGCGCACGCCCGCGAAAACGTAATGTCGGTTGAGCTGCTGTCATACGCCGACACGGTGGTCGAGGGCGGTGTGAGAAACGCGCTTTGGGCGTTGCTCGGGGCGGCGGGAGTTCTGTGGCTGATTGCCTGCCTGAACGTAACCAGTCTGCTGCTGGCGCGCGCTGCGACGCGACAGCGCGAAATCGCGGTACGCGCCGCGCTAGGAGCGAGCCGCTGGCGGATCATCCGCCAACTTTTCGTCGAGGGGCTGGTTCTCAGCCTTACCGCTTCCCTTCTGGGAATCGGGCTGGTGTTCGCGGCCCTGCGGATCTTCGAACGGGAACTCTCGCTTCAATTCAGAATTCACGTCGGCATGGCGCCCAACTCCGCTCTTGTTCTCTGCCTGCTGGGATTGACGTTGCTCAGCGCGGTGATCTCGTCGGTATGGCCGGCATTGGTCGCTGCAAGGGCTTCGATCGATCCGGCGTTGCGGCAGGGTGGAGCGCGAAGCGGAGGCGGCCGGCATCAACATCGTGGCCGCGGTTTGCTTGTAGTCAGTCAGATGGCGATGTCGCTGGCGCTTCTTGTCGCGTGCGGGCTGCTGCTGAGGACGTTGTTTGCGCTGCGGCATGTGTCTCTGGGTTTCAAAAGCGATCACGTAATCGTGGCCGACATGGTGATCCCAGCATATCGCTTCGATGGAAGAAACATGACGCGGGAGTTGTACCAGCCTTTGGTCGAGCGAGTAGAACACCTGTCCGGCGTTGAGGCGGCCTCGCTGACCACCGGAGTTCCCCTGGGAAAGCGCTTTCCGATCTTGCTTACGTTTGCCACGGATGAAAATGATCCGGCGTCGGTGAGAGTCGAAGATCTGGTCACGCAGTTCCGGGCCGTCGGCCCCGGACTGCAGCGCGTCTTTGGTTTTCGCATGTTGAGCGGACGGTTTTTCAACGAAGGAGACACGGCCAGCTCGCAGCCTGTAATAGTCGTCAATCGCGCGTTTGCACGCGCTTACTTTGGCAAGAATCAAGGTCTCGATAAGGCCGTGGGGCAGCAGTTGCTAAGCTACGACAAAGAGAAGCTGGCGGAGATTGTCGGCGTGGTCGATGAAGAGCGGCAATCGTCTGTGATCGAGCCGTCGCAGCCGGAGGTCGAAGTTTGTATCCCGCAGATCACGCCCAAGACCGGCTTTTATCGCGTGGCCGAAGGACTCGCGATGAACCTGGCAGTGCGGACTGATCGAAATCCCATCTCCTTCATTCCGGAGTTCCGCCGTGCCCTGACGAGTGCCAGCCCGGAACTGGCCGGCAGCACATTCACCACTATGGATCAAGTGGTCGAGGATTCGTTTGGCGACCAGAGAATGGCCGCGCGCCTTCTGCAAATCTTTGCCGGCGCGGCGCTGCTTCTTTGTGTGGCAGGCCTGTATGGGTTGCTGGCGTATCTGGTATCGCAGCGCACGCAGGAATTCGGTGTGCGCATCGCTTTGGGCGCAAGGCGAGGACAGGTGATCACGCTGGTGATCCGGCAGGCGGGCTGGATCCTGTTGGCCGGTTCCGCTATCGGGTTGGCCCTGTCGTTTTTCCTGAAGCGTTTGCTGGCGAGTTTTCTATACGGCGTGCAAGCTCGCGATGCGCTCACGTTGAGCGCTGCGGTTCTCCTGTTGTTGGGCACGGGGTTGGCCGCAGCGTACATCCCGGCCCGGCGAGCGGCGAGCGTCGATCCCATGCAGGCGCTGCGAGCAGAATGACGCTGGCTTTCCGGCTACAGCCAGCCTTTGGTTCTTGCGATTCTGGCGGCTTCTACGCGATTGCCTGCGCCGAGTTTGCTGATGGCTTCCGACAAATAATTTCGCACTGTACCGTCGGAGAGTCCTAGTTCGCTGGCGATGTCACCACTGGCCATGCCCTCGCCGGCGAAACGCAAAACTTGCCGCTCGCGATCGGTGAGCGGATCCATTTCTCCCCAGGCTTCCGTCGCCAGTTCGGGATGAATTACGCGCAACCCCTGATGCACGCGGCGGACGGCGTCGGCGAGTTCTTCGGCGCGCATGTCTTTTAGCAGGTATCCGGAGGCTCCGGCTTCGAGAGCGCGGCGCAGGTATCCGGCGCGGGCGAACGTGGTGACGATGACTACTCGTGTTCCAGTCTTGCGCCGCTTCAACTCTGCGGCTACATCAAGGCCGGTCATGTGCGGCATTTCGATATCAGTGATGAAGACGTCGGGCTTCTGCGCCAGCACGGCATCGAGAGCTTCCTTGCCGTTGCGCGCCTTGGCGATGACGGAGATGTCGCCTTCGATTTCGAGTAGCGCCGCCAGCGCCCCGAGTACCATACCCTGGTCTTCCGCCAGCACGACACGGATGGTTTTGCGGTTCTCTTTCGAATTTTCTCTGGTCGAGCCTTCTTTGGCGGGAGGGTTCACGCTTCGCGGCCTTCCGTTCTTGTGGCGAGTTCTTTCAAGGGTAGAGTGATCACCAGCATGGTACCGGAGCGATTCATGCGCTCCAGAGTTCCGCCGAGCATTTCGACGCGTTCGCGCATGCCGCGCAGGCCATTGCCTTCCATGGTGGCAAAGCCCTGGCCGTCGTCCTGAATTTCCAGGCGGCAGGAACCGTTCTGCTGTTCGAGGCGCAAGCGGCAGGAGCGGGCTTGCGCGTGGCGGACAACGTTGGTCACGCCTTCGCGCACCGCGAGCGACAAAACACTTTCCTGAATGGCAGGAAGCTTCATAGTCGTGGCGGCGTCGCACTGCACGGTGAGGCCGGCGGTTTCGAGCGTGGATTTTGCGTGGGCGAGTTCGGCGACCAGGCCCTGGGATCGATATCCGCGGATGGCATCGCGTACTTCGGACAAAGCCTGGCGGGAAATTTCTTCGACTTCGCGAATTTCTTTTCCGGCCCGAGCGGGGTCGCGGTCAATCAACTTTCCGGCGAGTTCGGATTTCAAGGTGATCACCGAGAGTGTGTGTCCCAGGACATCGTGGAGGTCGCGGGCGATGCGCTCGCGCTCCGCCACTTTCGCCAGTTGCTCGACCTCTTCATTCGCTTTGCGCAGGCGGCGGTTCATGCGATTACGTTCGGCGAAGAATGTGTTTCCGGCGCCGATGATGACCGGGAAAAGCGCCGAATAGAACATTCTCCAGCCATAGATGTGCATCACCAGGCACTGAAGGGCGGCGATGCCTCCGACGGTCGCGATTCCGACGAAAGACGCGGTCTGGGTCTCGACGCAGAATGGAAGCATCGAGGCGGCGTAGATGAAGAAGGTGCAGGCGCCGCCGTTGATGCGTTGGTAGAACAGGCCCAACGCAACCATGCCGCCGATGTGCGCCAGTGACACCGGGTTTTCGATGAAGAAGAGCCCGAGATAAAGGACGAGAAAAATGGCAGCGCCGAGAATGTCAAGCTGCCACACTCTCGCGCCGGCATGAGTCACCACCGGGTCGACAAAAAAGAAGCCGAGATAAACGATCCAGATGAGGGGAGTCCAGCCGTGGTCTTTATCTCTGACGATGAGGTCCCAGGGCTTGAGCTTCCAGTGACTTCCTGTCCGGCATTCTTTTTCACGGCCTACCGCGATCAATGGCATATCTCTATTGTCGCTCCTTAAGTCAATTCCGGCCACGGCGCAGGGCACGGACGTCCCCAAACCAGACCAGCATCGCGGCGGGAACGAGGATTACGAGCGATTTCACGCCGGCGAGGGTTGCGATGAATCCGAGCAGCACGAGGAGCAGGGTGCGGGACAGCGAGTTTCTCGTATTGGCGCTCATCGCATTCCTCCTTTCACGCCTTTCTGCCGAGAGAAGAGCTCATGCGCTGAAACGCGGGACATTTCCGGCGTCTCGCGGCACAAGTGGAACTCGTGCCCTTCCCGATCTGTGACAGACCGGAAATTTATTGCTGACAGTCTAGCCATACATTTTTTCCTGATCGCGCTGGAAGCCGATGCGGGCGATGCCAAAGCAGATCATGGTGAATGCGGCCAGAACTTCCCAATGCGTTGCACTCGATCCATGGCTGCCTCCGCCGACGATCCCTAGCGCGAGTTGCGACAAGTGATAGGGAGGCAGAACGAGCGCAATCTGCTTTACGACCTTCGGCAGGAACATGAACGGGACCCAGAGCCCGCTGCAAAACGACATGGGGAGATAGATCAGGTTGATGGTCGCCGGCGCGGAGTTAGGGCCGGTGAAATATCCGAGCGCGAGGCCCATGGCCGAGAAGGGCAGCGATCCGATCGACAGAGTTCCCAGAAGTTGCGCGAACTGCGTGAATGGCATGCGCACGCCGCCGGCAGCGATTCCCAGCACGAAGAGCGCGAGCACGATGATGGTGCTGAAAATCATGCTGGTGATCACCTTCGCGACAAAGTACGCGAAGGGAGGCATGGGACTGGCGCGCTTTACCTGAAGCCATCCGAGACCGCGATCGGAAGCCAGACCAGCCGCTGTGCCGAAAAGAGACGCGCCCATCACGCCGAAGGTGCCGTAGGTCGCAATGAGATAGGTCGGCACGCGCATGGCGCCGATTGACTCCTTCGAGTTCAGCACGAGCCCGAACAATACATAGAACATGATCGGGAAGCTCAGCACCGACGCGGTGTACATACGCAGCCGCAGGTTCTTGAGGAATTCGTACTTGGCTTCCTTGGCATAGATGGTGGCGGTCTGCGCCTGCGACCGTTGAACTTGGGCATTGGTCAATGCCAGAGATGCGGTGCTCATGGAAGTCTCCTTGTTGTTCTCAGTTGCCGGTTCTCAGTTGCCGGTTCTCAGTTCTCAGTTTCCGTTCTTGCCGGCGTCTTGGGTCAGGGCGAGGAATGCGTCTTCCAAGCCTGCACTTGTGATTTCGAGGCTGGACAATGCCGGGTCGCGGGCGAGCAATTCGCGGACAACCGGCTCGGCTATACCAGTGTGGATCTCGACCGCTTCGCGGTCTTCGTGGACTTCTGTCACTCCGGAAATTTGCCGCAGTGCGCCGAGGCTCAGGCTGGTTACGCAGCGGATCTTTTTGCCAGCGGTCTGCGCCTTGATGGTGGCGGGAGTTCCTTCGGCGATAATCTCGCCCTGGTTGATGACGGCGATGCGGTCGGCGAGTTCGTCGGCCTCCTGAAGGTAGTGGGTAGTAAGCAGAACTGTTTTACCCCGGCTGACCAGCTTGCGAATTTCATCCCACAGCATGCGCCGCGCTTCGACGTCGAGGCCGACCGTCGGCTCGTCGAGAAAAAGCAGATCGGGATCTCCGCAGATGGCGAGGGCGAAAAGAACGCGTTGCTTCTGGCCGCCGGAGAGATCGCCGAACTTGCGGTTGCGAAGATTCTCGAGTCCTGCGGTCGCGAGCACTTCCTCGGAGTTCATCGGCGATTTGTAATAGGAAGAGAACAGATCGATATGCTCGCGGACGCGAAGCGTTTCAGGGACACGGCCGACTTGCAACATGGCGCCGGTGCGCATCCGGTTTTCCGGATTCGTCGGGTCGCCGCCGAAAACGCGGACTTTGCCGGCATTGGGTTGCATCAGCCCCAAAAGAAGTTTCACGGCGGTGGTTTTGCCTGCGCCGTTGGGGCCGAGCAAGGCGACGATTTCGCCGGCGTGGACGCGGAAATCGACGCTACTCAAAGCGCGGATACTTCCATAATTTTTGTTGACGCTTTCCAGGCTGGCCACAACCAGGCCGTGGCCGGATGATTGCGCGATGCCGGGCTGCTCCAAGGTTGCGATCATTTCTTCACGGCCTCCTGCTCGAGAAGCTTGGCGTCTCGATACATGCATCATCGCGTGAGGGCCGCCGGCGCGCCAGTGCCATCCATCACGTGATGGCCGTGACAAATGTCATTCGGCGGGGAAGGATGAAACTGATGTTGATAATCGGAACATTCTGCGACAGGAAATCCTGTTACGAAATCCGAACATCGACGACAGAATGGCGCATGCCGACCGCACGGCGCGGTTCCGGCGATGCGGCTGAATGAGGCTCGGAGATGCCCGTCAGACGCGACGATAGGCATGTTCGGAATTCGTAACAAACTCCAAAGAACAAGGCATTCTCCCGGCAAAGCACGGGAAAAACCGGTTCCGATTTGGTATGATTCCCCAACTTCTCTGGAGGCACCGCCGTGTTACCCGCTGGGAAAAGTCTTCGCACACTCCGCGAAAAACTTGGCCTCACTATGCGCGATGTAGAGAACTCCAGCGCGCGCGTCGCTGAGCGCTATCGCAATGAAGAATTTTCCATACCTCCGAGCCGGCTGTCGGACATCGAGACGAAAGGCATTCTTCCGAGCATCTACCGGATCTATACGCTCTCGGTGATTTATCGCCGCGACATTCGCGAACTGCTGTCATGGTACGGCGTCGATCTGAACAATACGGCCGCCGACCTTGGACTGGTCTCGCCGCCAAAGTCACATGTCTCCGACGCACTCGCGGGACTTTCATCGGTGCAGGTTCCGGTGCGAATGGATCCGGGATTCGACGAGCGCCGGACCAGCAATTTGGGGCGCATGGTCGAGCAATGGGGACTGGTGCCGTTCGCGTACCTGGCGCAGTTTGCCAATACGGAATTCACCTACGGTTACGTGGGCACGCACGATTTCACGATGTATCCGATCCTGCCGCCCGGCAGTTTCATACAGGTGGATGAAGCGCGAAACCGCGTGGCAGAAGGCTCCTGGCGCTCGGAATACGAGCGTCCGATCTATTTCGTGGAAACCCGTGACGGCCACACGTGCTGCTGGTGCAGCATGCGCCGCGACGAACTTATTTTGCAGCCGCATCCGTTGTCGCCCGTGCCGGTGCGAATCCTGCGGCATCCGCAGGAAGCCGAAGTGCTGGGGCAGGTGGTCGGCGTGGCTATGAAACTGACGGAGTGGCGCGCGCTCGATTCTTCTTCAGTTTCGAAAGCGCCAGCAGCACTGAACTGAGGTGGGTGGCCGAAGGCGAGTCCTGCTTTCCCGGCGGAAGCAAATGATTCAAGCCTTCACGCATTGCCTCGACATAGAAGTGCGCCTCTACGCCGCTTTCCTTCCTGGATTTTTCAACGTCCTCTGTAAGTTCTGAAAAGGGCGTCCGCAAAACTTCCGCGACAACTTCCGCATGAGCGGAGCGCAGAGCGCGCTCCGACGCTTCCGGTCCGTGAACGGACTCGAGCCCCCAATGCTCGTACCTGCCTTGCGCGCGATGCAGCGATGCAAGATACGCCAGCTTGCCCAGCAAGCCGGAAACGGCCGCGAGGGTGGTCTCTTTCAGGTCTTGCAGTGCCGACTTGAGCGTCATTTTTGTTACAAATTCCGAACAATCGGAGACCAGCAAACAGATTGTAAACGCGGCTGCGCACGTGAAACTATCGCGTTCCACTTTGCAGTTCCAAAGGAGAAAATACCGTGAAACGTATGCTACTCGTGCTCGGAGCAGCCGTGCTATTCCTGAACGCCCTTGTTATCCCAACCGTTGTCCGCGCTGATGGGGGAGCGGGAACGACCAGCTGCGGAAGCAATGGCGGTATTTGTAAACCATAAGCGTCGCAAAAATCTATATCCGGCTATTTTGTTACGATTACCGGACGGAAGAAGCGGGCAACTTTACCAGCCTCGGCATGGGCGCTATATTGTGTTGTCAGAACATGCTGCAGGCACACTCATTTCTGTGGCACTACGGTTGGGTTGCCCCCAATCTTCTCACGCTGGCCTTGGCTGCTCTTCTATTTTCCAAAGGCCTGCATAAGAGATTTGCTGCGTTTTTTATATACCTTGTATTCGTATCCGTCGAAGAATTAGCCCTATACACCCTCGACATCTGGCCGACGACCAGTGCCATTACCTGGTGGCGAGCTTTTTGGATTGGAACTATCGTTGAAGGGCTTCTTAAGTTCGTCGTCATTGCCGAGTTGATGCAGACCCTCCTGCACCCTTGGCCGTCTGTTGCGAGAGTCGTTCGGAACCTGGTCGCGGGGGCGGGATGCTTCTTCGTGTTTGTCGCGGCGTTCGCGGCAGCCTGGGCTGCTCCTGACAATGTGCACTGGCTGGTGGGCGGCGGACATGTCCTTTCCCAGACCCTTTATTTGACCCAAGCCGGTCTCATCATCTCGATCTTCATCTTTGCCATGCTTTTCAGAATTCCATGGCAACGTTATGCCCTCGGTATCGCCGTGGGCCTAGGCGTTGTCTGGTGCGGACATCTTGCCATTTGGGCATTGATCAGCGGAGGAGTAGTTCGTAACCGTGGGTGGGAAGATCTCGCCAACATGGCCACTTACCACGTCGCCGTATTGATCTGGTACTACTACCTGCTCATACCGGAGAAAAGTCCCAGCAATCAATCCAAGGACCAAGGCAAACCGGCGGAGCGCCGGCCATCGGATCCGCTCTCCGGATTTTCGGATAATTCTCCGGAAGGACAAGAAGAAGTCCTTGAAAATTGGAATCGCGAATTGGAGCGCCTTATACACCAATGATTCTCGCCATCTTTCTCGTCATCGCATCCGCTCTGGCCCTGGCCTTCGTTTTTGGCATTACGGTTTCGCGCAGCCTGCAAGCATCAAGAGGCGGACGGGCGCTACCCATCCAGCCGCTGGATATCCAGGCTTTCCGCAATCTGGTCGACCCGGCGGAGGCCGATTACTTGCGCCGGCGACTTTCGGCGGGGGAGTTCCGCAACGTGCAACGCGAGCGCCTTCTCGCGATGGCGGCGTACGTTCAAGCTGCGGGACAAAACGCCTCGCTTCTGATCAGCCTCGGCGAGCGTGCGCTTGCGTCCAACGATCCTCAGACGGCCGAAGCGGCGCGCCAGCTGGTAAACCAGGCGCTACTGCTTCGGCAGAACACGTTTCTTGCGCTGATGAGGATCCGCGCGGCTTGGCTATGGCCACACTCCGGCGTGGGGATGACGCCCATCGTTAGCGGCTACGAACGCCTGAACGGATCGGCGATGCTGCTGGGGCGGCTGCAAAATCCGGCCGTCCCCGTTCGCATCTCTGCGAGTTTGTAAGCACCGGCGGCGCTAGCACGCATGCTCCTGCTGCCAGGCGGCGGCACCTCCCTTCCGACTTGTTTTCGAGCTTAGTTCTGTTATAAAAACCAGCGGGCGTCTAATCAGTCCAACAGTCGAGTGAGTGCATCGGCAATCTGCCGTGGGATCGTTCCCACCGTCGGCTCGCGTCCGCGAGTTCAAGGGAGAACCTTATGCTCCGCACCATGAAAATTGTCTCAGCGTGTGTTTTTGTGTTCTTGCTTTCTGCGATGGCGTTCGCGCAGGGCGGCGTGGCCACCGGCGATGTGCACGTCACGGTGAAGGATCCCAGAGGGAACAACCTCGCCGATGCAACCGTTACGGTGCGCGACACCGCCAAAGGTGTGGAGCGTGTCGCGACCGGGGACGGCGAAGGCGGGTACAGCGCGCGCCTGCTTCCTCCGGGGACCTATTCGGTCGCGGTGGATGCGAAAGGCTTCCAGGGAATTTTGAGCACGGGCGTTTCGGTAACGGTCGGTGGATTGGTCGAGCTTCCAATCACGCTTGCCGTTGCGACCGGCAAGGAAGTGGTCGAAGTTTCGTCTCAGGCCGAGCTGGTTGAAACCTCACGCACTTCTACGACCGATACCATCGGCGAGCGCCGCATCGACAATCTTCCCATTAACGGACGGAACTACATCAACTTCACGCTCACCGATTCGCAGGTTGTGCGGGACAACGCGCCCAACACCGGCGCGGCACCGACCTCGGGCCTGAACATGAGCGGCCAGCGCGCGCGGTCGAATTTGGTGAATGTGGACGGCGCAGATGCGACCGACAACTCCGTGAATGGAGTGCGTTCGACGGTATCGCAGGAAGCGGTTCAGGAATTTCAGATCATCACCAATAACTACGCGGCGGAATATGGACGCGCGGCCGGAGGCGTGGTCAACATCATCACCCGCTCGGGCTCCAATCAATTGCACGGCGATGTTTTCGGATATCTGCGTAATCGAGCTTTTCAGGCGGTGAATCCGTTCAGTACGGTTTCGAATCCGGCGTACACGCGGGTGCAGGCGGGCGTTGCATTCGGCGGGCCGATCAAGAAAGACAAGACCTTTTATTACTTCTCTTACGAGATCACGCGGCGGCATGAAACTGGCTTCTCATCGATTGGTCAGGGCAATTTTGGCCTGGCGCCGTTCGACGCGTCGGCGTTTTTTCTGGCGCCCCCGGGAAGTGTAAACCTGCAACTCACCCCCGACCAGGTCGCCTTTGCCACCAACCCGGCAGTGGACGCGACCGTCGCCGGCAACCCCGCGTATGCGTTTGAGGTCGGGCAGTATCTCGGACTGGTCGGCACTTCCTCTGAAATGGCAGTGAATGGCCAGTGGCCGCTCGGATTTACTGGCGGAATTCCGGGAGTCACCGGCTTTCCGACTTCATGCGCGGCGCCACCGTGCGCGATTCCGGCGTCTTACACGAGCCTTGTCTCCCAGGAAGGGAATTTTCCTGTCTTCGAAGGGACCAGCCTTTATTCGCTGCGCATCGATCACAATCTCAATGCCAGCCATCGACTGACCTTCCGCGCGAATGTGAGCCCAAGCACGATTAACGGCATTGAAGTCAGCGGCGAAGACCAGCCTTTCGGACAAAACGCCTACTCACGCACCTCGCAACAAACTTTCCGCGACGTTACGGGAATGTTCAAAGACACGTGGGCGATCGGAGCAAACAAAGTCAACGAATTTACATTTCAATATGCGCGGCGTGGACTGTCGTACTTTTACAACACCGCAATTCCCAGCGGCTCCGACCCCGCGGTCAACATAACCGGTGTCGCCTACATCGGACGCGAGCCTTATTCCTACATTCAGCGTACGGAGCAGCGTTATCAATTCAGCGACAACTTCTCGTGGACCGTTGGCCGCCACAACATGAAATTCGGCGGCGACCTCAACTATCTGCCGCTGAATGCCACGTTCACCGTCAACTACGGCGGCGTTTACGATTTTGGAACTTTCAGCTCTTCGAGCCTCGGATTTGTGAATCCCGGCCCCGGAGTCCTGCCGAACTTTCCCGATCTCTCAGCAGTTCAATCCTATGGCGCGGGATTGCCCGGCGATTTCGTTCAGGGTCTCGGCAGCCCCAGCGATTCGTTTCACAACCTTCCCATCGGTCTGTTCTGGCAGGACTCATGGCGCGTGAGCCCGCACGTCACGCTGAACTACGGCGTTCGCTACGATGTGGAGATCCCCCCGAAGTTCAGGCAGCCGCAGGGTCTCGCATTGCCGGCCTACAATCTGCTTGGGCTACAAAAGGGAATCCAGACGGACAAGAACAATTTTCAACCGCGCATCGGCGTTGCGTGGGACCCGAGCGGAAACGGCAAGATGGTCGTTCGGGCATCGTATGGGATGTTTTATGACCATCCGCTGCTGGGACTTTATTTCCTCGGCGATGCTTCGGACGGTTCTTCCAGCGGGCAGCTGGCATTCGGCGGTACGTCGACTTGCAGCGGCGCGGGCAATCCGGGGAATCTGAACGCGATCACTATTTTTCAGGGACTTCCCATTGACCAGCCGAGCGCGGCGAATCCCTGCGCCGCAACTTTGAACCCGGCGGCTGCCGCCGCGTTGGGATATCTGCCGAACCAGCAACAATTCCAGGCTTTGAATTTCCCGCAGTCGGTCTTCTTGAACCAGAATTATCTGAACCCCACGTCAACCTTTCTGCCACTGGCGTTCCAGCCTTTCGGATATCCGCAGGCGAAAGGATTCGTCTACGCTTATGCGCAACAGGCCAACATTACACTTGAACGCGATCTCGGTCACGGCATGGCGCTCAGCCTGGCTTACAACTTCAATGGGGGGCGCCATCTGAACCGGCCGATCAACGCGAACACGATTCGCGGCGATCTGATGGTGGCGAATTTCGAGGGGGCCTATTATGACGCGCTCGCAACCAGCTCCCCGACTCCAGCGAGCCCGTTTACCGTGAGTGGATGCAATCCGGCCGGCGGTCCTGCCGGGCCTTACCCATATAACGATGCCTCGTTGATGAACTTCTTCCGTCCCGGCGGATTGAATCCTTCGATCATCGGCGCGTATGCATCAGTCGGCGATCCGCTGGGCTGCATCTCTCAGGCGGCGTCCACAGTCGCCAGCATTCCTGGATTCAATGCCAGTTGCGATCCCGCAACCTTCACCGGCTGCGTGCCCTTCGGCGACATGGACGCGAACTACTCCAATGGAAGCTCGATCTATCACGGCTTCAGCGCCAACCTGCGCAAGCGCTACGGAACTCACTACGAATTTCTCGCGTCTTACACCTGGTCGCATGCCATCGATGACTCGACAGACCTGCAATCAACGCTGACGCCTCAGGACAGCTACTATCCGTCCGTGGACCGTTCGACGTCGCTGTTCGATCAGCGGCATCGCTTCGTCTTCAGCGGCGTGTACCAGACAGGGAAAGTCGGCAACGGCTTCGAAAGAGCCGTTTTCAGCGATTGGACGTTCGCTCCTTTGGTCGAACTTTCTTCCGGACGGCCGTTCAACATCCTGACCGGTAGCGGCGACAATCTTCAGCTTTCGTCGTTGACCAGCCGGCCCAATACGACGGTCGATTCCGCATGCGGCACCGTCTACCATTCGAAGTATTCGCCGAGCGGAACTTTCCAGGAGCCTTGCATCAATGGTTTCCTCGCTGCCGGGGTCGTACCGACGCTGCTGCAACTTGACGGCAACCTCGGGCGCAACGCTGGAATCACTCCGTGGACGGCGTTTGGCGATATGCGCGTTTCGAAGCGGGTTTATTTCAACGAACGTTTCAGCGCCGACTTCATCGTGGACATGTTCAACATCGCGAACAAAAACAACACCGCTGCGGTCAGTCCGCTCTTCAGCAATGCGGGATTGGCGACGGCAGCGTACGATCCGCGGCAATTCCAGTTCGCGCTGAAGATCAACTGGTAAGTGAACGCTATTTGTCATCCTGAGGCACGCGCTCGCTTCGCGCGCGAAAGGATCTATCCATTTCGGCGGTTGTGGCAATGCCGACGAGTACTTAGATTGTTCGCTTCGCCCACGAAGACAACGCCCTAAACCAAAATGGCTGATCCCGAAATTCCCCCTCCGGCTTCCGGGCCTGTCACTCCGCCGACACCGCCGCCCCCTCCAAACACCGTCTTTCGCGGGCCTAATGGCATTCGCGCCGGATGGCGGGTTCTGATCTTCCTCGCCATCAGCGCCGGCATTGGCATCTTCCTGGGGCTCGCTCTCGGCCTCGTTCTTGCCTTGTTTGTACACGGGAAAACGTATCTCGCAACCATTTCGCAACTCACGCCGCTCGGCCTGTCGATCTCCGAAGCTGCGATTTTGTTTCTTACCGCGGTTCCTGCGTTGATCATGGCGCGCATTGAGCGCCGCCATTTCGGGCAATATGGCCTGCCTCTACACTCGGCATTTCGCGGACGGTTCTGGACAGGAACCCTCGCGGGCTTTCTCGCGATCAGCGCTTGCCTGCTGGCCATCTTCGCCTTCCATGGCTTTCGGCTCACCGGGCTTGCGATCCATGGCAGCGCTATTCTTTCCGCGACGCTGGCGTGGGGAATCACGTTCGTCATGGTCGGGCTGGCGGAAGAATTTTCCTTCCGCGGGTATCTGCAATTCACGCTCACCACCGGCATGGGATTCTGGCCATCCGCAATTGTGCTGTCGCTGCTGTTTGCGGGCGCTCATGCGAGAAATCCGGGTGAGAGCAAGACCGGCCTTCTTTCAGTCTTGATGTTCGGACTGCTGTTCTGTTTTTTTCTGCGCCGCACGGGCAATTTGTGGTTTCCGGTGGGATTTCACGCGGGGTGGGACTGGGGACAGACGTTCTTCTATGGCGTTCCCGACAGCGGCATTCTTCCTTATCACAATCTCTTCCGTTGTTCATTCAGCGGCCCGGCGTGGCTTACCGGCGGCAGCGTTGGCCCGGAAGCGAGCATTTTCGCGTTCATCGTGCTGTTGGTTGCCGGTATTGTATTTGCAGGGGTGTGCCGCGAGAATCGCTATCCGGCGCCATAACTCGTGTGACGGCGGACCCATCGTCCGTCAGATGAGCAGAGCAAGCCTGAGATACCGCGCCTTGAAGCCCGGGCCCAAAAAACTCAGTGTTACACTTTTCTTTCACCCATCCTTGGCGCTTGCCTGGAGTTCGATCTCCCATGTCCCAATCTGAAATGCCCACTGCGCGGACTCGTGTGGTTCGCGAGCCGGAGCGCGCCATCTACGATCGTGAAGCCATCTATCCTATCCTTGACGAAGGATTTCTTTGCCACGTCGGCTTCTCCGTCGATGGCCAGCCGTTTGTGATTCCGACTTCGTACGGTCGTGACGGCGACGATCTCTACATCCACGGGTCGGCGGCGAGCCGCATGTTGCGCCAGATGAAAGATGGCATTCAGATCTGTGTCACCGTGACGCTGCTCGACGGGCTGGTACTGGCACGATCGATTTTCAATCACTCGATGAATTATCGCTCGGTCGTTATCTTGGGGAAAGCTGCGCTCGTGGATGATCCCGCAGAGAAACTCGCGGCGCTTCGAGTTCTTTCCGAACACATCATTCCGCAGCGTTGGGACGATGTACGCCAGCCGAATGAGCGGGAGTTGAAGGCGACATCGGTTCTGCGGGTGCCGATTGAAGAATTTTCCGCCAAAATTCGCATCGGGCCACCGATCGACGACGCAGAGGATTATTCCTTTCCGACATGGGCGGGGGTGGTTCCACTGGAGATGACGGTTGGAACTCCGATCAACGACCCGAAGCTTGAGCCGCGACGGGAGGTTCCCGAATACGTAAGAGGTTATTGCCGCTCGTGATTGATACCAACCGCATGATCCCGTGGGAGATAGCTTCATTGATCCCGCAGGTAAAGACTGCTATCTTTACAGTAGAGAATGCATGTAAAGAACACATTCACGAGCCCTATAAGCTCCAAAGGGCAAATCACGATCCCGCGTGAGATCCGAGACCGCCTGGGGGTGGGCGCAGGAGACCGCGTCGAGTTCGTCATCGAAGACGACAGGACGACGATCCGGCCATGGCGCGATAATCCGGATCCGTTTGAAAAGTTTCGTGGAATTCTTGGTCCGTTTCCCGGTGGCGAGGCAGGCATTAAGGCTTGGATCGATGACATGCGCAATGATGAAGAATAATCTGTGCGCCGATGAAGACTGCTCTTGACTCAAATATCCTTTCCGCCCTCTGGTCGAACGAACCCTCCGCAGAACGTATAGAGACCGAACTGAAGGGCGCACGCGCTCTCGGCGGCATTGTGATAAGCGGCCCCGTCTATGTGGAAATTATGGCGTATCCGCTAGCCCCGCGTGCGTTCGTTGAGCGATTTCTCTCTGAAACAGGCATTCATGTTGACTTCGACCTCGACGCCTCCGTCTGGCATCGAGCCGCCGAAGGTTTTTCTGCTTATGCTCACCGCCGGCGTCGATCCGGGGGCAACTCGCCGAAGCGATTGCTTTCCGATTTTCTCATCGCCGCGCATGCGCTGCTGCGCGCGGATCGGTTGATGACGCTCGATCCGTCACGGTATCAGCAGGATTTCCCTGAATTGAGGTTGGTCTAAGAAAGCGCTGTGCATTGAGGCTCAGGGCCGCAATAACAACTTTCCCGTGACCCTTCGCCCTTCAAGATCGCGGTGCGCCTGCGCTGCTTCCGCTAATGGATAGGTCTTCGCAATCTGCACCTTCAGCTTGCCCGCTTCAACCAGAGCGAACAACGCACCGGTGCGGGCCAGCAATTCGTCGCGCGTGGCGGTGAAATGCGCGAGCGTGGTGCGGGCCATGTAGAGCGACCCTTTTTCCGACAGCTTCGCCGGGTCCACTGGAGGCACCGGCCCGCTCGACATCCCGTAGAGCACGAGCATGCCGCGCAGCCGCATCACGTTGAGATTTTTTTCAAAGGTATCTTTGCCGACCCCATCGTAGACCACGTCAACCCCTTTGCCGTCGGTCAGACGATTCACTTCGGATTCGAAATCGTGTTGGGTGAATACCACGACTTCATCTGCGCCGGCCTCGCGCGCGAGCTGGGCCTTTTCGTCGCTCGAGACCGTTCCGATCACGCGCGCGCCGATCGCATGGGCCAGTTGCACCAGCAGCAGGCCGACACCGCCCGCTGCCGCATGAATGAGGGCCGTCTCGCCGGCTTTGAGCTTGTGCGCGTCGTTGACCAGATAGTGCGCAGTAAGTCCATGCATCATCAGGGCGACTGCCTGGTCGTCGCCGATAAATGCGGGAATGGGCACGAGATGGTCTTCCGGCGCGGCCAGGTATTCCGCGTAGGACCCAAGGGTTCCGCTCCAGGCCACGCGATCGCCGGCTTTCACAAATCTCGCCTGCGGTCCGGCAGACGTCACAATGCCGGCTCCCTCCTGGCCGGGAACGAATGGCAGTGGGGTGCGCAGGCGTCCGTCGCGGAACTGCGCGTCGATGGAATTCACGCCCGCGAGGCTGACTTTCACGATGGCTTCGTTGGGCTTGGGCTGCGGGGCGGGAACTTCGATGAGTTCCATCACCTCGGGGCCGCCGATCTGCGATATGCGAATGGCTTTCATTTTGGTACCGTCAATGCTATCTCAACTCCTTGTCATCCTGAGCGAAGGATCTTTGCATTCGTCGGCAGCAGCAACAGCGCCCGCAAGTGCATGGGTCCTTCGCTTCGCGAAGGATGACAAACGGGCTAAAGAGTTACGGAATCAGCAGCAGCTTCCCGGTCGTCTTTCTGCCTTCCAGATCGCGATGGGCCCGGGGCGCATCTGGGAGGGCATAGGTGTGCTCGACGCGCAACTTCAACTTGCCTGCCGCCATCATGCCGAAGACTGCGCTCGATCTTGCGACTAATTCTTCGCGACTGGCGATGTAAGCAAATAAAGTCGGGCGCGTGACGTACAAGGAGCCTTTTTGCGAAAGCGTGATCAGATCGAACGGAGGAACCGCGCCGCTCGATCCTCCGAACAGCACCATCATCCCGCGCGGACGCAGAACGTTCAGCCCCTTGTCGAATGTCGTTTTGCCTACCGAGTCGTAGACGACATGGACACCTTTGTTGTCGGTAAGACGTTTGGTTTCGGATTCGAAGTCCGATTGCGTGTAAAGGATGACCTCGTCGGCTCCGGCCTGGCGAGCCAGCTTTGCTTTCTCCTCGGTTGAAACCGTGGCGATGACGCGGGCGCCGAGATGGTGCGCCATCTGCACGAGCAGCAATCCGACGCCGCCGGCGGCGGCATGAATCAGCGCAGTCTCGCCGCGCTTGAGCGGATAGGTATCGTGCGCAAGATAATGCGCGGTCATGCCTTGCAACATGGCGGCAGCGGCTTGCTGGTCAGTAACTTCTGCCGGAACCGCCACCAGCCGGTCGGCCGCCACGGCAGCATATTCCGCATACGATCCCTGCAATCCGGTCCAGGCAACCCGGTCGCCGATTTTCACCGAGTTCACGTCCGCGCCAACGGCGCTGACGGTCCCGGCTCCTTCCTGCCCGAGCACAAAAGGCAGCGGCGACTTGTAGCGTCCCTCGCGAAAATACACATCGATGAAGTTCACGCCGGAAGCGGCGAGTTTCACCACCGCTTCATTCGGCTGGGGCTGAGGAACGGGTAAGTCCACCAGTTCCATCGCTTCCGGACCGCCGACCTGCTTGACTTGTATGGCTTTCATAAGCGCTTTGGATTCATCTTCGCCGGCAACGGCTTCTCAGCGAGAGAATTATTTCTTTTTCAATTGCGACGTCCAATTCTGCACCACGGTCAGCGGCAATGATCCTTCGTCTCCGGTGGTAACGACGATGAAGCGCTGGCCGTCAGAAGTCACGACGTACTGGCTGCTGGCGATGTTGGGCGACATGTTGCCCGCATCAAAAAGCGAATGGCTCTCGCCTACTTCGAGATTTTGCGTGCCGCCATTCACTTGTGTTTCGGTGACGGTGCTGGAGCCGGGAAGCAAGTAGAAGATTGCCTTACCATCGCCTCTCCAGCGAGGATATGCGCCTCCGTTTGTGGAGATCTGCCACTTCGAACCCGTTGGGGGGAATGGGACGACATAGATTTCGGCGGCTCCGGTTTCGGTGGAGGTGTAGGCCACCCATTTTCCATCAGGGGAAAACTGCGCGTAAAGTTGGTCCCCGGGGCCGGAAACATAAGCGAAGGGCTTGCGGTCACCAAAGAGCGGGAGTACCCAAAGATCGTATCCATTCCCCACGCCGGAAGTCCCGGTCCGATAGATCAAGTAACGGCCATCGGGCGACCAATCAGATAATGCCTGTTGAACTCCGTTGGCCGGGTCGAGGAAAAGCACTTGCTGTTCCCGGCCAGAACCATTGGCGGATTTGATCATGATCCGGCTACCCGCGTCGTTGGCAGAACCGGTGCCTTCTGTGTAGGCAATCTGCGTGCCGTCCGGTGACCAGAGGGGATGGCTATAGTTTTGATTTGCGAATGTCAGCCGGGTACGAACCGAATGCTCGAGGTCATAAACCCAGAGCGATGCCAACGGTTCGCCAACGCTGACCAGCAGTTTCTTGTTGTCGCGAGAGATCGAAAGTTGTTTGTATGAATCGGGAACGGAAATCGTACCCAGCCGCTTTCCGCTGCGCTCATACCAGACGAGATTCAGATTGCCGCCGGCGGTACCCGGCTGATAGACAAGTGTTCCACGCTCTGAGGCCGAGAAGGTCCCGCGCCATACGCTTCCGTCTACCTGCACATCGTCGTTGAGCACGACTTCCGGGCCCGTAAATTGTCCGCTGGCATCATCCAACGAGTGCGCCACCAGCGCATTGTCGTGAATGTAGAGTAGATATCCCGAGGCGTAAATCGCATTGGAATGGCTGGCCACGAGAGGACGATTTTCTTTGCCATCGAGCGATGCGAAGTAGATAGCTGTATCGGGACTGGCGGGATTGGTGTGGTTGGCGGCAAGGTAAAGGAAATGTTTTCCATCAGGCAGAAACCAGGGCCATCGGTGGGTTGTGAATTTGGCGTCCATTCTGGTCGCAGCCACCGGAGTACCACCCGTGGCCGGTACCTGGTAGAGCGGGGAGGTGAAGCTTCGGGCCAGCAAGATGATTCCCTTCGAACCCCAGGCTCCGCCGCGCGCCTGCGCGACATCGCAAACAGTGACCACCGGGCCCCCGGCAATATCCATGCGCTTTAGCTTCTCGAGAGTAAAAAAGGCAATCGAGCGGCTGTCGGGCGACCAGAAAGGAAATTGACCGCCCTCGGTTCCCGGCAGAGGGTCGAAGGCAAGCTTGTCGAAAGAGCGCAGGTAGAGTTGGTTTTTCCCGTCGCTTCCTTTCATCGATAAAACAATCTTGGTGCCGTCGGGTGAAATCACCGGCGGGCCTCCGGCGTCGCCCACGAAATCAAACTGGACTTTGTCGGGAGGGTTGATTTGCAGGCGAACGAGCGGCCTGGCCTGGGGCGACGACAGGAGCGCGATGCTCAACGCCACAGCGGCAAGCAGCGCCAGGCCGGCAGTGCTCCAGGGAATCCATCTGCGACGGGTTCGAGAAACATTGGCGGGAGCCTTGCTCTGGCCCGACAGATGGCCGCCTTCGGCGATCCAGGCCAACTCGCTTGCCAGATCACCCGCATTCTGCCAGCGCTCTTCCGGATCTTTCGCGAGGCACCTTTTGATTACGCGCTCGAACGCAGGCGGCGTCAGCGGCTGCAACGCCTGCAAGGGCGCGGGCTCTTTTTCCAGAATCGAGGCGGCGATCGAGACCAGCGTCTTGCCTTCGAACGCGCGCTTGCCGCTGATCATTTCGTACAGCACAGCGCCCAGGCTGAAGATGTCGCTGCGCGGGTCCGCTTCCTTGCCCTCGACCTGCTCCGGCGACATGTATTGGAATGTGCCGACGATTGTGCCCTGTTGAGTGAGCGGACTGGGCTGCGAAGTGGTCAACGTCGCCGTCAACTCCACGGAAACGGGTCTTGAAGCGGCCATGCCCTTGGCCAAGCCGAAGTCCATGAGTTTGGCGCCCGACTTGGTGAGCATGATGTTGCCGGGTTTCAGGTCGCGATGCACGACGCCGCAGCGGTGCGCGGCGTCGAGGCCGCGCGCGATTTCGGCTCCGTAGCGCAACACCTGCTCCAGTGGCATCGGCCCGCGACACACGCGGTCGGCGAGCGTCTCCCCTTCGAGCAACTCCATGACCAGAAAGCGGACGCCATCCTGCGAGCCGACATCGTGAAGCTGACAGATATGAGGATGATTTAACGACGAGATCGTGCGCGCTTCGCGCTCGAAGCGCTCGCCGGCCTCCGGTTTGTCGGCAAGACGGGCGGGAAGGATTTTGACGGCTACAGAGCGATCGAGCCGCGTATCACGGGCGCGATAGACCTCGCCCATACCGCCCGCGCCGAGGGGCTCCGCGATTTCATAGGGCCCGAGTCTTGTTCCCGCAGCAAGAGACATGGTTCGAGATTTCGACAACGCAGGACAGCGATTGGCGGATCGATTATACGGCGGTAACGAACGTCTCCGGAGAGAAACCGCCGCGGCCGAAGACGCAGGCGGTTAGTGAGATTGACGCCGTTTGGCCAGCGGAGGGGCTGAATCATCGGGATGAATCCCGGCTGCCGCCATGATGGCTTGCCCGAATTCTTCCGGAGAAATCTGGAAGGCGGCGTCACCTTCAACCACAGAGATATCCGCGACGAAGCGATAACCTCTGCCGACGACAGTCTGTAAATAGTGCGGCTGGATCGAGTCGTCATAGAGCGCGATGCGGACTTTGCGGATGGCCGTGTTTATGCCCTGCTCGACGTCCACGAATACGTCCTTGCCCCAGAGCGTGTCGGCAATTTGCTCGCGAGTCACCAACTGCCGCTGGTTTTCCACCAGGAACATGAGCAACTGAAGCGGCAGGCCCTCCAGGCGCACAGGCTGGCCGCCGCGCAGGAGTTGAAAGCGACCGAAATCCAGTTCGTAGTCATCGAACCGCACTTTTTTCGCGGACATGGGACATCGCCCTCTTGCAGCAATTCTTCTCCCCGCATGTTTGGCTGTCAAGGGAACAACGATTTCTTCAGATGAATTCATGCTAATTGAGACTGCCTCCATGGACGCGGCGCCGGTTCGGGTTCAAGATCGCATCACTTTCCCCAATGAAAGTAACTTCACCCCGGAGGTTTTATATGAAATACGCAACTCGGATGTTGGCGATTGCATTGATGGCGGCGCCCCTGCTGGCATCAGCCCAGTTGGGGAGCCAAAACAGAATCGTGGCGCAGGTACCGTTCGAATTCCGCGCGGGCAGCAAGATCGTGCCGGCCGGCCAGTGTGTGGTGGCAGCGGTAAGTATGAACGGGACAACTCTGTCGATCCGCAACTGGGATGAGAAAGTCACCATGTTCGCCAGCACCTATCCGGACACGCCGCCGCGCGGTACCGGCAACAGCCTGGTCTTCCGCAAGTACGGAGACCATTACTTCCTGACGGAGATTCGCGTTGCCGGCAGCGAGATTTCCTATCGCCTGCCCGAAAGCCGGATCGAGGCCGAACTGCGGGCCCAAAACGGACCCTCGTCCGAAGAAATATTGCTCGCCCAGTTGCAGTGAGTATGGGTGCAATTTGGGGGACAGGGGCGCGGAAGCTGGAGCCTTCCGCGCCCCTTCTGTTTTGAAACACCTAACCCCAAGAAGATGGGGATCCGCACACCGGCCGGTATTTTTTCTGCGCTCGAAGTGGACCGCGCAGCCTCTTGTCTGCCCCTCTGCTCTGCTACACTCTCCACGCATCTGTTTTGAGGAGACCGGCATGGCCGAAGAAAAGCCCCAGAGCTACGCCAATCACACGCGGTTCGATCCGCTGTTTCATTTTTTCCTGCTACCTATTTTCTTCCTCGGACTTGTCCTCGCTCTGATTCACTTCTTCTATCACTTCTCGGAAAGCGACACGCGGGACAATGTTCACGCCTTCCTGCTCGTTCTACTGGCGATCGCCTTCATTGTTCTGGTGACCAAGATGCGGCTTTACGCGCTTAAGGTGCAGGACCGCGTCATTCGACTGGAAGAGCGACTGCGGCTGATGCAACTTCTTCCGGAGTCGCTGCGGCCGAGAATTCCCGAACTCACGGAAAACCAGATGATCGGGCTGCGTTTCGCGTCGGATGCGGAATTGCCGAAGCTCGCGGAGCGCGCATGGAGCGAAAAACTCTCGCGGAAGCAGATCAAGCAGGCAATTCAGAACTGGCGCCCGGATAATTGGCGCGTGTGACCGTGTGCTTCCGGCCCTTTCGGATTGCAAAACTCAGCTCGGTGGAGCGGGCCGGCCGTGAGGCAAAAGGCAATAGCGAAGTCTCGTGGCCTGAATTCACCGCTCTGAAGCGCAAGCCAAGCCCTGCACATCGCTCTGACTAAACCATCTCAGGCGGCCTGCCGATAGGGCAGAAAGGCCATGAAACCAGCCGCTCAAGCCCAAGCCCCAGCCAAGACACACGACCACTGTCTCGCCCGCCAGCCGATCCTCAGCAAAGAGGAGAAAGTCATCGGCTACGAACTTCTGTTCCGCGAGAACCCCAACGACAACCGCTTCACCGCCGACGGAGAGCAAGCCACCGGCAATACGATCGACACGCTGAACATCGTCGGTCTCGAGGCCCTCTGCGACGGACGCCTGGCCTTCATCAACTGCACGGAGCAGATGCTTTTGCAGGAATATTTTCTGCTCCTGCCACCGGACAAAGTTGTCGTAGAAATCCAGGAAACCGTGCCCGTGAATGACGGCGTGCTTGCGGCGTGCCGGGAACTCAAGCACCGGGGATTCAGCATTGCTCTCGATAATATTTCTTTGAAAGATCAACGCGAGGCGCTGGCGCCATTCGCCGATTTCGTAAAAGCCGATATTCGCCGCCACACTGCGCCCGAGAACGCCGCCATCACGGCACAGTATGCCGGCCCCCACTGTCAGATGATCGCGCAACGCGTCGAAACCCGGGAGCAGGTCATAATCGCCGGGAAGGCGGGCTTCACGCTTTTTCAGGGATACTTCTTCCACCAGCCGGAACGCATGAGGGCGCGCCACATTCCGGCGGCACAGTCCAACAACCTGCGCCTGTTACAGGCCATTTCCGCGGCAGAGGTTGACCTGAACGTGGTGGAGGACCTGATCAAGCACGATGCCTCGCTTTGCTACCGGTTGCTGCGCTATCTGAATTCGCCGGTGATGGGAATCTCGTCCGCGGTGCATTCCGTCCGGCACGCAATGAGGATGTTGGGCGAGCGGGAACTGGTCCGTTGGATCCGCATGGCCACGACGCTGGTGATGGGACAGGACAAGTGCTCTGACCTGGTTCTTTCTTCGCTGGTGCGGGCACGGTTCTGCGAACTGCTCATGCCCAAAATCCAGACCAAGTCCGACCTGTTTCTGATGGGCATGCTTTCGCTGATGGACGCCATTCTGGAAATTCCGATGGGCGTGCTTACCGATGGACTTGCGGTGGATGACGACACAAAAGCGGAACTTCTAGGAGCCAAAACGGGGAACGAAACCCCGTTGGGCCCAGTCTACAAGCTGATGGTGGCGCGGGAAGCCGGCGACTGGGAATTGGTCACGACGCTCGCGAAGAAACTGAATCTGTCTCTGCCATTTGTAAACCGGTCGTACAACGAAGCCATGGCATGGGCCCGTGAAATGACAGCCGTCAAAGCGTGAGAGACCGACTCGAGTCGCGATTTTCCCGCGGTTGTCGCATTTTACCCTTCCGGTGCGATATCGAAAGTAACTGTATTTACGCGATTTCTGCGATTGACCCTGCCCGGCGGGCCGGGTACGATCTTGATAGAATTCAGCGGTCGTCAACACCAGGGAGAGCCCGCGCATCTCATAGAGAAACATGCAACTTCCTACACTCTATGTCCGAACCGGCTGGCTCGCCTGCCTGCTTCTGGCGGCAAGCGCCTGCCAGACATCGCAACATCCTGCCGCTCTTCTGCCGCCGGCTGCCCCCCCGGCGCTGCAACCCGCGGCACAGGTAAGCGCCGCCACGCCGAAGCCTGCACAGCAAGCGACGCCGCCCGCGGGGCCTCAGGAATCCGCACCGGCACAGACGCCAACCGAGGCCGCTCCCGCCGCCGCCCAGTCCGCCGATCCCGTGGGCGATTTGATCGCCCGAGTGGAAAAGGAATATCAGGCAGGGCTCGACAAGTTCCAGGCGGGAAAGTCGGACGAAGCGCGCCAGAATTTCGACAGTGCGCTGAACGATCTGCTGGGCAGCAGCTTCGATGTCCGCTCCGACGAACGTCTGGAGGCGGAATTCAACCGGATCGTGCAGGGCGTGAACAATCTGTATCCGGGCGGCACGTCTGAAGCCGAACAGACCGCGCAGGATCAACAGCAGAAAGCCGAACCGGCGCCGATTGACGAAACTAACGACATTGCTCCGGCGGCGACGGCGGGAACGAAGGCGAAAGCCGAAGCCGAAATCAAGAATACCCGCTCCGACCTGCCGCTGATGATGACCGACCAGGTGGCCGGTTATATCACCTATTTTTCAGGACGCGGGCGCGGCGTATTCGAGAGGGCCTATACCCGCTCCGGGCGTTATCGCGAGATGATTCTGGCGACGCTGAAAGAAGAGGGCGTCCCGCAGGACCTGATTTTTCTGGCGCAAGCCGAATCCGGATTTCATCCGCTGGCGGTTTCGCGCGTCGGGGCCCGCGGCATCTGGCAATTCATGGCGGGCCGCGGCCGCGGATACGGCTTGTCGCACAATATGTATGTCGACGATCGGCAGGATCCGGTGAAATCCACCCGCGCCGCCGCCGAGCACCTGAAAGATCTTTATCACCAGTTCGGCGACTGGTACCTCGCCATGGCGGCTTATAACTCCGGCCCCGGCACGGTACAGGCGGCGGTAAAGCGCACCGGCTATGCCGACTTCTGGGAGCTTTATCGGCGCAACGTGCTGCCCAAAGAGACACGCAATTACGTGCCGATCATTCTGGCCGTAACCATCATGAACAAGAACCCGTCGCAGTACGGGCTTGATGGAGTGCCGATGGACCATCCGGCGGCCTACGATACGGTCACGGTGAACTATGCGGTGGATTTGCACCTGGTCGCCGAATGTGTGCACTCAACGACCGAGGAGTTGCAAGACCTGAATCCCAGCCTGCTGCGGCTCAGCACGCCACACACGGGCACGTTCGACCTTCGGCTGCCCGCTGGAACCAAAGAACAATTTGAAACGGCGATTGCTTCGATTCCTCCGGACAAACGGCTCTGGTGGCGCTATCACGAGGTTCATCCCGGAGACACGGTTGCGTCTCTGGCGCGCACATATCACACGACCGCGAAGCAGATTGAAGAAGCAAACCATCTCGATGGGCCGGAGGTTCCGGCCGATGCAAAGCTGGTGATTCCGGTCGCTCCGGGTAAGCATCCCGACACCGACGGCGCAACCTATGCCCGCCGCATGACGCGCTACAAGGTCCATCGAGGAGACACGGTCGAAAGCGTGGCGGAGAATTTCGGCATCTCGCCGACGATGTTGAAACGCTGGAACGGATTGCGCGGCAACAGCCTCGCGGGACGCCGCGTGCTGGCGCTGCACCTACCGATTTCGCCGAGCGCGCACGAAGCGGAATTGGCCGCCTCGCGCAGCAAAGCGAAGAAGTCGAAGACCGAGACCGCCGTCGCCAAGCCTCCGGTAACAAAATCAGCTCAGATTGAACGCCTGAAAACGGAGACCGCGGTCGTCCACCATACCGTAAGACGCGGCGAAACTCTCTACTCCATCGCCAATGCATACCGCACGACGGTCGCGGCGCTGAAGCGCGACAACCGGAATATCGCGAACCTGCGCCCGGGGATGATCCTCACCATTCAGATCGCAAGATAGATACCAGAGGAAATTGAGCGCATGCCCCATCCATGTCTCCGCTCTGTTTGCGGAGACATGGTGGGGAGTTTGACTTTTCGGATCTTGACTCTTGGGTGAGGCCAAGAAAGCCGGCAATTTACGACGTCTCTCCCGACGTTTACTTCAAGTCCGCTAAATCCGCCTCTAACTGCGCCATGTTGAATCCCTGCGGGGTCGTCTTCTTGCCGGTCAGATAGTCATTGCTGACGATTGCATAGGCTTCCTCGCAATACGTCTCCCAGAACGACCACGTCATCACCTGAAGCGCGCCCCAGGTCACGACCGTGACTCCGCGCGCGTCATAAGCCACGACGGGAATGGCGTGGCCTCCCCACGATCCCGGCTTGCCATCACCATTCGGGCCGCCCGGAGGCACTGACCATGGCTGATGGTTCTGCACTTGAGACTGCGCGCTGATGGGGAGCTGCAATCCGATGTAGCAGCCTTCGAAGATGTAGACCGAATCCATGACATGAATGTGATTCGAAGGCTCGAGTGCGACATAGGCGCCGATCTTGTGTCCGGCGATGCCGGTTTGCCGCCAGTAGTTCAGTACATCGATTTCGACGGCGCCGTTGTCATTGGCGCCGGTGGTCGGGTTGTAGCCGGTGATGGCGGAATAGGCGGCCACGATCTGCTTGTCGGTGGGGGTGAACATTTTCTTGCCGGCGTTGGCGGTCCACTCCATGAGCAGGTGGCCGGCGGCGGCGCAGGTGCAGTCGCCGATCTGATCGTTGTCCATCATGCCCCACGACTTGATCTTTGCAGTGAGATCGAAGGTTGCCGGCGCCGCCGGCAGCGCGGTCGTAGCGTACGAAGCAAGTAACAAGGTTCGGGGGTCATGCCGTGCCGGCGACTTGCCCAGCTTGAGTTTCCTGGGGTCAATGCGGGTGGGATCGTTTCTCAGCACAACGTCTTTGCGCGAATCGGGAAGCGAAAAATCCAGTTTCCTTACTGCCATGTGAAATCTCCTTTGTTGTGAAAGTAATCGGGATCGGGAACCAAGGCCTGACGGCGCGATCATGGACCGCGACGGCTCGGACACGCAAGCTCTGTGAGGGAAGAAAAGTGCGAGCGAATCTTAGACCGCGTGCCATCCTGAATCGGAAGCAGGCCGGAATTGTTACGAAAAACGAACAAGCACGGCTGCGGTCCGGGCGCGCCCAATCCACAGCCTACGAACGGTAGGGTGAATCAGGGGGTTTGGGGAGATCGGATCAGATCCAGAAGTCGCTTTGGGGCGCGCCCGGAATCGTTGGGTTCTCGCTGGCGGTGCGCGCCACAGCCGGTTCGACGCGGTTGCGCCCGGCATTCTTGGCCTGGTAGAGGGCCGCATCGGCCTCATGCAGCAGCTTTTCGATCTCGCCCGAGGAATCTGCAGTCGCGACGCCGAGGCTCAGGCTGACCCGGACGTTCGACCCTCCGGCCATGATGCTGCACTCAGCGACGTGAACTCTGACGCGTTCGGCCAGTTCCCAGGTTTCAGTCAGTCCACAGCCGGGGGCGACAATCAGGAACTCTTCGCCGCCGTATCTGCCAACAGAGTCATAGGGGCGCACCATTGCCGCAATCCCGCTGGCGATGATTCTCAACACCGTATCGCCGGCGGCGTGGCCGCGGCTGTCGTTGACCGCCTTGAAGTGGTCAACGTCAATCATGATCAGTCCCACGGGTGAGCGGTCACGCTCGGCGCGCAACAGTTCGCGATCCAGAATCCCCAGGATCGCTTTGCGGTTCCACAAGCTCGTCAGGCCATCGCGGGAAGCTTCGCGACGCAGCGCTTCCCGTGCCATCAGGAGACGGTGCTGTGTGACCAGCAGGCGGGCGCTTGAGCATACGAACGAAAGCAGCACCACCATGGCCGCCAGGCCCAGCCTTGCTCGCGCAATGTTCAGCGACATAAACAAGACCAGCAGCGGGTAAAGCAGGTGGAAGGCTTCCAGATAGATTTTTTTCTCGCGCACGGGAAGCTCGGGCGCGATCTCGGGTGCTTCCGCCTGCTTCCAGGTTGCGGCGATCAGCATAGGGATAATCAGCAATCCGGTCCACATCAGGTCGAACCACTGGCCAGTTTTTAGAAAGCGGCCGGGGCCGTAGTCGTAGCAGGCGTCCACGCAGCCGGAGAAGGCGAGAAATCCTCCCATCCGCCCAAATAGAGTGCGCACGTCCGGGGACCGGGAGATGATCGAGCGCAGGATGAACGCGGCCGCGACAATGCCATATCCAGCGAAATATGCGGCCCAAACCGTGTGGGAAAGCTCCGACGGCGATTCCGCCTTCGGAAGATAGAAAAAGTAAAGGTAGGCCGCGACGCAGACCAGCACGCCCTGCACGAAGTCGAGGGCCATCACCGCATCGAGGCGACCGGTCTCATGATCGGGATCGAGAAACAGCGCCATCGCCAGCGGCGCAAACCAGAAGGAAAACAGGAAATTGGTGAATGGAAAGATGTGCGGTGTGGCCGCAAGGTCGTTATAGACGCTCAGTCCCTCCGAGAAGATAAGCAGGACGTAAGCCGCGGCCGCCAGATGCCAGAATGCACGGGCCAGGCCCTCGGAACGCCGGCTGGTCTGCATAAGCACGGCAATCAGCACACTGCCCACGATGAATTGTAGGGCGTCCGAGAGCACGGGCCCCGGTGGTTGACCATTCCACACCAGCACCACGGCGGCGTGGATCAGCCACAGTAGTCCTGCGACGGCGACAATCGTGCGTGTACGCGACAATGCGTCCTTTCGAACCGCAAACTTACAGATGTCCCACGGGGAAGAACAGGCCGAAAAACCGGTAGCCTGCCGAACCAGATCTGCGGTCCGGACGGAAAGACTTCACAGTATGCGCCAAGCGGTCTGGCTTTTCGAGTACCCATAGTACCGCGACGCCCGATTACCCAGGATCGCAATCAGCGCCAACGCGGGGCAGAGTTTTATGAAAAAATACTGGGCCCGAAATTGCTGTGCAAAGCGCCGCCGGGACTGGCATTCTTTGAGTGTGGCGGCATGCGATTGATGCTGAATCGTCCAGAAAAGCCGGAGTTCATTCACGCCAGCTCGATCCTGTATTTTTCGGTGCCCGACATCCAGGCCGCGCATAGGGGCCTGAAAGAAAAAGGGGTGCACTTTGAAGACGAGCTGCACGTGATTGCCCGGATGCCGGATCACGATCTCTGGATGACTTTCTTTCGCGACACCGAGAAGAATGTGCTGGCGTGGATGAGCGAAGTGAAGCGATAACGCGATCGGATATGGGTCGTTGAAGCCATAGCTCAGGGTGCCATTTGTCGCGCCTTTTGTGGGCGAGACGTGGGGCTCTTGGCTACACGGCGCCTACAACCCTCAGCAATCGTAAGGATGGTCCAACGGGAAAATAGAATCTCGTTGCGAATCATCGCTCCAACCGTCAGAATCCCTACCCATGAGCCATCGCTCCCGGCAGTCCCCGCATTTGCCTTCTGCCCAGACCAGGGCAGACATGACGGAATATCTGGAAAGTCCGGAACACGGCTTGCCCAGTGAGCATCGCCGCGGGCTGCTTCCGGAAGCCTACTTTCGCTGGCGCGGAGGCGAGATCACGCGCCTGGAAGCTTTTTGCGATGTGGTTTTCGGATTCGCTCTCACCTTGCTGGTGGTTTCTCTGGAAGTTCCCCGCAACTACCACGAAATGATGGAGGTGATGCGCGGTTTTCTGCCCTTCGCCATCTGCTTTGCGCAGTTAATCATGCTGTGGCGCGCTCATTATCAATTCTCGCGCCGCTACGGGCTCGAAGATCCTTACACGGTTTTTCTGAACATTGTTCTTCTCTTCGTGATTCTGTTCTATGTGTATCCGCTGAAATACGTCTTCACGATGGTCTTCGGTCAGGTCACGGGAACCATTGCGGTGACCGGCGTGGGATGGCATGAAGCCTCCGTCCTGATGCGAATCTATGCCGTCGGATTCAGTTCGGTGTTTACCCTTTTCGCGCTCATGTACGGGCATGCGTATCGACTGCGTGACCAGATTGGACTCGATGCCGTCGAGGTACTCGAGACCCGAACTTCCCTGGAACAGAATGTCATTATGGCGGTTGTCGGGGCGATCTCGTTCGTGCTGGCTCTGAAGAGCCCACCCCTCGCGGGTTGGTGGTATTTCGTGCTCGGTCCGGCGCTTGCGATTCACGGCTCGATCCAGGGCAGGAAAATCCGGCTGCTGGCGGAGAAAGTTCGCGCAGCCTAGCATTTCGGCTCGGCCCAGTGTTCTCTTCTCGCGTGAGAAGGCGGCAGTATTCCTCTGCTATCATCGCTAGCGAGTCACTTGGCGTCGTCATGGACAGAGCAATCATTCATCGCTTGCAGGAAGACGAAGACGACGATGACATTCCCGTCATTTCCGGCAGAGGAGAAGGCATCATGGATCAGGAAGTTCCGGCCACAGGTTCGGGCCACGCCCGGCGCAATGAAGACATCGCACTCGATCTGATGAAGTTCGTCGCCATGACCACGGGCTACGGGCGCACCACGTCCACCGGCGTTGGATTTCAGGGCAGCGGGTCCGCCGCCAAGCCCGAAGACTACGCCGAAAAGCTACTGGAGCTCTATGGGCGATGCCTCGGTGCGATTGGCGGAAAGAAGTAGCCGGATCGACGAGTTGTTTCGATTCCTGCGCAGCAAGAAAAGCAAGAGACGGCAGTAACAAAGCGGTCGTTACGGTTGAGATGCAGGCCTGACAAATAGGCTTCTGCGAAGGGACATGGGCGATGTAGACTCGTCCGAGCTTGGACGTGCAGTCCCTCACGCTGATGTTTCTAAAACAGTGGTTCGCCGCTCTGCTGTTTCTCGCGGTTGCGCCTCATCCAGCGCCTGCCCAGCAAGCTGTCCCTGTAAAACAGCTACCCGCACCCCCCGATTTTTCCAAAGAAGCCTACGTCGTCGAACACCTCTCCAATGTCCTACGGGAGGAAAACGACGGCACCGGCACGCGTGAAACGAAAGCAGAGATTAAAGTGCTGGCTGAAGCCGGGGTAAAGGCGTTCGCGGTGCTGAACTTCACTTACAGCAGCGCCAACGAATCGGTTGACATTGATTATGTTCGCGTACAGAAGCCGGACGGCACGGTGGTGAAGACTCCTGACTACAACATTCAGGACATGCCGGGAGCGGTGACGCGCGAAGCGCCGCTGTACAGCGATATTCATGAAAAGCACGTGGCTGTGAAAGGGCTGAGCGTCGGCGATGTGCTCGAATACCTGGTGCGCTATCGCGTGTTCAAGCCCGAAGTGCCGGGGCATTTCTGGTACGAATATTCCTTCGCGAAACGATTAATCTGCCGGGACGAACGGCTGGAGATCAACGTCCCCGGCGGAAAATACGTCAAGGTTGTCAGCCCCGAATTCAAACCGGATATCAGCGAGGAGGGCGGGAGAAAAATCTATCGCTGGACCCACGCCAACCTGATCGTCAAGGAGAAGGCGGCGGATGAGATTCCCAGCCGGATTCCACCGAATCCCGATGTGCAGCTCACGACTTTCGCCAACTGGGAAGAGGTCGGCCGATGGTACGGAGGATTGCAGAAGGAGCCATTGCAGGCTACGCAGGCGATTCAATCCAAAGCTGCCGAATTGACCAAAGGGTTGAAAACCGACGACGAGAAGGTGCGCGCGATTTACAGTTTTGTGTCACTGAAGTTCCACTACATCGGGCTGGATTTCGGCATCGGGCGCTACCAGCCTCACGCTGCCGACGACGTGCTCGATAACGGCTATGGCGATTGCAAGGACAAGCACACGTTGATGGCGTCGTTGCTGAGTGCAGCCGGAATCGAGGCGTGGCCGGCGCTGATTCATGTCACACGAAAGCTCGATCCCGAGGTGCCATCGCCGGCGCAGTTCGACCACGTGATCACAGTCGTGCCGCAGGGCGGCAAGCTGATCTGGCTCGATACGACCCCTGAAGTTGCGCCTTACGGATTGTTGATGCTGAACCTTCGCGGAAAACAGGCGCTGGTTATCCCCGCGAACAAGCCCGCTACACTTCAAACTACTCCGGAAGATACGCCCGCGCCCCAGTTGCAATCGTTCACCATGGAGGGAAAGCTTGGCGGAGACGGAACCTTCACCGGCCATGCCGAGCAGTCGTACCAGGGAGACGTCGAGGTTGCGCTGCGGGCCAGTTTCCGCCAGGTTCCCCAATCGCAGTGGAAAGAAGCGGTGCAGAGATTCTCTTATGGGCTTCGTTTTTCCGGAACCGTCAGCAATGTGAATGTCTCGCAGCCCGACGATGTCGGAAAGCCATTTCAGCTTTCCTATGACTATGAGCGCAAGGAATATACGGATTGGAAGGACCGGCAGATCACGCCGCCGATGCCGCCAATGGGCGTGGAGTCGGACAAAGACACGAAGAAGCCGCCGGATCCAGTGCAACTGGGCGCTCTGGGGGAAGTGGTCTATCGCGCGAAGCTCACCTTGCCCCCGGGCTATGCGGCCGATGCGCAGCCCGCCGTCGACCTGGTCCGGCCCTACGCCGAATATCACGCCGCCTACAGCATCAAGGATGGCGTGCTTTCAGCAACACGGCGACTGGTGGTCAAGAAACATGAGATCGATCTGAGCAGCTGGGAAGATTTTCGCGACTTTGGCAAGGCGATCTCCGACGACGAGGACAAGTACACCCAGCTGCGCGGGGGATCGACGGTGTCCGGAAGCAACTCCGGGAATGCCGATGCCTTGTTTCGTGAGGGAGCGGACGCATTCCGGCAGCGAGATACCCTGCGGGCGCAGGAATCCTTCGAGAAGGTGATCGCTCTGGATCCCAAGTATAAGGGCGCGCATTTTAATCTCGCCCTCGCGCTGGCCGCCAGGAACAAGACAGCAGAGGCCCTGGAACAATTTCACAAGGAAGAAGAACTCTCTCCCGACGATACCCGCTCCTATCAGGCGGCGGCGACTTACCTGAAATATGCGGGACGGCGGGATGAAGCAGTGGCGGAATGGCGAAAATTCCTGAAAATCGATCCTGGGAATATCGCCGCTGCTTCCACGCTCGCGCAGCTTCTCTATGCGTCCGGAAAGTACGCCGAGGCAGTTCCGGTCCTTGAAGCCGCGCTTAAGACCTCGCCCGACAGCTACGACCTGGAGTTGCAGCTGGGACAGGCCTATTTCAAGACCGGGCAGACTGACAAAGCAGTCGAGCGATTTAAGGATGCCGTCAGCAAAAAAGGGAACGATCCCGGAACCCTGAATGACGTGGCCTATACGCTGGCGGAAAACAAGATCGATCTTGATCTAGCGAAGCAGTATGCGGAGAAAGCCGTTGAGGAACTCGACAGCGAATCGCAGGGATCGGAGTCTTCCAACGATGCAGAACTGAGCCTGACCTTCCAGTTGGCGCGCGTGTGGGACACCCTGGGATGGATCTATTTCCGGCAAGGCGACGCGAAACGCGCGGAGACGTTGGTGCGCCCGGCGTGGCTGCTCGGCGAAGACAGCGTTGTGGGAGAACATCTGGGAGAAATCTATGAGCGCCAAGGAAAAGCGCAGCAGGCAGCCCGCGCCTACGAGTTCGCGCTGACCGTAGCCTCCATGCCCGCCACAACCTTTGGGACGAGCATCGACGCGGCGAATGCCTACCGCAGCCAAAACGAGGATATCCGCGCGCACTACAAGAAGCTGACCGGCAGAGATGCACCGCTGACGGAGATCAAGCGTCTGCCCAATGGGGAGTGGAGCAAAACTCCGGCGGAGCAACTGCTTCAGACGCGCGAGATCAGGTTGAAGAATGAGGACAAACTTGGGGGGGCGGCTGAGTTTCTTGTCACATTCAAGCCAGGCAAAGTTACGTCGGTCGAGTATTTTTCGGGAGACAACGACCTGGAAGAACTTACAGACGACCTGAAAGCCGCTCACTACCCGCTGGAATTCCCGCCGGACAGCGGAGCGATCCTGATGATGCGGATCAGCGTAAAGTGCGAGTCCTCATCTTCTTGCGTCGCCAGGCTCGTCAACCCGGTCGCCAGCCCCATGCAACTTAGGCTTCCGGTGAATTAGAACCGCGGCGGTCCAAAGACAAAACCGCGCCCTTTGCAGGGCGCGGTTCCAGTTTTGAAGCGGAGGCGCTCTCGGCCACGCTGATTCTTAACGGCGCTTTTTGCCTTTTTTCTTTGCTGCTTTTTTCTTTGCAGGCTTCTTCGCGGCCTTTTTGACTTTTTTCTTTGCCGGCTTTTTGGCGGCTTTCTTCTTGGCCGGTTTCTTTTTGGCTGCGGGTTTCTTCTTGGGGGCCGGACTCTTCTTGGCTGGTTTCTTCTTGGCTTTCGGTTTGCCACCTCCGCCGCTGGAGGCCGGGGGGGCTGGTTTCGGAGCGGGAGGAGGCGGCGCCGGCGTGGGTGCCGGTTCCATCGCTTCCGGTTCGTCCATGCGTGGTTCTTCTTCCTCCTCTTCTTCCTCTTCGAAATCTTCTTCCAGCGACTCGCTGTAGGCGCCGCTGTCGCCGAATTCCTCTTCTTCGTCACGTCCGTATAGCGTGGGATCGTAGAACGTCATTGCTCCTCCTGTTTCGTTGGCGGCTGGGTCGGCTGGGCCGCCCTGGCTGCGCAGGCACAAAGAAAATTAAAAGACCGCCGGGTGCTGCTTGGGTAGCGGGGCCGGATTATAGCACGCCCTTCGGTGCGCTCTGCAAGGACTGCGAATCTCTCCATTCCTGCTCCTGTGCCTTCTTAATTTTCAAATCGGGACGGCCCGTTCCCGCTCATTTCGGCATCCATCACGTACACTAATTTGTTTCCTTGATCCGCTCCCATTGAAGAAGCTCGCACACATTCTGGCACGCTACACAGCCTGGGTGCTCGGGCTGATGAAATTGCTGGGCATCTGGGGCGTTTTTGTCATCGCTTTCGCCGACAGCGCCCTGCTCGGCATGCCGGTGGATTTCGTGGTTGCGACTTACGTCTTCCAGGACCGAAAGCGGATGCTGCTTTACGTTGCCATCGCTTCCCTCGGCTCTGCTCTCGGCAGCATCCCCCTCTACCTGATCGGCTATCTCGGCGGGGAGAAAGTCCTGCGCAAGCGCATCTCCGAGGAGCGGTTCCTCAAAATTCACCGGTCGTTTGAGCAGCATGAGTTCTGGGCGCTCATGTTCCCCGGGATGATGCCGCCGCCGCTGCCCTTCAAGATTTTCGTCCTGGCCGCAGCGGTCTTTGAGATGTCCTTTCGTGACTTTCTGGTCGCTATTTTTGCCGGCCGGTTCGTTCGATTTCTGGTGGAATCTCTGCTAGTGCTGTGGTTCGGGCCGCAGATTCTGGAGCTTTTTGGAGCCCTGTTCAAACGGCACTGGATGTGGCTGCTGCTCGTTCTCCTGGCTGGAATCTGCCTATGGCTCTTGCTGGCGCGGCCCGGAAGGCGAAAAAGGGCGGAAACCGGTCTAAATAATTAAGCGGCGCCGAAGCGCCGCTCTCAAGTCTCAAACCATTCTTAAACGTTCCGGTCAGGCCGCAGCGCTATGGTCGCCTGAACCCTCCATCCAGGTGGAAAGGGCGCGGAACAGCACTGGAATCTGGAATATTGCGATGGAGAAAAACAGGTCGCTCTCCAGGGTACCGCGGAAGAAGGGAATCGCGGCTGTGTAGCATGCCAGCAATCCGCTGAAAGACCGCGAGTACATGTCAGACCACGCCGCCCAGACGGCGAAGTTGCTGATTACAAAGAACGAAACCGAACTGGCCAAGGCAGCTCCGACAACCCGCCAGAAACCGGATTTCTGCCGCAGGACCGCGCTCCCCAACAGCAGAATTCCCGCGTACCACGCCCAAGTGACTACATGGTCCCAGGAAAGTACGTAGGAATACATCACCTTGGTCAGGACGACGTCGGTCGCAGCCAGCAATACGACCGGAATCCACATCTGCCGCCGCGGCCCTCGTGCCCCAAAAAATAGCAGCGACGCCGCCAGTGGCGTGAAGCTCCAGGCGTGAGGCAGGAAATTCAGCGGTCCGGCAAAAGGAAGAAACCGCACCGCGATGGCAAGCAGCACAAGAGCGTAAGCGAGCATGATCACCTCAGGAACGAACTTCTATTCTGGGCGCGGCGGGTGCTGCCGTCAAGAGATGGGTTGTAAAAACGATGTCTGCGATTGGGCGGGCCTCACCTTTGCCCTGGATCGGGCACGACGACGGGATTCTCCCTCGTTCCATATACGTCGCCGACGACGTGCAGGTCCTTGTCCAGTTTTACGGCTGCGCCGAGCACGTTGCGCCGACGGCCTTGAAGCGTATCGTCCACGCTCACATAGCGCAGGTCCTGGAAGCGCACGATGTAGCCTTGCTGGGGCGCGAGCAGGTCTTCGGTCTCAGTGATCGGATACTGCGCCCAATCCAGATAGACGCGGCCGAGATAGGATTTCTTGGCCGCCAGGGTGATAGCGGTTTCCTCCGGTTTGTAGTGAATCTGCATCCGCCCCTCCGGATCAACCTCAGGACTCAAAGAATCCACCGGCGCGAGCGCGAAGAAGGCTTGCGTTTCCACCACGCCGTCCCAATGGAAGGGATCCAGAAACTTCGGAAAAGCGGAGACGCGGAGCGGATCGGCATCGTTGTAAGTTCGGGCTTGGAGCGCGCTGACCGCGCGGCGATGCTCGTAGTCCCGCATTCCCCACATCAACACAACACCGATTAAAGCGAGACTGGCGGCGAGACGGCCGCGCGGGCCTTTCTTCTTCACGCCGATTTCACTGTCCACCAGAGAGAACAGCCACGGCGTGATCAGGCCCAGAATCAACAGCGCCAGCATGACAGGCTCAACGATGAAAACGATATCCCACGAATACCACTTCTCCGAAAATGGCCAGAACGGACGCACGCCGTAATTATTGGTGAAGTCGAGCAGGATGTGACTCAATCCTGCGAGGCACGCATAGAAATAAAGCAGGCCCCACCGGGGCGAAAGATTGGGATGGTTCGTCTTCCGGCCTCGGATTCGCCATATCAGGTAGACGAATCCGACCACAACGACGGCATCGATCAGCACTCCCAGAAACGAATGCGTGAATCCGCGGTGATGCGCGAATCCGAATGCGCGCCCGTGGAACTGAGACACGATATCGAGGTCAGGGGCCTCCGCGGCCAGAGTCAGCGTAAGGGTCGCAAGCGCGGTCTTGCGGTTCAGGCCGGCGCGGCCGAGGCACGCGCCGGTCAGGAAATGAGTGACTGGTTCCAAGAAATGAAGTGTAAATTATTTTTGCCCAGCCTCGCGCAACGGCGTACACGATGGCTGGGCCACGCCGCTCAGTTCCCGGTTGCCCGGTCCGGCGGCGCCAAAACCGTCAGAGCATCCGGAACGACCTTTATCTTCGCCGGCAGCGTGCCCACAAGTTCTCCATCGGCTTCGACGTAAACCTTGCGTTGTTCTTCCGATGCATCGAGGTATTCGCAGGAAGCGTGCCGGCTGTATGCCAGTTCGATTCCGGGCACACGCCATCGCCGGCGCAAGAATCCTCGCGTCACATATGCCAGATAAGCGATGCGGCTGGCGGTGCGGCAAAGAACCAGGCGCAGGTCGTCGCGATCCAGCGAAGCGCCGGGCGCAAGCTCCTGAATCACCCCTCCGAAGTGGCGAATGCGGACGGCCATTAATTCGGTCGCGTTCGCTTCATTCATCACGCCAGAGAGGTCCAAATAGCGCACTCGAAACCTCGTCATCGGATAGCTGAACCATAACTGCCACGCCTTGGCGTAATAGGCGCTCATGCCCAGACGCTTCTTGATGCCAGCATGCAGTTTGTAAAACAGATGCGCGTCAACCCCCATGCCGGCGGCAACGATAAAGTAACGGGCGCTCTCCAGCCCATTGAGGTCAAGATAAGTGATGAACCCCAGCGGAATGCGGCGAGATCTGGCCTTCAATGCGGACCTGGCGGCAGCAGGAATGCGCATCGGGACTCCGAGGTCGTGGGCCAGCGCATTGGCCGTGCCCATCGGCAACACGCCGAGCGCGACCTGCGTCCCCGCGAGTACCTGAATGATGTTGTGAATGGTTCCGTCGCCGCCGCAGGCGAAGATCGTGTCTGCACCCAGCGCGATCGCCCTGCGGGCCTCGTCTTCCGCGTGTTGCGGTGAATTGGTGGGAAGAAGGTCTGCTTCCACACCGCCGCCGCGGAAAATCGAGAGCGCGGATTCCAACTCGGCTTGCCGTCTGCGTCCGCCGGAGTCCGGGTTGTAGAGCAGCGCCGCCTTGCGCATAAGGAAGTTGGATTTTACCCGACGCGAGAGGAACTCAGCGCGAGCCCCACTCCCACATGCCAAACATTGCTTTTTGCGGCAAAGGATGGCCTAGTTGGCGGGCGAGCATGGCAATCTGCCCGCGATGATGAGCGTCGTGCGCAATAAGATACCCGATGAAGCCGGCGGCGTCCGGGCGGAAATTCCTGATTCGGCCGTCGCTCTCGATGGCCCGGATGATGACAACGCTCAAGGCATGGCGGCTGCTCTCCAGCCCTCGCAGTGCCTGGGTGGGGGTGATCGTGCCGCGATCGAGCGGTTCGGGAACTTCCTCGGCTTTCGCCGTCTTCAGCCACATCACGCGAACGTTGTGCATATGGGCGACGATCGCGGCAATCGTGCGCCCTTTGCCGTCTGCGGGCCTCGCCTTCCACGCGGCCGGAGGAAGATTATCGATCAGGTAATGATTAATGCGATTGTTGGTGTTGAACGCATTCAGCAGCGCGACCGGCAGTTGCTTGGCGTAAGGCTCGTGGGGAATATCGCTGTGGGCACTCTTCGGCATATCGTTCTCGTTCCAGAGGAACTGCTTTGGCAGGGAACCTTAATTTGGCATAAGCGGGGCGAGCTTGCAAGGGCCGTTGGTTCAGCTTCAGGGCCTGCAGGCTCGACTCGGAGATGTCGCTCGGCAGATCCAGTTCCAGTTTTCGTCATCGCGGACTCCCTGGCGAAGCTGCGAGGGTAATTCGTCTCTATTGCGCTGCCCCGGAATCAGATACCCTGTCCGAACTTCCTCGGTGTGGAGAACGTAACACCATGAAATTATCAGCCGCCTTGCTATCCGCACTTTTCATCCTCACGTCAGCCGCTGCGCAATGCACTCTACCGGGAAATCCGTCCCCAGCCACAGTCGATGCGACCTTCGACGGATACGCGACCCAAAATGGCCCCGGATGGACCGGCGCGGACGGCACCTATTCCTTGCCGCTGCCCGACGGCACGAATCTATTCATGTGGTCGGACTCTTATATCGGCACTGTGAATCCTACGACGCGCCTGCGGGCAAATGATATTTTCACTGCACACAATTCGCTCACGATCCTGAATCGAACTAACGGCTCCTGGACTACCGTCGGCTATCCTCCGGCGACGACTTCTCATTTCGTCCCAAAGAACAAGAGCGACTGGTTCTGGGTCGGCGGCGGCTACGTCTACCAGCCCTCGCCGGGCACCTATCAGATCAAGATCATGCTGATGGAATGGACGGGCGCTTTCAAGTTTGTTGGGCATTCCGTCGCGACCCTATCGTGGCCGAGCCTCGCGACCGTTTCTATCACTCCTGTCGCCGGCCTAGACACCAGCCTTACCTGGGGAACGAAGATCATGCAGGCGGGAACTTTCTTCTACATCTACGGCCTGAAAGATCCGGGGACAAACACCAAGACTCCTTACATTGCGCGCACGAACTCCATCAACAATCTGACCAACGCCGCCAAGTGGCAGTTTTGGAATGCAACCCAGAAAAAGTGGCTGGCGGGAGAGTCCAATGCAACTGCCATGTCGGGAGTGGCCGCAGTCACGCCCGAGTACTCAGTGGACTCCATGAGCTTCAACGGAGGCACATTCTATCTGATGACAGGCATGGACCCGGTGAATCCGCCGTTTCCTCTGTGGAATGCGGTGACCACTTGGTACTCGTGTAGTCCGCAAGGCCCGTGGTCAAACAAGACGACGGTCTACACCGCGCCCGAAGCCGGCGCCAACGGATGCAAGGTCGGAACGCTCGTCGCCTATAACGCGAAAGCGCACACGGAATTCACCGGTGCAGATGGCATCCTTGTTTCGTACAACGTGAACGCCAACAACGGCTCGGACCTGGTGTGCGCGAACGACTACAAGCCGAGATTCGTGCGGGTGCAGATTCCGGGTGTGACGGGCGGAGCAAAGTAGACGCCAAAAAATCCGATTTCCTGAACGGATCGTGCCTCTCAGGGGTGCCCGGAATAGCCCGGTGCTGCAACGCCGGGTTGAGATACGCTCTCAGGGCATGCGTTGCATGGGCATGAATAGCGCCCGACCTCCCGCATATAATTCTTCCTGCAATGCCCTCCGCAAAAGACGCCGAAAAGAAGATCGAATCCCTGCGCGAGAAAATTCGTCACCACGAATACCTCTACTACGTCCTCGATCAGCCGGAAATCAGCGACCTTGATTTTGACAAGCTGATGCAGCAACTGAAAGATCTGGAGGGCGAGCATCCCACGCTTATCACACCGGATTCGCCTACCCAGCGCGTCGGCGGCAAGCCGCGCGAAGGCTTCGTGAAAGTGCGCCACTCCTCGCCGATGCTCTCGCTCGACAACACCTACAACGAAGACGAACTGCGCGCCTGGGAGCACCGCGTGCACGAACTCACCGGCCGCAAAGATGTGGATTATGTTTGCGAACTCAAGCTTGACGGCATGTCGCTGGCCCTGACGTATGAAGACGGCCATCTTGCGCGCGGTGTGACCCGCGGCGATGGCACAACCGGCGAGGATGTCACGTTGAATGTGCGGACGGTCCGCTCGATTCCTTTGTCGATTCCGAAAGACAAGCTCAAGAAAGCGGGCCTGCCTGCGACATTCGAAGCCCGCGGCGAGTTGCTGATGCCGACCGCCGCCTTCAAGAAGCTGAATGAAGAGCGCGAGCGCAGCGGCCTGGCTACATTCGCCAATCCACGGAACTTTACTGCCGGAACCGTGCGCCAGCTCGATGCGAACGTCACCGCCCAGCGCCGCCTGGATTTCTTTCCTTACATCCTGCTCGAACGCGGCCGTACTTACTTCGACCGCCATTCCGAAACGTTAACCGCACTCGAAAAAGCCGGATTCAAAGTTAATCCAAACCACAAGCTCGTCCATTCGATGGAAGAAGTCTGGGGGTTCATTCAGCAATGGGAGGGCAAGCGCGATTCTCTGCCCTACGAAATAGACGGCATCGTCGTAAAGGTCGATCGCACCGGACTACAAGACGAACTTGGTTTCACCGGCAAAGCGCCGCGATGGGCAATCGCCTACAAATACGCCGCTCGCGGAGGCGTTACGAAGCTGGAAAATATTCGCTGGCAGACCGGCCGCACGGGAAAACTGACACCGGTCGCGGAGCTTGCCCCGATTCCGATCGGCGGCACGACCGTTCGCAACGCGACCCTCCACAACATGGATGAGATCGAACGCCTCGGCGTGAAGATCGGCGACTGGGTCCGGGTCGAGCGCGGCGGGGACGTAATTCCGAAGGTCGTCGAAGTCGACAAGGATCATCCGCGCGGGAAAGAAGCCGTTAACGCTCCGGAAAAGTGTCCGGTGTGCGGAACGAAAGTCGTCCGCACCGAGGGCGAGGTGGATTACCGCTGCGTCAACGCCAATTGCCCCGCGAAGCTGATGGGAACGATCCTGCACTTCGCATCCCGTGGCGTCATGAATATCGACGGCATGGGCGAGTCATTGGTCATGCAACTGATCGAACGGGGCCTGGTGAAAAATGTCGCTGACATTTACGACCTGACCAAAGACAACCTGCTGAGTCTCGAACGCTTCGCCGACAAATCCGCGCAGAACATTCTCGATGAAATCGAGAACTCGAAGAAGCTTCCACTGGAGCGAGTTATTTACGGTTTGGGAATTCGCATGGTGGGCGAGCGCACCGCGCAGTTTCTAGCTGAACACTTCGGGTCCATGGAGGGGATCGAAAATGCGGGCGTCGAAGAACTGCAAAATGTAGGCGAAGTCGGCCCGAAGATCGCCGAGAGCATCGCGGAGTTCTTCAGCAATCCTGCGAATCGAAAGCTGGTTGACCGCCTGCGCCAGGCCAAGCTCACGCTTACAGGCGAGAAGAAAGAGCGCGGCACCAAACTCGCCGGCAAGACATTCGTACTCACAGGAACTCTGGCACACTTCACCCGGGATGAAGCGAAGAAACTGATTGAAGATGCCGGCGGCAAAGTGGTGGGATCGGTCAGTAAGAAAACAGATTATGTGGTCGCCGGTACCGACGCCGGTTCCAAGCTCGAAAAGGCAAAGGAGTTGGGCGTTCCGGTGATCGACGAAAAAGAGATGGAAAAGCTTGCCGGCTGATCCATAACGCAAGGAACATCCCGCCGCTGATCTATCGCGCGACCTTTTCGATCTCCGCCCGTAGTTCCGCATACGGCAGCGCTCCGGGGTGGTACATCGCCACCTTGCCCGCCCGGTCGAGCAGCACAAGGGTCGGCGTCGTCGAAGCGCCGTAGCGGTCGAAGTTGTACTTGCTGATCGGCACAGGCATGTCGAGCAAACCTGAATAGAACCGCCGCCGCACCGCGTCGATATACTGCAACTCTTCTGCTTGCGGGGCGTGCTCGGACTGCGCGGTGTATCCGTAATAGCGGGTGGGGCCGATGACCTTCAGTCCCCTCGTCGCAAACTCCGAGCGCAGTTGGGTGATGATGGGAGCCTCCGCCTTGCAGTCTCCGCACCAATGCGCCCAGAAAAACAGTAACACGGGCGATCCCTTCAACTGCGCCGCCACCGGCAATGCCGATCCCAGAAACTGATCCGACCTCAAAGCCGGCCCAACGGTTCCTTGAATGGAGAGTACATTGATGTTCTTCTGCAAGCGCTCAGCGATCGAAGTATTGGCATACGTCTTCCGCGCGGATTCAAGAAGCGCAATCGCCTGCGGCTTGGCCCCACGCGCGACCAGCACCTGCGACTGCACTTCAAACGCGGCGCCCAGAGCGAGCGGCAAATGCGGTTCGGCATCCAGCGGACGCTTTTTCAATTGCTCCAGCGCCAATGTTTTCGTCTGCTTGGCATAGTCTGCTGCCTGATCGTATTGCCGCGCATCGAGTGCCGCGCGCCCCATCCAGGAAAGGCCTTCCAGGTATTCGCCATCCACGCCTCGCTGGCTGCGGTAGGCATTCAACGCGGCCTGCGCCGCCGAAAAGTTGTTCTGCTCGAGGGCAATGCGGACGTTATCGACGATCCCAGCCCAGCACGTTGTGGCGGCGAGCAGGATCAGGAGTAAGAAAAATCTTAATCGCATGTTTTCTTATGATGATTGTTTTCGCGAAAGGTGGCAACCATGCGGCTCTAAATTTCGTCACGCAAACCTCCATAACATCATATTTATCAGTTGTTTATGCTGCCATCTCAACGAATCTTGTAGCCTTCTTGCTGCCTAATCCTTTATAATTAAGCTGCGTTTGACTTTAGAGTTCCTTCGTACAAGCATCTCCGCTTAACCCAGCGTGTGACCTGCCTGCAGAAGAATCCTGAAAGATTCAGCGCTACATCAACAAAAAAGGAAATTGCACCAACATGGAAACAGGAACAGTGAAGTGGTTTAACGATGCCAAGGGCTATGGATTCATCAGCCGCCAGAACGGCGAGGATGTATTCGTACATTTCTCCGCCATTCAGGCCAGCGGATTCCGCAGCCTTCAAGAAGGTCAGCAGGTCCAGTTCGACGTGGTCAAAGGCCCCAAGGGCTGGCAAGCTGAGAACGTCAAGGGCGTCTAACCCGCTTCCAAGCAGGTTACAAATACGGGCGGCCAGAAATGGCCGCCCTTCGTATTTGTGGAATGTCTGCTTCGCCGATTTGAGTGAGCTTACGGCTGTTACTTTCCCTGATCGCGCAACAGCACCACGTCGGAATCCGTGTGCCCGCGCACTAAGGCGAGACGCTT
>DASXDY010000065.1:0-3061 GCA_036490405.1 Candidatus Sulfotelmatobacter sp. | reverse complement strand
ACAAGTCCGAGGCCAGCAACATCCTTAAGGCGAACGAGAATATCATCATCCCCGGCATCCTCCCAGCCCCAATTACGGAAAAAACAGTTCCTGTCGCCCGCGACTTCGAAGTCCGCGCCATCTACCTGACCGGAGTGATGGTGGCCAGCGACCATGGCCTGCGGATCATCAAGCATTGGCGCGAAGTCGGGGGAAATGCGGTGGTTTTCGACATTAAAGACTCCGATGGCAGCGTGAATATTCCATTCGAGCACCCGCTGCTGGGCGAGCACAAGGTTTACATCCACGATGTACCGAAGTTTGTACACTTCCTGCACCAGGAGAACATGCACGCCATCGCCCGCATCGCCATGTTCCGCGACGAGCATCTGGTCGTGACGCATCCGGAACTGGCGGTTCAGTCTCGCAAGAACCACACCGCCTGGCGCGAAAACGGCAAGCTGGTATGGACCGATCCTTCGAATCCTAAGGTTCAGGACTACGACATCGCGCTGGCCAAGCATGTGGCCTCGCTCGGCGTGGATGAAATTCAGTTCGACTATGTAAGGTTCCCAGCAGAAGGCGACCAGAAAGACGCCCAGTTCGTATTCCAGGGGCAACAGGATCCGGCGCAAGCTGGGGTTGCGCAGGCTGACGCCGATCCCGATCAATCATGCAGCGGTGCAGACGCAGCCCCGACGGGGCGAAAGAGTGCAGCCCACGGCGCAAGCCGTGGGAAAGAGGCAGCCAAAGACCAATCAGCGCCGAAGGCGCGAAAGACAGGCTGCCAGGTCGCAAAAGCGCACGGCCCGCAACGTGCCGACGTGATTGCCGGCTTCCTCAAAAAAGCCTACGGCGAACTTCACCCAACCGGTGTACTCCTCTCCCTCGACGTGTTCGGCGTAATGGCCTGGCAGCGCCAGGTCGATCTCTCACACACCGGCCAGGACATCGTGCAAATGGCCAAATATTGCGATGTGCTCAGCCCGATGATCTATCCCTCACACTTTTTCGGCATGGATAACATCGCCCGCCCTGGGGACGAGCCCGCGCACTTCATTGGCGAATCGATGGACCGCTTCGAACTGATCACTCATCCGGACGGAAACCGTGCGACGGGAGTCGTGATTCGCCCTTGGCTGCAAGCCTTCCACTGGCGCACGAAGACTTACTCTCCGGAATACATCAAGATTCAGGTTGAGACTTCGAAAGCTAAAGGTGGAGTCGGCTTCCTCTTCTGGAACGCTGCCAACGATTACTCGAAGCCCTACGAAGCGATGCCAGAGATGAAATCCGCTAACCGGGAATCAAAAGACCATCCAAAATATTTCCGCGGAGACGAAGTCTCAACAGCAACAATTCAAGCCGCCTTAAACCCGGGGAAGTAATTAACCATCGCGCTTCGATGCAGGCCCCTGACGCCGGGCTGCGCGCAGCGCATGCGAGCATCGTGGGGCCCGGGAAGACCAGTACCGTTAAACGACGCGCGCGCAATTCCGCTCCCTTCCGGTTGCGGCGTTGCGCGCGTTGGACGTCTGAATGGCCCGCTAAGCAGCCAACTCAGAGAGTGTTAACCACGGTGCTCAGATCGACCCGAGTTCCTGTGATGGTCCCTGGAACGACGGCGAGGACATTGCCATTCATGTCGTACTGCGTAATGGTGAAAGTTCCGCTAAACGTATTCCCCGAGGATCCCAGCACGATTTCCTCGGTGATGTTCGCAACTCCTACCTCCACCGTCCCGGTCGGATCCCAGGAGATGCCAACGTGGTTGAGTCTGTAGCGACTTGCACCGTTCTTCTTCCACACTCCTAAGCAGATGCTGCCAGTTATCGGTGCCCGGCCACCGGAGTTGTTGATCTCGGTCCCGTCCGAATGCCAGATGGAAAATCCGTTATCGATTTGAGCCCCACCCGACGTCCACGAGGTCTTCCACATCCCCACGATCGGATCGTTTTGGTCGCTGATCAACCGAAGCGCCGGCGATCCGAATTCGTTCGCTTGCCAAGCTTGATTCTTCACTGTGGCCTTCCCGTTTGCCATTTCCCCGCACCCGAAGGCGCTCGCCGCCATCATGGTTACGACCGTGATTGCTCCTACCATCATCGAGAGTTTTCTTAGCGTTTTCATTTTCAAAATCTCCGTCAAGAATCGAATATTCAGGGTTGCTGCCCACAAGGAGTGCAACTCTCGCCGCACATCGTGCCCTTGAGAGCGAACCGCCGCAATGCAGAGCAGGTGAAGATTCGGTGAAGTGTGGGGTGAAGCCGTAAACCTCTGATTACGCAAGGGCTTTCGGCCATCGCACCGGTCCCGGTGCTATAGTATGGGCGCGGCGGTAGGTAGGTATGGCGGGGCTTCCGTACAAGTTCGGCGAATTTGAGCTGGATCGGGCGCGCTTTGAACTGCGGCGCAACGGTCAGGCGGCCAGGATCGAGCGGATTCCCCTCGAACTCCTGCTCCTGCTGGCCGAGAAGAACGACACTATCGTCTCTCGCCAGGAAATCGTCGACCGCCTCTGGGGCAAAGATGTTTTCGTCGACACCGAGCACGGCATCAACACCGCCATCCGCAAAATCCGCCAGACCCTGAAAGACGACCCCGAAAATCCGCGCTTTATCCAAACTGTCACGGGAAAGGGTTACCGCTTCGTAGCCGAAAAAAACGGAGCATCGCAGTCACCCGAGCCCATGGAGGAGCGGACGCCTCGTCCGGTCGGCGGCCCGGAGGTATCGGGCCGAGGTCCAGCCACGGCCGCCACGCCTGAAATCCCGACCAGATCCAATCTAAAACTCACGCTGGCCCTGACCGTCTGCCTACTCCTCGCCAGCATTCTGACTTTCCTCTTCCGCAACCGCCTTTTCCGAACCGCGAGTCCGCAAATCCACTCCCTCGCCGTCCTCCCGCTCGCCAACCTCTCCGGCGATGCGTCTCAGGAATACTTCGCCGACGGCATGACCGACGAACTCATCACTGCTCTCGCAAAGAACCGCAACTTGCGTGTCGTCTCCCGCACTTCGGCCATGCAGTACAAAGGAGCCAAACGCCCGCTACGTGACATTGCCCGCGAACTCGGCGTCGA
>DASXDY010000041.1:0-90823 GCA_036490405.1 Candidatus Sulfotelmatobacter sp. | reverse complement strand
GAGCCTACCGCGAAGTTCACAAAGATCATGTTGCCGAGAACGTAGAACTCCCCACCGGTAAGCGTGCCGCCTTCGTAATCCCCCAGCGTGGCCGTGCCGCTGTGCGGCCTGCCGAAGTCGCCATCGTCGGTCAGCTCCAGGCAGAAGTTTTCGTTGCCGAGGAGGATGGTGCCGCCAATTCCACCTTTCGCCTGGGTCACTGCTACTGGATAGTTGCCGGTATAGCTCTGCGCCCTGGCTGCGCTCGGCGCCAGGACGAAGGCCAAGACTGGTACTGCCATTGCAATCAACGTACGAATCTTGCTGGTCATTTTTTGTCTCCTTATGAAAATCCTAGGTTGGTTTCACCCGTGCGGACATTGAACAAAAGCAGACTCCCTTAGTTGTCATGAAAAGGCAAGACCGTTGCCAAAGATTGGCATATATGGCGGTGGATGGCGCACCCTTTGTGCTTTTCAAAGGGTGGGATTTCGGACGCATCCATCATAGCTTGATGAGTTGGGACGGAGTTTACTTATCCCACCCTTTCGCAAAATACGCGAAAGGATGGGCCACCCACGGGGATCTCAGCTTCACTTGCCGCCCCACTCAAGCCAAAGGCGGGCTTGAATGGGCCACCCTCCTATCTCGTGATGCAAATAAAAAAGCCCGGAGTCTTCGACTCCGGGCCATCCTGCTTGCAGACTCGATCTAGTTTTCTCCCACCAGCGCGTTTACCAATCCAGTTCCGTTGGGGCTGCCCCATCCGGTCACCAGATCGTAGCCGGTCACAGCCGAGTAGCTGCCCGACTTGCCGCTGGTGATGTCGTGGAAGTCCGTGGCATGGCTGGAACTGAGTCCGAAGGTGTAGAGATAGGGATTGATGAAGCCGATGGTCGAGAAGCCATTGGTCTTCAGTTGTTGATTGACCAGCGCGATGTATCCGGCCCACATGGGAGCGGCGAAGCTGGTGCCGCCGTACTCATTAGCCGTGCAGGTGGTCTGGTCGGCGCAAACGTAGAAGGTGAAGTTTGCGTTGGCGGAAACGTCGGGGCCGTTGCGCAGTGTGGTCGATCCTTTATTGCTGGAATTGATCACGCCCGCCTGCGACTGCCATGACGGAATCTTGATGTTGTCGGGAGAAATTCCGCCGCCGCTGTCGACCCACGCGGTTTCCGACTTCCACGCGCCACCTGCGCTGGCGGTGGTGAGGTCGGTGCCGCCGACTGAGACGATGTTGGCATCGTCCGCAGGCCACGCTTCATTTCTCTTCGACCAAGTCGAGCTGTCGCCAGAGGCCGCGAAGAAATTCTGTCCCTGAGCGGCCATTTTCTGGAAATACGGATCGAGGGTTGTGGGATCAGCCGGCGTCCATCCCCAGGAGCAGCCGATTGTGGTCGGCAGCGGGCTGTGGGTGGTCATCGAACTGATGATTGCCGTGTCGCTGGAGCCAACGTACATCACCAGGCTCGCAAGACCCGGAGCCATGCCCAGGGCCTGCGTCATGTCGAGCGTCTGCTCGGTATCGTCGCAGCGTCCGCCGGAGCGGGAATCGACGCAGCTGGTGCTGGTTCCGTCGGTCGAGAGCAGCGTGATCGGCACGGTGTTGGTCTGGTGGACGTTGTTGTAGTAGGTCGTCAGATCAGCCAGGTCGGTGCCGAGATATTCGAACAATCCCAGGTTCTGACCGGATCCGTTGAGCGCCGTGCTGCCGTAGTAGGCCGCGCGCATGTCGCTGCCGAGGAAGGACGCGGACGGGCCGGAGCCGGTGGTGGCGTGGCTGACGACTTTGTCAGGGCTGATGGCGTGCGCCTTGGCGTAGTCGCTCTTCTTCATGAACAACGGATGGGGAATTGAGAAGTTATCGAGTCCTGAGATGTGCCAGAGATCGATTCCCAGGTCTGTGGTCGGTTCGCGGTCCGGGCCGTAGAAGATTCGATTCTCGGTGGGATGCTGGAAGGTCATCAGGTTCACGTGGAATGCCGACTCGATCGCCGAAACCGGTCCGCGGACTTGAACTTCCATGCCATCGCGGGATCCGCCGACGACCGCGAGCCCGTGGGTCAGCGCATATTGCACGACTGCGTTGTAGTCGCTCTGGGTCGGGCCGAATCTCTCAGTGAATTCAGCGGGCGTGAGGAAGTGACGGAAGTTGGGAACGGGCGAGCTGTATAAATCCGCGAGAAAGTTGTCGAGACCGGCCTGGTCGCGGATGGGCAGAACGATATCCAGTTGCAGGACCTGGCTTGCGGGCAGATGGCCGACCAGGCGGGCCTGGCCGGTGAGGGTGGCTTGTCGTACGTGGCGCGTCATCACTGATTCGGCGCGGCCGGGGAGAGCCGCGAGGGAAATCATTGACGCGATTGCGAGCAGAAACACACCGATTCTACGATTCACAGTTTCTCCTTCGAGGTGGCTTGTTTGGTTGAGGGAAGGTTCCGACCAAGGGCCCGGCCGAAATCTCTGGGGCTGAAACATAAACAGTGACTAACTCAGCGGAGGATACAAAGTCGCTCTGTGCAAAACAAAACAATCGTCGGGGAGTTACGAAAACGGAACACCGGGACAAGAGAATCGATTTAATAGTGGGCTTAGAACTTCCGAGGGTCACGCGTAAAGGGTGCCCCATTTCTCGCGCGTTCTGTGCGCGAGAAGGTGGGGATTTTTCATACGGGTGCGCAATCCCCACGTCTCAAAAGCGAGACGTGGGGCACCCGGGCGTCTTCGACTGGGGACATTGACGATTGTATGGGGAGATCGCGGCGGCCGCTACTCGTGCCGCAAGGCTTCGATCGGATTGAGCCGCGAGGCGCGAAAGGCAGGGATCATGCCGCTGATCAATCCCACGGCGGCAAGAATCAGCGTGGATGCAATCAACGTTCCCGGAGCGATCATCAGGCGGATGTCGCCGGCTTCGCCGTTTTTGGCAAAGGCGCTGTACAGAGTGAGCCGGCCCACGGATAGCGCGACTGCATAGGCCAAGATCACGCCGAGCAGGCCTCCGATGAAGGTGATGGTAAGTGCTTCCGCGAGAAACTGCATCAGGATGTATCGCCGCTGCGCGCCTAACGCCTTCTGCACGCCGATCTCGCGCGTGCGCTGCGTCACCGACACCAGCATGATGTTCATCAGCCCGACGCCCCCGATGCCGAGGGTCAGTGTGCCGATGAAGCCCATCAGGATCTTCAATCCGATGGTGATGATTTCAAACTGATGGACCTGCGTCATCAGATTAAATACGTGTACTGCCTGCTGATCGGTCTGGTTGAACTTGTGCTGCGTGGCCAGGATTGTGCGCACCGTTTGCTCGAGGCTCTCGTACTCGGGAGTTTGATAAGTGAACCAGATCGTGTCGAGGTAGTGCGTGGCCTTCAGATCGCTCATCGTGCTGAAGGGAACGTAGACGACGCGGTTGATGTCGTCGTTTCCCTCCTGCATCTTGGCTGCAAGCACTCCAATGACTTCAAAGCTCAGGCCATCGAGACGAATGTACTCTCCCAGCGCGTTGCGCCCGGAGAAGAGCTTGTCTTTCGCCTCCGACCCGATGACCGCGACCCGCGCGCGTTGTACCTGATCTTCCATGTTGTAGAAGCGGCCCTGCCCCATCTTGAGAGAGCGGACCTGCTCTACGTTGGGATTGTTACCGGTGACGGGAAAGGTGAAGACGCGGTTGTCGTATTGCACGCTGCACTGCTTGCCGACCTCCGGCGTGATCTGGTTGATCTGCGGAAGATTGGTGGTCAGCGTGTCCAGATCATCAAGAGTGAAGCGAACCAGTTGGCCGGCCTTTTGGCCACCAGCCTGCATCGAGGTGCGATCGGGGACCACGATGACGAGCTTGTTGCCGAAGTTAGCAAAGATGTTGGCGCAGGCCTGTCCGAAGCCGTTGCCGTACGCCAACAGCATGACAACCGTGGCGATGCCCCAGGCCATGCCGAGCATGGTCAGCGCGGTACGCCGGCGATTGTGGCGCATTGCGCCGTAGGCTTCCTGGATCAGATCGCGGAGCATAAGGTTTTCGAATGTGACGAAGTAAAGCTGTCATCCCGAGTGTAGCGAGGGACCTCGGTCTCTGGTTGGCGCCGGCAAGAACCCAGGTTCCTCGCTTCGCTCGGAATGACAATGTCGTCCACTGCCGTGTAGTGCACTGCCGTGTAGTGCACTGCCAATCCCTTACTCCTGCCGCAGGGCTTCTACGGGCTGAAGAATGGCGGCTTTGCGGGCGGGATAAAGTCCCGCAACCACGCCGGCCACGGTCAGGCTGCCGATCGCCAGCAGCGCCGACATGGGCACGAGCTTGGGCGGATCGAATCCTCCCGGCCCTTGAATTCCGCCGGCCAGTGCCATTAAGCCGCCCGCGAATGTGAGGCCAAGCAATCCGCTGCCCAGCGTGAGCAGCAGTCCCTCCAGAAAAAAGTGAAACAGAATGCTGCGGTTGGTGGCGCCGAGCGCTTTGCGCAGCCCGATCTCCCGCGTGCGTTCGCTGACCGATACCAGCATGATATTGATCACGCCGATCGCGCCCAGTGCCAGCGTGACCATCCCCACAGTTCCCAGGAACACATTCATGACATCGAAAATCGTTCCCACCATTTTCGATTCCTGGATCGAATCCCATTCGTCAAAGGCGTTCTGGTCGCTCTCATCGAAGTCGTGGTTGCGGGCGACGATCCTGTGGACTTCTTGTTTTGCGAGCAAATGATCGGCGGTGACCAGCGGCTGGTACTCGATGAACGAGATCGAATTCTGGTGGTTTTCACCTTTCAAGGGAAAATCAGTGGCCATCACCGAGTAGGGGATATAGCCGCGCATGTTGAGCCACGTATTGTTGCCTCGACCAAGATGCGGAATCGTGCCGATGACTTCAAAGCGCTCGCCGTTCAGGAGGATGAATGCTCCCACCGCCGGCCGGCCGGGGAACAGGGCCTTCACCAGACCCTCGCCCATCACGATCACGTTGCGCCTTTGGGCGGAATCCATTTCGTTGAGCCAGCGCCCCGCATTGAGCGGAAGATAGCTGATCTGGTTCAGTTGCGGCTCGACGCCCATGATTTCGACGCCGGCCGTGGCGAATTCGCTGACCTGGTGGATGTCGCTGCGCGAAATGACGGGAGAAGCGGTGCGCACGTGCCCGGCCTGGGTGCGGACATCCTTGTAGTCGTCATAAGTAAGCAGATACGACCGGGCCGATCCCATGTTGCCCTTGACCGCTGGAGCGCGCCCAGGGAACAGAAACATGATGTCGCGGCCGAACTCAGCGAGTTCCCGCTTGTTGCCCGAGCGGAAGCCTTCGCCAACCCCCACCAGCAGCAGCAGCGACCCCACACCCCAGGCGATGCCGAACATGGTGAGAAACGAGCGCAGCTTATGCGCCCACAGGTTGCGGAAGATCTGCCCGAGAATGTCCCAAACGACACGCATAATCAGAAACAGAGTGCACTTCGGCGAAATCAGTTGCCCGTGTCCTCACTATTTAAAGACACCGCAGGACTGGTTTCGGTTAACGCACGAATATCTGTTCGGCCTATTCGTACCTCAGCGCTTCAATCGGATTCATCCTCGATGCTTTCAGGGCAGGGAAGAAGCCGGAAACGACCCCGACCATCGAGAGAAGCATGAAAGAAATAAGCATCACGGCCATCGAAGCGTGAAGGAAGATCGCGCCTTCGTGGTCGGTGGTCTTGTAGAACTCGTCGTACAGCGGCATCGGCGGGATGACCCAGGTCAGAAGTTCCGCGACCGCCATGCCGATCAATCCGCCGACGAACGTGAGTACTAAAGCCTCCAGCAGGAACTGCACCAGAATGTGCCGCGGGCGGGCGCCGATGGCCTTGCGCAATCCGATCTCGCGGGTGCGCTCGGTGACTGAAACGAGCATGATGTTCATCACGCCGATGCCGCCGACGGCGAGCGTACAGACGCCGATCAGCCCGAGCACGGCCTGCAATCCGTAGGAGAACGCGTTGATCATGCTGCGGTCTTCGATGGTGTCCCATTCGGGCATGGCTTTGTCGTCTTTGGGATCGAAGTGATGGCGCCGCGCTACGGCTTCGCGCGCACCCATCAGCGCTTTCTTGTTCAGTTCCGGCGCGGTCGGCTGAATGATGATCTCGTCAGGGTCGCGAATGTTCTTCAGGTCTCGCATCAGCGCGAAGGGAATGAAAGCATTTTCGTTGTCCGGGCCCTGATACATGGAGTCCTGAATCTTGTTGCGCATGGTGCCGATGACTTCGAAATCGAGGCCGCCGATTTCCACGTGCTGGCCTGCGCCGGGCGCGCCCTGAAATACTTTCTTGGCCGCCTGGTAGCCGAGAATTACCACGCGATGATGATCGGTGAAATCGCTTTCGTTGAAGTAGCGGCCATCGGCGATGTCGAGCTTGCGCATCTGCCCGTAGGGCAAATCCACTCCGCGAGTCTGGATGGAAACCACGCGAGTGCCGATCTTGAATCCGAAGTCGCGGTCGATCTCTCCGCTCACCGCGCGCACAAAAGGAACTTCGTCGCGGATGGCGGCCACATCTTCCAGTTCGTAGCTCACCTTCTTGCCTGCGCGCTGACCGCCGGCCTGCATGCTGGTCTGCCCGGGCCACAGCACGATGACGTTGTTTCCCATGTTCAGGAAAGCGTGCAGCACGCATCCGCCCAGGCCTTGTCCGTATGCCAACAAGAGCACGACTGAAACCAGTCCCCAGCCGATTCCAAGCATGGTCAGCGCCGAGCGCGTGCGGTCGCGCATCAGCGATTGCCAGCCTTGCGAGATGAGTTCCTTGATGAACATGGCTTGTTAAATCGAAATCTTTTGCCACGGATTTGCACGGATCTTCCCGGATCTTCCCGGATCAAAAACAAATCAATTACTGGATTTATTCGTGTTCATCCGTGTAAAACCGTGGCCGGGAATTACCCGACGTGAATATCTCCCGAGCCCGTGCGTACGCGCAGCAACTGTCCGCCGCCGCGTACTTTGCCACGAACGGACTTGTGCGAGTCTCCTACGCGTCCCTGCACGGTCGTCTCGACCGAAGCATCGACGTCGATCGATCCGGAGCTGGTCGAAATGTCGGCATCGTACTTGGCGTCTCCGGGCAGGTGGACGCGAACGTTGCCCGAGCCGGTCTGCATCTCCCACGATCCGGTCTGGGTGCCTTCGGCCGTGATATCGCCGCTGCCGGTTTCTCCGCGGAAGCCGCCCTGGACGCCGCGCGCGGTGATGTTCCCCGACCCGGTGTGCAGGTCAACGTCGCCGGAGCCGGTTTCCGCAACTTCAATGTCTCCGCTGCCCGTGCCGCCATGCACCGGGCCGGAGATGGAATGCGCGCGCACGTTGCCGGAGCCGGTCTGGACGTGAATGTCTCCCGTAAGATTCGAGAGTTTAATGTCGCCCGAACCGGTCTGGATATCAGCATTGCCCTTGGTGCCCTCGACAATCTGGTCGCCCGATCCACTGCGTGAGCGCACGGTCGTGTCGGCGGGGACCGTGATCTCGTAGTCAATCGAGATATTGTGAAAGTCCACGTAGTCGACGTGGACACTATTGCCGGACTGGTGGATCGGCGGATTCTGTTCGATGGCGTGCACATCGCCCTCGCGCCGGCCCTCGAACCAGCTGTTATTGAGGTGGATTTTGCCGCGGATGATGACCGATCCAGCCGAACCGGCGCGCACGGTAACGTCGCCGGAGTGGGTCTGCACTTCCAGATCAACCGGGCCGCTTACTTGCAGCGTGCGTTCGAAAGAACCTTGCGGCTGCGACGCGAAAGCCATGGAAGCGCACAAGACGACCAGCGCGATTGCACTGGACACGATGGTGGAAGACAGAAGGCGAAATTTCTTATTCATATCGTAGAGACTCCACAGGGGTCATGTCCGCGGCGCGCTGGGCGGGATACATGCCAGCGGTCACGGTGATGAGAGACAGGGTCAAAATGGAAGCAATAATCGAAATCCAGGAAACGACCGGATGGGGAACGAAGTCGGGCAAGGGAAGCGCCTGCAAGGCGGCGCAGGTGCCCAGGCCGAAGCCGAATCCCAACACTCCGCTGGCCACGGTGAGCAAGGCTGATTCGGCGAAAAACTGCCGCAAAATATCGCGCTTGGTCGCACCCATGGCTTTGCGTGTGCCGATTTCGCGGGTGCGCTCGGTGACGGAAACCAGCATGATGTTCATCACGCCGATGCCGCCCAGGCAGAGGGTCACGATGGCGACGCAGCCGAAGAACAGAGTCACGACACCAAAGATTTTGGCGAGTTGCTTGGCGCCGTCCATGGTGTCCCAGATGAAGAGCGCGTCTTTGTCGAGCGGATCGAAGTGGCGCACGCGCGCAATCGTGCGGCGCACCTGCAAAACGGCTTCTTCGTGCTCTTCCGGATTCGATACTTCGAAAACAATGTCGTCGAGATATCCCCGCTCAATTCCGGCGCCGGGCTTCTCCGGCGGAGGAAAGTCGCGGGAGACCGCCGAGTAGGGAGCGAACAGATAATCGTTGTCGGGCCCGCTGTAGTTGGAATTCTGTTTCTTCTCTTCCAGAACGCCAACCACGGCGTAGGGAATGCTTTTGACAAGAACGGTTGCGCCGATCGCGGGTTGTCCGGGGAAGAGCTGGCGATAGGCTTTTGATCCGAGAACCAGGACGCGACGGCCTTCTTTTTCGTCGTCGTTGTTAAGCAGGCGACCCTCGGAAATTTTCAGTGAGCGGAATTCCTGGTACGACGGCCACATGCCCACGATGCCGCGGTTCGCAAGGTTGTACTGGCTGACTTCTGGAATCGTGCGGCGCAACTCCGGGCTGACGTTTCTGATCATGTAGCACTCGTCGCGGATCAGTTTCGCGTCGTCCACATTGAGATGGATTTCTCGACCGGCGGCGCGTCCACCCACCTGCGAACTGGTGCGTCCGCCCCACACGATCACCAGGTCCTTGCCCAGGGATTCCATGTGCTTCTTCTGGTCCGCGACGAAGCCTCGTCCGAGCCCCACGAGCAGAATCACCGATGCGATGCCCCAGATCAGGCCGAGCATGGTCAGCGCCGTCCGCATCTTGTGCGCCCGGAAGGTCGCGACGGCCTGGCGGAGAATTTCTCGGAGAGTCATCAGAATTTACTCGGCTTCCGGCACTCGGCGCTCAGGCTCGGAGTTGGTACGAATCTCGTGCTTTTGTCATTCTGAGCGTAGCGAAGGATCTATGCAGTTTCTCGAAGCCAGCCAACGTCCATAGATTCTTCGCTACGCTCAGAATGACAGATCCCCGCGGGCCGAAAGCCGGACGCCGCTCTACTGAAGAACTACCTGGTCGCCTTCCTTCAATCCGCTGAGGACTTCGGTCTTGGCGCCATTCGAGATGCCGATGTTGACGGCAACCTTGTCTTTTCCATCTTTGCCCTTGGGATCGGGAATCTCAACCGAAGCTTTCTTGTCCTTGTCGTAGAGGATCGCGCCTTCAGGAATCTGGAGAACGTTCTTGTGCTCTTCCAGAATGATTTCCGCGTTGGCGGTCATCTCGGCCTTCAGTTCGCCACCCGGGTTCTGGATGGAGACGCGGACTTCAAACGTGGTCACATTGTCTTTCTCCACGCCCATCGGAGAAATCTTCGTCACCTTGCCATCGAAGGTTTTGTCCTTGAACGACTCGACCTTGATGCGGGCGCGCTGTCCGAGATAGACCTTGCCGATGTCGCTCTCATCGACCTTGCCCTTCACGTAGACTTCGCTGGTGTCGCCGAGGGTCATGACGAGCGTGGCGGTCGATCCCAACACGAGAATCGAGCTGACCGCGTCGCCCATCTGCACATCGCGCGAGAGCACGATACCGTCGATCGGCGAAGTGATATCGGTATAGCTGAGCTGCTCTTCCAACTGCTTCAGGTTGGCGTCATCCTCCGCGACTTGCGCTTGCGATTGGGCGATCTTCGCCTTCAGAACCGTCACCTGGGCCTTGGCAACGTTCTGTTTGTTCAGCGCCATTTCGTAGTTCCTCTGCGCATCTTCGAGGGATGAAGTCGAAACGACTCCGTCCTTCGCCATGTTTACGTTTCGTTCGTAGGCGCGCTTGAGCAGAGGAACATCCGGCCCCTCGGCGTCAACCTTGGCGCGCTCGAAATCCGCCTGCGAACTCTTCTGATTGGCTTCGGCCGCTTCCAGCGCGGCTTTCGATTGTGCGACCTGAGCTTCGATCTCAATCTTGTCGAGCTGTGCCAGCAACTGGCCCTTCTTGACGTGGTCGCCGTAGTCAACGAGCAGCTTCTTGACGATGCCGCTGGCCTTGGACTTCACTTCGACCTTGATGATGGGCGTGACCTTGCCGGTGGCGACCACGCTCTTGGCGAGGTCTCCTTTTTCCACCTTGGCGAGCTTCGAAGGATCGATTTTGGTGCCGCCGCGGGTCGCGGCGAAGACTCCGCCTGCAATGGCCAGCACAATGACCGCCGCCACGCTGCCCCAGATGATCAGTCTGCGCCGCTTCTTCCTGGTATTTCCGTTACCGTTCACAAAACCTCCTGTGGGTATCGCCAAATGCAGATTGGGAGCACGGTCGTTTGTTTTTCCACCGGCGCTCTTAACTTCCGCCCGTCATAGGTTTGTACGAGGGCGGGGTCGATTTAGTTCCTGAGAATTGCCGTTTGCGATGCGAAAAGAGGGCGGAACGTTGTAACCCCGCCGCTCTGTGATGGTTAGACCGCAGGTTTGTAAAAAGGATAGCGGAAAACCAGTTGCCACTACCCGGTTGCCAGCCCTGATCCGCAATTTCACCGATGGGGTACGTTCATCGCTGCGAGAGTAGCCGCGAAATCCCCTCTACCGTTGAAAGGTGACTCATTACTGGCAACTGGGTGCTGGCAGCTGGCAACTGCAGTTCCTCAACTGCTTTCAAATGTTAAAATTACCCATCCATGATCGCCTTTGTGCTGCTCCGGGTCCTGGTGATCCTTCTGCTCGTGGCAGCCAACGCATTTTTTGCCGCCGCCGAATTCTCGCTGGTGAGCGTGCGCGACACCCGGATTCAGCAGCTGATTGAAGCCGGACGCATCGGTGCGCGCATTGTTCAGCGCCTGCACTCCCGTCTCGATGAGGTGGTCAATGGCGTCCAGCTGGGTATCACCATGGTGAGCCTGACCCTGGGCTGGATCGGCGAACCCATGGTCGCCGGACTGGTCGGCAACGTGCAATTTCTACAGCGGTTGCCGCACGTAGCGGTGTACGCTCACGGCATTGCCATCGCCGTTGCCTTCAGCCTGATCACGTACATGCACGTGATTCTGGGCGAGCTGGTTCCCAAGACGCTGGCCCTGCAACGCGCCGAGCAAATTGCAATTGCGGTCGCGGCCCCCATGGAAGCCTTCCTTACCCTCACGCGCCCCATCCTGTTCTTCATGCGCCGCTCGGGAGGGCTCGTGCTCCGCCTGTTCGGGGCCCAGTCCCAGCGCCGCGGTGGTGCAGTCCACTCTCCCGATGAACTCAAGCTGATCGTCACGGCCAGCCGCCAGTTCGGGCAGATTCCCGAATTTCAGGAAGAGATGATCCACAGCGCGATCGAACTCGACAGCATTACGGTTCGCGAGGTGATGGTGGCGCGCCCGGACATCTTTTCTCTGCCCTCAGATCTGATGCTGGATGAAGCTCTGGTTCGAGTTGTCGAAGGCCAGCACTCGCGCATTCCGGTTTATGATCCGCAGCGCGGACCGGAGCATATTGTCGGGGTGCTTTATTACAAGGACCTTATGCGCTGGATGCGCCTTCGTCTGAGCAATCTCGGCCAGACGACGGCAACCCGCATCAGCCGCATGCAGATCGGCCAGATCATGCACGACGTCGTCGTGGTGCCTGAGACCAAGGTGTTGGCGGAATTGCTGGCGGAGTTCAAAGAGCGGCGCCGCCATCTCGCCGTGGTGGTCGACGAATTCGGCTCGACCGCGGGAGTGATCACGGTCGAGGACATTCTTGAACAGCTCGTCGGCAACATCGAAGACGAGTTCGACGTTTCGCCCAGCGAGCCTGCATTGGAGGACGAGTCGGTGCTGTTGCTGGAAGGCTCGGTCAACATCCGCGATCTGGATGCTCAATACGGCCTGTCATTGCCTCGCGACGCGGGCTTTGAGACCTTGGCCGGATTTATTCTTGCCCGTTTGCAACGCCTCCCGACATTGCGTGAGTCGTTTGAATTCGAAGGGCGCCGCTACACGGTCGAAGAGCTGGAAGGTCACCGCATCGCGAAGGTGAGAATTGAAAAAGTAGCCAAAACCGAAGCCGAGATGGAAACCTCCCGGCATGGCGGAGATTGAACGACTTGGGGCAAGTTGTCCAGCTTTCAAAGCTTCTAGGTTTCAAAGTGGCAAGTTTCTCAAAGTTTCAAAGCCGCCCGGTGAGTATTTTTCGAAGCTTTGAAACTTTGAAACAAATTCATGCAGCGATATGGAGCGCCAGCAGCGCAACTGAGAACCGAGACCTGAGAACCGAGACCTGAGAACCGAGAACTGATCCTGAAACCCGTTCTCCAACGCGTGCTCTATACCCTTCCAGTCATCTGGCTGGTAGTTTCCCTTGTTTTCCTGATGATCCATCTGGTCCCCGGGGACCCCATCGCGCAAATGCTTGGTGAGGGAGCACCGCCCGCCGACATCGCGGCCACCCGCCATCTCTACGGCCTCGACGCGCCGCTGGGCGAGCAATACATCCACTACTGGAAGGGAGTGCTGCATGGGGACCTCGGGCGCTCCATCCGTTACAACCAGACCGTCACAAAGTTGCTGGAGCAGCGTTATCCATATACGCTTCAGCTTACGCTGGCGAGTTTGCTGGTGGCCGTGGTGCTCTCGATTCCTGCTGGAGTCCACTCCGCTCGACGCCGCAACCGATGGGACGACCGCACGCTTTCTGTTGTCAGCCTTTTCGGGCTGTCGTTTCCAAACTTTGCGCTCGGTCCGATCCTGATCCTGTTGTTTGCCATCAAGGCCGGATGGCTTCCCGTCTCCGGGGCGGGATCGTTCGCAAATCTGGTGCTTCCGGCGATCACCATGGGGAGCGCGCTGGCGGCCATCCTCACGCGCATGGTGCGCACGTCGATGCTGGAAGAACTCAGTCAGGATTACGTTCGGACCGCCCGCGCCAAAGGGCTGCCCGAACGCACCGTGGTATATCGCCATGCGCTGCGTAACGCGATGATTCCGGTGCTGACGGTTCTGGGGCTGCAATTCGGCGCGCTGCTGGCCGGCGCGATTGTCACGGAAACGATTTTTTCCTGGCCGGGGATCGGGCGGTTGACCATTCAGGCGATCTCCGGACGAGATTATTTCCTGGTGCAGGGATGCATTCTGGCGATTGGGTTGACCTACGTCGCGGTGAACTTTCTGACGGACGTGATGTACTCTGTGGCGAACCCGAGGATCAGGCAGTAGCAAGTGGGTCTACACCAATTCAACCCTCACCTTCTGTCCTACCAGCGCCGCTGCCCTTTGTAGACTACCGAGCGTGATATCGCGTTTCGGATCGAGGATTCGATCCACTTGGGAACGGCTCGTTTTAAGCAAAGCGGCCATGCGACTCTTGGAAAGCTTCTTCTTCTTCATAGCTTTCGCCAGTTGCCAAGCGATAACCTCCTTGACGGCCTGCGCCTGAGCTTTCTCAAAGATGCCTTCTTCGCTCAGGAATTGATCGATACTCGATCCCAAATTCCTTTTGGTCATGTTTCCAACTCCTTTTGTCGCGAGCGCGCCAGCTCTAGCTCATCGATCGGAGTGGCGCGAGTTTTCTTGACGAATCCGTGTAGCGCCACTAGCCGGCCGTGAGAAAAGCAAATCATCACACGGGCAATACGATTGCTGGGAAGTTGGGTCCGCACCTCCCATAAGCCCCGGCCCATCGACCGGCACAGCGGCATCCCGACCGGCCATCGCCACTGAGCTCGTAACAAATCTGTACCAATTGCATGGCGTTCTTCCTGTACCAAACTCTTCAGCCAGTCGCGTGCAGGCTCGCCGCCAGTGGCAGTGCGAAAAAATACCAGCGGAACCTTCCGGACTGGACGCCGCATAAGTCGAATCGGACGGTATAGTGTACCATAAAAGATACACCGCATAGGCTAAAAAAGGCGGGGGCGCGCCGCCCCGCCTCAAAAACAGACTTAGACAGCGTCTATGCCGCGGGCGCCATCTTCTTCATGCGCTCTTCCATATCCTTGGGCGACACATCTTCCACGTGCGTAGCGACGCCCCAGAGATGACCGAAGGGATCCTGAATGAAGCCGGAGCGGTCGCCGTAGAACTGGTTCTCGACCGGCTTCAGGATTTTGGCTCCTTCCGCCTGTGCGCGTTTCACGACAGTGTCCACATCCGGCAGGTAGACGTAGAGGCTCACCGGGCTCTGGCCGATGGTAGCTGCGCTGGTGTGTCCCTGGCCCATGGCCGGATTCTCATCGGCCAGCATGATGTGGGAGTTGCCAATCTTCAGCTCGGCGTGGCCAACTTTGCCATCGGGCCCGTTCATGCGCATGAGTTCCGTGGCCCCGAACACTTTCTTGTAGTAGTCGATTGCGTGGGCAGCACCTTTGATGATCAGGTACGGCGTAATGGTGTTGTAATCTTTGGGAATGTAAGAGACTTTATTCATGATTTTTCCTCCTTAGAAGGTAACGGCTAGGGGTGGAGGTTTTGGCGCGCGCTCGCGGAATCGGCATTTCAATTCCGCTGTTTCTTTTATGAGAACACAATCGAGTGTACGATCTCAAGCCGGTTTTGCCGTGATGTAAGATCTCGATTCATGTCCACCGCCGCCATCTCGTTCCGTGAAAGCATGCTGAAAAATGCGCGGCACAATCCGCTCGCCGCGGCGGGCGTGGTGCTGGTGGCTTGTTTCGTGATATTCGCTTTGTTCGCGCCGTGGATTGCGCCGCAGGATCCGGCGGCCATCGACCTACCGGCGCGTCTGACCTCGGCTTCGCACGCCCACTGGCTGGGCACGGACGAACTCGGCCGCGATATTCTCTCCCGCGTGATCTATGGCGCGCGCATCTCGATGTTCGTCGGCGGCTCGGTGGTGGTGACGTCGCTGCTGCTGGGGCTTATTCTGGGATCGATTGCGGGATACTACGGCGGCCGGATTGATCAGTTTTTCAACATCGTGCTGATGAATGCATTTCTTTCTTTCCCCGGAATTCTGATTGCGATTGCGTTTGTGGCGTTTCGCGGGCCGGGCGTCATGAACCTTGTAATCGCGCTCTCGCTGAGCGGATGGGTGGGCTACGCGCGCCTGGTGCGCGGGCAGGTCCTGGCCGCGCGGGAACGCGAATTTGTCGAAGCGGCGCGCGCGATTGGGGCGAGCGATGTGCGCATTGTCACACGGCATATTCTTCCCAACATCATTCAGCCTGTGGTGGTGCAGTCGGCAATCGGCATGGCGGGCGCCATTCTGGCCGAGGCGACCATGAGCTTTCTCGGGCTCGGCGTGCCCCCACCGACCGCGAGTTGGGGGTCGATGCTCAACGATGGACGCGCGCACTTGTTCGACGCGCCGCATCTGGTGCTCTTTCCCGCGCTCGCGGTCATGCTGGCGGTGTTGAGTTTTAACTTCATTGGGGACGCAATGCGCGATTACCTCGATCCGCGCTCGCGAATTGAGGCAGGACTTTAGCGACTGGAGTTTAATTTTTCTGAGATGCTTGTGGCAGCGTAAACTGGAGGAGCGTATGAAGCGGAACGGTGCAACGATCGTCACATTGCTTGCGCTTATGTTCACTGCCTGCGGTGGGTCTTCTCGTCCCGCCCCCATCGGCATCAACGGCTCCTGGCTTGCCGACCTGCAAGATCAGGACGGCAACCATGTCCTGGTTTTCAATGCTGATCTTGCGCAGGGAAGCGGCTCGTCATTAACCATCAGCAACTTTTCCTTTTCCAATCCCTCTCCTTGTTTTGTGTCGACTACGACCCAATCCGCCACGTTTGCCGCCTCTGGTAGTTCGGGTCCATATCAGACGGGTTTGTTCAACATGACCGTCTCCAGTACTTCTGGAGAAAATGTCGCCATGCTCACAGGCACCCGCCTCGGCAATGGGCAAATTTCCGGCAATTGGACGCTGAGCGGCTCCGCGGGATGCAACAGCAACGGTAGCGTTCTCATGAGCCTGCCCCAGTAATCCCGAGGCAGGGACAGTCCCATGCTTCGGAGCGTCCCGCATCTCCTTGTGCAACCGCGAGTTAGGCAATCGACCGTCGTCCGCAACATTTCTTGACACGGTGGGTTTGTCTTCAGCGTGGCCACAACACACTAGAAAAACTCAAGATCAGTATCAACGGAGAGGCTTATGAACAGCATTACCAGGAGCATGTTTTTCGCGGCTGCGCTGGCTATTCTTGCGCTGCCGGTTGTGGCCCAGAGTGCGCAGCAGCCGGTGACCGGCCAGACCATTCAGGACCGCAAAGAAAATCAGCAGGACCGTATCGGGCAAGGCGTGAAGAGCGGCGAATTGACCGCGGGTGAAACCACCAACCTGGAAAAGAGAGAAACCGACATCAACCAGGAAGAGCGCGACATGCGCAAGACGGATGACGGCAAACTCACGACCGCCGACAAGAAAACGTTGACTCGGCAGCAGAACCAGATGTCGAAGCAGATTTACCAGGACAAGCACAACGCTGCTGTTCAGAATACGAATCCGAAGAGTGAAGTCGGCAAGCGCGAAGAGAACCAGCAGGACCGCATCGCGCAAGGCGTCAAGAGCGGGCAGCTTACCGCTGGCGAGACGGCCCATCTCGAGAAGAACGAATCCAGAATCAACAACGAAGTGCGCAACGACCGCGCAGCGAACGGCGGAAAGCTCACGGCTCAAGAGAAGAAGCAGGTCAACCGGCAGCAGAATCGCGAGTCGAAGCAGATCTATCGCGACAAGCACAACGGCCGCCGCCAATAACGAGTTTCACCAAGGGCAAAAACACGAACACAAAATAGTCCCCACGCCCCCGGCGCAATGCCGGGGGCATTTTTTTTCGAGTCGCGAGTGGTGAGTGGTGAGTCGTGAGTCGTGAGTTGCGAGTGAGTAGTGAGCAGTGAGCAACGAGCGATGAGCAAGGATCTGCGAGCGGCGCGATGTGCTTCGATAGTGAATACTATTTCCGGGCAACCCGGGAGTTGAGAGCCTCCGGGTTGCTCATTGCCCGCTCATCGCTCATCGCTCATTGCTCATTGCTTCACCGCAACTCATTGCTGTCAAGGTAGATACACTTCTTGACAAATATTGCAAATAGCAATATAAATATCTCGATCTGAAATAACGAGAAGGGACAATGCGGCTGGGCGAGAAAATCCGTTACCTTCGGGAAGTGGAGGGGTCGCTTCGGGGACTCGGGCGCCCGATGACGCAGCTTGAACTGGTCCGTGCCATGCAGGAGGAGTCGGGCGGCGGGCGAACCAGGGCAGCAAAGAAGCGCAAGCAGGGAAGCAAGGCCGAAACGACGATCAGCCAGTCGTATCTGTCGCAAATCGAAAACGGATCGCGTCCGCACATGACGCAGTCGTCGCGGGCGATGCTGGCGAAATTTTTCAAAGTGCATCCGGGTTTCCTGGTGGATGACCCGGAGGGATATCACACGGAGTTGACTTCGGATTTGCGTACGACTGAAGGGCAGCTTGATGTGTGGCTGCTGCAAGGTTCCGAGAAATTCGCGAGCGATCGGGAAATCAGCGACGTGCTGATCAAGTGCGCTCGCGAGAAAGATACGCGGCGATGTTTGCTGCTGCTGGGAAGGATTTTAGAGACGCCGGGATTGGCGGAACGGTTATTTGAGGCTTTGAGCCCTGAATGAGTATTTCGATTTGACACGGACCTGGGGACGAGAAGCAGTTCGTCCCCCGCCCGACTCGAAGCGAAGCCCAAACCCCCACTTCTCGCCGCACAAAACGCGGCGAGAAATGGGGCACCCGAAGCTGCGGAAAGGAGAACCCGATGACCTGGGCAGACTTTTACTTGATTTGTTTTGCAGTCGGTTTCTTCTTCAGTTTCTTTTCGTTCGTGTTTGGAGGGTCGCGGACCAAGTTGCACCTGCCGCACTTCCACGGTCATGTCGGCGGCCATCTGCCGTCTGCGCATGGGCCCGCAGCGCACGGACCAGCCACGGCGGCCGGTGCGGGGGCGCAGGCTACAAACTCCGGCCAGGTGCACAAGGGCGTGAGCGTATCGCCGTTTAATCCGCCTGCGATGGCGGCATTTCTGGCGTGGTTCGGCGGCACGGGGTATTTGCTGACTCGCTTTTCGGTGATCTGGGTTGGCTTTGCTCTGTCGTTGTCGGCGGTTGCGGGGCTCATCGGCGGCGGAATTATCTTTCTGTTCCTGAGCAAGGTGCTGATCTCGGAAGAAGAGTGCCTGGATCCGGCGGATTTCGAAATGGTCGGCGTGCTGGGCAAACTGTCGATGCCGATCCGCGAGGGCGGCACGGGCGAATTGATTTATTCGCAAATGGGCACTCGCCGCGTATGCGGCGCGCGCGCCGATGACGGCCGCGTGATGACGAAGGGCGCGGAAGTTGTTGTCACACGCTACGAAAAAGGAATTGCGTACGTGCGCTTGTGGAGCGAGATGTCAGGAGAGCCGGACGAAACTAATTCGGCAGCTCCATAGAGCGGCAAAGACTTGCCGTAACTCGAAGCTGGCAACTGGGAACTGACAACTGATTTTCTGGAGGAGGGCGTTATGCAAGAAATCCCACATGGTGTCGAAATTGGAATCTTTGTTGCGCTGGGAGTCATGGTGATTCTGTTCCTGATCAGCGCCATGGCCAGGATTTACCGGAAGGCTGGGCCGCACGAAGCGCTGATCCGCTATGGAGTGCGCGGCACGCACGTGATCAAGGGTGGCGCGCTGGTCATGCCCATGTTCCAGGTTTGCCGCCAACTGTCACTCGAACTGATGTCATTCGACGTGGCGCCGCAGCAGGACCTGTATACGAAGCAGGGCGTAGCGGTTACGGTCGAGGCGGTGGCGCAGATCAAGGTGAAGTCAGACACGGAATCGATCCTTACCGCGTCTGAACAGTTCCTCACCAAAACCGATCAGGAGCGCGAAGGCCTGATTCGCCTGGTGATGGAAGGCCATTTGCGGGGGATTATCGGGCAGCTCACCGTGGAAGAGATCGTCAAGCAGCCGGAGATGGTTTCCGACCGCATGCGCGGCACCTGCGCCGACGACATGAACAAGATGGGCCTGGAAGTGATCTCGTTCACGATCAAAGAGGTTCGCGACAAGAACGAGTACATCACCAATATGGGTCGTCCTGATATTGCGCGCATCAAGCGTGACGCCGACGTTGCCGCGGCGGAAGCCGACCGCGATACAGCAATCAGGCGGGCGCTGGCGCAGCGGGAATCCGCGGTCGCGAAGGCGCAGGCCGATCAGGAACGCGTGCTGGCGGAGACGCTGTCCCTGGCCAAGCAGGCGGAAGCGCAGCGCGATCTGGAAATCAAGAAGGCACAGTACCTCGAGGTCACCAAGCGGCAGCAGGCGCAGGCCGACAAGGCGTATGACATCCAGACCAACATCATGCAGCAGCAGGTCATCGCTGAGCAGGTGAAGGTGCAGCAGATCGAAAAAGAACAGCAGGTCAAGGTGCAGGAAGCGGAAATCAACCGCCGCGAGAAAGAACTGATTGCAACGGTGCTGAAGGGCGCGGAGATCGAGCGCCAGCGCATTGAAACGCTGGCCGCCGCCGAAAAACAGCGGCTGATCGCAGAAGCGGAAGGCCACGCGTCGTCCATTCGCGCGCAAGGCGAAGCGGAAGCCGAGATTATTTTCAAGAAAGGCGAAGCCGAAGCCAAGGCGATGAACGTGAAAGCGGAAGCGTTCCAGGAGTACAACCAGGCGGCCGTGATCGACCGGTTGTTCGCCACAATGCCGGAAGTGGTGAAGGCGCTGGCCAGTCCGCTGGCCAACGTCGACAAGATCACGATCGTCTCCACCGGAAACGGCGAGGCGTCGGGGATGAACAAAATCACCGGCGACATCACCAAGATGGCGGCGCAGGTGCCGGCGCTGTTCGAGACGCTCTCGGGCATGCCGCTGTCGGAACTGCTGGGCAAGGTGCGGCAGATCGGCGACAAGGCGCCGAAGCCGAGTGACGGCGCAGCCAAGTAACTGCTCGTGGAAAGGGCGGGCGTATCGGTCCGCCCCGCGAGCCCAGCGAAGGTACGAAAAGGAATAGGAAATTGTATGACCACCAAACCAAAACTTACCGGACTCGGCATCGCCCTGGGAGCCGGGCTGGGCGCGGCTTTCGGAGCGGCTGCGGGACACATGGCGGTCTGGCTGGCAGTCGGTGTCGCCATCGGGATGGCGTTGGGAGCGACGCTGAACCGGAAGCAGGACGGGTGTCCGATGTGCGAGGAAGTGCATTCCACGCACGCGGCGACGGAGCGGAGAGATGAGAAGTGAGAACTCCTGGCGAGGCCGTCGGACGCGGCGGCGGGGCAAGGGATCCTTCGACTGCGGTTTTGCTTCGCTTTCAGCGAAGCAAAATCCTCGCTCAGGATGACAGACCTAAGAACGGAACAGCTAACAGCTGAGAGCTGAGAGCTAGAGCTAAGAGCTAGAGCTAAGAGCTACAAAAGGAGTCCACCATGGCACTACTAGAGCGCGTTTCCACACTGGTTCGGGCGAATCTCAATGACCTGATCGACAAGGCCGAGCACCCGGAAAAAATGATCAAGCAGGTGATCCTCGACATGCAGAACCAGCTTCTGCAGGTCAAGACGCAAGTGGCGATTGCGATCGCCGACCAGCACCTGCTGGAAAAAAAGCAGAAAGAGAATGCCGAGAAAGTTGCCGAATGGATGCGCAAGGCAGAGCTGGCCGTCGACAAGAAAGAAGACGACCTGGCGCGCGCTTCATTGCAGCGCGTGGAGAGCTATCGCGAGCTGAGCGAAAGTTTCACGCAGCAGGTAACGGATCAAAAGGCGCAGGTCGAGAATCTGAAGGCGGCGTTGCGGCAGCTTGAGCAGAAGCTGACCGAAGCGCAGGGCAAGGCCGATCTGCTGATTGCGCAGCATCGCCGCGCCCGGGCGGTGGGCAAGGCCACTGATGCGCAGTTTGTTTTGGGCAACAGCGCGAAGCCTGGTGAGGCCTTCGATCGCATGAAGCGCAAGGTGGCGCATGCGGAGGCCCTGAGCGATGCCAAAGCCGAACTGGTGGGCGACAACATGGAAGAGCGGCTGGCAGCGCTCGAAAAAGAAGACCGCATCGAGCAGTTGCTGACGGAGCTGAAGACCAAGCGTGGAGCGTAATTGCAGCTCCTTGCTAAACGCAGCGGGCAGGAGTGCCCGCTCCACATTCGCCTTGCTTCACTCACGGAGGAATACTGTGCTTCAAAACAAACTCAATCATTTGCTGCCGATCGGGTTACTTTTTTTGGCATCGGGGCTCATTCTGCATGATTTCGCGCACGGCCGAGCGGTCAATTTCAGCGCCGGCTTTCTGATTGGCATGTCGCTGGTGTTCATGATCGTGGGCTTCCTGAGGCTGTTGCGCTCTACCCATTGGTGAGGGCGTAATTAGGAATGCCTTTATCGGTACGCTGGAGGTACTTCATTAAGCCATTTGCTTGCCGATACCAGAGGCTTCTTTCCCGCTGGAAGTGAGTTCGGAAGGAAAATGAAAAACGTGAGACAACTAACCCAGGGGTAACAGATTTCACCTACGTTTGATCTTTGTAGGGTCGATTCTTCAGGTAGTTGTCCAATCTTCGATCTTCAACTGTTTCACGCGGTGGAAGACGCGGTCATGCGTAATCAGGATGGCTCCGACGGAAAGAGCTTCTGCAGCGATCATCATGTCGAGATTGCCCATAGGCGTCCCCGAGTCTTCCATGACTGCGCGAAGTTTCGCATACTGACGCGCCGCTCTCGAGTCCCATGGGAGTATCTCAACGCGCAGGAGGAACTCGTCCACGGCGCGCTGAAGTCGCATGGCTTGCGGCTTGCGGGCAACGCCGAAACGCAATTCGGCCTCCGTCACGGTTGAAATACCCACCTCCGGCATGGGGACTCTCCGCAAATGGTCGCGCACGTGCGCAACGTTCCCCTTGATCACATAGCTGGCTATGTTCGTGTCCAGCAGATAGCGAACCGGCATCAGAAAAGCTTTCGCTTTTGCGGGGGCGAGTCACGGCGATTCGAAAGGAAATCGTCGGGGATGTCGAGAGACTCGGCCAACTGGAAGAAGTCCTCCCAGGAATCAGGGCGACGCGACAGGATCACGTCTCCCGTTGCAGGATCCCGGCGCACATAGACTTCAGAGCCTGGAAAGCGGAATTCTGCCGGTAACCGGACAGCCTGGCTGCGCCCGTTGCGAAATAGTTTGGCGGTTTGCTCCATTGATCTCCTTTGTGATCGATACCACAGTATATCACAATGGTATCTATCATCATCTATACCAAGGCCTCGGTGCTTGAGCCCTGCCTTATGAGCCACAGGCCTACGAAATGATCTAAGCTGAATTCTGTGAGCCTTTTTCAACCCATCCCGAACGTGAGTAATGCCGCCGATGCGACGCGGCCGCTGGCGGACCGCATGCGTCCGCGGACGCTCGATGAATATGTCGGGCAGGAGCATCTTATTGGGCCGGGCAAGCCGCTGCGGGTGCAGATTGAGCGCGATGACTCCGGATCGCTGATCTTCTGGGGTCCTCCGGGCACGGGGAAGACCACACTGGCCAAGATCATCGCCAAGATGACCAAGGCGGAGTTCATCGAATTCTCCGCGGTCCTCGCCGGGATCAAAGAAATCAAGCAGGTCATGGCCGATGCGGAGCGCGCACGGCAATATGGCACGCGGACGATTGTTTTCATTGATGAAATACATCGCTTCAACAAGGCGCAGCAGGATGCGTTTCTGCCGCATGTGGAGAAGGGGAATATCCGGTTGATTGGGGCGACGACGGAGAATCCTTCTTTTGAAATCAATTCAGCGTTGTTGTCTCGCACTCGCGTGTACGTGCTTCAGCCGTTGACGGAGCAAGAGATCGTGATCTTGTTGCGGCGCGCCCTCACCGACAACGAGCGCGGGTTGGGGGAAATGCGATTAACCGCCTCTGATGACGTATTGAAGATCATTGCCAGCTATACCAGCGGTGACGCTCGGAGTGCTTATAACGTGTTGGAAGTTGCGGCGGGATTGACGAAATCCCCGTTTCTCGCCGCACAAGACGCGACGAGAAACGGGGCACCCGGGGGAGATAATCCTCGCGAGATTACCGATGCGATTGTTCGCGATGCCTTGCAGAAGCGCATCCTGCTTTATGACAAATCGGGGGAAGAGCACTACAACCTGATCTCGGCGCTGCACAAGTCGGTACGGAACAGCGATCCGGATGCGGCTTTGTATTGGCTGGCGCGCATGCTGGAAGCTGGTGAGGATCCACTTTACGTTGCGCGCCGCGTGGTGCGCATGGCGGTGGAAGATATTGGGCTCGCCGATCCGAATGCGCTTTCGTTGTGCATGGCGGCGCGGGATGCGGTGGACTTCATCGGTATGCCGGAAGGCAACCTGGCCCTGGCGCAGGCGGTTGTCTATCTGGCGGTTGCGCCGAAGTCGAATGCTCTTTATACCGCTTATGGAAGCGTTCAATCCGACGTAGAGCAAACCGCCGCCGAGTCCGTTCCACTCCATTTACGCAATGCGCCTACGAAACTCATGAAGGGGCTGGGCTATTCGCGCGGATACCAGTACGCGCACGATCTGGACTCGAAAGTCGCCGACATGCAATGCCTTCCCGACAATCTGCGCGACCGGGTTTATTACCGACCAACGAATGAAGGAATCGAAAAGCGGATCCGCGAACGCCTGGATGAAATCAGGCGGCAACGGGTGAAGTCGGCGGAAATCCGGGCGGAAAAAAGAGAATCTTAAGCATCGGCGGCGCATCTTTACACCCATCAGGAATCGTGTAGAGACAGACGTAACAGTTACGTCCGAGCGCTTATGGCGGCCCTTCCAAATCTTGCCAGTATTGAAACTGCTCCGCGGCTGCTGCCGGCTGAACTGGTAGAGGACCTTCAGCGGGTGCAGAAAGCTGCGCAAAAAATCACTTCGATTCTCGACCTTGACCAACTGATCGACAGCGTCGTGGCCGAAGTGACGCATTCGTTCGGATGCCTTGAGGCGAGCGTGTACCTGCACGATGGAGACCGCGAGGAAATGGTTTTGGCGGGTGTGGACGGCTGCGACCGGCACCCCAAGGGGCACCGGCTGAAGGTCGGCACCGAAGGCATGGTCGGTTATGTCGCTTCTACCGGACAGACGCGCTATGCGCCGGATGTGCGCAAAGATCAGTATTACGTCGCGTGCCATGCGGGGATCCATTCGGAAGTTGCAATTCCTCTTCGGGTGGGCGATCGCGTGGTCGGCGTGTTTACCGCTTCGCATCCGGACGTGGATGGATTTAGCCGCCAGCAATTGCGGCTGTTACAGGCGCTTTGCGATCATGTGGCGGTTGCGGTCTACAACGCACAGCGGTTGCAGGTGGAGCGGGCGGAGCGCGCGGTGATGGACCGCGACGCCGAAGATGCGCGCTCGATCCAGCAGGCGTTGCTACCGAAGAGTTCTCCCTATATTCCAGGGTTTGTGGTTTCGGGGCGCAGCGTGGCTGCGCGGGCGGTTGGCGGCGACTGGTATGACTTCATCCCGTTCCCCGATGGGCGGTGGGGAATCGTTCTGGCCGATGTTTCGGGTAAGGGAACTGCGGCGGCGTTGCTGATGTCTGCCACTCGCGGCATGATGCGGTCGCTGGCGGAGGCGTGTTGCAGTCCGGGTGAAGTTCTGACGAAACTGAATCAGCTGCTGGTCAACGATTTTCCCGCGGGAAGATTCGTGACGCTGGTGTATGGCGTGCTCGACCCTGGGGCGCGGACGCTGGTGTTCGCCAATGCGGGCCATTTGCGGCCCCTGCTGATCGACGATCGCGGAGAGCACTTTATCGATGTGGACCGCGGCCTGCCGCTCGGCCTGGCCGCCGGGGATTACTCCGAGACTGAGATCGTTCTGTCACCGGGATCGAAGCTGATTTTCTACAGCGACGGGATCACCGAGGCGGAGAATGCAGAGGAAGAGGAATACGGCCTGTGCCGCCTGGTCGAGCACGCGATCAAGCCGGGTGCATCGGCGTTGAGTATTGTCGATGAGGTCCGCTCGTACTCGAATGGGTCGGGCGTACGAGATGACGCGACGGTGGTGTTTGTCGGCGTCAGTGCCTGATTCTGCGGACAGCGATCAGCGGATTCGCGCGCGGTGGTCTTTCAGAATGCAGCGGTCCATGACAACGAAAATTCCAGCCTGCCGCGCCCTTTGCGCGGCTTTTTCATTGATTACGTCTTCCTGCATCCAGATGGCGGGGACTTTGAGCTGAATGGCCTGGTCTACGGCCTGGTCGACAAGTTCCGAACGGCGGAAGATGTTGACGATATCAATCTTCTCCGGCACATCGAGCAGCGAGGGATAAGACTTTTCGCCGAGACTGCTTTCGATGTGCGGATTGACGGGGATAATGCGGTATCCGTGGCCTTGCATGTAAGCGGAAACGCCGTGGCTGGGGCGCATGGGATTGTCGGAGAGGCCCACTACCGCGATGGTCTTTGCCCGTTTCAGCAATTCGGCAATCGGATCGGATTGGGGCAGGGAAGCCAAGGTTCCTATTTCTTGTTGGCGTCGTCCAGTTTCTGCTTGTACATCTTCAGCGCGAGCTTGCGGATCGTTTCCGACACTTCTTTGTTGCCCGAAATATTCTTCAGGTCCGGGGCGAGCAGGTTCTTCATCAGGCCGAGGCCAAGATCCAGAGGAGTGCGCGGATTGGCCACGAGGTTCCGCACGACGATGTAATTTTTCATGAAGCGGCGCTTGAGAGGAATCTGGCGCAATACCGCTTCGAGAACATTTTTCTGGCTGGCGATTTTTTCCACTTCGCCATCGGAGAGCTTGGGCGCCTCCAGCACCGCGAGCGCGACGACTTTCGTGCCGTCGCGGACGAGGAGGGAACGCTCCTCCTTGTTTCCTTTCAATGCAAGCTGAATCCGGCCCTTCACGTCGAGGTGACTGATCTTCTGCAACGCATTTTCGCGTTTGCCCTCCACGGGAGCCTTCGGAGGAGCCACTGTGTTCGGTTTTGCGGTCGCCGTCGCGGCTGGTTCCTGGACTGTGGCCGTTTCAGTCACGGGGAAATAGCTGCCGCCAAGAAGTTCGACCACGCCTCCGATGGACTGAAAGGGCTTTTCGCCTTCGGCGGCGATCGCGGTCGCATGGTCTTTCATATACACAGAAACGGCCTCGTCGGCGGCGGGGTCAGCGGTATTGCCGGCCCCAATATTCTCTGACGCAGATGCGATTGCGGAAGGAGCGCTCGCAGGCGCAGACGCCACCACCGTTGCCGGAGGAGTTGAGTTTGCGGCGAGCGGTGCGGCGGCGGGGGATGCTTCTCCGCGCAGTTGCCCGGCCTCTTCCTTCTTCAAATATGGATTCGACTTCAGCGTGTCAGTCACCGACTTCATGCTGAGCGCCCGCTTGCTTTGGAGGATGGTTTCGATCGTTTCGCGCATCGCGGAGGTGGCGAGTTTCTGAATCTGCTTCTCCGAAACCGATGTGTTTTCCAGCAAAGCCGGAAGCAATCTGGGGCGCACGTTATCGCCGGAGATGAAGTAATCGAGCACGTCTGCGGAGCTGTTCGGATCGGCGGCGACTTTCAGCGAGGCCTTTTCATCCCAGCCGGCGAGCGTCATGCGGGCGGTATCGCCGAAGACCCTATTGTTGCGGGCGAGGTAGACGAGAATCTCAATATTTTCGTCGGGCGGGACCTGGAGAGCGCCGCGAGCGGCGAACTGCATCATGTTCGAGGGCAGCTTCGAGGCGCGGATTTGATCGATCATGCGCGGCATGGGTGCAGGCTCAGGCGGCGAGTCTCCGCCGTTTCCTCGTCAGCGATTCGAGTTCCTTTACGGCCAAGTCGAAGTCGCAGGTGACGCGGTCCGGCTTGTGGCGCAGGAATTCATCCCGCAAAGTCCGATAGTACCAAAGAGTGCCGTCGCGTCCACCGTTGAATCGTGACCAGACGGATTCGCCGACCGCACGATAGTCACTAAGAATGGAGCGAATGTTGTTGAGCTTGTCAGCGGCGGAGACGAGACGGGTATCGGCGTCGGCAGTACGAAGATGGCGGATATACTTCTCTTTGCGCTCCCGCCATGGCGGCTTGGGATGAGTGTCGGCATCGGTGCATCCGTCGACAACTTTGGCGACCCGCGGGCCGAAGCGGCGGTGGACTTCTTTCAGCATCGGCGCACCGCCGCAGTCTTCCACAACATCATGCAGCAGGGCTGCGATGGCGAGGTCTTCGTCGCCGCCGGCTTCGAGTACCAGAGAGGCGACGCCCAACAGGTGGGCGATGTAGGGAATCGTCGATGCTTTCCGAAGCTGGCTAGAGTGCTTTTTCGCAGCGAATTCGAATGCCCGCAGAAAACGCGCCCCGAGCTTCACTTCTCGGTGTAGCCTCTGTGCCCTTTGTGGTTGAGGTTTTCGCGTCACTGCTTTTCCCCACGCCGAGCGAGAAGATAGGCTCGAATGAACGGTTGCAAATCTCCATCAATCACACGGTCGACGTCGCCGACTTCCATCTTCGTACGATGGTCTTTGATCATGCGATACGGTTGCAGAACATACGACCGGATCTGCGAACCGAATTCGATGTCGAGTTTGGAGTCCTCGATCTTCTTGGTGGCGGCCCGCTTTTTCTCCATCTCGAATTCATAGAGCTTCGAGCGCAGCATGCTCATGGCGCGCTCTTTGTTCTTGTGCTGGGAGCGCTCATTCTGGCAATTGGCGACCAGGCCGGTGGCGAGGTGGGTGATGCGCACCGCGGAATCCGTCGTGTTTACATGCTGTCCGCCCTTGCCGCTGGAGCGGTAGGTATCGATACGGATGTCTTCCGGCTTGATGACGATTTCGATGCTGTCATCGATTTCCGGCGAGACGAAAACGCTGGCAAACGATGTATGCCGGCGCTTGGCCTGATCGAATGGTGAAATTCGCACCAGACGGTGGACGCCGATCTCGCCTTGCAGCAATCCGAAGGCGTATTCACCGTTGACTGCGAATGTGGCTGACTTCAGCCCCGCTTCCTCACCCGGCTGGTAGTCGTACAGAATCGTCTCAAAGCCTTGCCGCTCGGCCCATCTCAGGTACATGCGCAGCAGCATGTCGGCCCAGTCCTGCGATTCGGTGCCGCCGGCGCCGGGATGGATCGTCATGATCGCGTTGCGCGCGTCGTTCTCGCCGGAAAGAAGAGTTTCCGTTTCGAGCTTGTCGATCAGGCCGCGCAGTGAAGCGATCTCGCGTTGCAGATCGGCATCCACGTTCTCGCCTTCTCTGGCGAGATCGAAGTACGCCTTGAGGTCGTCAGTGCGGCGCGCCAGGTCGGCGTCGGTCGCGAGCACATGTTCCAGCCGCTTTTTTTCGCGCATCACCTGCTGCGAACGCTGGGGGTTCGACCACAGGTTCGGATCGGCAGACTGCTTTTCAATTTCGGCTAGCTGCGGACGGAGGTTGTCCGCGTCAAAGATACTCCCGGAGATCGTGGACTTTCTTGCTCAGTTTTTCCCATTCCTGCTCGAACTCTTGATTCATGCGGTGGTTTCAGCCTTTTTTCGGTAGCGGTCTAGGAAGCGCAAAAACAGCGCTCCCAACGAAATTATCGCACACAGGTATGCGAACCAGTCGCCATGGCGGGTATAGAAAGTTGTTGCCGAATTTAGAGCGTAGGGCGCCACAAGAGCGATGCGCTCTTTACGCGGAACGCTTGCGATCACGCGTCCGAAGGGATCGATCGAGGCGGTGACGCCGGTATCGGTCGCGCTGAGCAGCCAGCGATCGTTCTCGATCGCGCGCATGCGCGTCTGGTTGAGATGCTGCGCGTAGGCGCCACTGTCGCCATACCATCCGTCGTTGGAGATGTTGACGAAAACCTGGGCGCCGTTGTTGGCGAACTGGCGGACTTCATCCGGAAAGATGGATTCGTAACAGATGAAGACGCCGAGCTGCGTGCCTTCGGCATCGAGCGGCCTGTGCGAAGTGCCGTGCTCGAACGCTCCGACTTCTTTCGTCAGCCCGCCGGCAAAGGAAAACAGGCTGGGAAACGGAAGATACTCGCCGAAGGGAACGAGATGGACCTTGTCGTAACGTTCCTTCCAAACCCCCTCTGGACTCACGAGCGAAGCGGAGTTGAAGATCGGGCCCTGAGTACTCGGGGTTGGGGCGTTGCTTCCGACGGATCCGGCCACCATCGCGGCATGCGTTTGGCGGGCGATTGTGCTGATGGCATCTCGGAAGCGAGGATCGTTACTGAAAAATGGGGCGGGAGATTCGGGCCAGACGATCAAATCGGGCTTGGCCTTTGCGTCCGTGGCTGACTGGATCGTCAGGTGAGACAGATCGGTTAGCGTCTGCTGGAAGTAAGCCGGGTTCGTCCAATCGGCGGAAACGGGAATGTTTTGCTGTACCAGTAATGCGGCGCGGTCCGGCTTAGAGGCGGGCGCGTCGAGCAATCGCCCTGCCTGAAGGACCGCTGCTGCGGCCAACGCGGCGGCCAGCATGGCGAAGCGTTTCTGCCTGGGGACAAGGAACGCCGCTGCCAGGGCGACATTGACCAGCGCGATCTCGAACGAGATGCCGTAAACACCGGTGAATCCTGCGATGCGGCTGAGAGCGGCGTTATCCACCTGCGCGATGCCGAGCAGGGTCCAGGGAAATCCTGTAATGCGGGTGCGTGCGAGTTCGACTGCGACCCAGAGAAAGGGCGAAGCCACGAGCGCGCGGCGAAAATCGCGCGGGCTGGATAGCAGGCTGACCAGCAGGCCAAAGAGGCCGTGGTAGAGGCCGAGATAGCAGCAGAAAAGAAAAAGCGCCAGCGCCGCCATGGGAACGTTCAGGCCGCCATACTGGCGCATGGTGTCGAAGATCCAGTAGCAGGTTCCGGCGTACCACAGAATTCCGCAGGCGTAGCCGAGAAGAAATCCCTGCCACGGCGTGGCCGGCTGCAGCCGGGTTGCGCCAGCGATTTCAAGTTCGCCGGCTGGACGCGCGCGGAGAAGCGCGATCAGCAGCGGCGTCAATGCGGCCCACGAGAGAATGTAGACGCCGGGAAGAGGAAAGATCAGCACCTGCAAAATCGCTGACAGCAGCATCAGCAGCCAGGCGCTGGAGTGGATTTGGCGCACGAAGAAGGATAGCAAATAGCAGTTCTCAGTTCTCAGCTCTCAGCTCTTTCGGACTTCGATGGTTGGGTTGCCTGTAATTTTGTGCGGACATATGCCACTAGATCGTTCGTGACATAGGTCGGGGGATGGATTGGGAATGTAGGGCGGTTCGCGACCGGCTTCAACGAAACTGATTGCCATGCCGGTTCGGTGGCTGCGGCGTGCAAAATCACAGCATCGGCGCGGTCAAGAAATTCACGAGCCGAATTCTTGAAATCGGAGTTGGCCAGATCAAGAACTGTCACATACAAATCCGGCCTCAGGAATTTCAGCACGCTGTTCGATTCAATGATGACGTTAGGCGCGCCTTCCAGGCGCTGGCGAAGCGTCGGCATGGCTTCGGCGAGCCGCCCTTGTTCGGTGCGCACCCAGTACACGCGACTTGCTCCGGCCAGGAGAAAACGCGACGTATCAGTTTCTCCCGAGCGGTCGCGCTCTTCAGATATCGCCCAGGAATGGTCGCGTGTAGCGCAGTCGCAGGCTTCTCCGTTGGCGGAGCAGATGCCGTGGCCGTATTGCGTGATCTTGGCAGCAGTCCATTGGAATTCGCGCAGCGCGCTGATCAGGCCGGCAACGACGCTGGTCTTGCCGATGCCGCGGGAGTGTCCGCCGATTACGATCAGACTCATAACAGGCTAAAGCCCAAATCTTTGGAGCGCTTTACGCGGCGCTTGAAGGGCCGCTCTTCCACGGCGCACGGCTGCGTTCGGAGCGCCGTTCTTCAATCCCGCCTTCCTCGCTGCGTTCGGAGCGGGTTCGCCACGGAGCCTTCCGATCTGTTTTCCGAGCGGTGCTCTTCTCCGGGAGAACAATCATTCTTTCTTTGTAAGGCGCGCCAAAGTTGCCAGTTGCTTCAGGTACTCGCGCACCGGCTGCGCCGGAGTTCCCCAGAAGGCCACGCCTTTTCCGCGCAGGATCTTGTTGGGCAGGACGCCGCCCTGACCGCCAAGCATGACACCCTCGCCGATGTGCGCGCGTTCGCCGATGCCGACCTGGCCTCCGAGAACCACGCCGTTCTCGATCACGATGCTCCCGGAAAGCCCGGTCTGTGCGGCGATCACCACGTCTTCACCGATCTGGCAATTGTGGCCGATGTGAACGAGATTGTCGATCTTGGTGCCGCGGCGAATGCGGGTTTCATCGAGCGCACCGCGGTCGATGGTCGTATTGGCGCCGATCTCGACGTCGTCTTCAATGACCAGGGTGCCGACCTGCGGGAACTTTTCGTAGCGCCCGGTCTTGCCGTCGCGCACGTAGCCGAAGCCGTCGCTTCCGAGTACGGCCCCGGCATGGATGATCACGCGATTACCGATCGTTGTACCAGGATAGATGGTGACGTTGGGATAGATATGGCAGCTTTCTCCAATGACCACGCCATCGCCAACCACAGAACCCGGGGCGATTCGCGTGCGAATGCCGACGCGCGACGACGGATGAACGACGGCCGCGGAATGGATATCTTCCATACTGTTTGCGGGTGCGTCTCTAAGCAGCTGCGCGGCCCGGGCAAATGCCAGCTTGGGCTGATCGCTGATCAGCAAGGGACGCAGGCTGGCCGCCGAGGCGGCGAAGTTTCCGGCAATGATCGCGCCGGCCTTCGAACCGAAGGCGGCTTCTAGATGCTTGTGGTCGTCGACGAAAACCAGGTCGGCTGCGGCTGCGGATTCGAAGCCAGCGACTCCGCTGACCTGGAGAGTTCCATCCCCGATCAGGCGTGCGCCGATGCAGTCCGCGATTTCTTGCAGCGAACGCTTCATGCCACTCACTGTATAGCAGACCGAACCGCGAGAGGGAAGAGCGCGCGATTCGCTTCGATGAGCCTAGGTAGTGGGCGCGGGGCAGGTGCCGCCGGAGGCCGGGGTCTGGCACATCTCGAAGCTGCCGCTACCGGTGCAACTGGGATCGCCGGCGCCGCCGCTCAACGTCCACGTGCCCACGACGACGCCGTTGGTCAGATTTCCAACGCTGGTGGTTGTGCCGTTGGAGTTTCCGGTCAAGGCGCCCGTCAGGCTCAGCGTGTTGCTGTTGGTGGTGGAAATAATGTTCAGGTTCAGCGTGCCGGTTACGGTGCCACCGTTTGCCGTGTTCAGAGCGGCGGTTCCATTCAGCGTTTCGTCATTCACGCTGGTGCCAAAGCAGGCTCCCTGGTTGAAAAACGAGATGGGCGGAGCGGTGAACTCCAACGGACCACTATTTTCTACGCTGAACGAGACCACGAAATTCAAAAGACTCGCCTGCGCGGTGCCTCCACTCAGGAATGCCGCCCAGTTGCCGGTGGTTTTCGTGTTGTTGTTCACGGTCGGCGTGCTGTTGCCACATCCGCAGACGGCCAGTTCCAGCGCCAGCACGATCAGAGCGAGCTTCTTCATTTACCTACCTTCGGTCGGGAGTCCCTACAAGACCTTACGAGAATAGAGAGATGCGGGCAGGCTCGTCAATGGATGTAAGCGTGGCATGAGCTTCCGAGAGAAATCGGGGTCCGGAATTCGCTGGAATCGAGATTCCGGATCCTCGCATGGCTCGCTCTAGCCCCGGACCATGGTAAAGCTGCCGGAGCCCGAACAGCCGGTGCCTCCGGTTAGCGTCCAGGTGCCCGAAATCGTGTTGCCGTTGGCCGAACCGGAGAGCGTAAGCGTGTTGCCGGACGGCGATCCGGACTGCACCGAAAGGCCGAACCGCCCATTTACCTGGCCGTTGAAATTGCCCATTAGAGCGAATGATCCGCTTTCGCTTTCACCCGAAACGAAGCAGGGTGAATTGCTGTTGAAGCGGAAGTTGGTGATGGTCAAGGAACCGTTGCCGTTGACGGCGAGCGAAGTCCCAAAGGTAAATACGGTTGTGCTGTTGAGGTCGAGCAACGTCGCGTTCCATGTGCCGTTGAGGGTGGCTGGATTCGAGCTATTTGAACCGCAACCCACCAGAACCAGGCCCACGGCGAGCAACGCTGCCAGGAAAAACTGCTTCATTCGTCAATCCCTCGTAGTGAAGTACGAAAGGGCGCGCTTTTCTGCCTGCAGTCGCGCCGGCGAGCACGCTTCTGCCTAGGGGTAGAAACACTACGCGAGAATGATTGTTGTGGCGGCGCCCTAAGTGGCTGAATTTGCAGATGGAAACATCGACGCAGGGCTGTAACTCTCGGGGAAAATGCTCCTGACCTCCGGCGCCAAAGTCGGCACTTACGAAGTCATCTCGCCACCTAACGCAGGCGGCGTGGGCAGATCTCGGTGGAGTGGCTGTGGGGATCAGCGGGCAATGAGCCGTTCGGATTGCACGAAATGCAAATCGGGCGCTGTTGGTAACGCCCCGATCTCGGCGGCGTAGCGGTAGAACAACCGCAGGCCCTCCAGACAGTCGGCATCCAGCCGGTAGTAGATATTTTCCGTAAGGTAAGACCTCACGTCTGACTCATCGAGACCCACTCGGGGGGCCCATTCGCGGGTGATCTCGTCAAGACTCGCGGGTCTCAATCCGTGGTCGCGCGAGTCGCTGAACACTTTCGCCAAATCAGCAAACGGAGCGTCGCCTAAAGCCTTACTGCGGACGGCCCAGAATGCGAATACGAAGGGCTTGCCCGTGCGGCGAATCCATTCTTCGGCCAGATCCAGCGTGTAATAGCGCGAGCGGTCGACCCGAAGGGCCGGATCGCCGATGAGCAAGCCGGCATCGTTCTCCGAAAGCATTTTGTCGAGATTCGGTTCCATCGGAACAAAGGTCCGCCCGCTGCCGAGCCATTTTTCAAACAAGATCCTGGTCAGCGCGACCGACGTCATCGAGGACGTATCGAGGGCCACGCTCCGCACCGTTTCAAATGGCTTCCGGCTGATCAGCAGGATCGACCGGACCGGCTGGCGGGAGGCAATCGCAACATCCGGAAGGATTTGCAGGCCGGGAATCGAGGCATAGGCCGCCGCGGGGATAATGCCGATATCAGCCATGCCTTCCGCCAGGGCCCGGGCGCAGGATGACGGCACGGTATAGGAGATATCGAACTGCTCTCCGGCCCGGCCGTGCTCAAAATCCCACATTAAAGGGGCGGTATTCAGGAAGGAAATGGCGGAAATTCGCAGCTTTGCCATGCTTTCCACAAGTGTAACGCAATTCTTTGTGACATCTGACCTTGACGGCGTGGTTTGCGGATGACTACAGTCCGCATCCGTGCCTAACTCTGCCATTTCGCCTGCCGGTACCAACGTTCTTGACTGGCTGGCGCTTACTCTGACTCATGGCCTCGGCCCGACCAAATCGCGGAAACTGGTCGAGCACTTTGGCTCAGCTGAGGCAGTATTCCGAGCGACGCTGACAGAACTGGAAGCGACTGGAATCCAGGCCGTTTCGGCGCAGTCGATCGCAACCGGGAAGTCGGCGGAGTTGGCGCGTGAGGAGATGGCCAACGCGACCAAGGCCGGAATCGCGGTGGTTTCTCTGGACGATCCGCAATATCCCGTCCGATTGAAAGAAATTTACGATCCGCCGCTCATCCTTTATGTGCGCGGCGACGCCGGGCTACTCGCCCAACCGGGGGTTGCGATGGTCGGAACGCGGCATCCCACGCCTTACGGATCGGGAATGGCGGAGCGCCTGGCCTGCGACCTGGCCGCGCAAGGGCTGGTCATTATTAGTGGCATGGCCCGCGGCGTGGACACGGCCAGCCATCGCGGAGCGATTACCGCGAAGGGCAAGACGGTGGCAGTGTTCGGAACCGGCGTCGATGTCATTTATCCGAAAGAAAACTCGCGGTTATCGGAGCAGATTCTTGCAATGGGGGGCGCTCTGATATCGGAATTCCCGCTGGGAACGTTCGCCGCGCCGCAGAATTTTCCCATCCGAAACCGGATTCTTAGCGGAATGTCGATCGGCGTGCTCGTCGTCGAAGCCGCCGAATACTCGGGCACGCGCATCACGGCACGCCTTGCGCTCGAGCAGAACCGCGACGTTTTTGCCGTGCCCGGAAACGTCACCAACAAGAATTCCTGGGGACCGAACACACTCATCAAACAGGGCGCAAAGCTGGTCGCGACCTGGGAAGACGTTTGGGAGGATCTCCCGCCAGAAGTACGACTTGCACTGACTCCCGCTGTCGCGCCTGAATCTCCGGGCGGTAAATCCGCATCTCTATTTCCGGACGAAGGGCTCCCTCCTCACGAAAAGCGAATCCTCGCCCTCCTGAAAGCTGACGAAGCCAAGCACATCGACGAACTGGTCGAGAAGCTGGAAAACGAAATGTCTTCCTCGGAAATCTTTGCCGCGCTGTTCGAGTTGGAGTTGAACGGCAAAGTGAGACAGATGCCGGGGAAGAATTTTGTAAAAAGCTTCTAAGACAAGCTATCAGCTATCAGCTGTCAGCTTTCAGCCGAACGAGGAGGGATATGCAGAGTTTTCGAAACTTGAAAGTCTGGGAGAAAGCGCACGGTCTTACGCTGGACGTTTACAGATCGAGCCGATGCTTTCCGCGGGAAGAGATGTATGGAGTGACGAGCCAGATGCGGCGAGCATCAGCTTCTATCGCGGCGAATATTGCAGAGGGATCGTGTAGACAAGGAGATATCGAGTTTGCAAGATTTGTCCAAATCGCGGCAGGATCGGCGAGTGAGGTGGAGTATCACTTGCTGCTGGCACATGATCTGGGATTTCTTGCAGAAGCCGATTACACGCGCCTTTCAAGAGAAGTTGTGGAGGTCAAACGGATGCTGGCATCGCTCATGAAAAAGCTGAGAGCTGACGGCTGATAGCTGACAGCGGTTCACCCCGTAACTTGTTCCCCGCTTGACATTCGTGCTAGCTTCAAAACCGTAATCCAAGAAAACTGAGGATCCATTGTCTAAAGGTTTAGTCATCGTCGAATCGCCGACCAAGGCGAAAACTATCGAGAAATATTTGGGGAAGGGTTATACCGTCGAGGCCTCGTTCGGGCACGTGCGGGACCTGCCAAAGAGCACGCTGGGCGTCGATATCGAGAACGATTTCGAAACCGACTACGTCGTCATTCCGGGAAAAGAAAAAGTTGTCGCCAAGCTGAAGAAGCTCGCCGCATCGGCCGATGCGATCTATCTGGCGCCTGACCCGGACCGCGAAGGCGAAGCCATCGCCGCGCATCTTGCATTTGAACTCGACGAAAACGGCGGAAAGAAAAAGAAGGCGGCCAAGAAAGCTAAGACGAAGAAGGGCGAGCCCGAGGCTCCGCCGCGCATTCAGCGCGTGACCTTCAATGAAATCACCAAGCGCGCCGTGCAGGCCGCGTTCGAACATCCGCGGGCGATCGATCAGAATCTGGTGGACGCACAGCAGGCCCGCCGGGTGCTCGACCGCCTCGTCGGATATCAAGTCTCTCCTCTTCTGTGGGACAAAGTCCGCCGCGGGCTTTCCGCCGGGCGCGTGCAGACTGTCGCGCTTCGCCTGATCGTTGAGCGTGAGCGCGAGATCAAGGCGTTCCAGAAAGTTGAATACTGGACGATCGACGCGAACCTCGCTGCCGGAAAGCCGCCCGCATTCGATGCGCGCTTCCTGGGCAAAGGCGAAGAGAAGATTGAAGTCAACAACGGCGAAGACGCTGAAAAGATCAGGGCTGCTCTCGAAAAGGCAGACTGGGTTGTCCGCTCCGTCGACAAGAAAGAGCGTCGCCGCAACGCCGCGCCTCCGTTCACGACCAGCAAGCTGCAACAGGATTCGTCACGCAAGCTGCGCTTCAGCGTGAAGCGCACCATGATGATCGCGCAGCGCCTGTATGAAGGCATAGAAATAGGCGAAGAAGGCTCGGTCGGCCTCATTACTTATATGCGTACCGATTCGACGCGCGTGGCGCCTGAGGCGATCACGGAAGTGCGGGAATACATTGGGACGGAATACGGCGCACAGTATTTGCCGGAGCAGCCCAACACATTTAAAGAGAAGAAGGATTCGCAGGGCGCGCACGAAGCGATTCGTCCAACATCGGCGATGCGGCATCCCGACCAGATCAAGTCACTTCTGAAAGAGGATGAGTTCAAGGTTTACAAGCTCATCTGGCAGCGTTTCGTGGCGTCGCAGATCAATCCCGCAGTCTTCGATCAGACGACCGTCGACATCGACGCGAAAAGCGGAAGCGACGTGTTCTGGTTCCGCGTGACCGGATCGGTGCTGAAGTTCGACGGCTTCCTGAAAGTTTACGAAGAGTCGAAGGATGGCAAGGACGAGGAAGACGAGGAACTGAAGCACAAGTTGCCTGCCATGGAAGCGGGCCAGAAACTTACGCTGAAAGAACTCAAGCCGGAGCAGCATTTCACCGAGCCGCCGCCACGATTCAACGAAGCATCGCTGGTGAAAGAGCTCGAAGAGCGCGGCATTGGGCGTCCATCGACCTACGCTGCGATTCTGACCACGATTCAGGAACGGCAGTACGTGCAGAAAATCGGCGGGAAATTTACGCCCACGGAAATCGGCCTGGTGGTCACCGACCTGCTGGTGGAAAACTTCCGCGACATTTTCGATTTGCAATACACGGCGCGTCTGGAAGAGGAACTCGACGAAATCGAAGAAGGCAAAGAAAAGTGGCAGGACGCCATGGCCGACTTCTACAAGAAATTCCAGAAGGACTTGAAATACGCCGAGAAGCACATGGAAAACATCAAGCGGATGGAGAAGCCCACCGACGAGAAGTGCGAAAAGTGTGGCGCGCCGCTGGTGATCAAGTGGGGCAAGCACGGATCGTTCTACGCGTGCAGCACCTACGATAAAGAAAATAAGGACACCTGCACGTTCACGAAGGAAAATCCGATCAACCTGCCCGACCTCGACTCCGCCGACATGCAGGAAACAGGAGCGGCTGAAGAGTATTGTGAGAACTGCGGCCGCGTGATGGTGCTCAAGCGCGGGCGCTTCGGCCAGTTCATGGCCTGCACGGGCTATCCCGATTGCAAGACTACGCGCCGCCTCGATCAGGGCAAGAAAGTTCCAGATATTCCGCTCGACGAACTTTGCCCAAAATGCGGACGCAATATGATGATCCGCCACGGACGTTACGGCGAGTTCACGACGTGCAGCGGATATCCGGAGTGCAAATACGTCAAGCAGAATTACATCGGCGTGAAGTGCCCCGACTGCAAAGACGGAGACCTCGTCGAAAAACGCGCTCGCAAGGGCAACACGTTCTACGGCTGCGGAAATTATCCCAAGTGCAAGTTTACTTCGGCCCATAAGCCGATCGCCGAAAAGTGCCCAAGCTGCGGCAGCGAGTATTTGGTCGAGAAAAATCTAAAAGCCGGTCCGGTCATTGCGTGCCCGAATAAAGAATGCGATTATGAGCGGCCGGCGCCGCCGCCTCCGCCGAGCGTGGAAACTGGAGCCACGGCCACCGTCTAAGACTGAGTGACTGGCGAATTGAGGGATTGAACCCGGCGCGGCGCGCGAGTCGCAGCAACGCTACGTTACTCAATTACCAAATTTCCAAATTTCCAAATATCGAGGACTCGATGGCCAAGAAGCCTACCGCGGTTGACGCTCAACTCATTGTCCAACTCTACGATCTGCGCCGGGAAGCTGAGATGCGCAAAGCCCGCAGCTGGTGGGGCGGAGAGTTCTTTCCGCAAAGCGCCGACGACTTTCTGAAAGTTGCCTGGGCGATGGGAACGCAGGAAAACAACTGGCTGCGCCAGGTGGGCGGATACTGGGGAATGGTGTCGTCGTTCGTCAACAGTGGAGCGCTGAACGAACAATTGTTTCTCGCGCCCGGTTTTAGTGGCGAGTTGTTTCTGATCTATGCCAAGATCCATCCTTTCCTCAAGGAGCTACGCGCGAAGCTCAACGATCCCAGCGCGTGGAAAGATGTCGAGACAGCGGTCATGCGCACCAAATGGGGCCGCGATCGCCTTCAGTTCATGATGAAGCGCGTCGAATCCATGCGCCAGCGCCTGGCCGAACGCAAGGTTAGCTCCTAGCTTCGAGCGTGTTGCCAATCGAAACTTCCGCAAGGGTTCTTTCACCACTGGTTTCGCCGCTGGATGCCGCTCTTAGCTCATTGCCGGCAGCTGGCGGCTAGTCGCTTCTGTTATCCTAATCGGCTGTGCGGATGATCTGGTGGTTCCTGGTCCTGGGGTTCAGCACCCTGGTGGTAGTGTGCGTTGTGCTCGCTCTTTATATGCACCTGCGAAAGAACCTCCAAAAGCAGCATGGCTCGCATGATGGAATATCTGGCGCGGGAAAGAGCGGCAAGTGATAAGCGGCCCGGAACAAAGTTGACCTGAAGGAAAGAATCATGGCAAAGGCAGCGGCTCAAACTCTAAACACTCCTCATGATCGGTTGCTCGACGGGGCGCGGCAGGTTGCGCTGATTGCGGGGGCGAGCTTGTTCGTCGCGCTGTGCGCTCGTATCACCATTCCGTTGATGCCCTATACGCCGGTTCCTCTCACGGTGCAGAATCTCGGGGTGCTGCTGGTCGGATTGCTGCTTGGTCCGCGGCGCGGACTCGCAGCGTTGGCGCTTTATCTCGGTGAGGGAGCGGTTGGACTGCCAGTATTCAATCCGACAGGGCTCGGTGGAATCGCGCAGCTGCTCGGCCCGACTGGCGGGTTTCTGATGGTGTATCCGCTCGTTGTTTTTTTGGCAGGCTACATTTTCGATCGTGGAGCGAAGACATTTTTGCGCGCGGTGATCGCCAGCCTTGCCGGAGAAGTCCTGCTGTTCGCTGGAGGCCTGAGCTGGCTCTACGTATTCACCCATTCGCTGGCGAAGGCGGCCTACCTCGGCCTCTACTGGTTTATAGCGGCCGAGATTATTAAGGTGATGCTGGCCGCGGGAGTGGCCGCTCGCTGGCGCCGGAACTGATCTGCCGGAGCTGGCAGAGAAGAAGATCGGCCGTTGAAGGCCGCGCCCGGGCGATATTAGGCGGGAAGCCAGTCCCGAAGAGACGACGCATCAGGAGCCATTGATGACAACCGTATCGGAAACAAACATTCCAGCGAGCTCCATGACCGGGCTTCGCGAAATTACCGTCGCCCACAGCCCTGATTCTGATGACGCCTTCATGTTTTACGGACTCGCGACGCACAAAGTCCGAACGCCTGGGCTCCGCTTCACCCATACCCTTTGCGACATTGAAACGCTGAACCAGAAGGCGCGTGAAGGGGTCTACGACGTGACCGCGATCTCGTTTCACGCGTATCCCTACATTCAGGATAAATATGCGCTCATGGCCTGCGGAGGCAGCGTCGGCGAAGGCTATGGCCCGATGATCGTTTCGCCCCGCGCGTTTACCGCAAGCGAGGTAAAGACGAAAAAGATCGCAGTCCCGGGCAAATTGACGACCGCATTCCTCGCGCTGAATCTTTTCGCGCCTGGAGTTGAGACGGAAGTTGTGCCCTTCGATCAGATCATTCCGCAAGTGCTGGAAGGCAAGTACGAAGCGGGCCTCATCATTCATGAGGGCCAGTTGACCTACGAAAAATCGGGACTGCACCGCATCGTCGATCTTGGCAAGTGGTGGCTGAAGGTGACGGGATTGCCTTTGCCACTTGGAGGGAACGCGATCCGGCGCGCGCTGGGCCCGGAGCTGATGTCATCGGTTACAAACTCGCTGCGAGAGAGCATTCAATACGCGCTCGACCATCGCGAAGAAGCGCTGGCCTATGCGATGCAGTTTGCCCGCGATCTGGACTCCACCACGGCCGACAAGTTCGTTGGCATGTATGTGAACGAGCGCACGCTCGATTACGGACCCGACGGACGCGAAGCCGTCCGGCGGTTGCTCGACATGGGCCACAAGGCCGGAATCATCGGCCCGGAAGCGAAAGTGGATTGGGTGTGAGAAGAAGCTTTTAGCTATTAGCTCTTAGCCATTAGCTAAATCCCTTTTGGTGCACACATTCGTTGTGTCGCACCGTAATTGCATTTTCCACGCCTCGTTTTCCCAACGCTGTGATTCAGCTAAAAGCTAATGGCTAAAAGCTTGTCTTCACAAACCCTCCTCATCGACGCCGACGACACGCTCTGGGAGAACAATGTCTACTTTGAGCGCGCGATCGCCCACTTCATTTCTTTTCTGAATCATCAGCATTTCTCGGCAGAGCAGGTTCGCGAAGTTCTCAACGATGTTGAGCGCGAATGCATTGTCACGCACGGGTACGGCCTGCACAGCTTTGCCCATGCGCTGGTTCGAACCTTCGAACAGCTGAGTCCGTCCCCCGTCACGCCTGAAGCTCACGCGCAGGTCAAAGCTTTCGCTCACAGCGTTTCCGATCATGCGATCGAATTCCTGCCAAAGGTTCCAGAAACCTTGCAGTATCTTGGCGAACGCCACCAGTTGATTCTCGTTACCAAGGGAGCGCACGCCGAGCAAAGCGGAAAGGTCGAGCGTTCAGGGGTCAGGGAATATTTCAAGAAAGTTGAAATCGTTCCCGAAAAAAGCGCGGAAACCTACGCGACGCTGATGGAGAAATACGATCTGACCCACCACTCCACCTGGATGATCGGCAACAGCCCCAAGTCCGACATCAATCCGGCGCTGGCGGCCGGCCTGCATGCGATTTTTATCCCGCACGGCGATACCTGGGTGCTGGAGCATGAGGAGTTGAACGGTGCTCCGCCCAACCAGACTCTATTGATCGTCGGCAGCTTCGCAGAATTGCGCGAGCACTTTTAGGGCGATGGACCCTTCCTGGCATTGCGGAAGTGCTCAAAGATGCTCTTCTGCTGAAATCCAAATTCGCTTTCAAAGCGGGCCGTATCCAGGCGGAACGGATTACCGGTTACCAGCGAATCGCCTGACCTGACGCGAACATTCGGATTCAGCCGCTCGATTTCACGTTTCAGCTCATCCACCGGCAAAGATTCGCACGGCGAGTTGTACACAAAGTGCTCGAATTGCTTTGGGCGCAGAAGCGCCGCAATCATCCGAGCCACGTCCTCCACGTGCGCCAGCAAGACCCTCTCGGAGCCTGCGTAGGGTATTGAGATTTCGGTTGGCTCTTTTGCGTTCAGCTTCTCGAAAATTTCGCTGCGCCAGGCTGACGTTTTGGAATTTGCGCCGGGCCCAACGACGCGCACAATTCTCAAGCTGACAAAATCCAGGCCGTGGCGCTCGCGATAGGCTTGCCCGAGTTGTTCAACGTAGAGTTTTGCAGCGCCGTACAAGTCCTCCGGCGCGGCCCGGTCCTGCTCAGAAATTGCCTGCTCCCTCCGGCAGCTTCCATAAATGCTGACGGAACTTCCGAAAATAAATCGGCGCACGCCGAAGCGGCGGGCCACTTCCAGCAGATTAAGACTGCCATGGACGTTCACGTGGGTCGCTCTCACCGGTTCCAACTGCGCGGCTGTCGGCAGGATCGCGGCGAGATGTACGATCGCCTGAACCGGCCGCTTTTCAAATAAAGACTGCAAAGCCTGATCGTCGGTAATGTCGCACGTCAGCTCAGCCGAGTGGCCAGTGTTCGCCGGAGAAGCCTGCCCCGAGCCTGTCGAAGGGAGTGCCTGCGGCACATCGGCCTGGTCCAGCGAAACAAAGTCATATCCTTCACGCCGTAAAAGGTTTCCCACGGCCCGCCCCAAAAATCCGCGGCCGCCCGTCACCAGCACGGGTTTCAATTGTTCTGCCATTGCTCGTTCTTTCATCGAACCATGCCCGCCCATGTTTTCATGTTCGTTACCGCATCAAACTAACCAACAACTGCTTTCACACCAGCTAATTCCTGCATGGTACGCTCAAGGTGCTCTGCGATCTGGCTCCCACTTCGTCCGTGGCGATTCAGACCAACAATTTACGACGGCTGTTGCACACCGTCGAAGCGCTTTCCGAACTCGGCCCCGCTCTGACGGCGGAGCGCGAGTTTTCGGAAACTTCGCGCCTCATGCTGTCTGCCGTGATGGAAGCGGCGGGCGCGCGCGAAGGTGTGCTCCTGCTTTTCAGCGACAAGCCGGCCATGCTGACCTCGGCAAGCGCGCTCGGTTTTGCGCTCATGCCGGAGCCTGCCTTCATTCCTCTTCTTCCCAAGCACGTACACGCGCTTACGGCCGCGCGCGGCCCGATCGTCCTGAACTCTTCCACGTACTCAGTCTTTCTTAGTTCGAACGGAAATGTCGCGCCCGAGCTTTTCAAGTGCCTTGCGCCGCTCAGAGCGGGAGGACGTCTCGCAGGAGTCATTGCCCTCGGCCGCAGGCCCGGCGACGCGCTGTATGAAGACAGCGAACTGGATGCACTGGATCTGCTGTGCAGCTATGTGGCTCTCGCGGTACAAAACCATGCATTGTCACAGACCATAGCCCAGCGAGTCTCGGAAAATTTGCGGCTGATGGCGTCTCTGCACGGGTTCTACGACAACGCGCTGGAAGCGTTCGCGACCGCCATTGACGTGAAGCATGTCAACATTCATGGCCATTCACTGCGCGTGGGCCGCTACGCCGCCGCTATCGGGGAAGCCATGGGCATGGACTCAAACGACGTCGCGGCGCTGCGCAGCGCGGGATACCTGCACGACATTGGCAAGGTGGCGGTCGATCGCCGCCTCTTCAGCAAACCTGGCGCCCTCGACCCGGAAGAGTTTCGCGAGATGGCCGATCACACCACGGTTGGACATCAGATCGTCAGCAGCGTGCAGTTTCCGTGGCCGAAAATTCCCGAGGCGGTGCGCTGGCACCACGAGCGCAACGACGGATCGGGATATCCCGATCAGTTGACCATGGACGATGTGCCACTGCTGGTGCGCATTGTTGGACTTGCCGATTCCTTCGACGCCATGACGAGTGCGCGTCCTTATCGCGCGCCGCTTTCGGTGGGCAGCGCGCTGAGCGATCTGGTCCGACTGACGCCTGATAAGTTTGATCCCAATGTCGTGCAGGGTCTGTTGATCCAGGTCCGCCGCGATGCCGTGGGCAGCAATCGCGCGCCTCTGCTCGATGGCATGCCCGTCAACATCGCCGCGGCCGACATCGACCACCTCGCCGCCACCCTGCAATACAAGATTTCTCATGGCAAGATCTACCTGACTCCCTAGGTCGCAAAGCTAACTTCCTCTGAAACAATGACTTCCGTGTCTCCCGGAACCAAATCCAATAGCAACTTTTCGCGCAGTTCGGGTTCATAATCAGAGGGGTGTTCTTCCATCCGGAAGCCTGCATGCGCACAAAATTTCTCAAATTCATAGTTTGTTTGTTTTGCCTGGGATTGGGCAGCCTCGTTCCCAGTGTGCTTGCCAAAAAGAAAGACAAGCCTGTGGCCGATGTGGCGAGCGAGCAACGGCGCGCCGTGCACGCGCTGAACCGGCTGACCTTTGGGCCGCGCCCAGGCGACGTGCAGCAGGTGATGGCGATGGGCGTAGATCGCTGGATCGACGAGCAACTGCATCCGGAAAAAATCTCAGACACGGCGATGGACGCGCGCCTCGCGCCACTCCGCACGCTTCATATGAGCACGAAGGAAATCGTCGAGGAGTTTCCCGATCCGCAGATACTTCGGCTGGTGATGGATGGCAAGAAGCCCATGCCATCCGATCCCGCGCGGCGCGCAATCTATCAGGTGCAAATTGCCCGGCTGGAGCAGCGGCTACAGAAGAAACAGCAAGAGAAAGTTCAGGATCAGCCGGTGACAACTGCTGCCCGGTCTGAAGGGCCTTCCGCCGCGGACGGCGCGAAGACCGCGGAAGAACTTGCCGCCACAGCGGCGAATGACGAAAACGCAATGGCCGCGATGAGCGCCGACACGGCCAAACCGGCTGGGCCGCCGGCGAAGCCTACGCCGGAAGAAGAGGCCGAGGCGCGCCGCCGCGAAGACAGCCTTTACGCGGATCTGAAAATTCAGTCGCTCATCGAGCTTCCCGCCGAAGATCGCTACAGGAAAATCATGGCGATGTCGAAGGACGAGCAGATCATGTTTGCCGAGTCGATGCGTGGAGGCCGCGGCCAGGAATTTGTCGCCGACATGAATCCGAAGCAGAAAGAAACTCTGCTGGCCATGAACAATCCGCAGGGCGTCGTCGTGGAAGAACTGGCACAGGCGAAACTTTTGCGTGCAATCTACAGCGAGCGCCAGCTTGAAGAGGTGATGACCGATTTCTGGTTCAACCACTTCAATGTCTTCGTCGGCAAGGGACAGGAGCGTCTGCTGCTCACGAATTACGAGCAGGACGTGATTCGTCCCCACGCGCTGGGCAAGTTTGAAGACCTGCTCGTCGCCACGGCGAAAAGTCCGGCAATGCTTTTCTATCTGGACAACTGGTTGAGCGTCGGGCCGAATTCGATGCAGGCGCAAGGCATTCCGCCGCGTCCCATGTACGGGCCGTATGGGCGGCCGCGGCGCTTGCCGCCGAACCAGAACGCGCGCATTAACAAGAAGAATAGCGGCCTCAACGAAAATTACGGCCGCGAGTTGCTCGAACTGCACACGCTGAGCGTGACCGGCGGATACTCGCAGCGCGATGTCACCGAAGTCGCCAAGGTCTTTACCGGATGGACCATCGACAAGCCATTCGACGGAATGACCTATCGCTTCGATCCGCGCAAGCACGAGCCGGGTCCGAAATTCGTTCTGGGAAAGCGCATCAAGCCTAATGGTGAAGGCGAGGGCAGGGAAGTGCTGCACATGCTGGCCACAAGTCCGCAGACCGCGCATTTCATCTGTCTGAAGCTGGCCCAGCGCTTCGTTGCGGACGATCCGCCAGCAGAACTCGTTGACCGCATGGCAAAAACATTCGAAAAAAAGAAGGGCGACATTCGCGAAGTGCTTGCGACGCTTTTTCAGTCGCCGGAGTTCTGGGCTGAGACTTCGTATCGTGCGAAAGTAAAAACTCCGCTGGAATTCGTTGCCTCGGCAGTTCGAGCGACCGGGGCCGATGTAACCGATGCGCTTCCTTTGGCCCGCCAACTAAGCAACATGGGCATGCCCCTCTATGGTGCGCAGCCGCCGACCGGCTATTCGATGAAGGCGGAGACGTGGGTGAGTTCGTCCGCGCTGCTGAACCGCATGAACTTTGCGCTGGCGCTTACCGGAGACAAAATACGCGGAGTAAAAGTTGACGCGACACATCTAGCGGACACTTCGCCGGCGGATTCGGCGGCGGTGCTCGATGTCATGGAGGCCAAACTGCTGGCATCCGACGTTTCGAGGCAGACGCACGACTCGATCCTGCAACAAACGCAGGCTGGCGACAAAAACAGCAAGCCGCCCAACGCGAGCATGATAGCGGGATTGCTGATCGGCTCGCCCGAGTTTCAAAGGAGATGACGTAGAGACGTTGCTTGCAACGTCTTTGCCGGTTGTTCCTGCAAGGTTGACATTCATTCAGCCGCTGATATTAGCGTGGAACAGCGGCCCCTCCGGGCCGCGTAAGGACGCAAGAAGGATCGTGGGCTTTAGCCCGAGCCAGGAGTTTTCAATGCCAACCCGCCGCATTTTTCTTCGCAACGGAGCGCTCGCCGTCATCGGCACCGCCGCCGTTCCAGGCTTTCTCACGCGAGCCGCATTTGGGGCCGTTGAAAGCACCGGTCGCACCAAGCGCCTTGTGGTGATCTTCCAGCGTGGCGCCGCGGATGGTCTCAACATCGTGGTTCCGCACGGCGAGTCTGCGTACTACTCGATGCGCCCCAGCATCAATATTCCGCGCAAGTCGGTGATCGACCTCGACGGATTTTTCGGATTGCATCCATCGCTTGCCTCGTTTCAGCCAATCTGGCAGCAGCAGCATCTGGCGATCGTGCATGCCGCCGGATCTCCCGACGCGACCCGCTCTCACTTCGATGCGCAGGATTTTATGGAAACCGGCACGCCCGGCGTCAAGGCGACCGAAGACGGATGGCTCAATCGCTCGCTGCGCAATCTTCCGCCCGATCAGTCGAGCAAAGGTGAGAAGTCGCCGTTCCGCGCGATCGCGCTTGGACCATCATTGCCGCGCATTCTGAACGGCCCCGAACCAGCAGTCGCCATGAACAACATCAACGATTTTTCGGTTGGAGGCAAAAGTGCCAAGGCGTCGCCTGCGGCCAGCGCTTTTGAAGCCATGTATGACCACTCGTCCGACAGTGTGCTGCAGGGCATGGGGGAAGAAACCTTCGACGCGGTGAAGATGTTGAAAGCCGCCGACCCGGGAAAATATTCGCCCGCGCCCGGCGCGAATTATCCGCGAGGACGCTTCGGTGAAAGCCTGCGCCAGCTGGCGCAGCTCATCAAGGCCAATCTCGGTGTACAGGTTGCCTTCGCCGACATCGGCGGGTGGGACAACCACGTCAACGAAGGCTCGACCGACGGCCAGCTCGCGAACGTGCTGCGCGATTTTTCGCAATCGCTCGCTGCTTTCTGGACTGATCTCGGCGATCTGGGCGAAGACACGGTCGTCGTTACCATGTCGGAATTCGGCCGCACCGCGCGCGAGAATGGCAACCGCGGCACCGACCACGGCCATGCCAACGTGATGTTCGTGCTGGGTGGGCCAGTGAAAGGCGGAAAGGTTTACGGGCGCTGGCCAGGCCTTGATTCATCGCAGCTCTATGAAGGGCGCGACCTGGCTCTTACGACAGATTTCCGCCAGGTGATCGGGGAAGCAGTGAGCCGCCACATGGGAAATCAGAACCTGGCGGCGGTGTTCCCCGGTTATAGCAACCAGGCTCCGTTCCTGAAATTCCTGGGCTGAAATGTTTCTGCTGAAAAGTATCGTCATGACGCTTCCGGCAGCGCCATGTTGGCGCGGCACTAAGACAGCTAAGAAACTAAGCAAACACAATTCCAGGGCTCCGCGAACCTCTGGAGTTCTCATCCAGGGCCCAAGCAATTCTGATGATGCCGCGTGTACTCCACCCACGCCTCGGCCGCAAGAAAGGTGGAAGTAAATCCCAGCCAGAAAGCGATCCCGAAAAACTCATGCGGAGTGAGTTTGCGGAATGCGAAAAACATTCCAACAATCGGCCGCGTCGTGGCGACTCCCAATCCGACGCCGTAGGCGCGAATCATCCACTCCCGGTGGCGGACTACATTTCTCCGCCGGATGAATAGATAAGCCTTGACCAGGCAAATCAGAAACACGATGGCGAATAGAGTTGTCGCCGCAGTTTCATTCGGGCCGCCGATGTTCATGGTGAAGCTCATGACCAGTGCCGACACCCCAACGATCAGCCCGCAAATCATGAGGACTCTTCCTGACCAGCGATGAAACTGAAGGTGCCGGTTGCGAATGCCGGGCATGAATTGAAAGAGTCCAAGAACGAAGAACAACGCGCCCGGCAGGATATGGACGAGCGTCAGCGCCATGTGGCGCGCGAAGCCTGCATCGAGGGGTGCAGCTGGATTCCCTGATTTGCCGCCAAACACTGCGGGCCAAATCAGGACCAACGTACGGCGTGTGACGGCGGCCAGACCGATGAACACGAGAAAGCTGACTGAGATCCACAAGAATCGGGCCGCGCGTTTCGATGCTGCCATGGCGAAATACTAACCAGCCTGCAAGTCAATCAGCACTTCGCCATTTTCGATCTGGAGCGGGTAGACGGCAACCTTCGCATTGGGATTGTGGACAGCCGCTCCGGTTGCGGGATCGTAGGCCCAGCCGTGCCATGGACAGACGACTTTGCCATTTTCGATCGTGCCCTGCCCGAGCGGCCCGCCGACGTGCAGGCAAACATTGTCGAGAGCGCTGAATATTCCGTTCACGTTGGCAACGCAGATTTCCCTGGCGCCACAGGAAAATTCTTTGGCGGAGTTCGTGGCCGGAAGTTCAGATTCTGGAGCGAGTCTGGTGAAGGGCATAAACGGGTATCCCGAGAGCGTCTTGCTGAGGGCTGAGAGCTGAGAGCTTATTTCGGCTGCAGCGTCTGCGCGATCATGACTTGTTTCTTGAAATTTTCCACCATGTTGGGATCGAGGCGAACAGCGGTTGGCTTCCGCGCGATGGTCATGGTGTCGATTTTGTCTTGCAGCTTGAGCAGCGCATAGAAGAGATTTTCGGGACGCGGAGGACATCCGGTGACGTAGACGTCGACCGGGACGATCTTGTCCACCCCTTGTAACACGGCATATGTATTGAACGGGCCGCCGACCGAGGAACACGCGCCCATCGAGATTACCCACTTCGGGTCGGGCATCTGATCGTAGATTCGCTTCACGACCGGAGCCATCTTCAGCGTGACCGTTCCGGCGACGATCATCAGGTCGCTCTGCCGGGGACTGGGGCGGAACACTTCCGAGCCGAAGCGCGCGATGTCGAAACGGGCTGTCGACGAGGCGATCATCTCGATCGCGCAGCAGGCCAGGCCAAAGGTCATCGGCCAGACGGCGGACTTGCGCGCCCAGTTGAAGACGTAATCAACCGTGCTGATCATGAAATTTTTTTCGAATTTATTTTGCAACCAGCCCATGAATTGGCCCTCGCAGCAGTCTGAGGCAAGTATGACACAGGCAGTCTAGGGAAGGGGGAATACGGTGTCAAATGCGGGAGTGAGTCGTCAAATGAAAATCCCCACTCCTCGCGCAAAAGGCGCGTGAGAAATGGGGCACCCGGTGTCGTTAGCTCATCTCAGAAGCTGATCTTCAGAATCTGGCCGTTGTTGCCTACGAACCATCCATGCTGCGGGTCGGCGAAAGCCAGGCCCCAGTAGCCGCTTGCGCCTGAGATGCGGTACCAGGTCTCGCCTTCGTCGGGAGTCCAGGCGGCCGCGCCTTTGTCGAAGTCGGGAGCGTCTTCGGATGTGATTACGACCCGGCGATCGTTGGAATCTTTTGCTGTGGCGGAGATCGAACTGCCGCTTGCGTAAGCCAGGGCGAAGATTGTTCCGCCGATCGGGGGTTTCTTGGTCAAGGTCCACGTCTTGCCGCCATTTTCTGACGTTGCGAGTTGGATGCGGTAGTTCACGGCGAGGTCTCCGCCGCCGACGATACCGTGCTGCCCATCGCGGAATGCGACAGACAATCCGCCTGCGCTTGCGTTGCTGATGAGCGGCGTGTCGTAGGCGTTCCAGCTATTCCCACCGTCGGTGGTGGCGAGAATACGAGAGACGGTTGAGCCGCCGGTCGTAACCCAGGCATTGGAATCTCCCTGCGTCGCGATGCAGGTGCCACTCGAGGAGAACGATGCTTCGCCGGCCAGCGCGGCAGGCATTACAGATTCGATCGAGTGCCACTTCTGTCCACTCAGTGTGCGCAGTTCGGGGAATTGTCCGTTGACGGAATCGCTATGGGCTAGACCTTTGTTCGGCGCCCAGAAGGCCATGCAATCGTAGAACGCACCGTCGAGTTGATTGGTGAACTGTTGCTTCCAGGTCGCGCCACCGTCGGAAGTCTTGTAGATGCGGAAGTCGGTGGTGTTGTCGCCGATCGACATCAGGTAGGCGACGTTCGCGCTGACGCCCTGCACGTCGCGGAATTGCAGGGCTTCGGTGCCGGGTACGACGCCGGACCGCCAGTGGTTCCCACCGTCAGTTGTGACGACGAATGTGCCGCCCGTGCCCGACGCCCAGACGACCTGCGAATTCACGGGGCTGACGGCGATGAGCAACTGCGTGGTTCCGCTCGATTGCGGAGTGAGTTTGGGCTGTGTCACTTGAGCAAAACAGAGAGCGGAGAGCAGGACGACGAGCAGCGAGTATCGCATGGAAATCGGCTCCAGACGCGGATTGTGGCGGCGGGAGAAGTATGCGACGTTGGGGGCGGGGTGTCAAACATGGAACTGCGCTTCCTCCCGACAGAGTCAAATCCCCGCCCTCTCCCCGCAGAAATGCGGAGACAGGGACAGGGCCTCCGCTGCGACTTGGATCAATCACATTTTCTTCGTTAGAATTGGAAGTTCCTATGGATTTTCTATGTCCCTGACCAAAGCGCAAGCCCTGGAAATGTTCAACTCCGATGACCTGATTGGCATCGGGATGGAGGCTGACGCCGTGCGGCGCGCCAAGCATCCTGAGGGCACGGTCACCTACATCATCGACCGCAACATCAATTACACCAACTTCTGCACCGAGTACTGCACCTTCTGCGCGTTTTACCGGCCGCTCAAGGGGCCGGCGGCGAAGGAGGGGTACATCCTCGAGTTCGACACGATTTACGACAAGATTCGTGAAACGGTCGAGTTGGGCGGCACCGGCGTTCTGATGCAGGGTGGGCTGCATCCGGATTTGAAGATCGGCTGGCACGAGAAGATGCTGCGGGGGATCAAAGAGCGTTTTCCGCAAATCCATCTTCATTGCTACTCGGCGTCGGAAATTATTGCGATTGCGGAGTATAGCGCGCTCTCGATTCGCGATACGATTTTGCGGCTGCGCGATGCGGGGCTGGATTCGATCCCCGGCGGCGGTGCCGAAATTCTCGACGACGAAGTGCGCTACAAAATTGCGCGGCTAAAGTGTCTGACGGAAGACTGGATCAACGTGCACCGCACGGCCCACCAGATCGGCATGCGGACGACGGCGACCATGATGTTCGGCGTGGGCGAGAACTACGAGAACCGTGTCAACCATTTCCAGCGGCTCTACGATTTGCAGGAAGAGACCGGCGGGTTCACGGCGTTTATTCCGTGGAGCTTTCAGCCGCAGCACACCGCGCTTGGCGGACGGCATTGGGATGAGGCGACAGCCGTCGAGTATTTGAAAGTACTCGCGATTTCGCGGCTGTATCTTTCGAACTTTCTGAACGTGCAATCGAGCTGGGTCACACAGGGATTGAAAGTCTGCCAGATGGGGCTGCGCTTCGGCGGAAACGATGTTGGCTCGGTGATGCTGGAAGAGAACGTCGTGCGAGCGGCTGGTGTGACCAACTGCACGACCGAAGAAGAACTGAGAAGGATTATTCGCGATGCCGGGTTCCGGCCCGCGCAGAGGGATACGTTGTACCGGCAGTATTTTCTGAATTGAACGAGTAGAGAGGCCCTTGTCGGATTGCATCGTCCAAAGTTTGTCCGATGTCGCTTCGGCGATAGGAAGGGAGCGCAAGAAAGACGCCGCCCAATTCTACAAAGTGATCTTTCCGGGGTAGCGCTGGAAAATGCAAACGGCCCCGGAAGCCCGAGGCCGTTCGCGAGAGCCAAGTAATAGTTCCCTGCCAAGGTAACAAGATCATTATCAAGACAATCCAGCGGCAAATCAAGTTACTTTGAGGAGGATCGCACCCTGCCTCGCGATCCCTTCATTTGTCCCTGAGAGACATCCTTCAGCAAAAAGGAATGGACCTGGAGGGATTCGAACCCTCACCTGTACCTTGGCAAGGAACTGTGCTGCCCTTACACCACAGGCCCACGCCGAAGAGCGTATGCGCAACAACCTCCCAATTGCGCCTTGCGCACTCAAAATTTGATGAATGCAGTTTCGTTTTGGGAAATTGCCGCGTCGAGCTCGCGATAAAATGGTAATGTTATGCCATCATTCCCGATCAAAACCTGTGTTGTTTGTGGCGAAGAGTTTGAACTGAAACCGGGCAAGCCGGGATTTGCGAATCGCTGTCCGTCGTGCAGTGAAGACGATGCGCACGTGGCGCAGAAATCTTCCGACGGATGGAAGACCGACAAGGGGGCTGCCGCCGCCCGTCGCGACGCGATGCGCAATCTTCTTTATCGCAAAGACAGTTGAGAGCGGATGCTTTGGGGCTTACTTCCGGGCGGCAAATCGTCACCACAGAGGTCACGGAGAAACACAGAGAGTCCGCAACGGTTGCTGCGTTGAAACCGTCGCGACTTGTCATCGCGTACATACAAACAGTTGACAATCTTCTTACAGCCTCGCTCCATCCGCGTTTGAATTCCTGAATCCAATCCCTTAACGCGTCAATACAAGTTCGATTATCCGGATTGAAGTCATGAGATTCGGAGGGATAGTTCCGTCGTCGTCCGGCGGCGGCGCGTAATTCACGATCACCGTGTGGAATCACGGAAGAAAGAAGGGGCGTATGCAGGGAATGAAGAAGTTTTTGTTTGGTGCGGTTATGGCGGTCATCGCGGCGGCAGCAGTGTCGCCGGCTCACGCGCAGGTAGAAAAACGCATGTCGGTCAATGTGCCGTTCGAGTTTGTGCTGAACAAGAGCACGCTGCGCAGCGGTCAATACAAGGTAGAGGATCTGTCCACCGGAGTTGTGGTGTTTACCAATGCTGACGGGTATTTGCGGCGATTTGCAGTGACTACCCCCGGAGGACTGGTGACCAACAAGCACCACGGCGAGCCATTCCTGGTTTTCACGCGCTACGGCAACGTCGCGTTTCTGAGCAAGGTTGTGTTTTCGGAAAGCGACAACTTTAACTTGCCGAAGACAAATCGGGAAAGAGAGCTGATCGCCAACCTGGGATCGGGCCAGGAAGTGGCGATGGTGATTCAGCCGGCGCAGTAGGGAGGTGACGGCTGACATGCGCGGGTACGGCATCTCGAGTAGCCAGGGGGCAACTTTCGCGATGCCGTCTCGCGCGCTGTTTTACTGCTTCAAGATCCAGCTCGACATTTTGTCGAGCGCGACCGGAGACATGGTTTCTTCAATCTCTGCATACTCGGTGGGCGAGCCGGTCTTCGCTGTCTGGAAGAGATGGTTCAGTCCGGGCAGTTCGTCAATTTCGAAATGCTTATTGCCAGCTTGTTCGAGCGCCTTGCGGATGGCGGGCAGATTCTGATCGGGCAGGACTTGCTTATCGAGTGAGCCATTGATCACAAGTACCGGGCAATCCAGTTTTCGTAACGCCGTGGCGGGATCATAGGTTAGAAAATAGCGGAACCAGGGCGATGTCGCCTGCTTGATTTGAGCTCCGACCTGTCCTTCGGGAATGTCCCCAGCCATTTTGTCGCGCAGTTCGTTGTCGAGCTTGGTCTCATCTTTTTCGGTCTCGATCAAGGTGAGGATTTCTTTTTCCCTGGCGGCCTTTCGCGCGGCTTCCGCCGGACTCGTTCCGTTGGCAATGCTGATGGCCTCGCCTTGTGCTTCGAGCACTTGATCGCCGGGCACGCCGGTGCCGGCCATCATCACGATGAACGCAATATCCTTGTTGCGAGCGGCAACCATCGGAGCGACGACTCCACCTTCGCTGTGACCGATCAGGCCGATCTTGTGCGGATCAACTTCGCTCCGCGTCTTTAAGTAGGCGACGCCCGCTTCCGCGTCGGTGGCGAAATCGGCGGTGGTGGCCCCGGCAAAGACTCCGGTGGACTCTCCGGTTCCACGGTCGTCGGCGCGCAGCACGGCGATTCCGTGTCGCGTCAAATAGTCCGAAAGAACCAGAAATGGCTTGTGGCCCATCAGGCTCTCGTCGCGGTCCTGCGGACCCGAGCCAGTGATCAGCAGCACGCCGGGGAATGGACCTTTGCCTTCAGGAATCGTCAAAGTCGCCGCCAGCGTCACGCTCTCAACCTTGTTGTCGTAGCGCACTTCCTCTTCACGATAGGGATAGGGCCTGGTCGGATTCTGCGGACGCTTGCGCTCAAGCTCCGCCTGATCTTTGACTCTTTTCAACGTGAGAGGATGGGCCCCGCCCATCTGCGTGAACGTTCCATCAATGGTGGAAAGGTCGGGCACAATCTTTCCTTCGAAAACCGCGCTGATGTTTTTCGATTCGATCTTCAGCTTCGCGCCGTCGCGTGATACCGAAGTCGTGGGCATGCCCTTCACGTTCTGATCGGGGCTGTCGAGCGTGGCGATCAGACCGTCTTCGGTATTTGAAATGTGGAAGACCACGCGGAGCTTGACCGCTCCCATATCGAGCGTCCCCATCCAGATGCCGTCAATGTCGGAGGGCTTGGCTGCTTTGTGTTCAGTCTTGATTGGCGCGGTGGCACGTTTGAAATCCAGCGGAAGAGCTTTGCCCTGTGACCATGTGCCAGAGATGGTTCTAGCATCGGCAGCTACCGTGCCCTCGTATGTGCCATGAATGATCTCTAGCGCGAAATTCACCTTCGAGTCTTTCACCGATATGGAGGTGACTGGGATGCCGTTGGAGTTCTGGTCGGGACTGTCGAGCGTGGCTTTCAGAGAGCCGTCTGGAGCCTTTGTGATGTGCAGCACCAGGCGCAGTTCGCCCATGCCGGTGTTGAGCGTGCCTTGCCAGTCGCCAGTGACGTCCTGGGCGTAAGCGAAAGTGGCAGTCAGGAATAAAGTGAAGATGAGAATGATCCGTTTCATATGCTTGTTCCTTGAGAAAGTCTTGTGCTTGCGGTTATCGTTGTTCGCTTTCGGCCCTGGCTAGTTCATCGATGGATCTTTGCAAGCAGCGCGCTGCGCGCTGGTTCAACTTCCACACGCCAAGAAAGATGGCGGCGAAAAACAGGTCGAGTGCCAATATCGTCGTCCAAGGGGTCGGGCGCAGCGGGGCCAGGACCCATGCCAGATTGAGCGCGATGTAGCCGGGCACAAGCGGTGCCAGATACCAGGGCCACACATTCTTGACCAGGTCGCGCTGGCGCTCGAGTTCGGAGCGAAAAAAACCGACAGACGTTGCGGCGCCGATGTCCTCAGGCATGGTCCGGGGAGTGCCCTTACGGCGAAGTTGGAACATCACCCAGACTGTGCCCGCGATAAATAGTCCCCAGGTGGTTCGCCAGAGAGCGTTCGGTGCTGCAATGCAAAAATATCCGAAGGCTATAGTCACAATCACCGACGCGATCAGCTCGCGCAGGTTGCGGCGCATGATTCGGCGCTCGAATTTTCCGGCGCGCAGGCGAATCGCTTCAGCAGACATCTTCGTTCCCTCCACGGGCTGGGTTTGCCAGATTTGCTGCGCGGGATTTTCCAGAGTCTGATTCATTTTGTTTCTCCCTGCTGGAACTGGCGGGCCAGCACATTCTTGATGCGGTGAATTTTGGTGGCGACGTTCCCCGGCGACAGGCCGGTGATTTCTGCAATCGAGGCGGCATCGAGACCTTCGAGATACGAAAGGATCACGTGCCGATCGAGAGGCTTCAGCCGCTGGATCAAATTGAGCAGACGATCAAGGGCGTGGCTGCGGTCAGCATTATGTGAGCCCGCATTCGTGTCCGGAAGATTTTCCAGTTCCTCCAGATCCACGAGCGTTTGCAATTTTGTGCGGCGCTGGCTCGCGATGTGCGACGCGCCAACATTGTGGGCGACGCGGTAGATCCATGTGCGCAGCGAGCACCGGTGATCAAACTTCGCCAAGCTTCGCCAAAGGGCCACATGGATTTCTTGCAGCAGATCCCGCCGCAATTCGGGATCGGCTTCGTAGGCGCGCCCCAGCCGTTCCAGAGCGGGGCCATAGCTCTTGGCAGCGTCTTCGTAAAGGGCGTCCTGACCGGATGCGTCAGAGGCTTCCGCTATTCGGACCTCAATCTCGCTGGCGGTATTTTCGATGGCGTCCATATCGGCTCATCTAGGTAGTCATCAACCCCGAAGGTTTCTTACACTGAAAATGAAACTTCCTCAGTGCAATTCGCCGCGATGCTCTAACTGCTTGTAGAAGAACAGCGAATATCCAACCGGAACGATCGCCGCCAGGACGATCACGGCGATGGGGACCCAGAATGGCGCGCTCAGGATTACCGCCAACAACCCGGCAATGCCTCCGACGAAAAATGTTTTGGCGGCGAGCCTGTGGGTTGCATTCCACACGCGCTCGTCGGCGATGGTCCAGGGAGTGCGAACTCCGACATAGAAGTTGCGCCTGACTTTTCCCAGTACATTTCCCAGAAGGGCGACGAGAAGACAAATTCCGCCTTCGACAGCGCGGCTTATATCGAGCGCGATCCCGAGTCCCGCCGCGAGTTCGAGCAGTTGAATATAAGCAAGCAGGGCGACGACTACGATCATGATGTAGAGATAAGTGCTGCGGAAAGAATCGACCTCGAACTTTTTTGGCGAGAGCCAAGGCAGCGCTGCGAAGAGCAATACCATCCCAGTCATCAGTCCAGGGCCCCAGAGAAACAGCGACCACTTCGGCCCCCAGCCGTTTACCTGCCCATGGGCATTCCAGTGAAGCGGAACCATGCTGGGAAGCTGCGGATACGCGACCAGCGTGCCGGCCAAAGTTGCCGCGATCACGGCCGCGGCGCCGAGGAAGTATCTTTGATTCGTTGTCATGTTCATGGTTTTTTACCTTCGGACGGATCGTCTCGTCCGTCTGCTTCATCACCGCTGCGCAGCAGGTCCATCGTCCACGACATCAGGTCCTGTACCACGGTGGTGTTCAACCCGTACCAGATCTGCTGGCCGTCACGGCGGCTGGTCAGCAGGTCGGCCTCTTTCAGGACCGAGAAATGGTGCGACATGGTGGGCTTGGTCATGTCGAAGCGCTGGGCCAGATCGCCGGCCGTCATCTCGCCTTTGCGAAGGAGCCGCAGGATCTCTCGACGCGTTGGATCGGCGAGGGCTTTGAAGGCATTGTTGGACGAGGCCGTCATAGTTCGATCACTATGTAATTAGATATATATCGAACTAATGGAATTTGTCAAGCGCACCCAGGACGAATCCACCATGATGGATCTAACAGACAGAAAGTAAATGGTTTATCAACTTGCCATCCTGGGATCAGAGCCCGGCGGCTTTTGTTACGCTCTTCCAGCGAAATGGCTTAAAATAGCCTTGCGCTGCCCCTCCCGCAGGTCTTTCCAGGCTTGGGAACACATGAGATTGCTGGCCGCATTTATCGTGGCTGTCGGTTTTGTTTCAGTCCTCGCGGGCCAGGAGTCTGCCATCGCTCCGAGAGCGAACTCTCGCGCCGCCCTTGAAGGCATCGTTATCAAAGACCCCGATAGCCAGCCGGTGAAGAAGGCGATTATCGAACTGATCGCCGAGAACCAGGCGGAGGGCGGCAACTACACTGCGACAACTGATGCAGACGGGCAGTTTCGCATCGAAAACATCCTGCCGGGGCGCTACCACCTGTTCGCGGAGCGGAGCGGGCTTCTCGACAGCGGCCGTCACCATTCGCAGCAGGGACGAATCCTGACGCTCACTGCGAGCCAGGAAGTCAAAGACCTGCAAATCCGATTGCAGGCAGCCGCAGTCATTCGCGGGCGCGTGACCGACGAAGATGGCGATCCCATGCCGAACGCCGAAGTGAGCGTGTTGCGCCGGAAGCTTATTTCCGGACACAGTCATTGGGACCAGGCTGGAGCCGAGCGCACGAACGACCTTGGAGAATACCGAATCGCCAATCTTGCGGCGGGGAATTTCTACGTTTCGGTGAATCCGCCGCCGGATTTCAAAAGCCTGATCGAAGCATCGGGAGCTGCCGCAAATTCAAATCGCGCGGTCGAGAAACCCGCGACCTCCTACCAGACTACGTTTTATCCGGGAACAACCGACCGCAGCCAGGCCGCACCCGTGCAGCTTCATGCGGGCGACGATTATCCCGTCAATTTTTCGATGGTTCCGGCGCCTGCATTGAGCGTTCGCGGAACGGTGGTGAATTTGCCGCCGCATACCTCGGCGACGATCATGCTGCAATCGCACGATTTCAATGTGGTGATGAATGGCGCGGAAATGCGAAAGGACGGCAGCTTCGTGATTCGCGATGTCTCGCCCGGCAACTACACCATCTCGGCGATGGTCGACGGTGCGCCCGTGCCGATGATGGCGCGGCAAACCTTGCAGCTGGGGTCGAGCGATGTGGATGGCTTGCGGCTTGCGCCGCAGCCCGGCGCAGTGGTGCGCGGATGGCTTCGATTCGAAAGCAATGCTGCCCAGAAAGCGCCGAAGATTTCTCTGGTCGGTTTGTGGTCGCTCGATAACGATGTCGATGACGCCGTTGTGCCCGGCGCCGGAGCATCTCCGAATCTCGCAAATGTGGCCGCAAACAGCAGCCTTGAGTGGAAGGATATTCCGCCGGGAAACTATTACGTGCAGCTCGCCGGCGAGGGCGAAGAACAGTGGTACATCAAATCGGCGGTTGCCGGCGGGCGCGATATTAATGAATCGGGGCTTTCCATCAATGGCGGCACGGTCATGCTCGACTTGGTCGCGAGCGCCGATGGCGGAGCGGTTACCGGAGTCGCGCTCGACAGTAAAGGCCAACCGGAGCCGAACGCTACGGTCGTGGCCGTTCCGATCGCGCGCTTGCGGAGTCATCCTGATTTCAAGAAAACCGTCAGCGACCAGAGCGGGCATTTCAACTTGCGCGGAATTCGCCCGGGGAACTACACGGTATTCGCGTGGGAGAGCGTCGAAGGCGATGCTTATTACGATCCGGAATTTCTCAAGACGTTCGAAGGGCAGGGTAAAGCGCTACACATTGGTGAGCGGGAGCAACAGACCCTGCAACTTTCGGTGATTCCCGAGCCCGAAGACCAGCCTTAGCGTCGCCAATTTCCCTCCAAAGGGCACAAAGCAAACCACAACGCGGACGAAGTGGTGACTTTCCTCTCGTCAGCTTTCCGATCAAGCGGGCCGGATGCGCGATCCTGTCACGTTCCGTTAAACCTATGTATATCAATAGGTTGCTTGTGCATCTCGGCCCCCTCTTAGGCCATCTAACTAGGTAGAACGATCTTGATGAGGAGGATGGGATGAAGCTGGCAGGATGGCAAGTAAAAGCCGGAAGTTTTCTTCTGGCGGCTCTGCTGTCGGTGCCCGCATGGAGCGCAGACACAGACAGCCGACATACCGCGTCGCCGGGAACTTTGAATTACGTCGAGGGACAGGCGTCGATTGGCGATCAGATGCTGGACTCAAAAGCGGTCGGTTACGCCGATTTGCAGAATGGACAAGTGCTGGAAACAGGCAGCGGCAAAGCCGAGCTCTTGCTGACACCGGGTGTTTATCTCCGGCTGGGTGACAACAGCTCGGTCAAGATGGTCTCCAACGGATTGGCCGATACGCAGCTCGCCTTGGATCAGGGCCACGCGATGCTGGAAGTGGACCAGATTTATCCCCAGAACAACATTCAGATCAGTCAGCCGGGCGCCGATACCCGAATCGAGAAGACCGGTCTCTACGGATTCGATGCTAACGGGCAAGTCGTGCGGGTGTTCGATGGCAAGGCAGTTGTGACGGCCGACGACAAAGCGACCACTGTGAAGAAAGGACATGAACTGGCGCTTAACAGCGAAAAGCTGAAGGCGAAAGGTTTCGACAAGAACGCGGTAACCGACAACAACGATCTGTATCGCTGGAGCAGCCTGCGATCGGAGTATCTGGCGCAGGCCAACGTCGACACTGCCCGCACGTATTACGCGAACGGCTGGTATGGACCGGGCTGGTGGGGAGCAGGATGGTATTGGGACCCCTGGTTTGCCGGTTATACCTTCATTCCAGGCAATGGATTTTTCTATAACCCGTTTGGATGGGGATTCTATTCGCCACTTGTGGCGTGGAGAGCGCCCTATGCGTTTTCGCGCGGATACGTTCACGCTTTTAACGGAACGCGTCCGATGGCCATTGGGCGCGGATTTCGCGGCAACGCCGTAACCGCATTTCGTGGACGAGCCGCGATGGGCGGAGGGTTTCACGGAGGCGGTGCGTTTCGTGGTGGATCAGGGTTCCACGGCGGAGCAGTCCACAGCTTCGGCGGATTCCATGGTGGAGGATTTCACCATTGAGATAAATTAATTCTTCTGGCCAAGCAAAATCCCACACTTCGCGAACCTGCGAAGCGTGGGATTTTCAGTATGTAGAGATGTTCCGTTATTTGACAACCGGTGAATCCGCGTCGGCGGGTTTGGTGTCGTCGGCATGAATCTTGCCGTCATCTTCGGCATAGAACGAGCGATGCGTGGCGTCGAGAGTGTTCGGCGTCATGGTGAGCACATAGCTCTCTTTTTTCCCCTTGTAGCTGGCTGTGTAGTCTCCGCGGTGCGGGTCGACCATACGCTTGGTGAAGGTCCCGGAATGGACGAGTTCGTTCAGCGTCAGGGCATAGTGCTTGTATAGCTTATTGAACTGGTTTTCGGCGCGGATGACGACACGCATGTAGGCAAGGGCGGCCGCTTCGGAGTCAGAGCGGGCGGGATCGCCTCGGAACTTGGGCGTGTAGGTTGGGGTGGTTTGAGGCGCGGCGCCCACGCCGGGCGGCGGATCCTGGGCCAATAAGGACTGGGTCAACAATGACTGGGTGAAAACCAACGCGAGGGCGAGTACTGCGATACGGGACACGGTAAATTTCATTTATTCTCCGGGCAAAGCCAGTCCAAAACGATGCAACGCAGGTACGATTTAGTGCAAAACGCTGAACGTCTCCTGCAGCACGATGCGTAGCGACGCTTTTCTCCGCATTTGGCGCGTGTTTTCATGTTACTCCCGTAATTTCCCTTCAGTCACCTTCTCTTTGCATTGTGACGAATTATTACTATTCTTGGACAACAGAATTTTAGGCCACAGGGAAAACTATGAAAGCAGCCGTAGCCAGAAAACCAGTCATCCGAATCGCAGTGGTGGAGAGCGACCCATTGCGTTTCGTCGGATTCCGCGCCTTGTTCGATTCCGAACCGGAGTTCGAACTGATCTCCGCCGCGCTGCCCGAGATCAGCACGCTGCAAGGGATCGATCTCATCCTGCTCGGCAACCGTACTGGCCAAAACCTTTTTGATGTCATGGCCAGCCTGAAGGCTACACGTCCCGACTTGCGGATCATTGTGACCGGATCGGGAATTGACGAAGAAACTATCCTGAAAGCGATCGCTTCTGGGGCAAAAGGCTACGTCGATGAAGCCGCCACACCGGCGGAATTCGCCCAGGCCATCCGGATTGTGAACCAGGGTTCAGTTTGGGCCCCGCGCAAAGTGCTCTCGATGTTCATCGAGCGCGTATCGTCGGCGCCGGGAAGAATCTTTCCCGCCGGCCGCGTAACTTTCACCGACCGCGAGAAAGAAGTGCTGGAGATGCTGGTGGCTGGCCGATCGAACAAAGAGATTGGCGGGCAGTTGGGCATCGAAGAGCGCACGGTGAAAGCGCATGTGGCGAAACTAATGCGCAAAGTGGGCGTGCAGAATCGCATCGCGCTCTCGGTACATGCGATTACTCATTCGCTGGTGACGGCGAAGTAGAGAAGGCATGTCGTCCTGAATGGCGGCGAAGAAGGCATGAGGGATCTACTTCGGCGAAATCATTCGTTGATGCAAACAGGAAAGTCCGCGCTGCATGCTGCGTCTAGGATCTCGCCGACTGCCTACTCGAGGATGATCTCGTATGGTTCCTCAGCGGGCTTGGCGCCCGCTTCAGAATGACAAACTCGGTGGACACGCCGTAACTTCGGGCCACTTACCTTCGTAATCTTGTTGAGAATTCGGAAGCGACGCATACTCGCTTCACCTACCACAGAACCTGGGAGACGGGGTTGAGAGTGGCGATTAGGGTCACTGCTTTCAGCCCCGCATTTTTTTGTCCTGCCCCAGACCATTCTCAATGCCGTAGACGCTACTGACCAATCTTGTAGATCACTCCTTCCGATTTGTTAGTTCCGCCAGAAGTTGCGGCTCCATACAGATTGCCTGCGCTATCGGGAATGGGCGGCGCAAACGGGCCGCCGCCATCATCTCCATTGGCAAAGTCGTAGAGAACGGTCTCTTTCCAGCTTCCGGCCACGACCGGTTGCAGTTTAAATACGGTACCGCAGCCCACACCACCGCAAGATGCGAGGTTCCCTCCGAGGGCTGTTGTGCCGTAAAGGTTGCCGGCGGCGTCGAAGGAAAGGCCGCCTTCGGCCGGTTCCTCTCCGTCAACACCGCGGAAGGCATGGATCAAATTTTGCTTCCACTGGCCGTTCGAGCCGCGGGAAAGCTTATAAACGGTGCCACAGCCCGCACTGCCGCAGGTAAAGGTATTAAGCGTGCCGCCAAGCGGAGTAGTGCTGTAGAGATTGCCGGCGGCGTCGAACACGAAAGGCGCATTCGGCAGCGAGCCATCGCTTAAGCGGAAAGAGTGCATCACGGTTTCCCGCCAACCGCCGGCGGCATTGGGCGAGAGCTCAAAAGCCACGCCGCAACCAGCGCCGCAATCGGTGAAGTCTTCGCCGCCAGCGCCGGTGGTTCCGTAAAGATTGCCTGCGGTATCGAAGACGAGCCCAGCTTCTGGATGGGCGCCGTCCGTTCCTCCCTCAAAGGTATGAAGGATAGTCTCCTTCCAGGCATTGCTTGTGCGGGAGAGTTTGAAGACGAGTCCGCAGCCATTGGGGCATGCACTTAAATCGCCGCCAGAGTACGTGGTGCCATAAAGGTTTCCCTGAGAGTCGAGAAGAATCTGCCCATACGAGGCTGCGCCATCTCGACCGCCCGAGAAGGTATACAGAGTGGTCTCATGCCAGCCCCCGCCCGGCAGTGGCGACAACTCAAACACGGATCCAAATCCCCCGGTCACGCCCCCGGTCGTAGTTCCGTAGAGATTGCCCCCGGCATCGATGGCTAAGCCAGCCCATGGGTAGCCGCTGTCTTTTCCACCAGTGAAGTTGTAGAGCACGTTGAGGGTTGGAGTTGAGCCAAAGACCAATTGGTAGACCGTGCCGTAACCAATCGTGCCGCCTTCATAGCTGACTCCGTAGAGATTGCCGGCCGAATCGAAAATCAACTTATCGCGCGGTGAGTCTCCACTGGTGGCAGTATTGAAATTGACCAGCACCGATTCGGTCTGAGCCGTGGCGATTAAGGAGAAACTGGTGAACAGCAGCGCCAGTACAAGGATATTGAGAACTGTGAACTTTCTCATTGGATGCTCCCGTAAGTGTGAAGTCGGCGGGTCCGAAACTCAACACCGTGGTTTCTGTTTGCGCATGCGCGGCGTTGGGCCCTGCCAATCGCCATGGAAGTGTCCGTCTCCTGTTGAAGATGCTAATGGCCCACTGGCTGTGACCGGAGAGGCTGCGTCATCGCGTGGAAATTAGCACTGATTATGCTCCCTATCAATGAGCCCTTTTTCTCTAGATTGGGCAACCTGTGTTGTCGGATGAAGAGTGCTGTATCCGCACTGGGTCAGTTGGACAGGAAACTGATCCGTGAGCCGGGATCCGATGCAACTCGCGTTTCTTCGTTTACAATCCAAGTATCAAGTCCCAGTGGAGAGTTGTGTGGAGGAATATGAGAAAGCTTGCGGTTGTGCTTGTGCTTGTGTGTCTGTGCTCACTAACGTTGGCTGCGGATGACGAGGGCAAAGATTCGAAAGCCGCCGATCGGGTGCAGGCGGCAGCGGACGTCCTGAACCAGATCCAGTCTGCGCCGGATTCCGGCATCCCCGAAGAAATTCTGAGCAGGTCTGAATGCATCGCGGTGGTGCCTTCGCTGCTGAAGGGTGGCTTCATCGTAGGCGCGAAGTACGGCCGCGGCCTGGCGAGTTGCCGCACCCCCAAGGGATGGAGCGCGCCGGCGTTTTTTACCGTGACCGGTGGCAGCGTTGGCTTTCAGATCGGCGGCCAGGCGGTCGATCTGGTGATGTGCGTGATGAACAAAGATGGCGTGCAGAACCTTCTCTCCAGCCAGTTCGCGCTGGGTGCGGACGCTTCGGTGGCTGCGGGCCCTGTCGGCCGGCATGCGGAAGGAAACACGGACTGGAAGATGCGCGCGCAGGTGCTGACCTATTCGCGGGCGCGCGGCGTGTTTGCCGGTGTGAGCCTGAATGGCGCAGTCATGAAGCAGGACAAGGACAGCACGCGCGAGTTCTACGGGCACATGGTCACAACCAAAGCCTCGTTGACTGGCGAAGTGGATGCGCCTGCGCCCGCCAATCCGTTTTTGACCACGCTGGCAAAGTGGGCGCAGGAAGCGGCGAAGTAGCTCTTAGCAGCTAGCAATTGGCCGCTAGCTTGGCGTTTGGCGAGTGCCGATTATTCGACTGGCAATCAGCGCATCGCTTTGTCGTCCCGAGCAACGCGAGGGATCTGGGTTCTTGCTGGCGGCGGGTAAACCCAGGTCCCTCGCGTTGCTCGGGATGACAAGCGGTACTGAAGACTGATTGCTAGATGCTGACTGCTAAACGCTGATTGCTCGTTGCTCGCGGAGTCCCGATTCCTGAATCTCTGCTGCCGCATGATAGAGTGACGATTTCGTCTCCCTGATGCGGCGCAGACTCGAATACGCGGCGGCCTGGCCTTTCATCAAGATATTCGGGCTTCTGCCGCGTTCTCTCTCCCGCGCGCTTGCGATTTTTCTCTCACAACTTGTCTATCTGCTCCATGTGCGTTTGCGCCGCGTCGGCATGCGCAACCTGGCACTGGCGTTTCCGGAAAAAAGCGAAAAGGAGCGGGCTCGCATTTTGCGCGGCGAATTCAAGTCGCTCGGCCGCGAGTTGGCGGAGCTTTGCCAATTTCCCCGATACACGCTGGAGAACGTCGAACAAGTCGTAGTCTACGACGGCTTGGAAAATTTCGAGCAGGCCTTCGCGCGGAAGAAAGGCGTGTTATTTCTCACGGCTCACTTCGGCGGTTGGGAATTGTCTGCCTTCGTGCACTCTCTCCACGGTCACTGGCTGCATGTGGTCATGCGGCCGATGGACAATCCATATCTCGACCGCCTGCTTCAGAGTTACCGCATGATGCACGGCAACAAACCGGTGAACAAAGACGATTTCGTCCGCGGCTTGCTGGCTGCGATGAAGGCCGGCGAGGCAGTTGGAATATTGATGGACACGAATATGACTCCGCCGCAGGGCATCTTCGTCGATTTCTTCGGTATTGCGGCGTGTACCGCGAGCGGGCTCGCGCGCATCGCGTTGCGCACGGATGCGGCGGTCGTTCCCGGCTTCACCATCTGGGACGACACGTTAAGCAAATACCGTCTGCGGTTCGATCCCGCGCTGGCGCTGATTCGCACCGGCGACCTCGAAGCCGACATCGTCTCCAACACGCAGCTGTTCACCAAGGTGATCGAAGACTACGTGCGCAAGTATCCCGAGCAGTGGCTCTGGGTGCATCGGCGCTGGAAGACGCGTCCAGAGGGCGAAAAGGGATTGTATTGAAGCGCGGACCTCGGACCACCTGCTTCGCGCCTTGGCCTCGGACGCTATCGCTCAAGACTTCAGTCGTGCCGCGAGCCTCGCTCCCCCTTAACGTTGTCATCCCGAGCGCAGCGAGGGACCTGGGTTCTTGCTTGCGCTGGCGATCACGCCGCCACCGGAAGAAACCCAGGTCCCTCGCTGCGCTCGGGATGACAGCGTGGACTTCTTGCCATCATCGCTTCGCTCGCAAGAAACAAGGTGCGCATGAGGGCATCCCACCTGTCCGGGCATGGACACCGATCTACCGAATCCGGACATGACGAATCCTCCTATACAAATTGTTTCCCCTGCCGATCGAACAAGTTGAAGGCGACATTGGTTGGCCGGAGGCGTGCATCACCAATCTTTCAACTTGCGAGGGAGACACGATGCAAACTCTGCTCCAGGACTTCCGCTTTACCCTGCGACAGCTGGCCAAGAACCCGGGATTCTCTTTGACGGCGGTCATTTCTCTGGCGCTCGGCATCGGCGCTACGACCGCGGTTTTCAGCGTGGTTTACGCGATTCTGGTCAATCCGTATCCCTATGCCGCGCCCGACCGCATGGTGCACATGCGCCTGATGCGTGCCTCGAATCAGGAAACCGGATTCGGGCTGACCGGTGCGCAGTGGCAGGAGATCCGGAAGTCGCCTGTTGTGGAAGACGCTTTCATGACCAACGGCTGGAGCCTCACGGTGACGGGCCACGATCTGCCTGAAGATGTGCAGGCTGACTATGTGACTTCCAACACGTTTACGTTTTTGGGCGTGCCGCCTGCATTTGGAAGAGGATTAGTTGCGTCCGACGCGGTCGATGGCCAGGAACCGCAGGCAGTCGCCGTTTTGAGTTATAAGTTCTGGCAGCGGCACTTCCATTCCGATCCGAGTGTGGTTGGACAAACCATTCAACTGGTGCGGAAGAATTACACGATCGTTGGAGTCGCCGCTCAGCGTTTCACCTGGGACGACTCCGACGTTTATCTCCCGCTGAAAGTCACGCAGGATCCCAACAAAGCTTTCTATACCGGCATACGGCTGAAGCCCGGCGTCACCCACGAGATGGCGAACGCCGCCTTGCAGCCCTTGATCGAACAGTTTGCCAAAGAGACGCCCAAGCACTTTCCCACCGACAAATTTCGATTTCAAGTCGTTGGGCTGAATGAAAGTTTCGTTCGCGACCTGGGCGGCACGCTGTATCTTCTCTTCACCGCGGTGGCTTTGTTGCTGGCAATCGGATGCGGAAATGTCTCGATCCTGCTGCTGGCGCGCGGCACGGCCCGGCAGCATGAGATGGCGGTCCGCACTGCCATCGGCGCAAGCCGGTCTCGCATCATCCGTCAGCTTCTCACCGAATCGTTGTTACTCTCGTTTACCGGCGCTGCTCTCGGGGTGTTGTTTGCTTATCGCTCACTGGCGCTGATCATCCGGTTATTGCCGCAGTATTCGTTTCCGCATGAGGCCTCGATCCGGATCAATCTGCCAGTCTTGATCTTCAGTGTGGCGATCGCAGTTCTTACCGGACTTCTGTTCGGCCTGTGGCCGGCCTTGCAGCTTTCGCGCCCGGAAGTCAGCCAGGTGATGCAGCAAAGCACGCGCAAGATCGTTGGAGTCGTGAATGGACGCATGACGCACGACGTGCTGCTGGCGACGCAAGCGGCACTTACGCTGGTGATGCTGGCGGGAGCGGGAGCGGCCATGCAGGGCTTTCTGCACCTGCTGCACACTCCTCTGGGATACGATCCGCACAACGTGATGTCGGTAGGCATTCCCGTGCACGACGGCGCCTATCTGACGTGGACGGCGCGCGAGGCCTACTTCGAAGAACTGCATCGTCGTATAGCCACCGTTCCGGGCGTGACTATGACGGGGATCTCCAGCAACGCGACTCCGCCTTCCAACGGCTGGGGAACGGTCGTTGAGATTCTTGGACAGGCGCGGCGCGACGGCCAGCAGGTCCGCGTCAATTTTGTCAGCCCGGGATATTTTCCGCTGCTGCGAATTCCGTTGGCGCAGGGAAGAATCTGGGACGAAACCGAGACCCACAACGCGGCGCACGTGGCGGTGATCAACCAGACGATGGCGAAGCTCTATTTCCCCAACGGAGACGCGATCGGGCATTCGTTGAAAGTGCCCGAGATGAAAGACGACCCGCCTTACACCCAGGTGGCAGCAGGCGCGGACGGATGGCTTCAGATTGTCGGCATCATCGCCGACAAGCGCGACGACGGCCTGCGCAATCCAATTCTTCCCGAGGCGTTCCTTCCCTACACCCTCTCGATGCGTGTGTGGACACAGATTCTGGTCCGCTCAGATTCGTCTCCGCTCAAACTGCTGCACGCGATCGGAATGCAGGTGAATTCGGTGGACCCCGATCAACAGGTCGACGGACAGGTCGAGGATCTCGACCATTGGATCACCGACCAGCAGGAATATCAGCAAGAGCAACTGGTCGCGTGGCTCTTCGGGGCGTTCGCGCTGCTTGCGCTCGCTCTGGCGGCAGTCGGACTCTACAGCGTCGTCTCCTACACGGTTGCACAACGCACCAACGAATTCGGCATCCGCATTGCGCTGGGAGCGCAGCGCGCGCACGTGTTGAAGATTGTGTTTGCCTCAATTGCCGCCAGCGTGGGAAGCGGAATCGCAATCGGAGTTGTGCTCGCGCTGGCGCTGAACAAAGTGCTGGCGCGCTGGGCCGAGGGCAGTTCGCGTGATCCCATGCTCTTGCTGGCTGCTACCGCCCTGTTAGGAATCGTTGCCGCGATCGCATGCTCTGCGCCCGCCAGACGGGCGATCGGGATTGATCCCATTACGGCGCTGCGGTATGAGTGACGCAAGCGCAGACGCGCTCCCCGGCTGAGAGCGCGTCTGCGTACTCTGCTACTCGGGCTTCTTTGCCGACTTTGCCATAGAAGACGCGCCGGGCGTCGGCACACTGGTGTGGGCAACCAGCATCCACTTCCCGTTGTCTTGTCTCATACTGACAACCCATGAACCGGCCGCGGGACTTTGCTTACCGCTCTTGTCGGGAGCCGTGCCACTGAATGTTCCTTCGGAGTATGCAATGGAGCCGAAATGGACGGATTTCGTCGTGGTGATTTCATCCACGCCGTCTCCGCGATCGATCATCTTTTTCAATTCCGCCTTAATCTCAGTAGGACCGTGAAAGGTACCTTCCGCGTTGATCCAGATTGCGTCCGACGAATACATGGCGGCGATTTTGTCAGCGTCTTTCGCCTGGTATGCAGCCTTCCAGTCATCGGCCATCTGCTGCGTGCTGGCCTTGAAGTTGGCATGGCTGCCGTGGGCCATAGCCTTGGCATCGGCGGCCATCTTGTCTTGCGCAAAAGTGAAGGGAACTAACAGCGACAGCGATAAAACGGTTGCGAGTTTCATATGTTCCTCCCCGCGGATTTCGCTTCATTAGCGATCTTGATTTTGACTGCCCCTGGGAATCGCGAGAGGAATGTACGCCAGTTCGGTTCTCGTGGCAAGACGATACGAAAGCCTTCCGAAGACTCAGGCCCGCTGGAACGGTTGCGACTGGCTGCGTATCAGTAATGCCGTCTGAGCGAGTCTTTCCAAAACGGCAAGATCGCCTTCGTCGAAGGCGAACGTGTTCGAAGAAAAAACTTCGACGATTCCCACCACGTCCCGCTCGTAACGGATGGGCGCAGCCGCAATCGAGCGGATGCCCAGCCTGCGGCAGATTTCCGCCGCAACCCGCGAATCGGTCTCGGTATCATCGCAGCGCAGTGGCTTGCCTGCGCGGATGCACTCCCCGGAGAATCCGGAGTTGACGTCAACGTGAGTGCCGAGAGGAGGCCCGCCCTTGCCCACGCTGGCGCGGCACATCATCGGGCCGCGCTCGATCAGCGCGATAGCTGCTCCCGTCCCGCGAAGCAGCGTGCGCGCCCGCTCGCTGATCACGCGCAGCGCAGAATTCATATCAGACCCGAGGGAGTGGAATTCGTATTGAATCGTGGATGAAGCCGCCGGGTGATCTTCTCGTCTTTCGATCACTACGTCCCCCTCCGGAGTGCTTTCCAGACTGATCGAGCGCCGCTTGCCGGCCGGGACGTTCGTCGGCGCGGGCCCCAATACGCGATCGAGCGTAAGTTTTGGAGCTTTGCGGCTGGGGGCCTGATCGTTCGCGGCCAGCCACTGGTCGAGTCTTTGGCGCGCATCTTCGGGCAGTTCGGAAAAGCGCACGCCCGCGCGGCCCAGCGCGTCGGCCCACGCGATATAGCCGGTGGTTTCCAGATGTGCGTCGGAGTCCGGCAGGTCGAGGCGAAAATTGAATTGGCGGTCGGCCTCGACGGGAGTGATGGTCTGCATAGCGAGTCCCTGCTCGCTGAGGTCGAGAATCATGCCGCCGGTTACACCATCAAAACTGGCGAAGACCGGGCCGGTTACTTTGTGGCGCAAACAGGTGCGTCGTTCTGGGAACATCCATCAGCCTCCAAGCCGCATGGTGCTCCCCATTCCGCAAAAGAATGTTGCCCCGGCCATGGGGCTGCTTCGATTTGTCGGCCACGGAGGAGAGCCTGCGGAGACTGCCGCTCATTTGATGATCGAAGGAATCGCGTTAACTGGGAAGTACATGAGAGGGTTCGCTGCCGTGAGCGAAAAAAAAATGGCAGGGAACCCGACCGGAGAGGTCTTGGATTTCCCTGCCGAAATCCCAGCGAAGGATGAAGAACGACGATCGGGCCGAACTAATTTTCCGCCGGCTTCTCGATGTGATCGATGACCAGAACGTCTGCCGGTGTGTTTTGCAGTTCCAGTTTCAGGCCAAGTTGTTCCTCAACGGCTGTGAGCAACGATTGGTTGGAGGCGCTGTCTGCGGAGTCCTGGGAAGCGTGGCTTCCATCCGATTTCCATTGCAGGCTGAAGTCATACAAACCTTGCAGGCCGGTCTTGTTGACGACGACGGTGCCCAATTGACGCGCCAGTTGCTGGGCCATCTCGTCCATGGATGTGCCGTTAGCGCGTAACCCAATGACCTCATTGCCCAAATCCGTTTGCATCAGCATCCGGTGGGCACTCATCTGTTGGTGCTCCGCGGCAATCTTCTCATCGCGGTCCGTCGTGATCACAGCATCGCGCTGCGGAACCTTGAATTTCTCGTCGCCAGTGAGTTGCGCCGGCTGAAGTTTAGGGCCGTTTTCGGAGACGACGAGAGCGTAGCCGGGCAGATTTACGGTTTCACGGTGCATTACCAGCTTGGCGCGATCGGCCAGCATTGCCTGGAGCATGCGCTGATTTTCAATTTTGCGATCATCGACAATCACCTTTTGGCCCGCCGGGCGGTTCGTCTTCGCCTGGATGTCGTAGGCTGCGGTATCGAGCCAGTCCGGCCCTCCAGTGATCTGATTCGCCTGCACACCGTATGCTTCCTGAATCACGGCGCGTAAGGTGACATTGATCGCATCGAACTTGTTGGGCGCCATCATCATTCTGACCATGTGAGTTTTCTCACCCGCATAGGTTGGGGTGGGTCCCTCGTGGCTGGGCGTGATAGAAACCGATCCATAGGCAGTTGTGCTTATGGCAGTGTCCTCACTCTGCGATTGCGCGCGGCCTGGCGTTGCATGGACCAGGCCGAATACGAGGGGGGCTACCAGCGCGGTAGCGGCAATAGCGGAGAGTAAGAGCTTCTTGCTAAAGGCGAGTTTGCGGACAACGTGTTCAGACATGATGTGGACCATCCTTTTCTTCAGATCGGCGCCCGTGACTCCGGCAACGCAAGCCAGCGGAGATCCGACGCAGAATTCACAAACCTTCAAAATGCTTTCGGCATAAATTTCCCGTTCGCTGCCGAGTTCCAGAACTTCTTCGTCGCAGGCGCGCTCGCGTTCATCCACCAGGCGCGCCCCCAGCCACCAGACCAGCGGATGAAACCAGAAGATCGCTTCGACCATCATGTGCATCGCCGCCGCCAGATTGTCGCGGCGGCGCACGTGCCAGAGTTCATGCGCGAGGATGGCCTCCAGGTGCGGATTTTCGAGATGCTCGGAAATTCCTTTCGGCCACACCAGTACCGGGCTCAGCATGCCGAAGATTCCCGGTTCCAGCATGGTTCGCGAAAGCAGCATCCGAATCTGCTTTCGAATGCCGGAAGAATGCTGCACCCGCTGCAAGGCTTCAACTTCGCGCCCCTCATGGAGCGGAACCGCATTTCGGATCAACCCCGAAATCTGGCGCCAGCGCACAAACCAGGTGAGAATCACCGCAATGAATCCAGCCATCCAGACAATCGCAAGAACAGCGGGAAGCCAGTGTGACAAACCCGCAGAAATCGTTGGCATTGGAATCGCATTCGTCCCGCGCCCCGTGAAGGGCTGGCTGATTTGCTCGACGGTAAGGTACGAGTCGGAGAGGGGAATCACCGGCGCGGCATGCAGCCACGACATTCTGCTGCCGAAAGAAACCAGCCATGAAAACGGGACGAGAAACTTCACTGAAGCAGCCAGCCAAAGCCAATAACGGCTCCGCGCGTGGTTCTTACGCAGGGTAAGCGTGAGCAGCGCGGCTGCCAGAGCGAAGAGTGACGATTGCCACAAGTGATCGGCCATTCCCGGCGCGACCGAAGTCCACATCGAAGAAAAAGACGCGCTCATTGCGATTCATCCTTCCTGCTCATTTTCCGCAAGAGTTTCTCAGCCTCTTTGACATCTGCGAGCGTCAGCTTGCCGGACTCGATCAAGTGGGCCATGACTGGCTGCGAGCGTCCGCCGAACAGAGCCAGCAGGTCGTCAATCAATCGCCGCTGCGCGGCCGAGCGCGATACAGCCGCCTCGAACACATGGAAGTTGCCGACCTTCCTGACGCGGCGCAGTGCCTTCTTCGCTTCCAGGCGATAGACCATCGTCTGCACCGTTGTGTAGGCGGGGCGGTCCTTCTCGGGAAAGGCCTCCTGAATCTCACGGATCGAGGCGTGGCCCTGCGTCCAAAGCGTGTCCATGATCTGGAGTTCCAATTTGCTCAGTTTGATCTCGGCCATCTCATCTCCTACCGACGTAAGCATTACTACTACACGTGTAGGCGTGTGTCAAGAAAATCTTTTTCCCCTGCGAAAATAGAGACGTTGTGCCGGTGAATTCGTATCTTCATTTGAACGACTGCGGAGGCGATTGCACGGCCGGCAATCATCGGGCGGCCGCATTCCGGTAGAATTGAATTCTTCTATGACAACCTTCGATCAGATCGCCGAACTTGAGCGGAATTTTCTTCTCCAGACATACAGCCGTTATCCAGTGGTCTTAAGCCGGGGCAAGGGCGTGTTCCTTTACGACATAGAAGGGAAGCGCTATCTGGATTTTGTCTCCGGGCTCGGAGTGAATGCGCTGGGGCACGCGCATCCCCGGATTGTGAAAGCCATTCGCGACCAGGCTGCGAAGCTGGTGCATGTATCGAATCTCTACTACCACGAATATCAGGGACCGCTGGCGGAAAAACTCTGCAAGCTGTCGGGACTGGACCGCGCATTCTTCTCCAACAGCGGAACCGAGGCAATCGAAGGCTCGATCAAACTGGCGCGGCTGGCGGGACATCGCGAAGGCGGCGAAGCGAAGTCCAAATTGGTGGCGCTGGAAGGTTCTTACCACGGACGTACATTCGGCGCACTTTCGCTCACCGGCCAGGAAAAACACCGCAAGGGCTTCGAGCCGTTGCTGGATGACGTCACCTTCGTGAAGCAGAACGACATCGAAGGCCTGCGTGCGGCCATCAATGACAATACCTGCGCGATCGTGCTGGAGCCTATCTTCGGCGAAGGCGGAATCTATGAATGCTCGGTGGAATTCCTGCGCGAGTGCCGCGCGCTCGCCGATCGACATAAGGTCGCGTTGATCTTCGACGAAATCCAATGCGGCCTGGGACGCACGGGAACAATCTTTGCATTTCAGAGTTTCGGAGTCACGCCCGATATCGTCGCCATCGCCAAGCCAATCGCGGCGGGCTTGCCGCTCGGCGCGTTCATTGCGAAAGAGAGTTTCGCGTCGGCGATCAAGCCGGGACAGCACGGCACAACTTTTGGCGGCGGGCCGCTCGCCTGCCGCGTCGCGCTGGAGTTCCTTTCCATCGTCGAAGAGGAAAAGCTTCTGGAGAACGTGAACAAGGTCGGTGCGTACTTGCACGAGGAACTGAACAACCTGGTCGGCAAACGCCATGCAGCGATTGGCGTCCGCGGCCGCGGATTCATTCAGGGCATCCAGCTCGAGATTCCGGCGCGGCCGATCGTAGATGCGGGCCTGGCCGAGGGCGTTCTCTTCAACAGTACGCAGGATACGGTCGTTCGTTTCCTCCCTCCGTTCCTGCTGGAAGACAAGCATGTGGACAAGGGAATCCGCGTACTGAAGAAACTGCTTGGGAAACAAAAGAAGGCCGCGGCCGCCTAGGCTGGAAACCGTTTGAACTCAAGACGCCTCTGGGCAACAAAAACGGGGAGCCGAAGCTCCCCAAAGTGAAGCGACAGAGGCGTTGTTTCACTCTGATAGAAGCCGCTGGCGGAGGGAAAGGTTGTCCTTTGCGCGGAAGTTTCCCTGAGATCTGTGAATTTCATGTCGAATGTGCAGGAAATCCCCTTTTCCGCAGCACCCGCCCTGGGTGAAGGCATGGAAGAGCGTCGGATAGAGATCGACGGCGCCCGCATGAGGTATCTGCGGGCAGGCTCCGGGCCGGCATTGATTCTTTTGCACGGATTGCTGGGATATTCGTTTTCCTGGCGATTTACGATCCCCGCTTTGGCGCCCTATGCCACGGTCTATGCGCCGGATCTGCCGGGAGCAGGGTTTTCCGAACGGCCCAGAGGGATGGACCACTCGATGCGCGCGACCGCACTGCGGGTCCTGGAGTTTGCCCGCAAGCTGGGCCTGTCTTCATTCGACTTGCTGGGCACATCGCGAGGCGGCGCCGTCGCCATGAGTGCTGCTGCGGAATGCCTCAATGCCGGATCGGGATTGCAGGTGCGGCGGCTCATTCTGGCTTGCCCGGTGAACCCTTACTCATCCCACGGGCGCCGCCTGGCGCCGCTTTTTGCTACGCGCGTTGGGTCTGCTGCATTTCGCTGGGTCATGGAAACCAGCCGGGGGCCAAAGCTTTATCCTCGCGTCCACGGCCGGTTGTTTTTCGACCGGAAGAAAATTCCTCAGGGAAGTCTGGAAGGATATTCGGCGCCTTTGGTGATTCCGGGTCTGTTCGATCACGCGCTCAGCATCGTCAAGACCTGGACGGCGGACCTGCGTGAGCTCGAGGCGCTCCTGCCAAAGTTGCGCCAAACCCCCGCACTGCTGATGTGGGGAGACAAAGACACTGCGGTGTATGTTTCGTCGATGGATCCTCTGGCAGCGCACTTCGACAACGTGCAGAAAGTCGTCTTTCCCAACATTGGACATCTGCCCTACGAGGAGTCTCCGCAAGAGTTCAATCGAGCTCTTATGCAGTTCCTGATCCAGTAAGCTAGAGGCTCGGGTAGAAGGCGAGAACCGGGGCGCTCTCGCGGCCATCGCAAGTCAACCCTGATCTCCATTCCATGACCCATTCCATTCTCGACCTGTTGCGAAATGCGGTGGTGCACTATGGCTACTGGGCGGTGGGCGCGGCTCTTCTTCTGGAGAATGCCGGCATTCCTGTGCCCGGCGAAACCATTCTTCTCATCGCCAGCTTTCTTGCTTTTTCGCAACATGAGTTGCAGTTGCCATGGATCATCGTGGTCGCCACAATTGCGGCGACCCTTGGCGACAACCTTGGATTTGCCATCGGCTATTACGGCGGTCGTCCGCTGTTTGAGCGCTATCGCGCTTTCTTCCGCATTCCTGCAACCACCTTGAATCGCGGCGAACTGCTTTTCCAACGCTACGGCGCAGTAACCATTTTCTTTGCGCGATTCATCTTCGGCATGCGGATCATCGCCGGCCCCATGGCGGGCGTGCTTCGAATGCCGTGGCGCAAATTTTTGCTCTTCAACTTCCTTGGCGCCGCGGTCTGGGTCACCGCTATCTCTGGCATCGGTTACCTTTTCGGGCAGCACTGGGGACGCCTCGAAAGCGATATCAAGCGGCTCGACCTGGCTGTCGCGGTCGTTCTTGCGCTTGCTCTGGTGTGGCTATGGCGGCGAAACCGGCGCAGACGCATCCGGTAAGTAACTCTCTGCTGCGGTTCAACTGACTAACTCCGCGACTATACTGCGATTAACTCGGGATGGCCTGTTCCCACTGGGGCGAACACCATCGGAAGTATCGATTCGCACACCGGTTGCGTCCGGACCGGAATTCGGACGAGGAGGAATACGTGAAAAACATTGGATTTCTGACCCTGCTCATCATGGCAACACTTCTCTTTGCGCTGGCCTTTCCGGCAGCAGCAGCCGGGCCCAAGGCCCCTGTGCCGGCGCCGCCGGTGGTTTCTCCCGCTCCCGTGGCGGCGCCTGCGCCCGTACCGCCGCATCCGCATATTCACGAAGCTCTCGAAGCCATGCGTGCCGCTCGCGGCCACCTGCAAGAAGCAAAGCCCGATTTCGAGGGCCATCGTATGAAGGCGATCGAGCACCTCGACCAGGCGATCCGCGAAGCGGAAATCTGTGAAGGAATGAGGTAGGTCTTTTCCAAAAAGCAAGAGGCAGCGCTTTTTGGGCGCTGCCTTTTCTCATCTGGAACCTGCCTTGCTGTGCGGAACTCTACTGGCCGAACGTGTATCCCACCGAAGCTCCGACTCGAAACAGATTGTCCGAATGAAACTGGTAGTTGTTGGGAATAAGGTACCAGTGTGCTTCGGGGCGCACGAAGATTTTGCGCCAGACCGTGTACCGGATTCCGACCCCGGCGTGAAACAGAAAATGCGTGCTGTCGGTGAAGGTCTGGCAGCCGCCGGTAGGAATTCCGCAGTTGTAATACGGGGCGTAGAAAAGCAGCGTTTCGCCCCCGATCCCTGCCATGAAGTCGCCCCGCGTCTTGTGCGCCAGTTCGGCCGTGTAGACGCCATTTACGTCGTAAATGATCGGGCGGAAGGTCTGGTAGTCGTTATAAACCCGATAGTGGTAACTGAATGCGCCCTCCGCCAGCAAGCCCCAGTGGTTTTCTTTGAGGTACTCGACGCTGACGCTGGGATAAACGCCCCCCTTCAGAGGCGGAGGCAGAAAGCCGACGGAAGCGGTGGGGTTCTTGGGCGACCACAAGGCGTTGCCGCCGACAGCGAGATCAATTTCCTGCGCGCGCGCCATCCCGGCCATTCCTACCAGCGCGCAAACGAACGCCAACGAAAGGAACCTTCTCAATCCAGCCCCCTGGGGAAGTTCTCAGTTTTCGGTTGTCAGTTCTCAGTTAGAACAACGCCCCGGAGATCTGCAACACTTTCAGTCCACGACGAACACAAATCGCGCTCGGCAGAGAACAAGCTCTTGCCAGCATACTAATAGATGTTTCCGTGCGGTTTAGTCTGGACCGATAGTGTATCCGATCGAGGCTCCCACCCGGAAAAGGTTGCCGGAGCTGAAGAAATCTGTGTTGTTCAGAATGTGATAGTAATGCACTTCCGGCCGCACGAACACATGTCCCCAAACGTAGTAGCGGATGCCGGCGCCGGCATCCACGAGGAAGTGATTCGCGCTGTTGTAGCACGCTCCGAAGAAGACGCAACTGCTCGTGTTCTGGAACGAATAAAAGCGAGTGGTCTGCCAGCCGATTCCGCCGAAGAGATCGGCGCCGACTTTCTTGCCCAGTCTGGGCTGATATATGCCGTTGAAGTCAAACAGAATCGGACGATACGGCTGGCCGAGTCCGCCGAAATCTCCCAGCGATCGCCACGCTGCGTCAAAGCCCACGCCGACTCGCTTGTGAAAGATTACGTCGCCGCCGACGTTCGTATAAAGTCCGCCTCGTTCGGGGCAGACGAAATTTACAAAATTCGGGGAACCGCAACCTGCTGCACCAGGCGACATCACGGTGCCGAAGCCAATCATGGCATCGCCCTGCTGCGCCGAAGACAAACTCGGAATTGCCAGAAGTGCGATCAGCATGGAAAAGAAGGCAAGCTTTCTCAAGGGAACCTCCTGTAGATAACTGGTACGGCGTAGGATGCCGCTGCAAACCATTTGGATGCAAGGATATGGCGAACACCGCCGATGCTTCGCCGCCCATCCCAGCGATCTGCTGACACGCATCCATGCACTGTTGATTGAATAAAACACAAAGAAATCCCACAAGTTGCATTTCTGGTTACATGGCGGGCCGTTCCGGAAAGATCAGTTTCGCTTGGAGGAGAGACTGCCTCCGCCGCGCAGCACATGGTCAATTGCAATGGGGCCGCCACCGAAGAAAATCAGCGCGAACGCGATCGTCGCCGCCGCCAGCGCAAACTCATAACCCACACGTCCGCCGGCAATCAGCAATCCCTGGTGCCAGTGCACTTTCCAGATCGCGACCGCCAGGTCGATGCAGACTACAAAGGCGGCGGCGCGGGTAAAAAAACCCACCAGAATCATCAGGCCGCCGAAAAATTCGGCGAATGATGCCACATAACCGAGCCACGCTGGAAGCCCCATTCCATGCACTGTCTGCGCGAACTGGTGCAATCCGCCGAATACTTTCTGGGAACCGTGGGCGATCATAATCACACCCAACGTCAGGCGCATGACCAGCAGGGCAAGGGGCTGGAGGCGATCGAGGTATCGCAAATTTTCCTCCGGGGAATTCGAGCGAATAGCTTACCGCAAGGCCGGGACCTGTGCATCGTTGGCTCGTGGAACTTCCATTAAAACAATGGTTTGTGCGAGCGATACAGTACCTCCGTACCGTCTGTAGTACTTCAGTTACCGCCCCTCGGCTCAACGGACACCATCTGCATGGTGACCCCATCTAATAGACACTCCGAGAACAAACACCACAGTATATAGATTCCTGCCCATCAGCCCGCTTGGCCTTATTCCAGAGAAGCGGCAAAAAACCCCGTAAAACGCGGAGATTCGCTTGGAGCCGGGGTTTTTCAGGGCTGAGATATGCTCGGAACACCGAAAGCCCTCGGAGCCGATGTAGAGGGCGGAGGCGTCTCCCAAGGATTGCCCGCAGCGGTGGGGATTGTGCGGGTGGTTCGGGTGGAGAAGGCAAAAGGAACTATGGCCGACTCGCGAGAAGTGATGAATATTCGCCAGGCGTCGCAATATCTGGGCGTGAGTCCGGACACTTTGTACAAGTACGTCGGCGAGCAGAAGATTCCCGCGTTCAAGCTGGGCAACCGTTGGCGGTTCAAGAAATCGCGGCTGGACCAGTGGATGGAAGACAAGTCGAGTGAGATGGAACCAGCGGCGAAGCGCAAGCCGAAGTCGGCTGCCAAGGCGGCCGGGTCGCAGTAACAGTTTAGAGCAGCAATGCGGTTAAACGTCGCGGGCGAGGGCGCCCGCGCCACACAAAAAGGTGGGCACATGTTTGGATTCGGATCGAAGTCCATTGTTGGTCTGGATGTCGGCTCTTCGAGCATTAAGGCCGTCGAGCTGAAAAAGAAGGGTGGGCAGATTGAAGTCGCACACCTCGGTCTGGAACCGCTGTCTTCCGACATCGTGGTCGATTCGATGATCGTGGACTCGGGCACGGTATCGAGCGCGATCTCCAAGCTGTTCGCCGACAACCTGATCAAGACCAAGGCCGTGGCCACCGCGGTCAGCGGTCACTCGGTGATCGTGAAGAAGATCTCGCTGCCCTCGATGAGCGACCAGGAACTGGCCGAGACCATCGAGAAAGAAGCGGCGCAGCATATTCCTTTCGATCTGGCCGATGTGAGCCTGGATTATCAGATCCTCTCCGACGAAGTGGGCACTCCGCAGATGGACGTTCTCCTCGTCGCCGTCAAGAAGGACAAGATTCTGAACTACACCAACGTACTCTCGATGGCCGGACGAAGCCCCGCTATCGTGGACATCGATGCGTTGGCCTTGCAGAACTGCTACGAGTACAACTACCAGCCCGCGCCGGGACAGGTCGTCGCGCTCCTCAATCTGGGCGCCAGCGTCATGAACATCAACATTGTCAAAGGCACGACGCCGTTGTTCCCGCGCGACGTCAGCGTGGGCGGCCATCAGTACACGGACTCGTTGCAGAAAGAACTCGATTTGAGCTTCGACGATGCGGAATCGCTGAAGCTGGGCAACAAGGTCGGCACCGTGAGCGAAGACGCCAAGCAACCGATCCTGCAACAGGTCACGGAAATTATCGTGCTCGAAATTCAGAAGACGTTTGACTTCTTCCGCGCCAGCGCGGCGGGCGAGCACATCGAGAAGATCTACCTGGCGGGCGGATCGTCAAAAGTCCCCGGCCTGATGGAAGCATTGCGGCAGGAATTTTCGATGCCGGTGGAACTGCTGAATCCATTCCAGCGCGTCGTGCCGCCAGCTGACGGACACGGGGCAGAGCTGGTGGAACAGAACCCCGGCCAGATGGCAGTGGCGGTGGGCTTGGCCCTGAGGAGCTTTGAATCCCTATGATCAAAATCAATCTGCTTGAAACAGCCAAAGGGAAGGGCAAACGCGCAGGTGGCGGCGGCCCGTCAATGCCCGCAATCGAAATGGGCGATATGGGATCGCCCAAGCTGAAGGTCCTGATTATGGTCGTGGTCGTCGGCCTGTTTAACGCGGGCTACTGGTACCGGCTCGATCATGAGGGAAAAGCCATCACCGTCAAGATGGATCAGGCCCTGAGAAAGAACCGCGAACTGGCGGATGTGAAGGCGAAGTTCCTCGAGCGCCAGACCCAGGCCAACAACTACAAACGGCGCGTCGACGTAATCGATGGGCTGCGCGCCAACCAGACTGGCCCCGTCAACTTGCTCGCCATGCTCGGAGAAACGGTCAACAACACCGAGGCTGTGTGGCTCAACAAGATGGATGACACCGGTCCGCAAATCAACCTGGAAGGCACCGCTCTGAGCGCGGATGCCGTCGCCAACCTGATTGCGAACCTCCAGAAAACCGGTTACTTCACCACGGTCGAGATCAAGGAAACCTATCAGGACGAGCAGATCAAAGACATGCAGGCGTTTCAGTTCACATTGACCTGCGGGAAGAAGTCGTAAAGGCGAACCTATGGCGAACTTTAGCGAACTGTCGGGCATTAAGCAATGGGGAGCTGTGATCGTCGGGGGCGCAATTGTGACCGCGGCCCTGTACTTCACCGTGTTCAAGACCCAGAACGAGAAGAACGCGTCTGCACAGCATGCCCTGGAAGACAAGATTCGGGAGAACAACGAACTCGAGTCCTATCGCCCCAAGCTGAAACAGATCGAACAGCAGCTGGCCGAACTCAAGCAACAGCTTGAGATCGAAGCGCGCATCGTTCCCGATGAGAAGCAGATCGATGGCTTCATCACCATGCTCGACGGCGAAGCCCAGAAGGCGGGCGTGGAACTGCGCCGCTATTCCGCCAAGGAAATTCGGTCGCAGCAGTACTTCACCGAAGTTCCCTTCGATATGGAACTCGACGGCCCGTACTATTCCATGCTGAATTTCTTCGACCGCGTGAGCAAGCTCGAGCGCATCGTCAACATCGGCAACCTGCTGGTGGCGACGACCAAGAACCCCGGCGCAGCGAAGGTGAAACACACCTATCAGTACGCGCCCAACGAGAGCGTGATCGCTTCTTTTACCGCGACAACGTACTTCAGTCATGACTTGACACCTCCCGCGGCAGGCCCCGGACCGAAACCCGGAACGCCCGCCCCGGTGAAGAAGTAGGGATGGCTATGAAGCTGACGACTGGCATTCTTGCAGTAGCAATCACGGTGACGGCGGGGGCTGCGTTCGCGCAGAACCCGGATGCCATCGACAACGCGCGCAGCGTGGCAAAATCGCTGCAACAGAAACAGCAAAATGACACCAACGCGGCCCTGGACGCGGCTGGGGTAAAAGCCCAGTCCAAGCCAGCCCCGGGCGCGCCGGCCCCGGCGGTGAAGCCAATCGTGCTTCCAGCGGCAAAGCCCGCAGTGGCTCCTGCCCCGAAACCGGCGATGGCTTCCGCTCCCAAGCCGGCCTCTTCATCGGCGCAGCACAACCAGCTGCAAAAGGTGAGCGTGGTTCCGGGCGCCGACAGCGTCAAGGTTGAAATCAGCTCCAGCCAGGCGGTGACGCCACGGGTGAGCAAGCTGAGTTCGCCGGCGCGAGTCGTCATCGAACTGCCGGAAACCGTGCTCGCCAGCGCACAGAACAAGATTCCTGTCGGCAGCAATGGAGTCAAGGGCGTCCGCATCGGCATGGACGGCAAGACTCCTCCGACCACCAGCGTCGTCGTGGATCTCGACAAAGCTCTGGCCTACGAAATTACGCCCAGCGCCGATGGCAAGCTGGTTTTGACTCTTCATACGCAGGATGCGGCCACCGCAAAAACTGCTCCGGCCTCTGTGAAGCCCGCTCCGCTAGTTGCGAAAGCGAGTCCGGCTCCGAAGCCTTCCAGGCCAGAAGTCCAGGCGTCCGTGAAGGCGGTTGCGGCCCCGAAAGGCGCGAAGATCATCGCCGAAGCCGGCAAGCCCGCTCCTGCTCCTAAAGTTGCTGTAGCGAAAGCCGAGCCCCTGAAACCTGTTCCATCTCCGAAGCTCGCCGCTCCCAAACCGGAAGCGAAAACTGCCCCCAAGGCGCAGCCCAGGACTGTAGTCGCGGCGAAGTCCGCCCCGGCCCCGGAAGTTGCCGTGGCCATGGCGCCTCCGGACAAGACCTCAGCCGCTGCCCAGCCCAGGCCGCAAGACAAGAAATGGGCGATGAACGGCAAGCGCGATCCTTTCTTCAGCCCCGTCGTGCAGCAGTCTGGTTCCGGCTGCTCGACCGGCAAGAAGTGCCTGGAGATCAACGCGATCAACCTGCGTGGCGTGGTGAAGTCTGACGTCGGCTTCATCGCCGTGGTTACAAACAACCTTGGCAAAGCATATTTCCTGCGGGAGAACGATCCCGTGTTCAACGGATTCGTGGTGAAGATCACGGGCGACTCAGTCACGTTCTCGGAGACCATCCAGGACAAGCTGGGCAAGATGTCCACTCGTGAAGTGGTGAAGAGAATCTTCACTCCGGCAGTTTAAGCAAGGCGGCGCATCCGGGACACCGGACGCTGAAATCAAGTTCGACGAAGGACACGCGGGCCAGGCCCGCGGGTGGGGAGAGGCGAAATGCGAAAGCAACAACTGACAATGGTCGCATCGTTGCTGGTGCTTGCCGTGGGCGCGACTGCCCAGACAAGCCAGCTCGATCGAGTGAGCGTGGTCAAGGGCACGGACAACGTCCGGGTCGAGATGAGCTCCAAGGGCACAGTGACGCCCCGGCTCAGCACTCTTGATTCGCCCGCCCGCGTGGTTGTGGATCTGCCGGAGACCGTGATGGCCACCGGGCAGAAGCACATCACCGTGGACGCGGATGGAGTCAAGGGCGTGCGCATCGGAATGGATGGCCTGTCGCATCCCACCACGCGCATCGTCGTTGACCTCGAGAAGGCTCTCTCCTACGAGCTGACTCCAGGCCCCGCCGGCAAGCTGGTGTTGACGCTGCATGCCAACGCCGCAGCCCCGGCCGCGACCGAAGCCAAGACCTCCGGAGTGAAGAACGAAGTGAAGCCCGAAGCTCCGGCTTCGCCTTTCGCTCCTCGCGTCGCAGATGCCGCTTCCGTTGCGACGGCCCCGGCCGCGCCCAACGACTTCGTTTTCGTCGAGCCGTCTTATAAGGCCAAGGCCGAGCTGAAGCCCGAGCTGAAGCCCGCGGTCGATGTCGAGCCGACGGTGCGCGCCCAGGAAGCAGCCGAGCGCTTTTCCGACAAGACTGCCGCCGAACTCATCCCGGCCAGCGTCCACTCGACGCAGGCCCAGGAGCCGGCCCCGCAGTCCATCACTCCGGCGGTCAACCTTGCAGCCGAGCAACAGGCGCAGTCTGGCAAGCAGGGCGTCGCAGCCGGCCCGAAGTACACCGGCGAACCGATTTCGGTCAATCTGAAAGACGTTGACCTGAAAGATTTCTTCCGCCTCATCCACGAAATCAGCGGACTCAACGTCGTGCTCGATCCCACCGTGCATGGCACGCTGACGATCGTGCTCGATGACGTGCCGTGGGACCAGGCTCTCGATATCGTGCTCAAGAACAACGACCTCGCGCGTGAACTGGAAGGCAATGTCCTTCGCATCGCCACGGTCGAGACCCTGAAGCATGAAGCCGATGGCCGCCGTGCACAGATCGAATCGGAAGCCCTGGCCGTGGAAAAAGTTTCTGTGACGCGCTTCCTCAGCTATGCCAAGGCGAAGGACGTAATCGTCACGGTCAAAAAGTTCATCTCGCAGCGCGGCGACGTGGTGGCTGACGACCGCACCAATGCCGTCATCATTAACGACATTCCCAAGGTGATTCCGGTCATCGATCGCCTGCTCACGCAGCTGGACCGCAAGACGCAGGAAGTCGAAATCGAGGCCCGTGTAGTTGCCGCGACGCGCCAGTTCGCCCGCGACATCGGTACGCAGCTCGGCTTCGGCTGGGGCAATGGACACAGCGCCATCGGCGGCAACCAGGGCGCTGGATCTTCCCCGACCACCGCCAACGGCCTGACGCCCGGTTACATCACCACCGCAGGTTCGGGCACCGGATCGACCATCCCGTTGTTCTCGAACCTGGGATCGACCTCACCTACCAGTGGATTGAGCTTCATCAACGTCAGCAATACCGTGCGGATTGACGCCATCTTATCCATGGCCGAATCGCGCGGCTTGCTCAAAGTTCTCTCTCGTCCGCGGGTAGTCACGCAGAACAACATTCAGGCCTTCGTGAAACAGGGCGTGCGCGTGCCGATCGTGACCCAGGCGCAGTTGGGTGGTCCTCCGACCGTGACCTACGTAGACGCGTTCCTGCGCTTGACCGTGACTCCGCAGATCACCTCGGAGAACACCATCTTCCTGAACGTCGACGTGGAAAACACCACGCCGAACTTCGGTCAGGAAGTGCAGGGCAACCCCGAACTGATCACGCAGCAGGCCACCACGCAGGTGCTCGTCACCGATGGCGGGACAGTAGTGATCGGCGGCGTTATCCAGACCCAGAACTCCATCAACATCACGCAGGTTCCGCTGCTCGGCAACATCCCCGTGCTCGGCAACCTGTTCAAACACACCCAGGTTCAGACCTCGAACCAGGAGCTGATTTTCTTCATCACGCCGCGAATCATTCAGACATAGTCCTGAGTCGCGAGTCCTGAGTCCCGAGTAAAAACATTCCGCCGGATTGACGAACCTGTCAGTCCGGCGGTTTTACTTTTGCGGAGCCGAATCACTGCGCAGGATTCGAGCCTCCACTTCGACCGTCCTTAGGGGTACCCCCACCCCCTCGAATCTTTGGAATCAGGGAGTTAGCACGAAATTTCCGGCAAAATCCGCTGGTCAAAGCACTTAGATATCAAAATCCGTGAAACAAAGGACTTGCAGTCGGACGCTTTCGCGCTTCACAAGCATTGCGGCCTCGGCCATGATCGCGGAGTTTGGCTGTGGAAGACAAGGGCAGATGTCACAAAGAAACGCGAATGAGTTGTGGAAAAAATTGGACGCTGGGCCGGCGTTGGAACACTCAGGTGGACTTGAGCTCTCGCGCAGACGGAATGCGGGGACAGACGAACATTCACCATGTTTGACGCGCAAGAATCCGGTGAACGTTTCGTGTGTCCCCGCCTTCTCACATCTTCCTGTCGCGAGGTTTTGTTATTCACGGTTGAACGCGGAAGTTCACGTTGGTAAGTTCTTTTTTGACAATAGTTTGCAGACGGATATCATATCGAAAATCCAGCGAACCGCCTGTATTCAATATTTTACGTAGCTTGATATCTAAGAAAAAATTGACTTGAGATATCTGAAGCTTCTGAATCGACCAAGTCTGGTTTGGAACGAATCCTGGACCTCGATCCATGCCCGCTGCCCGAAGCGTGCTGCTAAACTCACCTGCGATGGACTACTCCGCGCGCCAGAAAAAACTTCGCTACCATATTGCAGAGACCAAGACCCAGACAAAGACCCAGACCAAAACAAAGCCCCGGACCAAAACAAAGCCCCGGTTCGACGCGCTGCTGATCTCGCATCTTCCGAACATCCGATATCTCTGTGGATTCACCGGCAGCGCGGGATTCCTGCTGGTCGAGGAGTCCGGCAGCGTCTTCTTTACCGACGTGCGCTATGACACGCAGGCGCGCGAAGAAGTAAAAGGCGCGAAGGTTGTGATCGCAAACAAGGCGGTGCTCCACGCACTCGCGGACCATCTTGCACGCCGCCACAAGCGGGCCCGGCGATGGACGGTGGGGATCGAATCCGAGCACTTCACGGTCAGCGAAAAGAAACGGCTGAGCCAGTTGTGTCCTGCGGGAGTGGCGCTGAAAGACGCGCCCGCGATTGTCGAGCGCGCCCGCATGATCAAAGACGCGGACGAACTGAAGCTAATCCGGGCCGCCGTCCAGCTCGGGGCCAAAATCTTCGACCGCGCCCTTGAAGTCCTTGTCCCCGGCGTAGCCGAAACCTCGGTCGCCGCCGAGATGGAACTCGCCGCCCGGTGCGCCGGGGCTGACGGCATGTCGTTTCCCACGATCATCGCCTCTGGCGCGCGTTCGGCCCTGCCGCATGGCCGCGCTTCCGGCAACGCCGTCCCCTCCGGCGCGTTCGTCGTCTGCGACTTCGGTGTTATACTTTCAGGTTATTGTTCAGACCAGACCCGCACTGTGTGGGTGGGAAAAGTTCCTGACGTAGCCCGGCGCGCCTACCAAGCTGTGCGGGAAGCGCAGCAGGCCGCGATCGAAGCGGTTCGGCCTGGCGCTACAACGGGGCAAGTGGATGCGGCCGCCCGTAAGGCATTGCAAAAGGCCGGGTTGGGGAAGTACTTCACGCATTCGACCGGGCACGGCGTGGGGCTTGAGATTCACGAGATCCCGAGGGTGGCCAAGGGGCAGGAAGAAGTCCTTCAGCCCGGGATGGTCATCACGATCGAGCCGGGAGTATACTTCCCCGGCAAATGGGGCGTGAGAATCGAAGACATGGTCGCGGTCACGTCCACCGGTTGCGAAGTTCTCACCCCGACCAGCAAGGAATTACTAGCAGTCTAAATTGGTAGAGTCAGGCCTTCTTAATTTGCGTTGAGTAAAACGTCAGCCGGGCAGGACTCGTGCCCGGCTTCTTAGCGTGCCCCACCGGGGTGCGTGCTGGGACAGGCGAAGTCCCACCGAGAGCTACATCGGTTTTCATCATCGATTTACATTCATCGGTTCACATCGAAGATCAGAATGAATCAAAAAGAGCTGAAAGAACTCATCGAGTTCCTGATCGAAAAAGACATAGCCGAGTTCGAACTGGAACGCGGCGACGTCAAGGTCAAGATAAAGCGGGCGGGAGAGCATACCGTCGTCCATTCCCACGCCGAGCCGCGGTTTTATGCGGTGCCTCCGGCACCGGCGCCGTTAGCTGAGGTTGGGGCCGCACCTGCTGCGCCGCCTGCCGAGCCTGCGAAGCCAGCGGTTGAAGAAGGCCTGCACACCGTCAAGTCGCCGATCGTCGGAACTTTCTACGAAGCGCCGTCGCCCGGAGCTCCGCCGTTCGTCAAAGTCGGCGACACGGTCGAAGTCGGGCAGGTGTTGTGCATCGTCGAGGCAATGAAGCTGCTGAACGAAATCGAATCGGATTTCGCCGGAGAAATCGTCAAGAAGTTTGCCAGCAACGGCCAGCCGATCGAGTATGGGCAGGAGTTGTTCGTGATCCGGCCCAAGAAGTGAGGCTTGAAGTTTGTGGGCGCGCTATGTGCGCGCCTTTTTGTGTTTGTCGAAGTGGCGAAGCCGGATGCCGGGCTTCGCCCGGCGGACAGCCGAGGGCGGCTGTCCCTACACAAAGCTGAAAGCTGATGGCCGAAAGCTGACAGCTGCTTTTTCATGTTCAAGAAAATCCTCATCGCCAATCGCGGGGAAATTGCACTGCGCGTGATCTGCGCGTGCAAGGAACTGGGCATCCGCACGGTCGCGATTTACAGCGAGGCCGACCGTAATTCGCTGCCTGTCCGCTTCGCGGATGAGGCGATCTGCATCGGGCCGCCCCGCCTTGCCGAAAGTTATCTGAATATTCCCGCTGTCATCAGCGCCGCTGAAATCGCCAACGTCGAGGCCATCCATCCGGGATACGGCCTGCTTGCCGAAAACGCGAACTTTGCCGAAGTCTGCGAGATGAGCGACATCAAGTTCATCGGTCCGCGGCCGGAAGTCATGCGGTTGATGGGCGAAAAAGAAAAAGCCCGCGCGGCGATGAAGCAGGCGGGCGTGCCGATCCTACCTGGTTCCGACGGAATCATCGCCTCAGAGGGCGAGGCGATCGAGTGGGCGAAGCAGGTCGGTTTTCCTGTGATCGTCAAAGCTTCCGCCGGCGGCGGCGGGCGTGGCATGAGAATCGTTCGGACCGAAGAAGAACTTCCTGGGTTGTTCAAGGCGGCGGGTTCCGAAGCGGCCGGCGCGTTCGGCAACGGCGATCTCTACATGGAGAAGTATGTGGAGAATCCGCGCCACATCGAGTTTCAGATTCTGGCCGACGAGCATGGGAACGTCGTAAGTCTCGGCGAGCGCGAATGTTCGATCCAGCGACGCCATCAGAAGTTGCTCGAGGAATCGCCTTCGAAGCAGGTCACGCCGGAGTTGCGCACGCAGATCGGCGACGTTATCTGCAAGTCGCTGGCGGCGATCGGATACTGGAACGCCGGTACCATCGAATTTCTGATGGACCAGAACCAGCAACTCCACTTCATCGAGATGAACACGCGCATCCAGGTCGAACACCCGGTCACCGAGATGGTCACCGACGTCGACCTGGTCAAGAGCCAGATTCTGATCGCTGCGGGCGCGAAGATGAGCGACGTGTTAATGGGCCCGATCGTGCATCGCGGACACTCGATCGAATGCCGCATCAACGCCGAGCATCCCGAAAAATTCACGCCGTCGGCGGGGAAGATTACTGTGTTTAATCCGCCCGGCGGTACAGGCGTGCGCATCGACACCGCCGCCTATGCGGAAGGAGTGATTCCTCCGTACTACGATTCGCTGATCGCCAAGCTGGTCGTCCGCGGGAAAGACCGCAGCGAAGCGATCTCTCGCATGTCGCGCGCGCTGGAGATGTTTATCGTCGAAGGCATCTACACGACGATCCCGCTGCACCGCAAGATTCTTGCGGATGAAGATTTCCGGGCGGGGAAGTTTGATACGGGGTTTATTGAGAGATTCTTAGCGAAAAATGGGAAGTAATAGGCATCGCTTTGCGACGGCATTCGCCCGGGACTACAATCGAGGACGCATGCTGTCGCGATTGCTAGTTGGGGTAATCCTGGCATTCACATGCGGTGTGCCGTCCCTACCTGCGGGACCGATTAAACGGAGCGAGGCTTTTCGGTTCCTGCTGTGCGTCCAGAACGAAAAGCCTGCCAAACCGCACGAAAATCCGTTCTCAAGCTCAGAGTTAGGGTTACAGCGATCCACGACCTCTGCTTTCCAGTTGAACCAGATCGACTTCAATCGCGTTGCAGCTCCGCACGAGTTTCGGAGAATCAATATCCCGCCGTCGGATGTCACCTTCTTGCAGACAAGTCTTCTGAACACCCCGTGTCCCGATGTGCCCATCCCAAGTGGGCAGAGCTTTGGACAGAACTATTGAATTCAGCGCAACGGGCGTCTAAGGATACAGACGTAAGTCTGCCCAGCCGTCTCCTCTGCTAACAAAGTCGTTCGCCGCGCATCTGATCATCCTGAAAGGACCGATCATGACGAAGGCCGCCAGACAACCGCTGTTTGTACTCCTCGTTCTTGTCACAGTGTTTGGTGTCGCGCTTCGCGCCCAAACCACCGAAAATCCCGCAAATCTTCCGCAGCGCGACGGCTCTCACGACTTTGACTTCCTGATTGGAGACTGGAAGGCCCATGTGCGCCGCCTGCCCGACCGGTTGAACAATTCCAACGTATGGGTCGAGTACGACGGCATTTCTAACCATCACAAGCTGCTCGACAGCAATGCGAACTTCGAGGAATTCGACGTCACCAGCACCGACAAGAAGCTTCACATCAAGGCGCAGACGCTGCGGCTCTACAATCCCGGAACGCGACAGTGGAGCATCTATCTGGTCGACCTCGACAATGGCACGCTTGACACGCCTCCGGTCGTGGGCGGGTTCACGGGCAAACGCGGTGAGTTTTTCCATCAGGAGAATTTCAAGGGCCGGACGATTCTGGTGCGCTATGTATGGCTCGATATCTCTCCGAAGTCGGCGCGGATGGAGCAGTCGTTTTCACCGGACGGCGGCAAAACGTGGGAAGTCAATTGGATTTGCGAACTGTCGCGGTAATTAGATCGGCCGTACTGAAATTGTCATTCCGAGGAGCGCAGCGACGAGGAACCTGCTTTCCCGCGCTGCAGGCGAACAGCAGGTTCCTCGCTTTGCTCAGAATGACAAAACTGCTCCTCGCTGTGGTCGGAATGACAAAAATAAGTCTACTCAAGCCTCCGCGGATGGCGGCCGTACGAACTCCCATTCCACTGAAACCGGATAGACTGGCAGCACATGATCTCGCTGCCTCGTCTTTACGCCATTCTTGATGCGAGTTACTTCCCGGATGCGGGAGCCCTGATCAGCGCGGCCGAAAAACTTGCAGGTGCTGGCGTGTCTTTCATTCAATATCGCAACAAAAGCGATAACCCACGAGTGATGCTGGATCATGCCTTGATGTTGCTGCGGCAGTCGCGGGCAGGAGTGCCCGCGGCACAGGTTCATTTCATCATGAACGACCGCGCCGATCTTTGCCTGGCGGGGGACTTCGATGGGGTGCATGTCGGGCAGGATGATCT
>DASXDY010000087.1:0-6232 GCA_036490405.1 Candidatus Sulfotelmatobacter sp. | reverse complement strand
TCTTGTGCTTCGACGGCTTCGGTGAGGCCGGGGAGTTCGAGATGGGCGTACGTAAAGCGTGCGCCGTAGAGGATGTGCTTGAACCAGGGGCGTCCGGGGATGCCGTCGGGGTTTAGCCAGTTACGTTCGAGCTGCATCATGTTGCGGTTGACGGTGGCGGCGAGTTCGGGGTTGATGGGGCCTGCGGAGAGTCTTGTTCGCAGGGAATGGTTCAGGTGTTTTCCCGCGGCTTCGAACGCGTCGATCGAGTCGAGAACTTGTTTGAACTCCGGCGGTGGCTGTCGAGCTTCGCTCGACCGGACAGCCGAGGGCGGCTGTCCCCACATGGACTTCTCGTTGGCTTTGATGAGTTCATTCACAAATTGCCGGATGTTGTCAGCGTATGTCGCGAAGTCGAACGGAAGCAAGTCGGCGTTGGCGAGGCGAAGGGCGGTGACGCCCCACAACTGCGACATCAGCGTGTGATATTTGTAGCCGGGGTCGCCGAATTTGTTCATCCAGAAGAAGTCGTCGTAGGCGGAGTGGTAGACGCCGTAGTCTCCTTCGAAGCCCAGGCCGAGGACGGGCACGCCAATAAAGTTCAGGAAGACCGTATGGTCGCTGCCGCTGCCAATGCGCGTGTCGGCAAGCGTTTCGCTGACTACGCCGGATGAGCTGAACTGGCTGGATTGATTGCCTTCCGCTTTTTCACGCGCGACGGTTTCTTTCCATGCGTCGTAGAGCGACTTGCCTGAGGGATCCTGAAGGCTGCGCGTTGCTTCTTCCAGCATCGGCGCGAGCGAGGCTACGGCCTGTCCGTGAAAGTTGGGGCCGCTGGTGGCTTCGTCGACGTTGATATAGGCGACGGCTTTCTGGCGGAGTTCGCCGGCGAACTGCTCTCCCCATTCGGTGGAGCCGGTGAGGCCGATTTCTTCGCCGTCCCAGCTACAGACGACAATGGTGCGGCGCGGGCGCATGCGTTGCTTCTTGAGTTCGCCCATAGCTCGCGTCATTTCCATCATGCTGGCGGTGCCGCTGGAAGGATCGACCGCTCCGAACACCCAGGCGTCGCGGTGATTGCCCATGACCACCCATTCGTCAGGCAACTCTGCGCCGCGAATGCGGCCTTCGACGACGTAGTAAGGTTGAAGGCCGTTCGACATCTCGATTTTGAGATGGACTTTTTCTTTTTCACCGCCGAGGCGATAGGAGAAACCGAGGCCTCCTTGCCAATCCGCGGGAGCTACCGGGCCGTCCATGTTTTCGAGTAACGGTTTGGCGTCGTGCCAGGAGAGCGGCATTGCCATGATCTTCGGCGCGGATACTGCTTGGTCGATCGGGATGTGTTTCGCGCCGGGAACGGAGGCCCATCCGGGCGTGGTCGGATCGCCGGGGACCATGAAGTCGTAAGTGATCGCGCCGCGCTGGATGTGATACTCCGGGCCCCACGGGCCGTCGGGATCTACTTTGCCTTTCTTGAATCCGTCTTCCTGCGGATCGCTGTAGACGAGCATCGCGGCCGCGCCTTCGCGCTGGGCGGTGAGGGCTTTGAATCCGCGATAGCTGTAGGGATTCGAGTAGCGCACGAGAACGATCTTGCCCTTCACGCTGATGCCGTTTTTGCGCAGGAGATCGTAGTCTTCGGGATTGCCGCTGTGGGCGTAGACGATGGGTGCGGTAACCTCTCCGGAGATGGACATGCCGGTCCATGCGCCGGAGATGTTTGGATTCTTAGAATCATCGTCGCCGGGGATGGCAGTTTCGCGCAGGAGCGCTTGGTAGTGGGTGGGCGCGATCATTTCCAGCGAAGCGCTTTTCGGATTTGTGCCGTAGACGTCGTAGCGGCGGATGACTACGTCTTCGAGTCCTTGTTTCGTCCATTCATCGCGGATGTATTCGGCGAGTTGGTTGTTGCGCTTCGATCCGGCGGTGTGGGGTTCCTGGGTGAAGATGCGGTGCTGGCGGCGCTCTTCGTTGGGGCTGGGGATGGATTTGAATTTTGTTTCGATGGCGGTTTCGCGGGCGGCAGAGGCGGGAGTGAAGCCGCGGATGGATTGAGCGGTGGAGGCCGATGACAGGAGGAGAAGAAGTGGGATGAGGTGAGCAGGCTTCATGGGCGCTGCGATTGTAACGTAGATTCGCCAACAAAAATCCCCACTTCTCGCGCACAAACCGCGCGAGAAATGGGGCACCCGGTGGAGTTTCTTTCTTGGGTGTCGCGGCGCTGAAGCGCCGCTCTTCCACTTATTTCGCTTTTAGAATTTCACTCAAGAGATCCGGCTTCGAGTCATCGCGCACCAGGTGTGGATACTTCTCTCCGCCGTGGTAATCGAGCTTGAACGTCTTGTAATAGTCGGCGTTCTCGACGAGCAGATCGATCGTCGCGGTGGAGTTTTTCGCTGACTTAATCGCATCGCGGAGAACTTCAGGCGCGAAGCGGCGACCGTTGACGGCCACCACTTTCATGCCGGGGCCGATGCCGGCCTTGGCGGAGATTTCGCCCTCGATGGTGTCGCTGACTCCGCCATCGTCGCGGAGATCGAGTCCAAGCGCGATCGCGGCGGGAACGAGATGATATTGCCCGGCGGCGGCGCTCAGCATTTCCGAGGGAGTCTCGTCGTAGGTGAGTTTCCAGCCGCTGCCATCGATGCCGCCGAGCGGCGCGCCGGGGCCGTGGTTGGTGAGGCGCTCAGTCCAGAAGCCGCGCCAGTCGTAGGGCGCAATCTGGTTCAGCGCATTGACGATATCGTCAAAGGTGTAGGTCTTCAGCGCAGGGCCGGTGCTGGGCGCACCATGAAAAAGGTGGCAGAAATCGTCGATGGATTTCTGGCCTTTGCTCTGCTGGCGGATGATGACGTCGACCCAGAGCCAGTTGAGAGTGTCTTCTTCGTAGAAATCGGTGCCGCGACGCCAGGAATACCACGCCCGCGGAGCGAAATAAAGTTCGGGCGCGGCATCGGCCGTATCTTGCAGGTTGCGCCAGGTGCGTCCGGGAAGATGATCGAGAGCGGCAGCGGTAACGGCGAGGTCGTCGCGGTCCTGATCGGCTGTGAGCAATCCGCTGCGCGCGGTGAGCACGAATCCCAGATAGTTGGTCAGGCCTTCGTAGACCCAGAGCAGATCATCCTGCATGGGCTGCTGGTAGTCGGGAGTGGCGAGGTCGTAGGGGCGGCGGTACTTGCCGTTCCACGAGTGAACGTATTCGTGTGGCAACAGGCTGGCCGATAACTTGCGCGAGGTGTCGTCAACCAGTGCGCGTTCATCGACGCGGCTGTCGTCGGACTCGTGGTGTTCCAGTCCGAAGTGCGCGACGTGGTCGCTGAGGGTGTAGAGGAAGTGATAATCGCGGTAGTGGTGCGCCCCGAAAAGTTTCTGCGCCTGCTCGACCAGGTTCTTGTAGTGGTCCCAGGTTTCCTGAGGAGCTTCGAGCGCAGCGGCGCTGTCGGCGGCGATGTCCATTTCGGTCACGGGATTTTCCGCCAGGGGAACTACTTTCAGGAATTCTCCGGTGATGACGGGAGAGTCGACGAGGGTGGTGAGCGAGACAGGAGAAAAATGAATTTCATTTCCGCTCTGGCTGGCCACTGGAAGCGGCGTGCCGAATTTCCATCCGTCGGGAATTTTCAGCGAGGCGGTGAAGCTGATGTCGTCGGACTTCCATCCTTTGGGATAAAGCAGGACCTGGTTCCAACTGATGACGGCGAGCTTGTCGGTGGCGGAAGATCCGGCGGAGAAGCCACCTTCAAACGTGGCGGGAGAGAGAAAGTCGAGTTCGCCGCTCACTTCGGTTGCGCCGGCGGGGACTTCGACGTTGATGGTGTATCCGTCGAGCGTGTCGCGACGCCATTTGAGGAGCTTGCCGTTAGCCCAGAACTTGAGGCCGGCGAGATCGACCACCGGGCCGTCGGGCGCGTGTTCGCCGGGAATCCATTTCGGGTAGTAAAGAGTGAGGGTGCCGGGGGTGGCGGGGAGTTTGAAGGTGGCGTGGAAGATTTTGCGTGGGGCGGAAGTGGCGTCGACAGAGAGCGTGACGTTGGGGCCGGCGCACCAGGAGCAGACTGGAAGAATGCACAAGAACGTCAGTACCAAAGCGCGGGAGAATCTCATTCGAGAGAATCCTTTCATGAATGGGGCGAACAGCGTACCTGGGCAGATGTAAAAACTATAGCAGCGTGCCGAGAGGCGCGTACAGGCGGGCGGCGGAGGGAGCGCTATCCGAGAAAGAAGATGACCAGGCCGCCGATCATCACCAGGATGCATCCTGCGACGACGGCGGGCGTCGGCGAGATGCGGAAGAAGAGATAGTTGGCGATCTGGAACATCACGATCAGAGTGGCGACATAGAGTCCGGTGACGCTGGCGAACTCGACCGGCGCGAGGTTCAGCGAAGTGCCGTATAGCGTGAGCAGAAGGGCGCCGAGCAGAAAAAAGCCGATGCGCGCCGCTATGGCATGAGTGTTCAAGGAAAGCCGAATGATGGCGTCGCCTGACGCCTCCAGGATGGTTGCGAGGAGAACGAAGATAAAAGTTTTCATAATCGGGGGCCCGGGATCGGGGACTTTTATGAGACCGAAAGCACTGTAAATGATTTTAGCGGTTGCGGAAGCGGCTGTTATGATTCGGCTTCATGTCGCGGCGGGGAAAATTCATCACCTTCGAAGGGTTGGACGGCACGGGCAAGAGCACGCAGATGCGGAAACTTGCGGCTGCGCTGCGCGCGGCGGGACATAAAGTTGTCGAAACCCGCGAACCCGGAGGGACGGCGACCGGAGAGCAGATTCGGAAGGTGCTGCTGCATTCCGGGACGACGGGACTGTCTCCGCGGGCAGAGATGGCGCTGATGTTCGCTTCGCGCGCGCAGCACATCGCCGAGGTGATCGAGCCTGCGCTGGCGGCGGGAAGTGTGGTGCTGTGCGATCGATTTACCGATTCGACGGAAGCGTATCAGGGAAGCGGGCGGCGGTTGGGAAGCGAGGCCGTGCGCGAACTGCATCGGGTATTGTGCGGCAACTTGCAGCCGGATCTGACGCTGCTGCTGGACTCGAATGCTCACGCCAGCGTGAGCCGGGCGCGGCGGCGCAATCGGCGCGATTCGAAGACCGCCGCACGGGGTCACGATGAAAATCGCTTTGAGCAGGAATCGCGCGCATTCTTTGGCCGCGTACGCGAGGGATATATGGCGATCGCGAAGCGAGAGCCGGGACGGCTGGTAATGGTGGATGCGCGCGGCACGCCGGGACAGACGCATGGAAGAATCACGGAAATTGTGCGGCACAGGTTGAAGCTGTAAAACTTTTTCACCACAGAGGACACAGAGGGCACACAGAGAAAGCTGACTGTTCGTTCTTGTTTTTCTCTGTGGCTCGGTGCCTCTGTGGTAATGGCGCTTTTTGACGGCAGCAATGGGATTCTCTGAGTTTCACGGCAATACCGAAGTTGTCCATCGCCTGCGCGAGATGCTGGCGCGCGATCATTTTCCTCATGCCGTTGTTCTTGCGGGCGGGCAGGGTTCCGGAAAGTACACGCTGGCATTGATGCTGGCGCAGGCGATGAACTGTCTGAATCCTCTCAAGACTGACGGGCTACCCGACTTCTGCGGCCAGTGCGCCAACTGCACTCGTATTGCCCAGGCGCGCGACCTCAACGCGCGTTTTGCCGAGGCGGTCGAGGCGCGCGAGAACCTGCGCGAGACCGACAAGAAAGAGACGCGGCTTTTTGTGCAGACGCATCCCGATGTGCTGGTAATCCCGCCCGACCCGCCGCAGATGATGATCAAAGTGGACCAGGTGCGGCGCGTCATCGCAACGATTTATTACCGGCCGGGGGACGGGAAGGAGCGCGTCTACATCTTCACCGACTCGGCTTTCATGAAAGAGGCGGCGAACTCGCTGTTGAAGGTGCTGGAAGAGCCTCCGGAGTTCGCGACGATTTTTCTGCTGACCGAGAATCCAGGGGAGTTGCTGGCGACGATCCGGTCGCGCTCGATGGTGTTCACATTGGGCGCGCTGACCACGGAAGAGATTGAACGCGATTTGGCTGAGCACCATCCGGAGTGGAAAGCGGCGCAGCGGACGCTGGTGGCGCGGCTGTCGGATGGAGCCGTGGGGCGGGCGCGCAATTTTGATCTGGCCGGTTATATCGTGGCGCGCGATCATGCCCTGGTTTTATTGAAGTCGGCGCTGAGCGGCGGCGAGCATAGCGACCTGTTCAAAACGACCGAGTCGTATCGTCCGGGGGCGGAAGGCCGGGCGAA
>DASXDY010000052.1:0-5673 GCA_036490405.1 Candidatus Sulfotelmatobacter sp. | reverse complement strand
AACGTTCAAATACATAGAGGCTGGTGGAAGGCGGATCGAGGTGAAACGCCGAAACCAGCGCGGTGACAGAGTGGCACCGGGATCGCTAAACGATCGGCGCACCCGGGGTTCAAGGGGGTGGATATGCGTTACGTAAAGTATTTGGCGATGTTGGCGGTGTTGATGGTTCCGATGGCTTATTCGCAGGCGCAGGTGAGCGTTGGCATCGGGTTTGGGCCGGGCTATGTGGCTGGGCCTCCGGCGTGCGCGTATGGATATTACGACTACGCTCCTTATGCTTGCGCTCCGTATGGTTTCTACGGGCCTGACTACTTTGTAGGCGGCGTCTTTATCGGCGCGGGGCCTTGGTTTCACTGGGGACATCCGGCGGGGTTCTGGCGCGGGGGATATGTTGGCCGCGGGTTCTATGGCCGGCCCTATGTGGGACGGGGATTCGCGGGACGTCCGGGATTCGTGGGACGTGGGCCGGTTGGGCGCGGCTTTGCGGGACGCGGCCCGGCCTTCCATGGTGGCAATGAATTCCACGGCGGTGGCGGATTCCACGGTGGGGGCGGGTTCCACGGTGGAGGCGGGTTCCACGGCGGACGCCGCTAAGTTCGCCTTGGGGGAAAACGGCTGGCAGCTTGGGGCTGCCAGCCGTTCGTGTTTGTGGAGTGGCTTGAGTGGACTTGATTTCTCCGATTGGTCGCGTCCCACACGAGTTGAAACATTCCGGCTGAAAATTTACCCCGGTGCCTGAAGGCAAGACACTTCAGGCAGGCTGTTATCGCAGCGCTGAAAGCGCTGCGCCACCCCAAAACTGTAGTCATGTTGGAATATGACGACCAGGAGTTTGGCTTTTTCAGCGGTGTTTAGAAGGCGGCGGCTCCGCGGGCTTTTTGGAGGTCTTTCACGGCAGGAAAAGAATTGGGCGCGACCAGCGTTTTTTCCGGGGGCTGGGCGCCCGATTTCAAGGCATTGGCCAGCAATTCCATGGCTTCGCCGAGCAGCGGCGGCGAGATGACGGTGGCGGCCAGACGCTTCTGGCGGACCCACTCCTGACCGGAGCGGGGAACGCCGTCGCATCCGATAAACGGGAGGCGTAGCCAGGCATCGCGTTCCTGCAAGTCTGACAATTCTTCAAAGGCGCGGCGTGCGCCGATCGCCATATCGTCATTCTGGGCGGCGATCAGGCTGATGTGCATCTGGCGTGCAGTGCTGAGCAGGAGCCACGATTTGATGGCGTTGTAGCCGCTGTTCTGGGTCCAGTCTCCCTTAAGGGTTTTGACTTCGATGCCTTGCGGCTTGGTGGCCTGCATGCCTTTGCTGCGAATTTTTGCCACATCCCGCACCGACGGGCCCTCGATATAGAGTGCGGCTCCGCGATCTCCTAACAGGGCCCCCATTTGCTGGCCCTGGAGCTTGCCGATGGCCTCGTGATCGGACTGCACGCTGAAAACCGGAACCAGCGCATGCTTCCGCAGTTCTGGAATGTAATCCACGGTCGTGTTGATGATTCCCCACGCAATTCCGGCGCTTACGGCAGCGCGGGCGATCTGGGCCATGCCAGTGCCGACCGGCTCGACCAGGATGGCGTCCGGACGCTTTTTGGGTTCCTGAATGAATTGCAGGACCTGCTGGGTTTGCTGAACGGCGTCGTTGCCGGCGTAAACGATTTCGACGTTGGCTCCGAGCTTGAGAGCGGCGGCCTGGGCGGAGGCGGCTTGTTCCAGTTGATATTCGTTGTCGTCGGTGATCAGAGACACCACGACGTTAAGCTTGTTCATCGGGCCGCGTCCCCCTCAAACGCGGAGGCACAACGAACGCTGCATCATTAATGCATTCTTAGTTACCCTTCGCCAAGTTACCATCGTTTGCGGCGGGCTGATGGGGACAGAACAAAATGAAAACCACCGAGGACACAGAGGACGCCGGGGAATAAAAGTGGAACTCGATAACATCACAGGGGCCATCGTCAAGGCATCGGCATACCGGGGCCATCTATGCGGCCGGGTTGAATCGTCGCTACCAATCCTCCGTGTCCTTCGCGTCCTCTGCGGTTTTGGTTTAGGGGTACTGTGGCAGGCGCGACCGGTGGCAGCCGATACAATTTTCTGCCTGTCGTGCTGTGCTAAAATGTTCGGCTTCGTGGAAGTGCGCGGTGTGCTGTGGCAGCGGTGGTGGTAGTAAAATAGTGAGGAACGCTCTCAGGAGACTGACACATTTATGACCTACGTAATTGCTGAGCCCTGCATTAACACCAAGGACACGGCCTGCGTGGATGCGTGTCCGGTGGATTGCATTCATCCCAAGAAGGACGAACCGAATCATGCGGAAGCGGAGCTGTTGTATATCGATCCGGTAGAGTGCATCGATTGCGGAGCCTGCGTTCCGGTATGTCCCGTGTCGGCAATTTTTGCGCTGGACGATCTGCCGGAAAAGTGGAATGAATTCACCGCGAAAAACGCGGCGTATTTCGGCCGCTAAGCATTCCCGCGGTTTCGTTGCAGTTTGATGAAGGGCGCGCGTCCGGGAAATGGGCGCGCGTCCTTTTTCTTTGGTCAGAACTGCTTGTAGTGCCGCTTGTCCGCGTTGCCGAGCACTTCCGCATCCTTGCCAGTGTGGGCCTTGATGGCGTCGAGGATTTGCAGGTATTCGTGCTTATCCATGCGAAGAACGTATTCCCGCGGGATGTTTTGTTCCCGATACTCAATCTGAAGCCAGTGGGACTTCGATTTTGTGAGCATCGCGACCGCGCCGATTCCCAAGGGCGCAGTTGCGACGGTTTCATCGGTTACGCGATGCTTGCGGGTGTACTCGTAAGAAAAGTTTTCGATTGAATCGTAGGGAATGGAGATTCCGTTACCCTTTGCCGGCTGAATCTGGATGGCCTTGTTCTGATCGCTGAACGTCAGGACGGCTTTGACGGGTTTGCCTTTCGCATTGGGGACCTGAATGCGATGGAAAGAAGTCTCGCCGGCGAGAGCCAGAGATGGAAGGGCAAGCAAGAGAAGAATCGCGCGGACTTTTCTCACGGTCTTCAAAGTATATCGGACGCCGGCTCTGTGTGGTTGTGATCTCGGCCTGCATGTCGATATGGGGCTTCGCGAAAATCCCCACCCGTCGACAGGCTCAGGGCAGGCCTTCTCGCGCACAGAACACGCAAGAAATAGGGCGCCCGTATCCGCATTACCTGCGACGTTGCGGGCAGCGCCGCTACAGGTGAGAATGAACGTTTATCCCAATTTATGGCCCTGCGGGAATCAGAAGCGATTGTGTTGCGTACCTATCCGATGCGCGAGGCGGACCTGCTGGTCACGCTGTTCACGCGTATGGAAGGCAAGGTACGCGGCGTGGCGCGGTCGGCCAAGAAGTCGAAGCGCCGCTTCGGGGGTGCGCTCGAGCCTCTGACCTATGTACGGGCTTTCTACGACGTTCGCGAGCGGCAGGAACTGGCGCGGCTGGATTCCTGCGAAGTACTGAAGTCTCCGATGGCGTCGGAGGTGAGCTATCCGCGGGCGGTCGCGTTGGGGCACATCGCGGAATTGCTCGATGAGTTGCTGCCCGATCACGAGGCCAATGACGCCATCTTCCGTCTGACGCTGTCTGTTCTTCATGTTTTGACCGGCCCCGAGATCTGGATGCCGGTTACTTATTTCGATCTCTGGGTTACGCGTCTGGTGGGCTTTCTGCCGGAACTGACAGAGTGTGTCGTTTGCGGCCGCGATCTGAATGGTAGCCGGGCCTACTTCCACGCGCTGGCTGACGGGCTGATGTGCGCCGACGACAAGCGTCTGGCATCGTCGGAGATTTCGAGCGAGTCGCGAGCGCTGGCGGCGCAGATGTTCCGGGCGCCAGTGGAATATTTCGCGGAAGAGCCGTGGCCCAAGGCGCAAGGGGCGGACCTGCGGAAGTTTCTGGTGCAGATTTTGCAGAGGCATATCGAGAAAAAGCTGGTTACGGCGGGCATGCTGGAGAAGGGCGGGTTCTGACGCTTGTGCTGCGCGTAATCTATAAGTTACAACGAGAGAAGCAATAGAGGTCCGGCAATATGTATCCAAGAGCGGCCAGCATATCTTCGGCGATTGGCTGGCTTGTTTCCGGACCTTCGAACACGGGCGAAGATATCGGTTCGAGTGGATCGCCTCGCGGCTGGGAATTTCGGCGACTGCAAGTCTCTGGGCGGTGGGCTTTTTGAGCTTCGAATTCATTGGGGGCCGGGATATCGGGTCTACTACGCACTGATCGCCAACCGATGAAGTGGATATCCGAAAGGCCCGAGGCATACTTCGACGACTGTCGGGAGAGAGCACGATGAAGCAGGCCAGTGTTTCGCACGATGAAGCGATGATTCGGGAGCTTCGCAAAAGTCCTGAGTTCGCCGCAGAATACCTGCGCGCGGCGCTTGAGGAAGATGATGAACCGGGCGTGTTGCTGATTGCGCTGCGACGTGTGGCGCAGGCACGTGGGGGCATCGCTAAGGTAGCGAAAGCGGCGGGAGTTGAGCGAGAGAGTCTATATCGGGCGCTGTCGGCGCGAGGAAATCCAAGGTTATCGACCCTTGTGGCGGTGGCCAAAGCAGTCGGGCTGAGGTTGACGGTCGAAGCTCAATAGCTTGTGAGGATTGCTTCGACAAAGCTGACGGCTCGCGCCCGCATCCATTACAATCGAAGTTTACCTGCCGGGCTCCCACGCCACTGTAGGAATCAGCTTCTAGCCGCTAGCTTCTAGCTGCTGCCGAATGCTCAGGCAGTTCACCTAAAGTTAAGGGCCAGGGCCGTAGTTTTTTATGGCATCGTCGGTTTCCAATCCGCTTACGTTTCAGGAGCTTATCCTTCGCCTGCAAACTTTCTGGGCAGCGCGGGGATGCGTGCTGCAACAGCCCTATGATGTGGAAGTCGGCGCGGGAACGATGGCTCCGGAAACGTTTTTGCGCGTGCTTGGGCCGAAACCGTACAAAGTGGCGTATGTGCAGCCGTCGCGGCGTCCGGCGGACGGGCGCTATGGGCAGAATCCGAACCGTTTGTTCAAGCACATGCAATTGCAGGTGATCCTGAAGCCCCCGCCGGAGAATGTGCAGGAGTTGTATCTGGAGTCGCTGGAAGCGATCGGCATTGACCTGCGCCAGCATGACATCAAGTTCGAAGAAGACAACTGGGAGGCGCCGACGCTGAGCGCATGGGGCGTGGGCTGGCAGGTGATGCTCGACGGGCTGGAGATCACGCAGTTCACGTATTTCCAGCAATGCGGCGGTGTGGATCTGTTTCCGATCTCGGCCGAGCTGACGTATGGGCTGGAACGCATCGCTGCGTTTTTGCAGGATGTGGATTCGATCTACGACATTGTGTGGGCGCGCGATCCGGAGACGGGGTCGGTTGTGAAGTATGGCGACGTGCGGCTGGCGGATGAGGTGCAGTTCTCGGTTTACAACTTTGAGGCAGCGGACGTGGCGAGCGCATGGAAACACTTTGATCTGTATGAGGCGGAGTGCAAGGGGCTGTTACGGCAGTACTCTGCGCTTAACGAAGATCCTGTCGCGGAAAGAGCGACAAGGGCGGGGCATCCTCGCTTTCCGCTCCTCGGCGCTTACGATCTTTGCTTGAAGTGCTCGCATCTGTTCAACATCCTCGACGCTCGCGGGGCGATTTCAGTCACCGAGCGGGTCGGAGTAATTGCGCGGGTGCGCGCTTTGGC
>DASXDY010000026.1:0-10791 GCA_036490405.1 Candidatus Sulfotelmatobacter sp. | reverse complement strand
GCGCGCGGCTTACGCTGAGGCAGCCTGCAAGAAATTGATCGAGGCGCTGCCCAACTGCTTCCGCCGGGACAGTCATCAACGCGGGTATATCCCTGACCATTTCCGGAACAGCATACCAACATCCCGGCACTCATTCCGGCCTAGCCATTTGGGCCGGATCGAGGTCAACCCCAGGAGAGCCGGCAACTATTTCTTCGCCTCCCTTTAATGAATTCGCATCAAAACGGAGCTTATGAGCCAACCCCACGCACCTTTCGTTCTCGTTTTGACTCTTCTCGCCGGCGTCTTGGGTTTTCCCAGTTTCACCCATGCCCAGTTGAGCGCAAGAGATCAGGAGTTGCCGGATAGCCCTTCGCAGGCCCTGAGTTCAGCCAAACACGGCGACAATCCTGCGGGCCAGCGCCAGGTGACTTGGCGATCGTTGCCGAAAGATTTCCTGCACGATCAGAAGGCCATCTGGACTTTTCCCATACAGTTGGGCCAGGGAAAACATTGGCTGCCCGTTTTGGCAATCGCGGGCGGCACGGCCGGCCTCATCGCGGCCGATCCTCATGCCATGCCTTACTTCCGCACCCACGCCCGCAACCTGGATGACGTCAACGACGTCTTTGACTCGTACATTACGACCGGAGAAGTCATAGCGATTCCAGCGTGCCTGATGATTTCCGGCTATGCCCGGCATGATCAATACCAAGTCAGCACAGCGTTGCTGGCGGGGGAGGCCTATGCGGATTCCGCAATCGTTGACCTGGCGGCAAAGGCAATCACCCGCCGAAAGCGTCCCATCGACGTCGCGCCGACGGGTGATTTTACGGATACATTCTTTGCCGGGGGGAAGTCGCCATTTAAAGGCAGCTCATTTCCTTCCGGGCACGCCGCCGGAGTTTTCTCGGTGGCAACCGTAATCGCCAGCCGCTATCGCAACCATCGATGGGTTCCCTGGCTTGCATATTCGTTTGCCGCGGCGGTCAGCCTTTCCCGCATATCGACCCTGGCGCACTTTCCCTCCGATGTGTTCCTGGGAGGGGTGCTGGGATATACGGCGACGAAGTATGCAGTGCTTCAGCCGCGATAAGAAAGGTGTTTTCGGTCTAGCGGCTTGCCCGGACGGTGCTGGGTGCGAGCGCCTTGGAAACGGGCCGCAACCACCAAATGAATCCACCCGCCAGAACGAGGCCGATCGCGATCAGTTGGGTTCCGCTCATCGCGCCGCCAAATACCGAGCCGCGGCCGGGATCGTCGCGCAAATATTCAAGAAAGAAGCGGGCGATACCGTAGATGAACAGGAACGCCCCGAAGACCTGGCCATCGAACTTCCTGTGCTTCAACAGCCACATCAGGAGAAAGAAATTCGCCAGTTCAACGGCGCACTCGAACAGCTGGGTAGGTTCCAGAGGAATGCCGAGCGGCGTGCCGGTGATCGTATTGGCCAGCGGATTGGTAAAGGTCACTCCCCAGATATGATGGGTGGGCTTGCCATAGCAGCATCCGGCGGCGAAGCATCCCAGGCGGCCGATGGCATGGCCGAGGGCGAGGCCGGGAGCGAAGGCGTCGCAGGTCCCGAGCGCCGGCATGTGATGTTTGCGGACAAACCACGCCGCTGCGATAAAAGCAGCGAGCAAGCCTCCGGAAAACACTCCGCCGGCCTGAAGCGTATTAATGCTGAAAATCTCGCCGAGATTGTTTTTGTAGGTGCTCCAGTCGTTGATGATGTAGAGCACTTTGGCGCCGATAATGCCGCAGAGGACGACGAGAATTCCAAGATTCCAGGCATTGTCGCCGTTATAGCCCAGGCGCTCGGAGTTGCGCACGCTGATCCACAGGCCGATCAAAACTCCCATGGACACCAGAAAGCCATAGGTGGGCAGGAAAAACTTTCCGATATGAATAAGTTGCGGGAACACTGTTGAGTTAGATGCGCGAAGACGCAGATTCGCTACAGACCAGTCTAACAGGAAGGAGCGCTAAGCCTTGTGCTCGCGAGCCGTTGCCCGGAGCCGATTGCACGCCGGCAATCGCTGGTTTTTTCAAGCCGACCCACTAAGCCGTCTGACGGGGCCGAGAATGAACCCGTCGGTAGACGTTGGGCGCCCGCCGAGACCCTTTAGGCATCTGCGCATGACGCAGCGTTGCACACCGGATCCTAGTTCGAGTCGAGCTCCCGTTCATTCTGCATTGGTTCAAATATCGGTGACCCGCCATCACGAACCCGGCAGGCCGGCTTTCAAAATGGATGCTAGGGAAAATTCGCGCACTTGGCAAGTGAAACGACGCAAATAGTTGGCAGCCGATTTGCTCTGCGGGTGCGACTCGAAAGTCACTTGATTGCGTTCCGCAGTCGTGCGTTTATACTTCAGGGACAAGAAATCCGGTGGGCAGCGCTCGTTATCAGGGCGGCGAGGCGCTGGAGTTTTCCGTAAATGTCAAAGTTACGCACGTCCGCAATCGCGGCGGCGGGAGTTCTTCTTCTCGCGCATGTGTTGGTGCTGGCGCTTCGCTATGGCACCGATACGGCCTCGGTGTGGGGAGACTGGATTGACACGCTCGCCCCCGTCATCGCGGCGATTGTAAGCTGGCAAAGCTCGCGCCGCGCGGACCCATTCGGACGGCGCGTCTGGCGGCTCGTCGCACTCTCCAGCGTGCTCACCGCGATCAGCCAGGGCCTCTACACCTACTACTACGACTACCTGCACGCGCCTCTGGGCACGATCTGGCCCAGCGACTTTCTGGTTTTGTTCTGGGTCGTTCCCATTTTCATGACCCTGTTTCTCAGCCCGCGCGACCCGGGGCTGGGATACCGGTGGCTGCGCGCCTGCGACTTCGTGCAGGTTTGCATGCTGGTCCTCGCCGTAGAACTTTCCCAGATCTACGTTCCGTCGCGTTGGCAAGCCGCCGGCCGAGCCATGGAACTGCGCACCTTTCATGCGGGAGTCATTTTCTTCGGCTTGATCGCGGTCAGCTTCATCGTCCGCGGATTGCTGGGCAGGAGCGCCGTGGAGCGCAGGTTTTTCGGGAGGATGGGTGCGTTCCTTACGATTCATGCCATCGTTCTGAACGGGACACTCTACTGGCAGGCTTCCGGACAGTACCGGCAGGGCGAGTGGCCGGATTTCTCGTGGACATTGAGCTACTGCTTCTTGATCCTGATTGCGGGAACGTGGAAGGGCGAAGAGGCAGAACTGCAAGGGGCGCCCAGTTCGCCTGGATTGCGATTGCTCGCACAGTTTTCGCCGCTGCTGATTCCCGCGATCGTATTCCCTCTGGTCCTGAGCATCGCTCAGGAGCAATTCTGGTGGTCGGTGGTCCTGGTGCTGGTTTCGTTCGCGGCTGCGAGCGGCCGGCTGTTTGTCGTTCAGAAGCAGTTACTGGTAAGTTCGCGCGAACTGGAGAGAAATCTCGCGCTGCTGCGGGGCATCACCGAAGGCACGACCGACGCGGTTTTCGTCAAAGACCTGCAAGGCCAATACATCATGATCAACTCCGCGGGCGCGCGCTTCCTCGGGCGCGAGGTGCGGGATGTGGTTGGCAAGAGCGATGTGGAATTGTTTACGCCGGAGGTCGGCCGAACTATCGTGGAGCGTGACCGTAAAGTCGTGCAGTCCGGCGAAACTCAGACTTATGAAGAATTCGGCACCGCGGCCGGAGTTACGCGCCTCTATCTTTCGACCAAAGGCCCCTTCCGCGATCCTGGAGGGCAGGTGGTCGGCCTGCTCGGCATCTGCCGCGACATCACCGACCGCAAGCGGGCAGAGGAAGAGGTCCGGCAGTCGCAGCAGAAGCTGCAAATCCATCTCGACCACACGCCTCTCGCGGTGATCGAGTGGGACCTGAATTTTTGCGTCGCGGGCTGGAACCCGTCCGCCGAGCGGATCTTCGGCTACACGCGCGAAGAATCCCTCGGCAAGCACGGGCACTTTATTGTCCCCGCAGCCTATCGCCAGCAGGTCGATCGCGTGTGGCAGGACCTTATCGAGCATGGAGAAACAGGCCACAGCCCATCCCACGCGCGGTTCGGGCGCAACGACAACATCACGAAAGATGGCCGCCTGGTTTCCTGCGAGTGGTATAACACTCCGCTCGTCGACGATGCCGGGCGCGTTCTCGGGGTGGCGTCGCTGGCACAGGATGTGACGGAGCGCGTGCTGCTCGAAGACAGTCTTCGTCAGTCGCAAAAGATGGAAGCGATCGGCCGGCTTGCCGGCGGAGTGGCGCACGATTTCAACAATCTGCTTACGGTGATTCTGGGCTATTCGCAGATCCTGGGCGAGGGCGTGCCCGCGGGGCAGCTCGCCGACGGCGTGGCGCAGATCAAATCCGCCGCCGACAAGGCTGCCGGGATCACCCGCCAGTTGCTGGCTTTCAGCCGCAAGCAGGTCCTCACCCCGCGCGTCATCAACCTGAACGACGTCATGCTGAACCTGGATTCCCTGTTGCGCCGTCTGATTGGCGAAGACATTGAAGTACTGACCGTGCCCTGCGGGGACCTGGGATCTGTGAAGGCCGACCCCGGGCAGATCGAGCAGGTCATCATGAACCTGGCCCTCAACTCGCGCGACGCCATGCCGCAGGGCGGCAAGCTCACGCTGGAAACATCGAACGAGATGCTCGATGAAACCCACGGCCGCGAACGCGAGCCCATCGTGCCCGGCAATTACGTGATGCTTGCGGTCAGCGATACGGGTGAAGGCATGAGCCCGGAAACGCTGGCCCGCATCTTCGAGCCGTTCTATACCACGAAAGAAATCGGGAAGGGAACAGGACTCGGCCTTTCCATGGTGTATGGGATTGTCAAGCAGAGCGGCGGCTACATCTGGGTCTACAGCGAGCCCCGGCACGGAACAACTTTCAAAATCTATCTGCCGCGAGTGGCCCGGCAGGCGGAGGCGATCGCGACGGAGAAAAATCCCAATAAGGACCAGCGCGGCAGCGAGACAATTCTGTTGGTGGAAGACGATCCGCAGTTGCGCCGCCTGACTTCCTCGGTTCTTTCACACTGCGGATATAAGGTTCTGGTCGCGTCGAACCCCGAAGAAGGCCTGTCCATTTCCAAGGCGAATCGCGAAGACATTCGGCTGCTGGTGACGGACGTGGTGATGCCGCGCATGAATGGGCGACAACTGGCGGAACAGATCGTGAAGATCTGCCCCGACCTGAAGGTTCTGTATGTTTCGGGATACACCAACAACGCCATCGTTCACTACGGCGTGCTGGATTCAGGGCTCTGGTTCCTGCCCAAGCCCTTTACGCTTTCGGCTCTGGTTGCCAAAGTGCGCGAGGTCCTCGACACGGCAACGGCGGCTTCTTCCGTCTGATCATTCCGGGCCGGATTACTTCGCTCCCTCGGCCCAATAACTTGTCCGAGCCAGGACGATATCGTTCGACGCAGTCTTCAGCCGCACCCGAAGCTGGTGCAGGCCGGGATGGGGATTTCTTGGCTGAACGCTCAACTGGTAGCGGCTTTCCAGGTGGTTGGTAAAGGAAATCATCCGCGCTTCGAACGCCCTCTCAGACGAGAAGGGCTGGTACTCGCCGCCGGTCATCGCGGCCAAGGTTCGCGCCGTATTTTTTTTCAGCGCGGCAGCTCCCATCTTGAACGGCGCGAGCAGGTCGGGCGCCGCCTTCATCTCATCTTTATTCTTGCCCCGCCCGGTGTCGAGAATGTTCGAGAGAGACGGCGAAAACGCCAGCGTGGTCACCACCGTATTTTTGCTGCCCAGGGCCCGGACCACTTCGTCGATGTCTTTGCGGAAGACGCTGCCGTGGTCGCGGGTCTCGCTGATAAGCAACATGGCGCGCTGATTCCCGTCCGGCATCCGCTCCAGCAGTTTCTCGGAAAGAAACGCCGCGTCCAGAATTGCCGCGCCATTGTCACCGGGTTGCAACTTCTCCAGATCGTCTTCGATCAGGTTGAAGTTGCCGGTGAAATCCCGGACGGTTTTGACTCCGCTGTCAAACTCGACCAGGGCGACTTTCGTCCGTCCGCTGGCGAAAAGAGGCTCGAGCATGGTGGCCAGCGCCCGGATGCGCGAGAATTCATAGTTCGCGCGGCGTCCTTTCTGAATGGCGATCACCAGCGACAGAGGCTGCGCATCCGGAGCCTCATCCAGGTGAACTGGCTGCGCGACGCCATCGTCTTCAATCACAAAATCGCCGGCATTAAGGCCATATACGATCTGCCCGGTTGGATCCTTCACCATGACGGGGACAAATACCACGTTGGACTGGCTGCGGATGACTACGTCTTGAGAGATTCCCGGAAGGGTAAAGCCTGCCATCAGCAGAGAGAAGATCAGCAGAGGAACGACGGACGATCCGGCTCGTTTCAACCTAACCCGCCTTGCGTTTTTCTCCGAGCACTTCGTCCAGCGCATCCGAGAGTAGATGCGCTCGCTTCAGGTAGTCGGTTGCCCCGGTGTCCTGTCTCTTTTTGAGGAGATGATATTCGTCGGCAATATTCAGGGCCGCGAGCACGGCCAGGCGAACCGTGTCGATGGTATTGGTGGCTTCGGCCACGGCGCGCATTTTGGCGTCAACGTATTCAGCGAGCTTCAGAATATACTCGGGATCGCTGCCGCGCAGGTTGTAGGCCTGATCGAAAATTTCCACCCGCACGCTGCCATTTTGCGCGTCCCGGACCTGGTTCTTCGTGGCTGTCGCCATATTCACTCTCCCTGGGATGCAGCTTGCTGCGGGTTGCAGTTAACTCGCTTCCGCCAGCGATTCGATCTGCGCCAGCATCTTCTCGACCCGTCCGCGGATGTCTTCCCGCTCTTTGTTCAACTGCACGGCCTCGCGCCGAAGCCGGGTCAGTTCCTCGTCGCGCTCTTCTACCTGCTGGCGCAACCTCTGTGCATCGCGCTCGGCCGTCGCCTGCGACTGCCGTGCCGCCTTGTACATCTCTATGGTGCGATAAACTTTCACTTCCAGCGCCTGAAAATCGTCTGCCGGAACCTGTTGTGTCACTGCATTGGACGCCATAAGCGCACATTCCCTGGAAGTTAATTTTAGGAACTTTGTCGCAGTATACTCCGAATTCCAGCGGAGAACCCCGTCATTCGCAGATGTCCCGGAAAGCGTAATTCCCCAATGATCGCCTCCTCTGTTCCCCTCTGTGACCTCTGTGGTGAAGGTTTTCGACGCCGGCGCAAAGACAAACCTCCGATGAAGATTGGCTATAATCCTCTCCACCACAGGAGGCACTTTCCATGAAACATCCAGCCTATGCCGCCGCTTGGTTTCTTGCCCTGCTCACCCTGGCACCAATGGTCGCCGCCAAGACCAATGTGAAACTCCAGGACGCCCAGGGAAAGGAAGTCGGCACCGCGACCATCTGGGACAAGGGTGCCGGTGTCGCGATCCTTCTCAACCTGCATGATCTGACTCCCGGCGAGCACGCCATCCACTTTCACCAGGCTCCGAAATGCGAAGGACCGGACTTCAAGTCCGCCGGTGGCCACTTCAATCCGGAAGGCAAGAAGCACGGCTTCGACAGCCCCGACGGCCACCACGCCGGCGACATCAAGAACTTCACCGTAGGCGCCGACGGCAAAGCAACGAAAGTCCATCTCGAGGATGCTGATGTCACGTTGAAAGACGGCCCGCACTCGCTGCTGACCAACGGAGCTGCCATTGTGGTCCACGCCAAGGCAGACGACTACAAGACTGATCCCTCGGGAAACTCCGGCGACCGCGTGGCTTGTGGTGTGATCACGAAGTAGAGAAGCGTCACCACAGCCCCAGCCATTGAACGACGAGTCCGAGGCTGAAGAGCGCCAGCACCGCTCCGCCCCAGATCCCCCAGATGGAAGATCGCGCCAGGTCGTCCACAATGCGCTGGGGATTCTGGCGCGCGAGGACAAACGGCTCTCGATTTGTGCCGGAAGTAAGAACCACTTCTGGATGCAGATTGAAAGCAGCGGTTGCTCCCGAACCTTCTATTGGAATCTCGCGGGCCGGAATGCCCATGGCTTCCATCTGTTCGCGCCGCTGCAGGTCGGCGGCCTCGCGGCTCATATAGCCACGCCCAAATCGTGGCGCCGTATCGTTCGCCGGGTTCTCCATCAGAATTCCCAAAACCAATAGAGGGTCGCCCGGCTTGATCGCACACTCGGTTACCGTGATATTGCCCAGAGTGGACAACCCATGCCGCACCAGGAATCGCCGGGCACACTCCGACATCGACTCCGTCTCGATGGCTTCTTCGTATTCAGGCGGAATCTCGAGCTGTGCGCCAAGCGGATCGACGAGCATGCGCCCCGTCTCGTCTTCGATAAAAAGCGGTGTGAAGATCGTTTCCTCGGCATAGCTTTCCCGGCCTTTTTCGTTCCGGTCGTCGCCCGCGTCACGCGCGACCACACGATAGTAGTAGCAGTCCACCTGGGCCATGGGCGAAATCAGGGTGTAGGGCCCGGTTGCGCGGCCGAAGATTTTGACTCTACCCAACGCCGCGGCGGAAATCCGGCTGACCGGCGTGTCCTCGATCCATCGCTTGCGTTGCAGCAGTCCGAATCCTCGGAAGAAGAGAAAAAATCCCACGGCCACGCCCGAGCTTCCAAAAACCAGGGCCGTCCATGAAGCGGCCACCGGAGAGAAATTGCGCCTGGCGAGCAGGATCCATGCCGCGAACCATCCGAACAGCCACAGTCGGGATGCCAGCGCTCTGAGGGTCATAGAAAGTTGCGAATTTACGAGCGAGCGGCCCGCAGCTTGCTCAATCTCTTGGCCGCTTCGTCGAGCGTCTCCGGACGCTTGCAGAAGGCGAAGCGCACTTGCTTCGCGCCATCGCGCGGATCGCGATAGAAACTCGATCCCGGAACACAGGCCACGCCAATCTCCCGCACCAGATACCTGGCGAACGAAACGTCATCGGCGTAGCCGAATGCGGAGATGTCGGTCATCACGTAGTACGCGCCCCGCGGCCGGAAGCATTTGAATCCCGAGGCGGTGAGCCCAGGCATGAGGCGGTCGCGCCGCACCCGGTATCCCTGCGCAAGATCGGCATAGTAATCCGCCGGCAAGCTCAGCGCCGACGCCCCGGCCTCCTGCAGCGGAGCCGGCGCCCCGACTGTCAGAAAATCATGCACCTTGCGGATTGCATTCGTGATCTTCTCCGGCGCGACCGCCCAACCCACGCGCCATCCCGTCACGCTGTAGGTCTTGGACATGCCGTTGATGGTGACCGTGCGTTCGCGCATGCCGTCGAGCGTCGCCAGGGAAATATGCTTCGTGCCGTCGTAAAGGATGTGTTCATAGATCTCGTCGGTGATCGCCAGCACGTCGAACTCGACGCACAGGTCGCGGATCAGTTCCAGTTCCGCACGCGTGAATACCTTGCCGGTGGGATTGTTGGGCGTATTCACGATGATCGCCTTGGTGTTCTTGTCGAAGGCGTGCCGCAGTTCTTTTTCGTCGAAGGCCCACTCGCCGTTTTCATCCTTCGGCGGGCGCAGCTTCACGAACTTGGGCTTCGCCCCGCTGAGCACAGAGTCCGGCCCATAGTTTTCATAGAACGGCTCGAAGATCACGACTTCGTCGCCCGCATTGCACACCGCGAGCAGCGTGGAGATCATCGCCTCGGTCGATCCGCAGCAGACGGTGATTTCTTTCTCCGGATCCACCGTGAGTCCTTGCCACACACCCATCTGCCGGGCGATCGCATTCCGCAGATTCTTCGCTCCCCAGGTGATGGCATATTGATTGACGTCAGCCGCAACCGCCTGCTGCGCCGCCTGTTTGATCACCGCCGGCGCGGGAAAATCCGGAAATCCCTGCGCCAGGTTGACTGCCTTGTAAAGCATGGCCTGCCGCGTCATCTCGCGAATCACCGATTCGGTGAAGTGCCCGACTTTGTCGCTCAGGAAATGCTTGGCAGATGGGGCTACTTTGGGGAATTCGTTGCTCGGGACGCTTTTGGCTGCGGGTCGCCGTGGGGCGCTTTTTTTGAGCTTGGCCTTGCGATCCGCCATGAATGGCAGACTAGCACAACGACCGGAAGCCGCGACTCTTCGTCACGGAGTCACAGAGAAACAATAAGAAGGAATTCCTCTGGGACTCAGTGTCTCGGTGGCGAAAATCGCGGATTAGTTAGTTGCGAATCTCTCGGCCGCGCGAGCTTTGGCCTTGGCGGCTTCTTCCTCGCGGTTCTTGGGAGTCGCCGCAGTTTCGAGCGAACTCAGCAGCCGCGAGGAAACTTCGGCGACTTCTTCGATGGCAGCAAGGAATGCGGCTTCATTGGCCTTCGAGGGCTTGTTGAAACCAGTGATCTTGCGTACGAATTGAAGAGAAGCCGCGCGCACTTCTTCCTTGGTGACCGGTGGATCGAAGTTGAAGAGGTTCTTGATGTTACGGCACATGATTTCCATTTTATCCAAGACGTTGCCATAATTCAGGACGAGACGCTGGTTTGTCCGAGATACGGTGTCCGAAGTCCGAGGTCTGGCCGAACTCCGCTTTCGCCCATGCTATAATCTTTTATTCTCAGTCGCTTAGCGCAAGGGAGGACTGTATCGATAAGCGTTTTATCCGCATCAACGATCGTATTCGGGCCCGCGAAATTCGCGTGATTGACGACGAAGGCAATCAGCTCGGAATCATGCCGCCATTTGAGGCGGTCCGAAAAGCCCGCGAAAAGAATCTGGATCTGGTCGAGATTTCGCCCACCGCGCAGCCTCCCGTTTGCCGCATCATGGATTACGGGAAGTATCTTTACCAGCAGGAAAAGAAAGAGCGCGAAGCCAAGAAGCACCAGAAAACGATCACCGTAAAAGAGGTCAAGTTCCGTATCAACGTGGA
>DASXDY010000009.1:0-31987 GCA_036490405.1 Candidatus Sulfotelmatobacter sp. | reverse complement strand
TTGGTTGCGGGGGGTGGATTTGAACCACCGACCTTTGGGTTATGAGCCCAACGAGCTACCAGACTGCTCCACCCCGCATTTCGATGATAGCAACCGCCTCTGACATCGTCAAACGAGGGCTGGTTCGAACTGAATCGTTTTCGATCGCGGGTTGCATTGTGCAAATCTGCTTGTGGCCGCAAACGGCCCAAGGCCCTGCATATCCATGAGGGTCGGTTCCCGAAAGGTTTCCGTATCCTATTTTCTTGTGGGTGCATCCAACGGTCAGAATCGGTCACCAAACTCCCAGCATGTCTAAGACGTCACGGAGCAGAACGGAACGAGGAGATCCCGATATGCCGAAGAAGGAAGCCCGCACACAGACCCTAAACGCACAGCCCAGAGTTCATCAGCGAGCCGGCGAGATTCAGCCTTACGGCACCGTTTCGCACGCGCTGCCTCTCGACCTTGAAGAGCCGGTCCGGCTGGAAATGACTGAACAACTGAATCAGTTGTTGGCCGACACCATGACCTTGCGCGACCTTTATAAGAAGTCACACTGGCAGGTTGCCGGCCCGACTTTTTATCAACTGCACCTGTTGTTCGACAAGCACTATGAGGAGCAGTCTGAGATTGTCGACACCATCGCGGAACGCATCCAGCTGCTCGGAGGCATTTCGCTGGCGATGGCCCATGACATCGCGGAGACGACGCGCATCGAGCGGCCGCCGCGTGGCAGGGAAGAGGTGCCAGTGCAGATTTCCCGCCTGCTCGACGGCCATCAAGTCATCATTTCAGAGTGCCGCGAACTCGCGAAGCGCGCCGACGAGTTGGGCGACGACGGCACCAACGATCTGGTTGTGAGCGACGTGTTGCGGGCCAACGAACTTCAGGTCTGGTTCCTGAGCGAGCATCTTGTGGAAATGCCCCTCGTACACGCGCAGGATCCGGGAATCAAGAAAGCCAGCTGATTCTTCATCAAGCAGAGAAAGGAAAAGCGGATCACCACGATCCGCTTTTCGCCGTTCCGGGCATTGCTACTTCGCTCCGCCGACCTCCATGTTGTCATGATCGTAATATTCATATCCCGACATCGGCTTGGCGCCCCCTTTTTTCCAGGTGCGCGAATCTTCTGGCAGCTTGTTGAGCACGCGCGCCATTTCCCGCGTGTGCATGGCGACCGCACCGCAGCAGGCGCCAATGTAGTTGATCCCCATATCGCGCGCCGCCACGGCGTAGTCAGCCATGTCTTTGCGCGTGAGTTGCAGTGGATCGAGAGCGTACGGAAATTCGGGCAGGCTGGTGAAGTCAGGTTGGTTTTTCGGAGTCCGATACGCCACCGGCTGGCATGCAAGGTATCCTGAAACCGCTTTTCGCATTTCTTCCATTGGCCCCAGAATGTGCTCCGGCGGACGCAGGCAATTCATTCCAACGATGTCCGCGCCGGCGTCGAACAATGCTTTGGCCGCATCGGCCGCGCTCTTGCCCTCGGCAGTTTCATCTTTGTTCTCAAAACAGATTGTCACCATTGCCGGCAACCCCGCTCTCTTGATGCGCTCGACCGCGATGAGCGCTTCGCCCAGCCACGAAAAGGTTTCGCCGATCATGAAGTCGACGCCCTCTTCCGACTGAACCGCTAGTTGCTCGTCAAAGGTCTTGCGCACTCGATCGCCCGCCGATGGACTGTCGGGCTCATACATCCACGTTAGGCTCAGATTCCCGGCGACGAGGCAGCGGTCGCCAGCAACTTCGCGCGCCACTCGCACTGCGGCGCGATTCAAGTCTTCCAGACGATCTTCCAGCCCGACCGTGGCAAGCTTGTCGCGGCTGGCATAAAAGGTGAGCGCCTGCAAAACCTCAGCCCCAGCTTCCCGGAACTCGATGTGCAGCTCGCGCAGCGCCCCGGGATACGTCAGCGCCACTTCGGGAGTAAACGGACCCGCGCGCACCCATCCGCGCTTTTCAAGTTCGAGAAGATATCCGCCATCTCCAAGTACGGGGCCTTCTTTCAACCGTTCGAGAATGCCTTTCTTTTTCATGTTCTCTCCTGGGAAGTTTTGAAAGTCTATGCTGCCGCTTTGCGAAATCGTCCCTTCTTCCAATCGCGCAGCGCCTGGTGCGCCGCATTTCTCCCGGGCGCCCCCGTGACGCCACCCCCGGGATGCGCCCCCGCTCCGCATAAATAAAGACCGTCGATCGGCGTCCGATACTGTGACCACCCCGGCACTGGACGCATAAAAAACAGTTGCTCCAGCCGCAGATCACCGTGGAAAATATTGCCCTCGGTTAATCCATAGGTGCGTTCCAGATCGAGCGGGGTCAGCACCTGGCGCGCAACGATGGCGGAAGGAACGTTCGGCGCATATTCCGCGATCTTCTTTACTACGCGGTCTCCCAACAGTTCACGCTTCTCATCCCAGTTGCCATGCCGCAGGTGGTACGGCACATACTGCACGAAACAGGTGAGAATATGTTTTCCCGCAGGCGCAAGAGAATCATCTGCATTGGAAGAAACCACGCAGTCCACCCAAAGTTGCTCGGGGATCTCCCCAGATTTCGCAATGTCATAGCAACGTTCTGCGAACTCCAGCGAGGGAACCAGGGTGTAGAAGGTCCGCTCGAGGGCAGTCGCTTGAGGCGAGGTCCCGGTAAATCTCGGCTCTTCTGAAAGCACGAAATTTACTTTGGCGCACGGGCCGGCCATCTTGATGCCGCGCACGGCAGCCAGAAAATCCTCGGGCAATTCTTTGGCGTCAACCATCTTCAGGAATGTCCGCTTGGGGTCGGCGTTCGATAGCACCATCCGCGCACGAACTTCTGTTCCATCTTCCATCACCACGCTGCGCGCGCGCCCATCGCGCACCTCAACATTCGCCACCGACGTTCCCGTCCGAATTTCTACGCCCAAGTCTTTTCCCGCAGCAGCCATTGCTTGCGTGATCGCGCCCATACCCCCCATCACATGCCCATAAAAGCCTTGCAGTTCGTGCTCGCCACCGCTCAACAAATGAAAGAGCAAGCCAATTGCCGTCCCAGGTTGATAAGGTCCGCCGTGCTTGCCATACACGTTGTTGGCCAGAAACATGGTCTTGATTTTGTCGGACTCATAGTTCTGGTCAAGAAACTCGCCCAGGCTTCCCGTCAAAAATGAAACCAGCTGCGCGATCTCAGCATTTGAAATCCCCTTGAACCTTTTTCCCGTGCGAAACAGATCGCTCCATCCCTGCACACTCGAAGTTCCAATCTCCGGCGGAGGCTCCATAAAAAACGGTTGCAAGTAACGCGCCAACTTTTTCAGTTGATCGTCGACTTGCACAAACCGCGCTGCATCTTTTGCGGAAATCTTCGCAAATTCTTGTCGTGCCCGTTCGCGGTCGGCCCACCACGGCACCACCTGCCCATCGGGAAAGGGAACCTGGATCGCCGGATCGCATGGAACCATGCGCAGGCCATACTTCGGCAGTTGCAACTCCGAGATCACCTCCGGCCGCAACATGCTCGCAATATACGAAGTGGTTGACACCCGGCAGCCGGGAGCGATCTCTTCCGTCACGCAACATCCGCCGACAATTTCGCGCCGCTCAAGCACGAGCGTCGACAGGCCGGCCCGCGCCAGGTAAGCCGCTGCCGTCAGGCCGTTGTGGCCTGCACCAATTACAATGGCGTCGTAAATCTTGTTGGTGCCGATTTGCGGTGTCTGACTCACGGTCAAAGGAACCATCTGGAATCGAACTACCTTAGCGCAGAAGGCAGCAAAAATGAAGTTGAAAGCGATGCTCCGCTGCTATAAGCTGTCATGACTTAAAGTCACGATCATGCCGGGAATTGCCAGCAATCGCGTTGCTCCTCCGCTCTACCAGCGCCAGGCGAAACTCCGTCCCCGCTCCGAAGCCAAGCGCGGACGCATCGTAGAAGCGGCAACGCTCCATTTCGCTGAGCATGGCTATCACGCCGCCCGCGTCGGCGACATCGCCACCGCCCTCGGCATCGCCAAGGGGTCGATCTTCCAGCACTTCGGCAGCAAAGATGGATTGTTCTTCGAGGTTTACAAGCGCGCCGTGCGCTCTTTTCCCAGGTACCTGGATGCGCCTGCCGACGTTCAAAAGGAAGGCTTCTTCGAAATTCTCCGTTATTGGCTCTCGCGCACCGAACATCTCGTTCACGAAGACTGGATTCCTTACCGCATCTCGCTTCTCGGAAACTACGGCACCGATCTTGTGCTGAAACGCGAAATTAACCGCTTCCTCATCAGTGAAGACCCCTACGGCACAGTCGCTTTCGTCCGTTTCGGCCTCGATCGCCAGGAGTTGCGCGACGATCTCGATATCGAGATGATGGTTTCCATCATCGACTGGATGGTCGAGCGCTTTCAGGACGCGCTCCTGACAGCCGAACTCGACCCCGGCCTTTTCCGCCGCCAGGGCGAATTGGCGGAAAAGAAAGAAGCCAGGATTCAGCAGTTCATCGCAGTCTTACAGCGGGCGATTGGCGTACCCGCGGCTGCCTCCAGTCGTTCGCGTGCGCAGGCCAATCACAGGCGATAAGCCGTCACATATTGAAGATATTCGAGGCACAAAACATGTCAGCATCCATCGAACAGATTCTTTCCAGGTACGACGATCACGCGCCGCTGTCGGAAGCCTCGACCATCCCCGCGCCCTGGTACACCGACTCGCGCATCGCCGAACTCGAGCGGCTGAATGTCTTCAGCAAAACCTGGCAGCTGGTCGCGCGCACCGATCAGTTACAACACTCCGGCGACTTTGTCACGACTCGACTCGCCGGCGAACCCATCGTTGTCGTGCGCGGCGCCGACGGCACGCTTCGCGCCTTCTACAACGTTTGCCGCCATCACGCCGCCGCAGTCGTAACCCAAGCCTGCGGGCAAGCCGCTATCCTGCAATGTCCCTATCATGGCTGGAAATACGGCCTCGACGGTTCTCTCAAAGGCATGCCCGAATTTGAAGGCGTAGAAAATTTCGAGCGCTCGGAAAATGGCTTGCTTCCCATCCGCGTTGAAACCTGGGAGTGCTTCGTCTTCGTCAATCTCGATCCCGACGCGATCTCACTAAGAGAATTTCTTGGTGGACTCGTGAACCGCATCGCTCCGCTCGGCATCAGCACGTTGCACTATTTCGACCGCCGCAGCTACGACATCAAATGCAACTGGAAGGTCTACGTTGACAATTATCTCGACGGCGGATACCACGTGCCGCATCTTCACAAAGGCCTGAGCTCCGTTCTCGACTACAAGCAGTACACCATCGAGAACGAAGACCGCTATTGCCTGCAATCAAGCCCCATGGTCGTCTCCGACGAAGACGCCGCGACCGGTGCGACGCGCAAAGGCGATCGTGCCCGCTACTTCTGGCAATATCCCAACCTGATGATCAACTGCTACGAGGGATATATGGACACGAATTACGTCATCCCCATAGACGAAGATCACTGCACGGTGATTTTCGATTTCTATTTCAGCGACGTAAGCGAAGCCCGCCGCGCCTACAACACCGAGTCGGTGAACGTCGGCAATCGCGTGCAGGACGAAGATCTCGGCATCTGCGAAGACGTGCAGCGCGGTCTCAAATCTCGTGCCTATGGTGCCGGACGTCTCTCCGTTCGCCGCGAAGCCGGAGAACAATTGTTCCACCGCCTGCTCGCGGCTGATCTGAAGTCAACGGTTCCAGCGCTCGTCGGAACCTAACTCGACTTCTCGGGGCATAAGAAAAATTTGTCCTCGAAAGAAAGGCCGTCGCAGAAAAGAGGCCGTCGCAGAAAAAGAGGCCGTCGCAGAAAAAGAGGCCAGCCGCAGCCGTGGAAGAGCGGCCCTTCAGGGCCGCGTAAAAGGCGCAAAACTATCGGGCTTTAGCCCCCGGCTATTGATGGTCCCGCGGAATCGTCTCCTGCCATGTCTTCGTCTTCAGAATCTGCCCATCCTTCAACAACTCCCGCGTGTACCTGTAATAAAAATTCGCGCGATCGGTCGTAACCTGCAAATGTCCGCGCCAGACCAGTGTGCGGTCCTTCAGTGTGAAAGTACTCTCCGCCTCGCCGCGCACCGTACTCGTCTCCGGATGCGCGTCATCCCCTTCATACGTCATGCTCTCCAAATCGTCCTGCTTCCCCCACGGATACGTGTATCCATCTTTTCCTTTCCAGTGAACGGTAGTTTTCTGGCGTCCTTCGTCACGATCGACCGTCCACTCTCCCGGCCAGGGAAATCCCTCGCTCTGGATATCGTTCCGGTGCTCAATGGGTTCAGGCGCTGAGAATTTCGGTGCAGCCAGACCGTGCACAGGCACAATCGGCAAAACAATCCGCGATCCGCCTTCGCCGCCCAATTCCAGCGAAGTCGTCATCGAATACGGCGTCGGCAAAATCATCGGCCACAATGCATTCGAAATCGCCACCCGGATGCGATGCCCCTTGGGGAACACCCACGAAGTCACATGCATCGCGATATCCAATGGATAAACTTTCCCCGGCTCAAGGTCTCGCGGTTCAGTCATCGAATCCCGCTGCGCCCCATTCAATCCCGCGCCGGTGATCTGCGTAACTGTTCCATCCGGTGCAACGTCCGACAATCGTGCAAACCAATCTGCCTGCTTCGCTGTCGCCGAAGCGTTCAACAACACATGAGGTCTTCCGAGAATCGCCACATCGTGTTCCAGCGGCGCGGAGTCATACACCAGGCTGAACGCATCCACCGGTCGCGGATCGCTCAATAATTCTCCCCACCAGAAGCCAGCTTCCACGCCAACGGTTGGAACATATTTGAGATGATGGGTTTCGCTCTTTGCCGCCGAATCCGCCAGCGTATGATTTCCCTGCAAAAACAAAGTCGCGCCCCGCGCCTCCGGCGGAGGCCACACATCCTCCCGCCGCCACTCTCCCGGCACTTCTTCCAGATTCGGATCCGGAGGCCGCCAGTGCTGCATGAAAACCACCAGCCGCGGATCGCGCTCCACTCCCGTATCGCGTCCCTTCAGCCAATGATCGAACCATCGCACCGCCTGGTCGCGCCATTCCACCCGCGGGCCAAAATCCGCGTCATTCGGAAACGAATGGTTCCACGGCCCCAGAATCGCCCGGATCGGCGCCTTCGATTGCATCAGCATGTCGGGAATATTGTCGCGATACCCGTCCTGCATCCCGCCGATCAGAAAGGTCGGAATCGTGATCTCACTTAATGGACGCACGCGGTCCCGCCAGAACGGCCCATCATGCTGATGTTTCAGATAAAGGAGCGACCAGGGCGCAGTATCGAACCGTGGCCCAAGAGCTTTTTCGTCGAGCGAATAATCCGGCGCGCCGGCCCATCCCTGCGCCATGTCCATGTTCAATTCAAATTCATCGATGTGCGCCATGCCATCCATGTAGTGCACGTCATCATGAAACAACTCGGCCGTCGCACATACCGCAACGATTGCTTTCAACCCCGGAGCGTGCCGCATCGCCATCTGCTCGGCGGTAAATCCTCCCCATGAAATTCCGAACATCCCGACGCTTCCGTTCGACCATGTCTGATGGGCGAGCCACGCGATCACCTGCTCGCCATCAACCTGCTCTTGTTCTGAATATTCCCGCTCCGGCGGAACTCCTTCGCTCGCGCCAAACCCGCGGATGTCGACCCGCGCGCCCACATATCCACGCCGCGCAAAATACGAATGCTTGCCATAATCTTCGGCGGCCGTCCCATCATCTTTGCGATAAGGCAGATACTCGAGCAGAGCAGGGAATTTCTCGCCGGCCGTCGCGCCATCGGGCACGTATAAAGTGGCGGCGAGGCGGACGCCGTCTTTCATGGGAATCCACGTCTTCTCCATGCGCACGCCATAGATGGGCGGTGAAGGCGGATCGACGGCAAAGGCAGGAATGACCAGGAAGAAGAAAAGAGAAAATTTCACCAGCGCGCGCGCCAAAGCACTCTCCGGAGAACTCATAGTTGACCCGGAGTCAGTCTGCCCGCCCCGGCTCCCGTCGCAGGGCCTGCACATCGATTCCGAGTTGCTCCGCTTTCTTATACAGGTGACTGCGCTCCAGGCCAAGCGCTTTCGCAGCCGCGCTCATGTTGTTCTGGGCGCGTTTCAACTCGCTGAGAATCACTTCCCGTTCAAACGCCTGCACCCGGTCGGCAAGCAGTCCCGATCCCATGACGCCAGTTGCAACCGGTCCCGCCCCACTCTTGGGCAACGCTAACTCCACAATCGCCAGATCAACCTGACCCTCGGTCGCAAGCAGCATAAGCCGTTCCACCATATTCCGCAGCTCTCGCACATTTCCCGGCCAAGAATACGATTGCATCGCCTCGATGGCATCAGAACTGAAGGGAACAGTCTTCCATCCATTCTGTGCACATACCTGCGCCGCGAAATGCTCGATCAATGCCGGAATATCTTCCCGCCGTTCCCGCAACGGAGGCAGCGTGAGAGGAAAAACGTAGATGCGATGAAACAAATCCTGCCGGAATTTCTCTTCACGAACGCGCGCCTCAAGATCGCGATGAGTCGCGACCACCACCCGGACGCTGACCGGAATCGGCTTGTCCCCGCCGATCCGTTCGACTTCCCCTTCCTCCAGCACCCGCAGCAACTTTGCCTGCATGCTCAACGGCATGTCGCCGATTTCGTCCAGAAAAATCGTCCCCTGATCCGCTTGCTCAAACTTTCCGGTGTGTTTGCCCGACGCTCCGGTGAACGATCCCTTCTCATGCCCGAATAACTCGGACTCAATCAATTCCGCCGGCACCGCCGCACAATTCAAAGTCACGAACGGCCCGCTCGCCCGGGCACTCTTTTCGTGGATCGTGCGCGCGACCAGCTCTTTCCCCGTCCCGGTTTCTCCAAGAATGCACACCCGCGACTCGCTCGCCGCAACCCGCTCCACCTGAGCCATCACGCGCCGCATGGTGTCGCCCTTCCACACGATTTCGTGTTTACCGAGCCGCTGCCGCAGTTGCCGGTTCTCGCTCTCCAGTCGTTGCAGCTTGAGCGCATTCTCGACGGTCAACAGTAACTTGTCGGTCGAGATCGGTTTTTCCAGGAAATCCAGTGCGCCCAGCCGTGTCGCTTTCACAGCCATCTCGATATGCGCCTGTCCCGACATCATCACCACGGGAGCAGTGACGCCTTGCTTTTTCATCTCCTCTAACAGCGTCAGGCCGTCTTTTCCCGGCATCACCACATCCGACAAGATCAAATCGAAGGTTTCCGACTTAGCCAGTTCCAGGGCCCGAGCCGGGTTATCGCAGACGGTAGCCTCATGCCCCGCGAGCCGAAACGCCCGCGACAGCGAAGCCAACGTGTTGGCCTCGTCGTCGACAATCAAAAGATGAGCTTTCTTAGCCACTATTTTCCGGTGCCTCTCCGTGTGTCCTCTGTGGTGAACGCCTTTCGACCGGCAACTCAATCACAAATGTACTCCCGCGGCCAGCCTCGCTTTTCACGCTGATCCGCCCGCCATGGTCGCTCACGACCGACTGCACAATCGCAAGTCCCAACCCGGTTCCATGCTGCTTGCTCGTGTAATAAGGAGTGAAGATGCGCGCGCATTCCTCAGGAGTCATGCCAGACCCTGTGTCCGCCACTTCGATGATCGCCTGTCCTCCATCGAGCCGAGTGCGCAATGTAAGCGTGCCGCCCTCAGGCATCGCGTCCATCGCATTGAGCACCAGGTTCGAGATTGCCCGATGCAACAACTCCGGGTCGGCATCAATCGATCCCACCTTCTCATCCAACTCGAGCCGGCACGCGATCGCTTTTCGCCCCGGCGCCTGCAATTGTGCCTGAAACAATTGCGCCACGCCGCGAACCGTTTCATTCACCGGCACCATCTGCAACTGCGGCTGCGGCATCTTCGAAAACTCGCTGAACCGCCCAATGATGCCCTTTAGGTTCGAAATTTCCGCCAGCAATGTGCTCGAACTCTCGCGAAACACTTCCTCAAACATCTCCGGATTCTGCGTGCGCGCCTTCACCAGGTTCTCGACCGTAAGCTGTAACGGGAACAGCGGATTCTTCAATTCATGCGCCAATCGCCGCGCCAGTTCGCGCCATGCGGCGACGCGCTCCGTCTGCACCAACCGCTCTTTATGCGCGAGCAATTCCGAAGTCATCCGGTTGAACGCGTCAGCCAGTTGCGCGATCTCATCATGCCCCTTCACTTCGACTCGCGCATTCCAGTCTCCGCCGGCCACATCCTGCGCCGCTTGCGCCAATCGCTCCACCGGTCGTGTCACCCGCGCGGCCGCCCAACTGCTCAGGAGAATCGCAAGAAAGATTCCCGCACCGCCCACCATCAGCGCCGAGTCGCGAATCCGCCGCTTCAAATCCGCATACGCCGCCCGCGAATTTCCTATCATTAGAATTCCCAGTAGTGGACGCTCGCCTCCGGTCCCGCGCAACGGAATCGCATGGAATACCTCCTCGTCTGCCGGATCCGAGGACCATTTCACAAGGCCAGCCATCTCGCGGCCCGAATGCTGCACGCCGCTTATCAGCGGAGCCAGCTTTTCGGCAGAAGACGCTTCGTTCTTTCCGGCGCCCGGATCCAGCAGCGATTCTGGCGAAAAATGATCCGTCCGGTTCTCATAAAGCAGAACGCGCATTCCGGGGGGCAGATCGAGACCGGAAAGAAAATTCTTGTCCAGCTTTCGTCCGCCGACCACATACACCGGATGATCGCCCACCCGCGTCGCCCGCACCGCGAATAGCCCGAGCGCGCTCGAATCCTGCAACTCCTCGAGCTTCAGAAACGCAGGCTGCTGGTTGAGCCTGGACAAACTCTCGAATGCGGCGTCGGGATAACCGAACTTCGCAGGCGACTGCTCCGAAGAAATGATCTTGCCGTTCTCGTCGAGAAATTCCAGAAAGTCCAACTGCCAGCTCTCGCCAACGGATCGCGCGAAGTCCAGATATTGCGCCGAGTCAACGGATGTGGCATGACCCGCAGCCGCCATTCGCAAAACCACATCCAACCCCGCAATCCTCTCAACCCTCTGGGCTACGTCTGCGCCGCGGCGTTCAAACTCCCGCTGAAATTGCGTGATCAAAGCCGTTGTTTGCTGCTCCTCGTTTTTCTCGAACGCCCTGCGTGTGAGCGCCAATACCGCCAGTGCAACCCCGGCAACAGAAAGAACGACCGTCAGCGAAAAAACGATCAACAGTTTGCGCCGGAAGCTCATTGCGCGCCGCTCTCCATCCATGCGTTCTCGAGATTCAGCGTCGCGTCGGGCCGCACGGCCCAATTTTGCAAGCCCGCAAATGCCGCGTAAGACACGGGAAGCTGAAGCAGGGGAATGATCCGTCCGCTGGCCAGTACTGTTCTCTCCGCCGCATAAAGTTCTTCCAGCGAACCGTGCTCTTTCGCCAGCGGCGCGCCGATCTGATCGGCGATCTGTCCCAGCGAACTCCACGGTCCGGATTCGAGCGGAAGGTGAGCGATGCGCAAGTCCGCGGACGGCGTCGACGTGGTCTGAAGGAAGAGTCCGGCGTCTCGCGCATTCAGCGCGATTCGTTCCGCGAGCAGGCGATCCAGCGGATCATCCGGGCTATAGCCAATCTTCCATGAGGGCGCCGGAGAAATCTGGCCCCGAAGTTGGCGCGCCCGGACAAGATCCGCCTTCGCGGAAAACACAAATCCGTATCCGCTCATCCAGTTCGGAAGGATGCTGCCGGCAGTCTCGCCCGTTCCTTGCAGCAACACGTCTCGAATGGCCGTTCGATCCACGCTCAGCGACAGAGTCGATCGAAGCGCGTTCTCTTCCGGCGATGAAGGTCCCTTTGCAAACCATAGCGCAATGAGCTCAATCGGCTTTGAACTCGCCATGCTCCGTTGGTCCGTGTGACGCACTTGCCCCGCTGCGATCTCGACCAGATCGGCCCTCCCCAATTGCAATGCGGTCATCTGATCACGATAACTCTTGCCCATTTCGATCTCGATTGCATCCAGGAACGGCCGCCCTCGCCAGCAGTTTTCGTCCGCGGCCAGGCTCAGTCTTTCACCGGCTTTCCAATCGACGATGCGAAAAGGCCCCGTGCCGTTGAGTTTCCCCGAATCCCGCTTCACGATCGCATTTCGCGGCAATGCGAGTTCGGCCAGAAGTCCATCTTCTGCCAGATCGTTTTGAATGGAGACCGACTCAGGCTCGGCCGTCACCTTCCACGCCGGATTCTCAAGCCGCAACGAAGCCGCCACGCTCTCCGGTGTCATCGCGCTTCCGTCATGGAACTTCACATCGCGCCGGAGGTGCAATCTCAATTCCTGGCCCGCAGCCTGCCACGAATCCGCCAGCACAGGCTCCGGGCGTGCCGCGTCATCGAATTTCACCAGAGTGTCGAAGATCAAAGCGGTGATGTTTCGCCGCCCAAACGAATCCGGGACATTGCCCTCGGCAGGGTCCAACGAAGCAGGCGCGGCGCTCATCTCGATGCGCAAAGTGCCGCCGTAGCGCGGCCGCGTTTCCCCGCCAGCCGCGATCGCCCCAATCAGCAGGCTACTGGCCGCAAGCCACTGCCAGCCGGAACGCTTCATAGTTGCCCGTCTCCGTATTTTTCATCACTGCGACTGCGCTGTCGCCTCTTGCCTCGGTCCACAGGGCCGATATCGGGCCTGAAAAATCAACCGCCTCGCTTACCGGTACTGGATCGCGCTCTGGAATCTCATACGCCCGCACCGAATCCGTCGCGCTTTCAGCCGGACTCGTCGCCAGCACCTGCCATCCCGCACCGCACGACGTTCGGATCGCTGTAAAATCGCTGCCCCACTTCAAATTTGTCAGCCGGTCCATTGTCCCCTCCACCATGTGGACCCGCCCGTCCACCGCGGCGAACAGCCATACAACATCCTTGTCGCGAGAAATCAACGCCGCGGAATAAAACTGCGGGACAATTTTCAACCAGCCGCCCGGCGCCGTTTCTACGCCCGTGAAAAAATTCCGCGACGGCTCGAAGTACGCGCCCACCATCGCCTGCGAACCCGGACCAGCCGCTCCTGGCCCCGCGATCATCAACGGCCACGCAACACTCTCTTGCTGACAATTCAAACTAAAAGTTCCAATTGCCGAACTGTGACAAACCACTCCGGGCAGGTAGACGTCGAGCAGGTGGTCCTTGGTGGCCAGAATTCTTCCGCGCAAGTCCCGCGGCCACGCCCTGGGATGAGAAATCTGTGCCGATGTTTCCAATTGCGAACCTCCGCCTCGAATCCGGTACACCGAAACTCTTTCGGGAGAGAGCACGGCGAGGCGCGCATTCTCTTCCAGCACCGCCACATCGAGAATCGGCTCGGCCTGGCTCCACAGCAAACTCTTTCGTAGAGTGAGCGGCACGGATTCCCGTGTCGAACTGACACCGGCTCCCCGCGGAATTTGCACCATCGCCACCGCCATCTCGCTTCCCGTCCTCTGCACCTGCGCTACCCAAACGTAGGAAGTGACGTTCTCCGAAAGGGAAATGGCGACCGTAATTGCGGAGGCATCGTTCTCCACCACGCGTGGCCCCATCGCGGCCAGCGATCCGCGCAATCCGTTCTCGATAATCTCCGCATCCCGCCGCCTCAATGACGAGCGGTTCTCGAATGAGAGTGAAATCGGCGCTTTTCCGGTCAGAGCAACAACCTTCTGGGCGAGCTCCTGCTCGGGCACACTCCAATCCGTGGCATGTGCGCCAATGGCAAGGCCGAGGACCGCCAGAAATAGCCGCCCAAACATGCAGAGAGGACGTTGAAAGCCTGATGCGCGCGCCGAAGGATTCGCAATGATGTTTAGGATGACCAGATTATAGCCTCACCCTACCTGCACGATTTTTCGCCCTCTATACTCTTTGGACACCGCTTCGCAACTGCCTTTCCGTCTGGCCGAGGGCGCTCCACAGAATGCCCAGCCTCCGTTTGGCCGGCCAGATTGAGCGAACACTCCATGGCGAAACCGGATTCCGCAGGTCCACGCAAGTCGTCGAATCTATTGCTTCTGCTGCGCCTTCACCCCCGCCACCTGCTGCGAGAAGAAAATCCGAAAAACCTGTCCGAAGATCAGTTCTTCCGCCAGCAGCGCGATCGCCAGCGAGAAAACCATCCCGCCCACCGCCGCCACAAATGTCATTGCCATTTCCATATCCGCCTCCTGAGACTCGCCTTTGCACAATGCAGCGGCAAAGCCAAAAGGCATCTATATGAAAACAAATATATTTAGGTGAATGTTCCCGGCGGATAATGTGGCAGGCCGGCGACAGCCGTGTCGCCAAAGACACATGCCCCAGACACATGCAGGGGCCAGCCGCGCGCCCTGGCTGTCCGCCGAGCGCAGCTCGATATGGATCTGGTCTCCGGTCCCGATCACTGCCGCGGCTCCGCCATCGTCCAGCCGCCTCGCTCGTTGACTTAACCTCGTCCCGCGGCTATTGTTCCGCTGCTATGAACGTGGTAAAAGCGACGCGCCACTACGAAGAGTGGCTCGGTCAGCGTACGAATCTCATCCGGAAAGACGTTCAACAAAAGCACGCCAGCATGAAGGCGGGAATCTTCCCATTTCTTCGCGCCACCTATTACCGCTGGGCGCAGATGTGGCCGCAGGTCTGTCCGGAACTGGCGCAATCACCTCATGTGCTGGCCGTCGGCGATCTGCATGTGGAGAATTTCGGCACCTGGCGCGATATCGATGGCCGTCTGATCTGGGGTGTGAACGATTTCGATGAAGCCTATCCCATGGCCTACGCGAATGATCTGGTGCGCCTGGCCGTCAGCGCTCACCTCGCCGTCGAAGCCGGCCACCTGCCTTTGAAGCCACGCGACATCTGTGACGCCATCCTCGAAGGCTACGCAGAATCGCTTCGCCGCAACGGATCTCCGTTTGTCCTGGAAGACAAGAATGACTGGCTGCGGAAAATCGCGATCAACGAACTGCGCGAGCCGGGCCCTTTCTGGGAAAAGATGGCCTCGATTCCGACCTTCAAAGGAGAAATCCCGCTCAGTGCGATCGATGCCCTCGAGCATTTGCTGCCCGCACGCGGCCTGAAGTACCGCATAGTCCACCGCGTCGCCGGCCTGGGAAGCCTCGGACGCCAGCGTTACGTCGCCATCGCAGACTGGAATGGAGGCAAGGTGGCACGCGAGGCCAAGCCCCTGGTTGCCTCCGCATGCCATTGGGCCTGCGATCACGAAGGTCCAACGGACATCCTCTATCAGATGATCCTCGGCCGCGCCGTCCGCTGCCCCGATCCCTTCGTTCAACTGCGCGGCCGCTGGATTGTCCGCCGGCTCAGCCCGCACTGCTGTCGCGTCGAATTATCGACCCTCCGCCTCCAGGGCGAAGAACTTCGTCTGCTCCGCGCCATGGGTTGGGAAACTGCCAACATTCACCTGGGAACCAGGAATGCCCAGAATGCCATTCTCGCCCACTTGCGGAAGCAGAAGAGTAAATGGCTGCACCGCAATACCGAAGCCATGATCCAGTGCATTCGCGAAGACTGGAGGGTCTGGAGAAAACACGGCTACGACTGACGAATGTTACGACTGACGAATGTTAGGTCGCACACTTGCTTTCGCGGTTCTGCCTTCGGCCCCAGCCAGCGACATCGGACGCTTCAACGGAATCAGGGAGAGGCCAAAAGTCAGATCATAGGCGACCGTCCATGTCGTGGCGCACTCATCGCAGAGCCAGAAGTGTTCCATCGATCGCTTGTTGTTCTTCGCCGGGATCCGATTTCCTTTTTCAACCACGAACAGCTTGCCCTCCCTCAGCTGTATAAAGGGCTTGCCGCATTCGGAATTGGCGCATCGGCTCAGCATCGAGAGTCTGGCAACCCACTTCATCATGCAAATTCACTGCCAGTCCCTTGTCCCTTGTATCGCAACAGATTTTCGCGGCAGAACGGCTCTGTTTGCCGATTTTCCGGCAACTCTGCCGACGCTCCGTCACCCCGTCTTCTTTACGCTCTCTCATACCGCCAGCTAACATCTCCCATGCGGGCGATACGGTGCTCTGGAATTCGTGTCATCCGCCGCCAAAATGCCGCCCATGCACGCGACCTCCCAGCCGACTCTCGACCGCTTCGCCCGCTTTCCACGGCTTCGCGCACTCGCATGGTCAGGCGATTTCCTCTACGCCTCTCGCGGATACGAACTCTTGCGCGCAAAAGTAGCCAGCGTCGCGCCCGTGGTTTGGCAGCCCGTCGCAACCTTCAACCCCGGTTTGAAGCGTAAGCTTTCTTCAGCCAACCCGCTCACCTCCCGCCTTTTCCGGGATGGCTTCCATGCCCTCGCGGTACTTCCCACCGGAGGGATAGTCGCTGCCGTTCCCGGCGCAATTCTCACGCTCGGTCCCGGAGAAGCCGAATTCCAGTGCACGCACGCCATCGCCCGCGGCACCCGTCCGCTCCACATCACCGCCGTCCCCGGCGGAGCCATTTATTGGGGAGAATACTTCGATAACGCCTCCCGCGACGAAGTCCACATCTACGGCTCGGCGGACGGCGGCACCACCTGGAACGCCGCCTACACATTCCCCCGGGGCGCAATCCGCCACGTGCACAATATTGTCCACGACCCGTTTGCCAACTGCCTGTGGGTGCTGACGGGCGATTATGGCGATGAATGCCGCATCCTGCGCGCCAGCTATGACTTCAGCCGGATCGAACCCGTCCTTCAGGGCAAACAGCAGGCCCGCGCGGTGGCAGCCGTCCCTTCCCAAACCGGACTGTTCTTCTCCACCGACACTCCCCTCGAACCGAACTTCATCTACCACCTTGATCGCGCTGGAGCCCTGTCGCAGCTCGCCCCGATCAGCAGTTCCTCGATCTACGGCTGCCGCGTCCAGGGTGATATTTTCTTTTCCACCATGGTGGAGCCCAGCGAAGCGAATCCCGATCCCGCCGTTCGCCTCTACGGAGCAAGCTCGAACCCCGCGGGCCCATGGCCTTCGTTGCTCTCCTGGCAAAAAGATCGCTGGCCCATGCGCTTCTTTCAATACGGCAACGCCTTCCTCCCAGACGGCGACAATACAAGCAACGTTCTCGCAGTAACCACAATCGCCGTCCGATCCGACGATCAGGTCACTTCGCTCTACACCATCAATTCCTGAGTACGAAAAACTACACCGAAGCGAATCGACCTTATGTTTCGCTGGAGCAAGACCCTCAGTCTCCACCGGGTGCCCCATTTCTCGCGCGTTCTTTGCGCGAGAAGTGGGGAATTTGATCGAGGCGATGGCAACTGATTTTCAGCTACTGCCGTAATATGAAGCCTTGCCCTCGCTCGCCTACTACCGCCGCATCTTCAGCGCCTACGTGCTGGGCGGTAACAGCCATCTCACGTTTTGGCATGAACCTCCCGCCGAGAATCTCCGCGCCCCCACCACCGAACTGGGCGAGTACTACATGCCCTTCACCGAAAAGGCAAACTATCTGGGCGCCCGAGACGAATCCGGAATTCCCCAGCTGGATTACCACGGACGCATCGGCCTGCAATACAACCCTATCGCTATCGCCCAATACGGCCTTGGAAACTACAACCTGTGGCGTAGCGCAAATGACGCGGACCGCCGCCGAAAATTCTTTCTCGTGGCCGACTGGCTAATCGCGAACCTCGAACAAAACCCCCAGGGCCTTCATGTCTGGAATCATCACTTTGACTGGGAATACCGCGACACGCTCAAAGCACCCTGGTACTCGGGATTGGCCCAGGGGCAGGGAATTTCAGTTCTCGTTCGCGCCCACCAGGAGTCGAACGACGCGCGTTATCTCGAAGCGGCGCAGCGCGCCTTCGCCACCTTTCAGCATTCAATCGCCGACGGAGGCGTCGCCTTCACCGACGCCTCCGGAGACCTCTGGTTCGAGGAATACATCGTCTCGCCCCCCACTCACATCCTCAACGGATTCATCTGGGCGCTCTGGGGAGTCCACGACTACTTTCTCGCCACGCAAGACGCCGGCGTGCGCGATCTCTTTACCCGCGGCGTCCGCACTCTGTTGCACAACCTCAACCGCTACGATCTCGGATTCTGGTCGCTCTACGAGCAATCCGGCACCCGCCTGCCAATGGTCGCCAGCCGCTTCTATCACCAGCTGCATATCGTGCAGCTGCGCGTGATGCACCGCCTGACAGGAGAGAAAGAATTCCTCCGCGTCGCCGACCGCTGGGGAAGCTACAGCCGCAGCGGAATCAAGCGCACCCGCGCTCTCGTCTACAAAAGCGCGTTCAAGCTCTGCTATTACTGAATCGCATGGCCGTTTTCCATCATTCAACGACCGCGGCAGCCAGCGCTCGCGGGCCTGCGCGAGCGTTTGTTCTTTGAGCCTGCCCTGCCCTGGGCCGATCTCTGCTTCGCACAATCCTCGGCTCATTCGGAAAGCGACAGCTATCGCGCTGAACCTCCGATGCGTTAGCCTCTAATGTCCCGTGAACATCCTCTACATCTCCCAATACTTTCCGCCGGAGATGGGCGCGCCGGCGGCCCGCGCCTCGGAACTTGCGCGTCATTGGGACGAGGCCGGACGCGAAGTCTCCATCCTGACCGGATTTCCCAATCACCCCACAGGAGTCGTCCCCGAAGAATGGCGTCCACGCCTTCGCCGCCTGATGTTCAACGAGAAGGTCAACGGAATCAGCGTATATCGCACCTGGCTCTGGCCTCTGCCCAACCGCAAAGCCCACGAGCGCATGCGCAACTATTCCTCGTTCTGCATCTCAGCCGCGCTGCGCGGAACGGCCCTCCCGCGACCTGATGTTGTCATCGCCTCATCGCCTCAGCTTCTGGTCGGACTTTCCGGTTGGTGGGTCTCGTTTGCCCGCGAGGTTCCCTTCGTGTTCGAAGTCCGCGATCTGTGGCCGGAGTCGCTCGCCGCAGTCGGCGTCAGCGGCGAAGACTCTTTACTGCATCAGGGATTGGCAAAAGTGGCCGGCTTCCTTTATGAAAAGGCCAATCTCGTCGTCGTCGTCACGCCGGCGTTTAAGGACCATCTCGTGCGCCGCTGGCGAGTGCCGGAGGAAAAAATCGCCGTCGTCGAAAACGGAGTCGAAACCGATCTGTTTGCGCCCGCGCCGCCAAGCGTCCATCAGACGCTGCGCCGCCAACTCAACGCGCAGTCGAAATTCGTCGTCTGCTACATCGGCACCATGGGAAACGCCCACGGACTCGTAACTCTGATCGACGCCGCTGCCAAGCTTCAATACCAGGATCCGGACGTACTATTCCTCCTTATCGGAGAAGGGGCCGAAAAAGAAAAGGTCAAGTCCCTCGCGCAAGCGCGTGGTCTCTCAAACGTCCACTTTCTCGATCAGCAACCGCGGGAAAAAATTCCAGCCTTCATCTCCGCCGCCGATGCCTGCCTGGTGTTGCTGAAAAAAACAGATGTCTTCAAGACTGTAATCCCCACAAAGATGCTCGAGTTCATGTCCTGCGGGCGGCCGGTAATCCTTGGCGTTGACGGCCAGGCCCGCCAGATCGTCGAACAAGCCGGCGCCGGAATCGCGATTGAGCCGGAGAACAGCGATGCATTGGTCGCTGCCATCAATCAACTGAAGGCCAATGAGGAGTTGCGAAATCGGCTGGGAGCGCAGGGAAGGGAATACATCATTCGGAACTTTTCACGCGCCCGCACCGCCCAAAAATATCTTGATGTTCTGGATGCGCTGGTAAGCAGAAGGTAGCGAAGTCGAATCGGCAGATCAGAGCAGGCAGCGCTTTTCCATCGGAAACTGGAAATCTGAAACTGCAAATCCGCTAGGGGTGTACGGCATAGATCGTAACCGCGGTCGCCGCCGACATTGCCGCATCAAACGTACGTCCCGCCAACACTCGCGCCCCGCTGATCGGGACGAACAAAATATCGTTCGCCTGCAAAGTAACGTCGGGCGCTTTTGCTTCCAGCATCTTCTTGATCTGGATTTTGGTTTCGGTCATTCCCGTCGGGCCCTTACGAATGATCCGGGCATCGCCTACTTTGGCGGTTTTGTTGGTGCCGCCGGCCAGCGCCAGCGCCTGCAAGACCGTCAACTCCCCGTTGTCTACCAGCAATCCGCTCGGCCTTCCCACGTCGCCCACGACATAAATAATCGGCGCTCGCGGAATCGTGATCGTGTCGCCCGGCAACACATCCACGTTCTTGCTCGTGTCGTCGGCTAGGTTGCGCGGCAACTCCACATGAATCGGTTCCGACTGGTTGCGCCGGATAATCGAGATTTTCTTCGACGCCGATGGCGTGAATCCGCCTGCCTGAGAGATCATCTCGTACAGCTTTCGGTCCGCCGTGTCCGGATAAATTCCCGGCTTGCTGACCTCGCCGAGGATGGTCACCCCCTGCGAGGCGGCGTCATCCACGAACAGCGTCACATGCGGACTCCGGACAAACCCTCCATCCGAAAGCCGCTTCTCGATCACCGCCTGCGCTTCTTCCTGCGTGAGCCCGTCAATGTGCACGTAGTCAATCAGTGGAAGGTAGATATCGCCGGCATTGCTTACCCGAACCTTGCTCGACAGTTCCGGAACGTTGTACACGTTCACTTCAAGCAGATCGCCCGGCCCCAGTCTTACCGACTGGTCCGAGCCAGTCTGCGCGGCATTGTCTTTCTTGACGCCGCTATTCTGGCTCTCAGAGGATGCGTTTACCGCGGCTTGCGGAACCGGTTGCGCCGCGGGCGCTATGGGAGTCGCTTCGTTTGGATTTTCCTGCGCTGGCTGCTGTGCGGCTGCAACTCCGGGAACCGCCAGTACAACCGCCAACACCGTCCAAAAAGCCTGCGTGCGGCAATGCCACCCCGGACTGCACGGCTTCATCAAGAATGACCCCTGAAGTTTGCTTGGAACTTGTGGAGAAGTTTAGCACATAGCATCGTTCGCTCTCCTCGCGATTTGCCCGCCTGTACCGTAGTTTTCCACAATTTTTTCCGGGCCATGGATTGAAGTCCCGTTTCGGTACTGCTAGATTCAGAAGCAATTCCAAATCCAACAGGAATCTCTGGACTTACTACTAACGGCCGCGTGTCGCTGTGATACTTGCGTCAATAGGCGAATGAATTGCACATCCAGTAATCGGTTGGTGCAGAGGTGGCGTAGTTGACGGTCATCTGCCTGGGATTGTTCTTTTCGGCCCTGCTGTCAGCCTTTGTGCTGACTCGCTACGTGCGCAACTTCGCCATGGCGCGCGGATGTGTCGCCGCTCCCACTCAGGAGCGTCATCTGCACTCCTCTCCTCTCCCGCGCCTCGGCGGCGTCGCTATATTTCTCAGCTTCTGCCTCTGCATGGGCCTCACCGCTCTGTGGGCGAAACGCCATCCCGAACACCCTCATTACCTCAAGACCATGGCGACCATCCTGGCGCCCGCCACGCTCATTTTTCTGCTTGGCGTCTATGACGATCTCCGCGGCGCGGGCGCATATTTCAAGTTCGCCATACAGGCCGTCGCGGCCGTCATGCTTTATGCCGGCGGCCTTCGCATCGTTAATATTCCGGTCGTGCTCGGCGACCGCGCCCTGCCTTGGTATATCGGCCTCCTCCTGACCGTTCTCTGGGTCCTCGCCATTACCAACGCCTTCAACCTGATTGACGGCCTTGACGGTCTCGCCGCCGGATCGGCCCTGTTCTCCACCATCGTGATGTTCGTTGTCGCCGTTCTCAACGGGCCGGCGCTCGTCCAATTGATGACCATCGCGCTCGCCGGCGCCATCCTCGGATTCCTCCGTTACAACTTCAATCCCGCCACCATTTTTCTGGGAGATTCCGGCAGCCTCTTCATCGGATTTCTCCTCAGCGCTCTCGCCCTCAACGGTGCGCAAAAAGCGCCCACGATCGTCGCCATCGCGATTCCCATCGTTTCCTTCGGCCTGCCGATTCTCGAAACTGTCCTTTCCGTAATTCGCCGCCTCATCAGCGGACGCCCCGTCTTCACCGCCGATGCGGAGCACATTCACCACAAGCTCTTGCAGCACGGAATGACGCACCGCCAGGTCGTCATCCTGCTCTATGGCGTCTCCGCAATCTTCGCCATGTTGAGCCTCTTTCTTCTCTGGCCCACAGGAAGTTCTCTCGGCCTGGTTCTTGCCGTAATCGGTGTCGGCATCTGGATCGGCGTACAGCACCTCGGCTACCTCGAGTTCGGCGAGATCGCCCGCGTCGCTCACCGCACCCTCGACCAGCCGCAGATCTTCGTCAACAATCTCGCCATCCGCCGCGCCACCGAAGAACTCAAAGTCGCCCGCGACTACGAGCAGGTCCGCCGCATCCTTCTCGCCGCTTTCGGCAGCAACGACTTCGACGGATTCGACCTCGCGCTCGATCTGCTCCCCGGCGCTTTCGTCTTCGTGAATCGCGATGAACTCTCCCTTCGCAACGCACAGCACACCTTCCGCTGGACCAAGCCGCCTCTGTCCGGAAGACTCGATCGCTCCTCCATCTGGACCATCTCCCTTGATCTGCTCAGCTCCACCAACCGCCATTGCGGAACCCTCGCCGTGCATCGCCTGTATTCGCCTCGCAACCTGCAGGTGGATGTGAATCTTCTCACCGCCGAATTCCCCATCGCCCTCGCCGACGCCCTCGACCGCACTCTCGCCCATTCGGCGCAAGTGATCGCCCTTCCCGCTCAGGATTCAGCATTGCTCAACGCCCAGGCGGGCTGATCGCTTCGATTCGACGCCCACGAGGTTCCACCCCGAACGATGTCATTCCGAACCCGGCCGAAGGCGCCGTGAGGAACCTGCTTTTGCCTTACGCTCGCCCATGAAATTACCAGCTACAATCTCCTCACCCATGCACGTTCTCCACGTTGTCGGAGCCCGTCCCAACTTCATGAAAGCCGCGCCCCTGCTCCGCGCCTTGAGGTCATATTCCGAAGTGCGGCAAACCTTGGTGCACACGGGACAGCACTATGACGCCGCAATGTCCGAGGTGTTTTTCCAGCAACTCGACATGCCCGCCCCTGACTTCAATCTCGGAGTCGGCTCCGGCAGCCAGGCTCACCAAACCGCCGCCGTCATGTCCGCCATCGAGCCGGTCCTGCTCGATCAAAAACCCGATCTGGTCCTCGTCTACGGGGACGTAAACTCGACCGTCGCCGCAGCCCTGGCCTGCTCGAAACTGAATATTCCCGTCGCCCATGTCGAAGCCGGACTCCGTTCCGGCGATCGCTCCATGCCCGAGGAAATCAACCGCCTCGTCACCGATCAGCTCGCCGACATGCTGTTTACTCCATCCCCGGACGGCGACGAAAACTTGCTTCGCGAGGGCATTGCTTCCGCCAGAATCCACCGCGTCGGCAACGTGATGATCGATACTCTGGTTCACCTGCTTCCACGAGCAGAAAAAGAATTCCCCAGCGATATCCCGCAGCCCTATGCGCTCGTGACCCTCCATCGCCCGTCGAATGTGGACGATCTCCCCTGGCTTCAGGAAATGCTCGCGGCTCTCGCGCAGCTGAGTTCTCAACTCCATGTGGTCTTTCCCGTCCACCCGCGGACCCGCCAGCGCTTGCAAGTCTTGCCTTCCTTCGCCGCAAGCAACGGCAATTTCCGCCTTACCGAACCCCTGCCTTATCTCCAGTTTCTCGCCCTCCAGCAGCGCGCCGCCCTGGTCATCACTGACTCCGGCGGGATTCAGGAAGAGACTACTTTCCTGGCAGTTCCGTGCCTCACCGTGCGTGAGAACACAGAGCGTCCGATTACGATCAGGCTGGGAACCAATCAATTGGTGGGAAGAGATGTGAAGCGCTTGAGGTCGGCAGCAGAAGGAATTCTGCGCGGGGAACTTTCGGGAAGCAGAACACAGACAACCATCCCACTCTGGGACGGACACGCAGCCGAGCGCATCGCACAGATCATCATGCGCGCTCAGCCCTTTAATGGATGAGGAAAGGGGAGGAGGTTACGGTTTACAGCTGTGCGCTGGCGTAAGAGTTAATTTCGCAGTTGAGGCAAACTTCTTCAAAAGCAGGAGCAGTCCATTCCATAAATCCCCCAACGGTCTAATCAGACCGTGATTCTCTTAAAAGAATAGCCCAAGCCATGCTCTGAATCAATCCCAGCGGACGAAAATATCTCGTCCCACTTTGGCTGTCGTCGGCCCACTTCGTAAACTTGCAAGATCCTGCACACTCAACGATGCTGTCGTCCCGCTCCCCAAAAGCGACCCTCCAAGTGGGCGCAAAGAGGGGGGCCAGACTCGGAATGATTTCCCGCCATCGCCGCTAACTCTCACAAATCTCTACCCAATTGCGCCGTCTTTTCCACACCCGGAACCACCTCCGTTACTTTTTCTTGCTTCGCCCTCTGGTTACCTTCACTGCACGCAATTCGACAGGACGGCAACCTAGAATGTTCAGCAAGTCTGTGTATGGCACCGCCTTCCGCGACATCAATTTCGTTCCTCTGCAATCCGCGACTTTCTGCGTGCAGTGCGAATTGATCAGCTCCAGCAACAAGCCCTATTGCCTCGCTTGCGGCAGCCATGCGCTGCTCGGACTCTCCCGCGTTCTGGGGGGCTCTCTCCGTCACCAGCAGACCGCCCATCTCATCACCGACGTCGAACTCGATTGTCTGGTCCGCGATTTGCTGCGGACCGTTCCCGATCCTGTCCAGAACACGGCCGACCACTACCGCACGCCGCAGCTCACCGAGCGCAGCCAGTTGCGGGTTGCCAACGCCGTACATCCGGCATCGGGATTCCGCGCCGTCACTCTCGCGGATGAAGCAGAAATTCACGCCGGCGAACTCGATCTGGAACCCGCTATCAGCGCCATCACCGAGCGTGCCCAGCATTTAACCGGAGCTACCGGTGCAGCCATCGCCCTTCAGTCCGGCAACGAAATCGTGTGCCGCGCCCGTGCCGGCCGCACCGCCCCCGATCTGGGCATGCGCCTGCAAACCGACTCAGGCATTTCCGCCGAGGCCGTCCGCTCCGGCGAGATCATGCTCTGCCACGATGCCGAACGCAATCCGCGGGTCGACCTGGCCGGCTGCCGCCGCCTCGGTGTCCGCTCCATTCTGGTTTCGCCTCTTCGCCACTACCGCCGCACTCTCGGAGTCTTCGAAGTCCTTTCATCTTCTCCGGGAGCTTTCGACGACAAAGACGTAGCCACCATGCAGCTGCTCTCTAGCATGATGGTTGCCGCCATCTCGCGCATCTCCAGCCTGCATCGCGCTGAAACCCTCCGCCGCGCCGGATAACTCAGGCCAGTCCCCGTTTTCCATCCCATATCGAATCCGAATTGCGATGATCATCGGGATCATCGGGATCGTCGGCAAGTCGGGAATCGCAGTGGAAGTCAGGAACCGCCGTGGATGTCGGGGATCGCGGTGGATGTCGGGAGCCGCGGTGGATCTCGGGGATCGCCGTGGAACTCGGGAATCGTCGTGGATGTCGGGGATCGCCGTGGAAGAGCGGCCCTTCAGGGCCGCGTCAAGCGCCTTCAAAGAGATCGGGCTTTAGCCCCAGAGCGGTGCCGCAATCCTCGTGTCCCATATCTGTTCCAATGTCAAAATTCCGTGCCCTACCCATTTCATTCCTTGTGGAATTCTCCTCCTTCCGCGTTAATATGTAGCAACACACAAGACTCGGGTCCCCCATGGCCTCCCTAACTTCGCCCCTAACTCCTGCGATTCCAAACCGCCGCAGGCGGGTGCGCCACAAGGTGCAAACTCCTGCTTACTCCAGCTTTACGCCCCAAACCAAAGGCGCAATGCTCGACCTGCACGAAATCGTCGACATCAGCGAAGAGGGCATGGCCATCCAGTGCACGTCCCCGCTCGAGGCTCGAACCAGCCTCGATCTCTGCCTCGACCTCGCCGATTGCGCCGAGCACATCTACACCACAGGCCAGATCGTCTGGTCGAACGAGTCGGGACGTACCGGCGTGCGCTTTTCCGAACTGCCCGCCGACTCGCTCGCTCGCCTGCGCGAGTGGCTCTTCGTCAACGTGATGGCCGGCGTCGCCAACGGCGAAGCGGAAATCGCCGGGTTCGTCGGCGCACGCGAAGCCGGCCCACCGCGCGCCAGTTACACCGATGCCCTCGCTGCGGTCACAGCCGTGCAACGGCAGGTGGAAGCCCTCGGCTCCGATCTCGCCGCTGCCCTGCGCTTGATCGCTGAGCGCGCTCGGGTTCTGGTTCGTGCCTCCGGCGCCGCCATCGCGCTCGCTGAAAATGATCCCGAATTCATGCTCTGTCGCGCGACCTCCGGCAAAGACGCTCCACCCATCGGCGCACGCCTGCAAGTCGGCTCCGGATTTTCCGGAGAGTGCGTCAAGACCGGCATGTTGTTGCGCTGCGACGACACGGAAGTCGACGCCCGCGTCGACGCCGAAAGCTGCCGCGCCCTCGGACTCCGCTCCATCCTCGCTGCGCCCGTGCGCGTCAATGAAAAATCCATCGGGCTGATTGAAGCTTTTTCAGGCGAGCCAAATGCTTTTACCGAAGTCGATGGACGAGTGCTGCAACGCCTGGCCTCCACCGTCCTTGCCGCCGTCAATCGCGCCGCGCGCGCCGAAGATTTACCTCCTGTCGGCGAAGACTCGGCCCGCAAATTTTCCTCACCCCAGGGTAGCGTCCTGTTCGCCTCCGCCGATAAAGCCGAAAAAAAGGAAGAAACCAAATCCGCTCCCGACGAAAATCCCAAGGGCGATGAAGGCATCAGTCTGCCGCGCTCCCAGTTGATCATCCTCATTTGCGCCGCCGCGACCATCGCATCGCTGCTCGGCTTCTATTCCGCTCCCATGCTGCAAAGCGACCTGATGCCCTGGATCCAGGACAAGTTTCATGCTCGTGATCGCGTGCAGATTCCCACCGTGCTGGCCTCGTCTCAGCCCGCCAGTCCCGATCCCTCGGTCGAGACCGCAAACTTCGACCAGCTTAAGCAGATGGCGGAAAAGGGCGATGCCACCGCCGAAAATATTCTGGGGCTCCGTTACGCAACCGGCGAGGGAGTGAAAATCAACGAAGCCGAAGCCGTCGGCTGGTTCACTAAAGCGGCGGAGCAAGGCAACGTTCCAGCGCAATCCAAGTTAGGCTCGTTCTACTACAGCGGACGCGGCGTCCCGCAGGATTACAACCGCGCCTACTTCTGGATGGTTGTCGCCCGCCTCAGCGGCGATGATGCCAGCAAAACGCTCTCCCCATTCGTTCGCGCCCGTCTGACCCGCGCCCAGACCACATCAATCGAATTAGACGCCGACCGCTGGCTCCAGCAACACCGCGGCGACGCAAAACCCCCCGCCGGCCAACTCAAAGCCAAAAACTAACGCGTAGTTCCGCATCACTCTCACACGATTGTCATCCTGAGCGGAGCCGCTTTTCAGGCGCAGCGAAGGATCTCAGTCTCAACAAATGCGCACGTGCGTCGACGTTTCGCGCCCACTCCCGCAGCGCTACAATAAACGCAAGAGTCCCCGTGCCCTCCCTCCGCACAATCCTCGATCAAAAAGTCGGCGAAGCCGACCCGTCGCTAGTCGAAGACCTCGGCAACAACCGCGTTCGCTGCTACTCCTGCGGCCATGCCTGCCCCATCCCCGAAGGCCAGGCCGGAGTCTGCAAGGTCCGCTTCAATCGCGCCGGAAAACTCTACGTCCCCTGGGGATACACCGCCGGCATGCAATGCGACCCCATCGAAAAAAAGCCGTTCTTCCACGCCTACCCCGGCGCGCTGGCCTATAGCTTCGGCATGTTGGGTTGCGATCTCCACTGCGGATACTGCCAGAACTGGGTCACCTCGCAAGCCCTGCGCGATCCCAACGCGGTCTCGCCGCCGCTGGAAGTTTCGCCCGAAGCCCTAGTCCGCGACGCGTTCGATCAAGGCGCAAAGGTTATCGTCAGCACCTACAACGAGCCCCTGATCACCAGCGAATGGGCAGTCGCAGTCTTCAAAGAAGCCAAAGCCGCCGGGCTCATCACCGGATTCGTCTCCAACGGCAACGGCACGCCGCAGGTTCTAGAATTCATCCGCCCGTGGATCGATCTTTACAAAGTCGACCTCAAGAGTTTCAGCGACCGCCATTACCACGAACTCGGAGGCCGCCTCGGCCCCATTTTGGAAAGCATCCGTCGCATTTACGCAATGGGCCTGTGGCTGGAACTAGTCACGCTCTTGATCCCGAACTTCAACGACTCCGAAGACGAGTTGCAGCAATTGACAGAATTCATCGCCAGCGTCTCCCCAGATATCCCATGGCATGTAACCGCATTCCACGCGGACTACAAGATGGCCGACGAACGCAATACGACGGTCGAAGACCTGCAACGCGCCGTCGAAATCGGTAAGAATGCCGGCCTGCGCTACATCTACGCCGGAAATCTCCCCGGCCGGGTCGGCGATGCCGAAGACACCCGCTGCCCGCACTGCAATGAGACCTTAATCCGCCGCCACGGATACCACATCGAAACCTACCGCCTAACGCCCGAGGGACGCTGCCCCCGCTGCGCCACCCAAATCCCCGGCCGCTGGGCCCCCCAATTCGACGGCCAGATCGCCTCTCGACCGTTCGTTCCGCAAAAACGCTCCCGTTTGTTTACAATCACAACTCGTTAATCCATGGAGATCTTAAAGACACACATGTGGGGACAGCCGCCCTCGGCTGTCCGCCGAGCGAAGCTCGGCTTTTTCACGCTAGCCATGATCTATGCATTCTCCCTCACCGCCTGTTCCCCCCGCGACTATCTAACCCGCCGCCTCGCCACCGATCTAATTGCCGCGTCCGAAACTTTCAACACTCCGCAGCAATTCATCCTGCGCACCGGAGTGATGTCCAACAAAGACTACGCCTCGCCCGAATACGTAATCCTCCTCCACAAAGGATGGATCTCCGCCACCACAATCACCTGCCCGAAAGACCTAACTCCCGCACCCTGCTGGGATGTCCTTCTCACCGCCTCCGGCGTCGACACAGTCCACGCCGTAGCTCCCGCACCGGATGATGACAAGACATTCACCATCCCCGTTGCGAAGCGCCAGCTCATCTCCGTAACCGGCATCAGCAAGCAAGGCGGCTCCGCGGTCGTAGAGTTCACCTGGAAGTGGGCGCCGCTAAACGAAGTCGGAGCGGCCCTCTACGCCACCGATCAGCGCTTCCGCTCCAGCGTAGGCTTCCGCCAATACGACGACGGATGGCGCATCGTCCCCGGCATCCCCCGCCCCGTGCAGCCCATGGGCGACGCTCTCGAAAACGCCGAGCCAATGTCGTGAACCATGCGGCCACGCCGTCGTGGATTGATTTTTTCCTGCAATCGCTCACCCCGCGCCGCCTGCGCGCGCAAGCCATCGTCCTCGCACTTTGCCTATGGGGAGTCTGCGCCGTCGATTTCGCCACGCCCGGACTCTTCGACCGCGCCGGCAACATCAAGTTCCAGGATTTCCTTCCGTTCTATATTTCGGCAAAGCAGATTTCACAGCATAGAGCCAACGAACTTTACGATCAACAATCCCAAACCAAAGAGCTTGAGCAAATTGTTGGCAACACAACAACCGTCCGGATTCCATATCTCTACGGCCCGCAAGTCGGACTTCTTTTCGTCCCGCTCGCGAGTCTTTCGTTTTCAGCGGCCGCGAAAATCTGGGTTGTACTCAGCCTTCTGATCTACTTCGCCTGCGTCTACGCCCTATGGCGCTCTTGCCCGAATCTTCATCCGTACCCGCAACTCATCGCGCTCGCCGCCGTCGCATTTCCGCCGCTCTTTCATTTCTTCGTCCGCGGACAGTTCTCCTCCGTCCCGCTGGCCTGCTTCACACTCGCGTTCCTTGCTCTACGCACAAAGCGAATGTGGCTCTCGGGAATCGCTCTCGGCCTCCTCATCGCCAAGCCGCAATTCCTCCTGGCGATTCCGCTCATCCTGCTCCTGGCCCAAGCCTGGAAAATACTCGCCGGCCTCGTCCTCTCCTCTGCTGCACAACTCGCGTTCGCCCGTCTTTGTTTCGGTGCCGACGTCACGCGTGCCTACCTCAACGTACTTCTGCATCCCTCCCATTGGATCACCACCGCCGAACTCTCCCAAGCCCCAATCCAGATGCACTCCCTCCGTTCCTTCTGGACGCTGCTGCTCCCGTGGCCAACCGCCGCACTAGTTCTTTACATTCTCACTTCGCTCGCTGCCCTCGCGGCCGCGATTCTGATCTGGAGATCTTCGTCGCCCTCATCCGTCAAATTCTCCGCTCTGATCCTCGCCGCCATCCTCATCAACCCGCATCTCTTCGTCTACGATCTGCTCGTGCTCATCCCAGTCCTGCTGCTGACCCTCAACTGGACTCTGGAAAATGACGAACACAGCACGCCCGCACTGAAAGTCCTCCTCTACCTCGCATTCATCCTCCCGCTCTTCGGCCCCATCTCCCGCTGGACGCACCTGCAACTCTCGGTAATCGCCTTCGCCGCAATTCTCTGGACTCTCGCCAGATTGCCACTCGCCAGCAAACAGCAAGCACTTCCTCTGTGAACCTCTGTGCCCTCTGTGGTGAAGATTCTAGGTGGAGTCAAAACAGGCCCCCCAACTTGCCTCCGCTCAAACCCGCGATGTATAACCCTTCTTCCACGGAAACCCAATGCAAATCCGAAAACTAGCGGTCTTCCTCGCGCTCATTTCCACTTTCGCCGCAGCCCAATCCAAATCCAAACTAACAATCGACGAATTCTTCAACTCCGTCAGCTTCTCGGGCGTAGAGATTTCCCCCGACGGAAACTCCGTCGCAATTGAGACCGAGCGCGCCGACTGGGACCAGCAAACCTTCCGCACAGATCTCTGGCTCTACCGTAGCGGCAGCCTGATCCAGCTAACCCAATCCGGCCACGACTCCGAACCCAAGTGGTCTCCCGACGGCAAATGGATCGCCTTCGTCTCCGAACGCGAAGGCGCAGCGGGGAAGAACAACGACGCCAACTCCAAAGACGACGAATCCACCAGCGAGATTTACGTCATCTCCCCCAACGGCGGCGAAGCCATCCAACTCACTCACGGAGGCGAAGACGTCCACACCTTCTCCTGGTCGGCCGATTCGCAGACCATCTACTTCGCCACGCGCCAGCCGTGGACTAAAACGCAAAAAGACGACTACAAAGACAAATGGAAAGACGTAGTCCAATACCGCACCGCCGAGCGCGGAGACACAATCTTCGCCCTCGACGTTGCCTCAGCTCTTTCGAGCCACGAAGCCCGCTCCACGAAAGTCGAAAAGAAAGAAGGAGAGCCCGAAGAGAATCCCGACACTACCCGCGAAGCGCGAGCCATAGCGAGCATCCCGCTGCGCGTCGAACATCTGATCACAGCGCCCGACGGCACCAAGCTGGCATTCACCAGCAACGCCATCAACCAGCGCCAGGAAAAATACTCCGACGTAGAAATCTACGTAGTGGATCTGAAGAATGTGGAGCGGGCACTCCTGCCCGCGAATGCCGGCAGCGAAAAAATTGCCGAAGTCCAGCCCCGCCGCATCACCCACAACGAAGCCGAAGAAACCCGCCCGCGCTGGGACAGTGACAGCCGCCACATCTTCTTCTCCGTCGAAGTCGGAGACGTCTCCGGCCCCTACCGCGACCTCCAGCCGCATCTCTACCGCATCGACATAGAAAAGCCCGACATCGAAGGCGGCAAGACCGAGCAGTGGGCCAAAGATTTCATCGGCCCAGTCGAGCACTATGTCGTAGCAGGAGATCACATCCTGGCGTCAGCAAGGCAGGGAACCGAAGTCCAACTCTATTCCGCCTCGAAGCCCGCCGACCCGCTTCACAAGCTCTCGAACTGGCCCGGAACCTATTCGCAAATTTCCGCCGCCGACCACTCGCCGAAAATCGCCTTCATCTACTCCAGCACCACGAAGCCCGAAGAAATCTATCTATCCGACTCTGCCGACAAACTCGACGAAGCCCGCCCCATCACCAGCTTCAACGCCACGCTCGCCGAAAAAGATCTCCCGCAAGGCAAGCCCTACCAGTGGAAGTCCGACGACGGCACCACGGTCGAAGGCATGCTGATCTTTCCTCCGGGCAAATTCGAGCAGAAACATCTGCCCATGTTCACCCTCATCCACGGAGGCCCCGCCGACGCCGA
>DASXDY010000001.1:0-34630 GCA_036490405.1 Candidatus Sulfotelmatobacter sp. | reverse complement strand
CGGATGGAAGCGACAGCAGACGACTCATTGGCCGCCATGCGGGCGCGAAGCAAGTTCGGAATCGCGATCGCTGCGATGATCAGGATGATCGCCACGACGATCAGCAACTCGATAAGTGAAAAACCCTTCTGTTTGCGCATCTCTAGTTTTCTCCCCACACAATTTCTAATTTTTATGCTGGTCAGTGATATGACTCAGTCGGCTTTGATATTGCACTCGCCATGCCAACCGCCATTCGGTCATGGCCACCCTCGCCCATTCGCCAAGGCCTTTGTTTTCATCTGCCGGATTGCCGCCCCTGCCCGGTCTCGCACTGAAGTACAGCATCTGGAGCAGAATTCGTCGGGGAGAATGACAAATACTGTCATGCCGCTCAGCGCCTCGGTCGACGGAATGATTCACCAGCATCGAGTCCTGATTTCTCCCGCCGCTTCCTTCGTGCTTGTTCATGACCTTCGTGGCGTTGATTTTTGAACTGAGCCGCCATCAGATTCCCGCTCCAGATGTGACCCGCAGAGGCCGTAGCTGCCCGGTGGGTAGTCACTTTGCTCTGTGACCAAGGTACTCACAGCGGAATCGAACGCCCCGAAAGAGTGGAGTTCAACTTCTATAATCGGTTCTTTCAGGGAGATCCCGTGTCATCCGCAGCGGCGCGACTTCAGGCAAATCAAACTATGTCCCAGCCCGCCCGCGCGCCGGGAAGCGACGCCAGGCGCAAAGCCGTCCTCTGCCTCTTGTTATGCGTGGTCACCCTCGCTTTCTTTGGCCCAGTTGTCGATGACGGATTTGTTCTGCTCGATGATGTTCCTTATATTCTGGGCAATCCTGCGGTCAGGGCCGGCATCACCTGGGAGACCGTAAAGTGGTCGTTCACCAGTATTCATGCCGGGTATTGGCATCCGCTGACCTGGCTCTCTCATGCGCTGGATTGCCAGCTCTTTGGGCTCAATGCTGCGGGACATCATTCCGTCAGCCTGCTCTTTCATGTGGCGAACGCCCTGCTACTGTTTCTTCTCTTAGAAGAGGCGACGGCGCTGCTCTGGCCCAGTTTCCTTGTGGCCGGCCTATTTGCGCTGCATCCTTTGAATGTCGAATCCATTGCATGGGCTGCGGAACGAAAAAATGTTTTGAGCATGTTCTTCTTTCTGCTGGCGCTTTGGGCGTATGGCCGCTACGCGCGCAAGGGCGGAGCCGGACGGTATGCCGCAGTTGCCGGACTATTCGCCCTCGGGCTGATGGCCAAGCCGCAGATCATTACGCTGCCCTGTGCCCTGCTGCTGTGGGATTATTGGCCGCTCAAGAGAATGTTCGCCGGAACCGGGCAACCCGATGACGGCAGGCCTGCGCCTCGATCGTTTGTATTTCTGCTGGCAGAAAAGCTTCCGCTCTTTGTGCTTGCGATCGCAGGATCGATCATCACCGTCAAAGCGCAAAAGACTGCCGACGCGGTCCGCGCACTTTCGGATTACTCGTTCTCCGTCCGCCTGCAAAATGCCATCGTTTCTTACGCCCGCTATCTCAAGATTCTCTTCTGGCCGGAGCATCTGACGCCTCTTTATCCTCATCCCGGAAATTCGTTGACCCGCTGGCAAGTCGGCGCCAGCGCCCTTCTTCTATTGGCGATCACCGCGCTGGTTCTCCGCTTTCGTGAAAAGCGCTATTTGGCGATGGGATGGTTCTGGTTTCTCGGCGTGCTCGTTCCCATGATCGGGATTGTGCAGGTCGGGGAGCAGGCGATGGCCGACCGCTTCGTCTACATTCCGATGATCGGCATCATCGTCGCGGCCGTTTGGGGCGTTTGGGAACTTGCCGCAGAGAAGAACATTTCACGCCGGCTGCTGCTGGTGCCGGCGGCGGGCGTGCTTGTGGTGCTCGGCGCTCTCAGTTATCACCAGGCCACTTATTGGAAAGATGGCATCACCCTGTTTCGCTACACGCTGAGCATCACCGGCAAGAATTATATGGCGCACCAGGCGCTGGCCATGGCGCTCGACAAGGAAAACCGCATCGACGAAGCGATTCCCGAGTTCAATGCCGCCGAAGCGCTGCACGATTTTCCGCTGCCCCAGGTCTTGAATCTTGGTGTCTACGAACAGCGCAATGGGCACGTGGACGGCGCGATCACGTTGTACGAAAAGGTCGCCAGTAAGTCGAACGATCCGCAACTGCGCGCAGCGGCGTTAGACCAGATCGGATCGGCCGAGATCAAACTGAAGAACTACGACCAGGCAAAGCTGTCCTATGACCGCGCGTTGCAAGTCCACTCCAACGACCCGGCTGCTTTACTGGGCAGCGGACTACTGGCCGAGCGCAGCGGGGAAACCGGCGATGCAGTCACCCGGTTGACCAAGGCGGTCAACGGAGAACCCAGCGACGTCGCCGTACTGCTCCTTGCCGGCGCGCTGCGGCGCGATCATCGCCTGAAAGAAGCGGACTCCGCCGCCGAGATGGCGAAAAAAATATCGCGCGACTTCAGCCGCGCGCAGGCTGCCGCCACTCAGATGGAACTTCTCTTCGGAGTGCCGGAAGCCGTCGCCTCCGCGACCTCACAAAAAGACTAATCCAGCCTTGCGCCTTCATGCTGCGGCTTTTTCTGTGGGGACTTCGTGTCCTCGTACTTCAAGGTGTGTAGAACCTCGCAGCCGGGCGGTACAATGTGGCTCCCATGCCAGGTTCCGTGAATTCATTTCAGGTCGATCCCGATATCGCCAACGCCTGGACGCTGCCATCCTCGCTCTACACCGATGCGGACACCTTCAATCTTGAAAGAGGAAAGATATTCTGGCGTACCTGGCAGGTGGTTGGTCATGCCAGCCAGGTTGCGGCTCCCGGGGACTACTTCACAACCGAACTGGCAGGAGAACCGCTGCTCATGGTTCGCGGCCTGGATCGCGTCCTTCGAGGTTTCTACAACGTCTGTCGCCATCGCGCCGGTCCTCCCGCCGAAGGCTGCGGCTCGCGAAAGCTCTTCCGCTGCGGTTATCACGGATGGACGTATGATCTCGACGGCTCGCTGATCAGCGCAACCGAAATTGAAGGCGTGGAAGCATTCCGTGCCGAAGACTTCGCGCTGGTCCCCGTGCGCACAGAAGAATGGTTCAATCTCGTTTTTGTAAATCTGGATCCGCAGGCGTCTCCGCTGCGCGAGAGCCTCGGCGAATTGCGAAAGCAGGCTGAGAAGTTTCCCTTCGCAGAAATGAAGATCTTCGAGCGCCGCACTTACGACATGAAGTGCAACTGGAAGACCTACGTTGACAACTATCTTGAGGGATACCACCTGCCCAGCGTGCATCCAGGACTGAATCGCGAACTTGACTACAACGCTTATGTCGTAGAGCCGCATGATCGCCACGTTCGCCAGTTCAGCCCAATTCGTGGCGCGCAGCCGGGGGACGCAACGCCTCGCCGCTACGGGGCAGCGGGCGAAGACCTCGCCACCGACTACTTCTGGATCTTTCCCAACTGGATGCTGAACTGCTATCCAGACAATGTTTCGCTGAACATCGTGCTCCCGCTCGAACCCGAGCGCTCGCTCGCCATCTTCGAGTGGTACTTGCCGGAAAAAGAGCACCGCACTCCCGCCGCTAAAGCGTCCGTCGAATTCAGCGACCAGATTCAAATGGAAGACGTCTCCATCTGCGAGGCCGTGCAGAAGAATCTCCGCTCCCGCAGCTACTCCCGCGGGCGCTTCAGCGTGAAGCAGGAAAAAGGCGTGCATGCGTTCCACCGCATGTACGCGCGGATGATGTCTGAAGAGTGAACCGTGGCATTGTCAACGAAGCGACGTCCTCACGGAAGTTTGTCATTCCGACGCGCGAGCGCAGCAAGCAAGGAGGAACCTGCTGTTTTGTTGCGGCCGCAGGAAAGCAGGTTCCTCGCGCTGCTCGGAATGACAAAAAAGAATTGGAATGACAAAAAAGATCGGATGGCGAAAAAAATCTGTTGCTCGTCCGATTGAAAAGATCATGTCAGGTGGCTGAAAACCACCACCTCCGGCCAAGGACGGCCAATCTTCGCGCGATGTACAGGCCTTCGCGGAATCAGCCATCTTCATCCTGCTGAAAACAAATCACTTTTAACTGGCTCGCGGATCCCTTCTTTGGCCCGGCACGTGCCCTTAGATTAGCGAACTCATATGTCGATTGATACGCGTAAGTCGGAACCGAAAAGGTGGGACATGAAGAATCGTTGGATCGGAAAAATCGCGATCTTGACTCTGGCGCTGTCGAGCGCATTTTCCTTGAGCGCGCTGGCGCAAACCAGGAGCGATGGGCCTGGGCCGTCGGAGCAACCCGATGCTCCGTTGGAAACGGGACAATCGTTTCCGCCTGCCAACGACCAGGCCGACCAGGCGGTCGACAACTCGCCTACGGACATTCAGTCTGACGATCAAACCAACAACGATCAAGCGAACAACGCGCAGCCCACCGAAGCCCAGCCCGGCGGTCCTTCCGGTGAAGGCCCGGCTTCAACCGATCAGGGCGTCGCGCGCATCAGCCTGATTCACAATGACGTCTCGACGCAGCGCGGCGACTCCGGCGACTGGTCAGCAGCAGTTCTGAACCAGCCGGTCATGACCGGAGACAAAGTCTCGACCGGCGACACCGCTCGTACTGAACTGCAACTTGATTTTGCCAACACTCTGCGTCTCGGCCCCAACTCCAAGGCCAACATCGCCAACCTCACGCAAAAAGCGATACAGATTCAACTCAGCGAAGGTCTCGCTGACTACGTCGTCTCCAAAGATAGCGAATCGGAACCGGAAATCGATACGCCAAACGTTTCCGTGCATCCGTCGCACCACGATGGCGTCTTCCGCGTCGAAGTGCATCCTGGGGGCGACACGATTGTGATCGTGCGCGAGGGCGAGGCGCAGATTTCGACTCCGCAGGGCAGCACCGAAATTCGCAGCGGAGAAATGGCGACCGTTCGCGGCGATTCGACCTCCGCACAGTACAAAATTTCCTCCGCTCCCGATCGTGACGATTGGGACCGCTGGAACAGCGACCGCGATCACCTGATACGCGACGCGAGTTCCTGGCGTCATACGAATCGCCGCTACACCGGCACGCAGGACCTCGACGCTTACGGCCGCTGGCAAAGCGTTCCCGACTATGGCGACGTCTGGGTTCCGAACGAACCGGATGGCTGGGTCCCCTATCGCAACGGCAACTGGGTTTACGAGCCTTATTACGGCTGGACGTGGGTCGGCTATGAGCCCTGGGGATGGGCTCCCTATCACTATGGTCGTTGGTTTCCGTACGGCAATTCGTGGGCCTGGTGGCCTGGGCCCGTGTATGGGGGTTACCGTCCGTTCTGGTCGCCGGCTTACGTTTCCTTCTGGGGTTGGGGCGGCGGATTTGGCTTCGGCTTCGGATTTGGCGGATGGGGCGGCTTCGGCTGGTTCCCGATCGGGCCGTGTGACTTCTTCCATCCCTGGTGGGGTGGATATCGGGGCCGCTTCGGCGTGGTGGGGTTCAACCATTTCCGCGGCGACCGCTTCGGAGGTTTCGCTCCGTTGCATGGCGGCAACCGCTTCTCCAACATCGCCAATATTCATAACGATCACGTCTTCCGTGCCATGTCGACGGTGAATGCCGGGCGCTTCGGCGCAGGGCGCGTCAGCGCCATGGCCGCCACGCGCCAGCAAATCAATGGCGCGCGCATGATGGCGGGAAATCTTCCAGTGGTTCCATCGCGCGGAAGCCTCTCGGCCAGCGGACGCGCCGCTGCGCCTTCCACCATGCGCAACGGCGGATCGGAGCGTTTCTTCGGTTCGCACAACAACATCGCGCGGCCCGCGTCCTTCCATCAGGAGACTGCGAGCCTGCGTCAGTCGATGCAGCAGAGCCATGTGGGCGCAGTTCCTGCGGGTGGCCGCGACAGCTTCACGGCGCGCGGCGGAAATTCGATGCAGCGCCCGAGCGCGGGAATTCCGGCGAACCATGAAAATGGAAACTTCGGCAACCATGGCTCGAACGAGGCCGGGGCGGCGCAGAACGGCAATCGTGGTGGCTTCCGCTCGTTCAACCCACCAAATGGCGGCAACGGCGCCAACGGTTCTGTTGCTAGTCGGTTGCCGGCGGAGAGCCCGCGGGGCACGGCTTCGCAACCGGTAGACCGTAACGGCTTCCGTCCGTTCACGCCCCCGAGCGGGAACACTGCTGGTGGCAATCGCGCAGGCGAGGGCAACAATCGCGGATTTTCACCGTCGGAATCCCCGCGTGGCACGAGCCAGTCACCGGTCCAGAACCGCGGCGGATTCCGTCCGTTTACTCCGCCCTCGAACAGCGGCGTGTCGCGGGGTGAGTCCGGGGTGTCGTCGCCGCGCGGGAGCAGCGGCAATTACTGGAACCGTACGGCGCCGAGTTCCATGTCGCCGCGCAGCTACAGTTCTCGCTCCGGCAACTATGGCGGCGCATCGCGCCCACAACTGGATATGAGGCAGCCGATCGTACGGAGTCCCAACTATGGCGGCTATCGCGGAGCCCCCAGCTACAGCGCCCCTCGCGGCGGCCCAGCTTATAGTGCGCCACGCGGCGGGTCAGGCTATAGCGCTCCCCGCGGCGGGTCGAGCTACGGCGGAGGCGGCCGCGCTCCGAGCGGGGGCGGCGGACATTCCTCCTTCGGCGGCGGCGGAGGTGGTCACTCAGGCGGAGGCGGAGGTGGAGGTGGTCACGCAAGCGGTGGAGGTGGTGGTCATGCGAGTGGCGGAGGCGGCCACTCCAGTAGCCATCGTTAACGGAAATCGTTAACGCCGGTTAATAACGAGTGTAGTTGCTGTAAACGAAGTGAAGACAGAGGCAAAAAGGGCGCGGCCAAAGGGGGACGCGCCCTTTTCTGTTGGAAGTCGAAAAGTGACAACGTTTCAAGCTTTCAAAGTCGGACAGACCGAATCTTCAAGTTTGAAGTTGTCGCATGGATCAGCCCAAGCTCCTCAGATCTTGCCGGCGTTTCACCCTTAGAAACCTAGAAACCTAGAAACTTCGCCGGCCCCGAATCCTACTGCCGCGTATACGCAGGGCTATTCGGCTCGGGCCGGTCATAGTCCCGTCCGTATTTATTCTTGTGCGCCTCGGTGACATCCGATTCGGCAATGCTGATGTTGCCCAGCGTCGTGGCACCGGCGGAGACCGTGATCTCGCGACCCAGAGAGCGTAAGTCTTCCGCCGCCACGCCCGCATGAAACACCTGAAGCGAATAGCGGCCCGGCGGCACACCGGCAATTCGGACGTCTCCTCGCTTGTCGGAAATGCCGAAGTACGGCGTAGCCAACGCGACCACCACGGCGCTCATCTGCGCATGAATGTTGCAGAAGATGAATGAAATTCCCGGCTTGTCGAACTGTACGAAGCGCGTAGTGCCGCTCTCGTAGAGCCCAAGATCGAAGCGCTTCCCGTCGAACAGCGAAAACACATTGTGGAAGAACGGATCATGGTTGGGAAATTCCACCTTGCCACCCACAGGAATCACAACCAGCGAGGGCTGAAAGCTCTTGTTCTTCTGCACCAACTGCGGAATGTGAGACGGATCCTGCCGCGGCGCTACCACGGTCGCGCCCACTGGAGTCAGCCAGATCACCGCGTTCGCCGCATCTTTGAGAGGATGACCGTTGCGCGTGACGTCCACATGCGCCTTCAGCGGCGGCTGTGCCTGTGCGCACAATGATGCGAGCCACAACGCCGCAAGCCACAGCGCCGCCGCCACGCGTCCGGCCTGAATCCTTCGGCTCCTCAAAACAGAATCCCCGCGGAAAGGTTAACCTGGTTGGTCGCGCTGCTGGCGCCGTAAACCTGCCAGGTGCGCAACCGTCTGATCTCCGCTGCCAGGATCAAGTCCGATCGCGGCCGGAAAATCACATTCGCCAGGCTGCCGCGATTTCTTCCCAGGATCGGCCCAAAGTTATCCGCGTCAACGGCGAAGCCGCGGATGTTGGCCGTGAAAGCATCATCCATGGAGACGACCCCGTTTAATTCGACCTTGGGCGTCACCTGCAATTTAAGTTGCGTCCACCCGCCGGCGGCATCGACGCCACGGATCGGCGTGAAGGGATTGGTCCGGTCTCCACCATAAACAATTGATGTCCCGATGCCGCCGCCAAGGCCGCCAATACCGCGCCCGCGGTAGAGTTCTCCTGACAGCGTCAGGCGTGGAAGAATCGGAATCTGCCAGTCCGCCATGCCCGCCCACGCATCGACGTAGCGGTCCCACGTCCAGTTCTGGCGGCCATAGTATCCCGCCACGCCAAAACTAAGCGGATGTTGTTGTACCGGCCGCGACCAGGCCGTGCGGAAACCATAGGCAGGCTGGCCCGATAGTTCTCCGGCCGATGCCGAGCGGTAGTACGAGCTACGCGGAAACTCCCAGTCCAGATTGTCGAGCACTCCGCCTTGTATGGTGATGGACTGCTGGTCGGAAAGCGCGAATTTGTGTTCGATCCGCAGTTGCGGAGTCCACGCCCACAAGTTGCCCGCGAGCCCGAAGGTGGGCTCAGCGAGTGTAGCGAATGAAGTCGGAGACAGCGGCGAGATAAATAAAGAGTCCTGCCCGGCCACTACCGAAGTGTTTTCCCAGTCGAACCGCACATTGGCCGTCTCCAGGCGGACAAGCCCTGAGTTCACGCCGTTGCCCGTGCCCGCGAACCCTCCGGCAAAATCAAGAGTGACGTCTGCCGATGTCCGTGCTCCGCCGACCGTCGGCCCAAACAACTCGAATCCGATCTGCGACTGGCGCAGCGTTGCTCCCATGGTTGCGATGGGAGCCGTTCCCGGCACAGGTTCTGAGTAGTCCGGTATGTCCAGATTATTTGAGCCTCCCACGTTGCGGAAGGCGTTCATCAGGACGATTCCATGCAAGCGCGCCCGATATTTTGAAGCTGTCTCGACCTTGGTCTGATATTGCTCATCGATCTTGGAGCCAATCAGCGATGTGGATTCTTCCAGCTTCTCCACTCTCGACTCGATGCTTGCCGGCGAAGAAGAAGTTGCCGCGACGGCCGTTTCCGGCTGCGCCGCGGCGGGATTGCCCGCGGGAGGCGCCGGCGGCTGCAACAGCGCTCGCGTGGCCTGAAGATCATCGCGCAACTGCCGCATCTCGGTCCGGGATTGCGCATTTTCCGCGCGCATCTCATCAACCATGGAGCGCAGCTGGCGTACCTGCTCCTCCAGGTCGCGCACCGCGCCGGCTGTGTCGGTGGGAGAAGCGGGAATAGCAGACGCGCTCTGCGCCCGCGCGCATGGCTGGATCATGACGAAAGCGGCGAGCATCAGTGCGGCCCCGCGAAGCGTTGAGGTCGGGTCACTTTTCACATCGTCCTCCTACACCATCCGGGGGAAAAGGCACTGGAAGACGACGACTACGCCTTATGGGCCCGGACGCGATATCGAGTTTGGGCTGGCAGTGTTGCGTGCGGGCACAAGCGTGGCCGAAGCCGCCTTCGCGCCGCCCTCGACTGAGCTGCGGAACGTTTCTTTCACTCGCCCTGGCAACACAATTCGGAATACCGTCTTGCCTTGTGCTGTGCGCTCCACGAAGACTTCGCCGCCGTGGTCCTGCACAATCTTCTGTACTACCGCTAAACCCAGGCCGGTGCCATTTTCCTTTCCATAACTGACAAAAGGATGAAACAGGCGGTCGCGGATGGAATCCGCAATGCCCGGCCCATTGTCCGCTACGGAGATGGTGATCGCACCCGAGACTTCGCCGGCCGTGACCTCCACTTTGCCGCCACTCCCAGGCGCGGCCTCGCACGCATTTAGCAAAAGATTGTACAGAACCCGCTCCAGTTTGCGCTGGTCAAACCAGCCCGTGATCTGTGTCCCGCATAATACATCGATGGAACGCGTATGGTGCCGCGGATGCACCCGCACCGCCTGCACCGCGCGCAGGATCGTCTCCGAGACATTGGCATAGGCCGGCGTCAGCGACTCGCGCGTGCGCGCAAACTCCAGCAGGGAATCAATTAAGTCCGTCATGAGGTTCACGCCGGTCCTGACTTCCTGATACAGTTCCTCGCGCTGTGTGGCGGTCAGATGGCTGTCGCACAGAAATTCCGAGTTCGCCACGATCGCCGCCAGCGAATGCCGCAGGTCGTGCGAGATCGAACTCGCCATGCGCCCGATCGTCGCCAATTGTTCCGATTCCAGCAGATCGCGTTGCGTCTTGAGCAGGCTGGCGCGCATACGTTCGAAGGCCAGGGTCAGTTCCGCAACTTCATCGCCGCCGGTCTTGTCGAGAGGATGATGGAAGTCGCCGCCCTCGAGCGCCCGTACGCCGACAACCAGATTGCCCAGCGGCCGGGTAAACGTGTGTGAAACAAAAAATACCAGCGCGCTGCCCACCAGAATCGCGGCCAATCCTAACAGCAGAAGATAGCGGTTGATCTGATCCAGGAATTTTGTTGACTGATCGTACGATCCCAGAACGCTCAAACGCACCGGAGTGGTGCGGTTCCGCGACAATTGCAGGGAAGTCGCCAGAAAACGTTCCTGGCCGACTTCAATGTCGTGCGGTTCTTCCTGCGCCGAACCGGTAATCAGCGCTTGCAGGTCATTTCTCTGTGCCGACGGCAGCGTGCTCGCCACCACGTCGGTGCCCACCGAAAAAGCCACCTGGCTGCCCGCCACCTTGCTGACCGAGGCCGCCAGCCGGTCGTCAATTTCGTATCCAATCACCAGGAATCCGAGCAGCGTTCCATCGCTCTTTGAGCCCAGATAAATCGGCTGCCGGAAGGTCTGATAAAGATGATGTTCTCCCAACCACCAGTGGCTCGATTCCGCCCGGTCCTCGTCCAGAGATTCCTGAAAAAACTTCGAGGCTGCGTCGCGGCTGAATCCAGGAGTTTTCGTGTGCAACGCCACCACCGCTCCCTTGCGGTCGAACAGTGCGAACAGATCGCTGTTGGCCAGGTCGGCGATATCGCGGGAGGCATCCTGAATGCTGACAGGATCGGAGCTCGTCATGATGGAGCGGATGATGGGAAGGTCCGCGACCAGCGCGACGTCGCTGGTGAGCATCAGTTCCCGCTGGTGCTGGAAGTCCTGGAAGGCGGCCACCGAGTTGCGCAGATTGACGCCGATACTCTGGCGGACATTGCTCTGCACACTGCCCCGCACCAGAAGCAGGCTGGTGACGGTCAGCCCCGCCGTGATCAGCAGCATCGAGAGGAGAAACCGCGTGCGCAGGCGCATGCGCGGTAAACGGCTCGGGGCCCCAACTGTGGAAGTTTGTTGCACGGATTCGGGAAACGCCTTCACCAGCTCTCAGCGAACGAACTTATATCCCATACCATGGACCGTGCGAAAGTGTACCGGACTTGAGGGATCTCTCTCTAACTTCTGGCGCAGCTTGAGGATGTGGTTGTCGACGGTTCGCGTGGACGGATAATTCTGGTAGCCCCACACTTCATTCAGCAATTCGTCGCGGCTGATGACGCGGTCCGCATTCCGCACCAGAAACTGGAATGTCTTGAATTCCTGGGCGGTTAAAATCACCGGCTTGCCCTCGCGTTTGACTTCCATCTTCTTGAAGTCGACGGAAATGTCGTCGAAGCTTTCCACCTGCACATCCGGCATGCGCGCCGTATGCCGCAGTGCCGCACGGACGCGCGCCAGCAATTCCCGCGGGCTGAATGGTTTGGTGACGTAGTCGTCCGCGCCCAGTTCCAGCAACAGAACTTTATCGGAAACGTCGCTCGCCGCGCTCAACACAACAATTGGCAGGGAAGGGTTGAGGCTCTTGATCTCTTTGCAGACGTCGCTGCCGGAAACCTTCGGAAGCCGCAGATCGAGCACAATGGCGGCCGGCGCGCTGGCCTGAAAGCTGTCAAGTGCCGACTTGCCGTCAGACTGGGTTTCGACCGCGTAACCCTCCGTCTCAAAAAGCCGGCGCAGCGCCTTTTGTACGGCCGGATCGTCTTCCACAACCAGGATGCGGCCCGTCGGTCTCACTACCGGTGCTGGGTTCACGGTTCTGCTCGGAACGAACGGAGTTGCAAGATTCCCCATGGCTTCATCATCCAATCTGCTTCTTGTGAAGGGAGAGCTTCCGGCACCACCACAGGCCCCAACGGAAGCGGCTCGACTCCTCAAAGCTTACAACGATTTGACGAATACCACGGGCGGAACGGTTCCATTTGACACTATTTTTACAAAATTCCGACACCATTGAAACAAGCTGCGGCAGCCTGGTTGCAAGAACCTGCGGGTAACATCTGGGCCGCGTAACGTTGGTTACAGCCGTAACCTACACGACCGAAGGGTTGAGATCGGCATTTGCACAACCCTCAACTGTCATCCCGGCCGAAGCGAAAGCGAGCGGAGTGGCGGCACCCTTCGGTTCGCCTTTGGATCGCGATGCCGGGAGTCTCCAAACCCCGGCCCGCCGTCAGCTAGAATGACCCCTTGCCGCTCTTCTCTCTCGAAAATCTCGCTGTAGTTCTCGTGCGGCCGCGCAACCCGCTGAACATTGGAGCCGCCGCCCGCGCCATGACCAACTTCGGCGCCCGCACTCTGCGGCTGGTGAATCCGTATGGCGTTGCCTTCCGCGAAGCCCGCTCCGCGGTTGGGGCAGCCTCGGTGCTCAAGAATGCCGAAGAATTCGAATCCGTCGCCGAGGCGGTTGGGGATTGCTCTCTCGTCGTAGGAACTACAGCCGTACGAGACCGCACGCTGCTGCAGCCAGTGAAGAAGCTGGGCGCGAACTCCGGTGGGTTGATCCACAAGGCTCTCGCCGGAAGCCGTGCCGCTGTTCTTTTCGGGTCCGAGAAAACCGGGCTCTCCAATGACGACTTCAGCCATTGCCACTGGCTGATGACGATTCGGACTCACAAAGTAAATATCTCGATGAACCTCGGCCAGGCGGTCGCAGTGTGCCTTTATGAACTGGCGAGGGGCGCGGCTGAAAAATCCACTGACGCCGCCGAACCCGCGAGCGCCGAGAAGACTGAACTCATCACCCAGTGCCTGCTCGAAGCCCTTCAGGTGAGCCAGTTCATCAAGCCGGGGACGGACAAAATGTTTGAGAAGAAAACCCGGCAGCTCATTCTGCGCTTCCATCTCGAAGACTACGACGCCAAGCTGCTGCTCGGCATGGTCCGTCAGATTGTCTGGAAGTTGCGCCAGGCGGAAAAGCGCTAGCGCACTCCGTCAAATAGATCGAAATTTATTTGTCGCCGCTTTCCCCCGTGATCCTCTGTGCCCTCTGTGGTGAAAGCCTTTAACCTTCTCGCCGAACACCAGGGACCACGCGGTTTGAGCCGCAACATTGAATGCTCACTAGTACACTAGCGAGTCACCCGTTCGCTCGAAGCCTGCACTCCGCTTCGCCGCAAGTGAAATTGAATCAGCCACGCGCTGGCCACCGGCTGTCCGTTTACTTCCGGCGGAGAGAATTCCCATTCCTGCGCCGCCTTCAGCGCCCGCCCGGAGAAATAGCGGCTTGGCCCGGAAGACTTGAGCTTCGCATTCGTTACTTTGCCGGACGCGTCCACATCCACGTGGATGCTGATTTTGATCGTCCCGGAAATTGTGCGCATGGCGCTGGTTGGAATGTCAGGAAGAGACTGGTGCCGCACTGCGCCGCCCGCTCCCGCCGCTCCGGCAGGAGGCATGGTCTTGCCGGTACTTGGCGCCGGCGGGGCTGCGGGTTGCTCTGTGGCCGCGGGAGCGGCGGCCGGCTGTGGTTTTGCTTTCGGCCACAATCCCCACACCACCATCGCTGCGACTATCACCAGAATCGCGCCGATCCCGAGCATCTTGCCTTTGCCTGCCGGCTCAGGTTCCGAAACGCTTTCCGGACGATACTTGCTCTCGGCAATCGACTCCCGCGCGGCAGCGCTCGCCGCCCCAGGCTTCAGCCGCGCCCGGATGTCGGAAACGCTACAACGCATCGCCGGATCAAGATGCAGGCAGTCCCGCACAATTCCGCGATAAGGTTCAGGGATGTCTTTTGGCACGCCCGGATCGGTCTGTCCCTGCGACGGCAGATTTTGCGTGAGCGCGTCCACAATGGTCACGCCTAGCGACCATACGTCGGCCGCGGCAGAAATCGTACCCGTCGCCGTTTCCGGCGCGTCGAAAACACCCATCCTCTTGCGCGCCAGATTCGGTTCAGCCGCCGCGATCACCTGGTCGCTCGACAGCTTCAACTGGTCCTGCACCGCCTGCACGTTCGAAGGCTTGATATGACCGTGGACAAAACCTTTGTCGTGAATGTAAGAAAGCGCATCCAGCAGCGGGGGCAGCATGTCTCCCACTTCTGCCGCCGACAGCGCGCGCTGCGGCAGAATCTGCGCGAGATCTTCTTCCGCATATTCCATGACCGCGTAGAGAAATGGTGTTCCATCCACCTGGCAGCGGCCATTGGCCAGAATCCGGATCAGGTTGGGATGCGAAAGATTAGCCGCAGCGCGCAGCCGCGACGCCTCCCGCTCAGGGTCGCCGCCATTCAGTTCGACGAACTTGATCGCGGCCTTCTGCGAAGCTTGTCCGGGACGCTCGGTAAGAAAGACCGCGCTATGTTCGGAGTTGCCCAGCCACTGCCGCAGCGGAAATCTTCCGTCCACGGTGCGGCCCTCCCAGTTTTTCCAGGTGTCCGGTCGACTCATAAGTTGCTCACGCGAAGCAACATTCTATGACATTCGACAGGCGTCGGCGAACTAAACGTGAAGGAAATCGATCAATTGGAACGGCAGCTGGCCGGTCTTCAACTGACCGTCAGGGTTTGCCCGCCACTGGTGCCCCCGCTGGAGCAGCCCAGGTCTCCGCTATTGCCGGCGGGGGTCTGCACCTGGACAGTGAAGCTTCCGGCAGCAGGGATCATGTCGGACGTGATGGTCACGGTGAGTTCGGTACTGCTGACGACGGTCGTTGCCAGGGTGGCGCCATTGAAGATCACGACGGACGAGGCAACAAAGTTGCTGCCGGTCGCCGTCAGCGTAAAACTGGGCGGTAGCTGTGCGAAGACCATGGTCGCGGGAGAGATCGAGTTGAGCACCGGCGACGGGCGGGAGCTGCCGCAGAGGGGATTCAGCGATTTACATCCCGGCAAAACCAGAAGCACAATCGCACACACAGTAACGCCAAACATCCGCCGCAAAGAAGGCATGCTCGGAGTTTACCCCACTCGCGAACGTCGAGTGTTTACCGGTTGCGCCAAGATGTATGCTCGCCGATGGGCGCTCGACGAGCATCGATTCCAGGCGACAGGACAGTACGCGAATTCTGCGAAACCGCCCTGTCACCGCCGCGCGAAATACTACGCTCGCAAGGCGAGCGTCCGCGGATACTCGCCCTACCGCTTGATGTCGATCTCGAACAACGCGCCTCCGCCGTAAGCGCCGCCTTGCCACGTCATACCGAGCAGAGTGCTGGCGTCGCTGAAGAAGAGCCTGGTGAAGCTGGGGCTCATGCCGTCGGTGGGAGTGTTCGGAAAGCTATGGAGCAACCTGTACGACCAACTGCCATCGCCGGTGGGCTTCATCGCGAAGGCGGTCCCGCCGTTGTGGGGGCCTCCAAATTGTGCCGTGCCGTAGATGTTGCCCGCGGTATCGAGGGTCACGGTGGGCCATGGGCCGGACCCCTGCGTAGCGTTGTCGGTGAAACTGTGCAGGGTCTCCAGGGTCCAGCTTCCGCCTGCCTTCGTCATCTCGAACACGGTTTGGCCGAAGTAGGTGACGCCTAAAAGATTGCCGCCGGCACCGAAGACTACCCCGGCGAAGGGGTTGGCTCCATCCGCGCCTCCGGCGAAGTCATGCAGCACCTGTTCCGTCCAGCCTCCACCTGAGGCGGGCGATAGTTCAAACACCATGCCTAAACCATTGGCGCCCCCATAGGTGGTCATGCCGTAAAGATTGCCATCGTGGTCGAATATTAATCCGCCCTGGGGCTGCGCCCCGTCTGTGCCGCTCCCGAAGTCATGCAGCACAGTTTCGGTCCAGACCCCGCCTGGATGGCTCAGCTCGTAGATGACGCCTTGACCGTAAGCGCCGCCAATGCCGCTGGTGCTGAAAAGGTTACCGTGGCTGTCGAAGATCAGCTTGTCCCAGCCTAGCTGACCGTCGGTGCCGTTGAAGCTGAACAGCACGTGCTCGATCCAGCCTCCGCCTGTCGCAGGCGCCAGTTGGAACACGGCGCCCATCCCGAAAGCGCCGCCATTAATGGTGGTGCCGTAGAGATCGCGGCCGGCAGCGTCGAAGATCACGCCGGAGCGCGGGTTGGCAGCATCTGTGCCGTTGCTGCCGAAGCTGTACAGCACTTGCTCGGTCCAGTGCCCATTCGCTTTGGGCATCACCTTACACACGGCGCCCAGGCCATACGCGCCGCCTGTGTAGGTCGTGACGTAGGCATTGCCGGCTGCGTCGAAGACCAGATCGCCTTCCGGCTGTGATCCGTCTGTACCGTTGCCGAAGCTGTACAGGACTTTTTCTGTTTGCGCCATCGAGCGCGTGGCCGCGCCCAACACTGAGACAGCGACAATCGCCGCCGTCAAAAATACCAATGACAAATTTCTGTTTCGCACGTCGAATCCTCCTGGTGAGAACACCATGAACATGGCCCGGAGGCACTTGGAAGGGGAGAATTCGAGCATCTTCCATGCAGAGGAGGTTGTCAAGATGCAGAGTCCTGCATCCTGAGAATTGGAGCGCAGAACCGCATGAGCTTTCACGCGGACGTTCTTTGCTTGCTGTCGACGAAAGCGACTTGGCCGATTGACCGAGTCGACCATTCGTCGATCAACATTCAATCTGCTGTCACCGGCTCTTGTAGCTGAACGTCACCTTCGTCTCCTCGTTCATCACCAGGGGCCGCACGAAGGCAAACGAAGTCCCCGCCCGTGGGACCTCAATCGCTACCGGCAATACTCCCGCCACGCGCTTCTGAAGATTAACTACATTTCGTGAAGCTTGTTTCGGCTGATTTGCCTGAAGCTGCTGAAGTTCGGTGTAGTTGCGGCCGTTCAACGGAGTCGCGCTCGCGGCCGTTACGGTGATCGCCTCGGTCGCTGCGCCCACGCTCAAAGCGAAGCTGTACGTCGAGGGTTGGCCCGCTTCGTAAAACGCATCTCGCTGTTCCGCCTTGAATCCCTGTGCTTGCGCATTGATCCGAATTCGCCCTGCGGGAACATTCGACACGACCCAACGCCCCTGCTGGTCCGTGACCGTAGTCATGGAGTACCCGTTTTCCTGGTTCGTGACCGTCACGCGCGCATTGGCAACGACCGCTCCGGAGGGATCGGCGATCACGCCGCCGAGTTGCCCAGGAAGCAGCGACTCGTTATTCATATTGCTGGCGACGAGCACTCCGTCGCGTTCGTACTGATATGCGGCGGACTCAGGCTGGAACGCCGGCGGCACCAGGTTGTCGGCGATTACATCTCCGCCGAAATCTTTCACCTTGTAACGCTCCGGCAGAAAGACCTCCCAGTTCAGCAGGCTGACTGGGATGTCCATGCTGGGCAAGCTGAGTTCAGCGCCGCCTTTTTTGGCGAAGGGCGCGCCGTCGTGCATGAACACGAACGACACCGTGTACGCATCCGTCGGACGAAACCCCGGACGCAGCAGCGGGACCCGGCTTCCATCCGGCCCCTGCACCGGCTTCACGCGCTCGCCGGCAACGTCCGCCGAGAGAATGCTCACACCCTTGGGAAGCGCGACTTTCAGGAACGGCTGCGCCTGGTTCTTGATGAGAAGTTTTACTTCCGTCAACGACTTGCCTTCGGACGTGACCATGGTTGTAACCGTCGCGCTCTCTGCGACTGCCGCCAGCACGCTTCCATCGGGGAAGCGCACCCAATCCAGCGCCAGTGTCGGCGCCTCATTCGGCTGCCGGTGGAAGCGGAACGCGGCCTGGGCAGGGAAGTGCGCCATCGACCGTAAGTACGGATTCGCTTCCGTGACATCCATGCGCTTTAAGCCACCGCCCTCGGTCGCGGTGATCTCCATCGTGCCCGCGCCCTCAACCATCACCTCGCCCGTCTCGCGCTGCGCATTCTGGAAGCTGAGGAATGGAGCGTTGGCCTTCGTGGTATTGATCGCCCGCTCCATCGAAATCAGGAACTGGTGCGTGCGCTGGCTGGGCGCATTCACTTTCAGGGTCAGGACTCCCGCATGAATCTCATTCGAATCTAATGTTGGCCCGGTCACGCCCGTGACTTCGAATCCCGCCGGCAGTTCGACTTGAAATTGCGCCGGCTCTCCCTGAATGACCGTGATATCCGCCAGCACAGCCACCCGCATCAACGCCTCACTCACAGAAACCAGCGTCTTGCTGTCCGACAGAAAGCGAACCTCGCGTGGCACCACCGGACCCACAACTTCCCGCGTCGCCCACCAGACAGTCGCAGGCTGTCCGGGAACCAGTGTCGCTTCGATCGCGGTGTGTCCATTCTCCGATTTGCGGCTGGTAATCGCTCCTGGGCTGATGTTGGCAAACGTGTGCTCGCCCGGAATCACCAGCGCAAGCTGCACTGCGCCGGCTTGCGGCGCGGGGAGCATGAACGACGCACGGCCAGCTTCGATCCGTAATGGCAATCCGGTGTCGAGTGCGACCGAAAATTCCCCCGGTCCCGGTAGGAGAGCCGCGTGCGTACCATTCTCCTGAATCAGCGGGATACCCTTGCCGTTCTGGTGAGCGTCGAGCACGGTCATGCCCGTCGTCAGCGGAACTTTGCTGATGCCTTTGTGAAAGACTTCGCCCTGCAACTCCACCGTCCCGCGCACGCCGTCATTCTTGACTTCAAGCTTCACCTCGGCATGCTTGATCGAGTAGGGAAGCGGCGCTGCGTCGTTCTTCTTCGGTGGCTTCGCCGCCAGTTCGACCAGCTTGTTGTATTCCTCAAGCGTCAGCGTGACATGGCCCGACTCGGGCAGGGGCAACGAAGATTTTTCTTCTGCCGCCGCCGCAAACGGTACGACCATCGTCCAGCACAAGAGCAGTGAAAGAATCTGGCGTTTCATCGCACACCTCCCTTTTTATCGCGCTGAATCGAAAACTCTGCCGACGGAGCCTGGTTTTCGCCGGTCAGCTCGGAAACCAGAAACACCGACGGCCCAAATGCCGGGAATGAAACGCTTACGGGCAAGATTCCCGTCACTCTTCCGCCCAGGGACTTCGCCCGAAAACTGTCGAGCAGCGCCTCAGTTACATCTTTCTTTTCTTTGTCGTCAGCGAGCCGAGCCCCATCTGTGCGCGCCGCGTCACTCTTGGGCGCCACCACTCCGGGGACGGCCGTAAGTCCTCCAATGCCACCCGCATTCGCTGCCGCCAGCGCCGGCAACGCGGGATTCTCATACGTCTCCGCGCGAAATGTTCCCGGCTCCGCCGTCACCCGAAACGTCGGCGGGTAATAAAGAAGCACGCCCGTCCGCGAAATCGGCAAGTCCAGAGCAGGCAAGGTCACCGTCTCGCGCCCCTTGTCGCCCCATGCCGAGGCTTTGGTCAGATAAAACACTTCGACAACGAACGCCGGAGCATCTTCTCCACCACGTGATTTTTCCAGCGGCAAGAGCAGACTTCCATCCGGCGACTGCCCCGGACGAACCGGCCGTCCCGCCAGGGACGCGCTCCACACTGTCGCGCCCTGCGGCAGCGCGATCTTCACGAAGTTGCGCTGATTGTTCCGCACCGCGTACCGCGCCTGCACCAGTTCCTTGCCGTCGGCGCTCATCAATACCTGATAGCGCGCCTCTTCGATGTTCGCCATCAGCACAGCCTGCTGGTCGTAGCGAGCCACGTTCACGCTCAGCGATCGCGTTGCGCCCGCTTCTCCTGGGCGCACCCGATACGCGACCAGCGCCGGAGACTGCCGGCTCGCCACCATTTCGCCCAGATCGGTGGCGTCGGCGTCCTCGAGCCCCTGCGTCTTCTGGTCTTTGATTTCGCCCGCGCCGAGGATTTCGACCGCCACGCCGCCCGTATCGCGCTCGGTGTTGAGCAATCGCAATAACGGAATGTCGACAATCCCATCGCGCGGCAGCCGCGCCTCGCCATTGATGACAAACCGCGCGCTATGCTCGACCGGTTCGAGAAACGAGACGGCAAGCTCGCCGCCTTTCATCTCCCAGTCCGCCACCATCGCGCCGGAGACTTGATTGATCGTGACTTTCTCCGGAAGCTGGATGCGCACTTCGCGCGCCGCGCCCTGCACGATCTCGAAATTCGCCTCGGCATAAATCGAGGCCGAGTCCTCGGCCAGCGAAGTCAATTGCGTCAGCGATCCGCGGAGTCGCAAAGGCAGATCCACGTGATGATCTTCCGCTCTCTTGCGCCAGGTGAACGTCAGCGGCTCATTACCGCGACCGTAGGCGAGCCACTTCGTTTCGTCCGCAGTTTCGGATTTCTCAGAAATCAATCCGCCGCCAACCCGCAGATCGATTCCTTGCCGGGACAACCGCAACGCTGCCCGCGTCACGCCGGATTCGGTTGCGGGCAAGGAAATGCTCTCATCGCCGGTGGACGCGGCAACTGGAACATCCACATCGAGCGTCAGCACGGACCGCCCGGCGTGCGATAGCAGCGCCGAAAGATGCGACGCGCTCCGGCCCTGCGCGCTGGGCACCAGCGAAACCAGTTTGCCGTCCAGTCGCGCCTCACGCACCAGCAATCCGGCGGGCACGGGCACGCGTACCCACCCGTCTTTCAATACGTCGACGGTCAGCGTCGCGCAGCCGGACGCCAACTCGCCCGAGACATGCAAGTCATAGTCAACCCGCGACACAGTCGCATCCAACGGAGGCGGCTCCGGATCGTGCTCCACCGGATACGCCTTCGCCCGCAGCACTCTATATTCTTCGACTGGAATCACCACCCATCCAGTGGCGCGGGAAAGGTCAGCAGTTTTTTCTTCGGCATAAGAACGGATCGCGCCCGAAAAAATTGCAAGCGCCATCAGGCACGAAAGAACGGAAGAAACAGAATGTCGGGACGACGAGCAGACAGCGGGAACAGGCATCTTCATAGTTCAAGCCTCACTCGAACGGAGGACTGCAAATACCTGCAAGGGGAGGAAAAGCGTCAGGTAGCGGCCATCAATGGGAAGAACGGAAGTCCGAGGAAAACTTGCGCGCAATTTGTACCGCCGCCGTTTCTCAACGCCGCCCTCCCCGAGGCTGCCTAGCGGGCGCACCGCCGGCGTAAGCACCGTCTTGGCGTGGCGCACTCCGCATACAGCACCATCTTCTTAGGGAACGCTCCGCCTAGAGCGCCACCGCCTCAGGGGGCACTTCGCGTAAGCGTCACCTTCGCAGGGCGCGTTCCGCGTAAGCATCGCTCTCGTAGGCGCACTCCGCCTAGAGCACCGTGGAAGAGTGGCCATTCGGGGCCGCGTCAAGCGGCGCTTCCTCAGAGGGCTTCAGCCCCCGCCGCTGCTGTACCATTACTGTTCGCCCGGAGGGCCGTTGACCCACACCACCGAAAAATCCCGCGAACTCTACCAGCGCACGCTCGGCGTCCTCATCGAAGCCAGCAGTTCTTCTTCGCGCGGCCCCGCCAACTTCGGGAAATATCCCATCTTCATGGAGCGCGGTCGCGGCTCCCGCATCTTCGACGTCGACGGCAACGAATACATCGACTGGATGATGGCCTTCGGCGCCCTCCCGCTCGGCCACGCGCATCCCGAAGTCACCGAGGCCATCGCTGAAGCGGCCAGCACTGGCGCCCACTTCGCCACGGCAACTCCGGTCGAACTCGAAGTCGCCGAGATGATCCAGAAGATCGTCCCCAACGCCGAACGCGTGCGCTTCGCCAACACCGGCACTGAAGCCATGATGGCCGCCATCCGCCTCGCCCGCGGCGTCACCGGACGCCCCAAGCTTCTAAAGTTTGAAGGCCACTATCACGGTTGGCACGACGATCTGCTCGTCAGCTCCAATGTCTTGCCGCCCGCCGCGCTGGGATTGCTGTCCGATCCCGTGAAAATTCCGGACAGCTCTGGCCTGAACCGCACCGCGCTCGACGACACGATCGTTGTCCCGTGGAACGATTTGCCAGCGCTTGAACGCGCCGTAGCAAACCATCCCGGCCAGATCGCTGCGATCATCACCGAGGGAATTATGGCCAACATGGGAGTGATTCCTCCCGCGGCCGGCTACCTCGAACGCTTGCAGAAAATGGCGCGTGCCCACGGAATCGTCTTCATCCTCGACGAAACCGTCACCGGATTCCGCATCGCTCCCGGCGGCTGCCAGGAGCACTACAAGCTCTCGCCCGACCTTGTAACTTTCGGCAAGGCGCTAGGCTGCGGCCTGCCTGTTGCCGCGTTGGTCGGACGAGCCGAGATTATGGACGCGCTGCAATGGGGCGGAGTCCTGCACTACGGCACCCACAACGGATCGCGCATCGGCATGTTTGCGGCCCGCTCCAACCTTCGAGCCCTGACCCGCGACAACAACGCGTCGTTCAAGCACACCTGGAAGATGGCAGAAAAATTGTGTTCAGGATTGCGCGAACTGTTTCGCAGGAAGGGCCGCGCCGCCGTCGTGCAGAATGTCGGCCCCATGTTTCAGATCATGTTCACCGATCAGCCCGCCATCCGCGACTACCGCGACTTTTGCCGCCACGTCGATCGCGCAGCCTTTCAGAAATTCGTGTTGTCGCTGTTCCCGCATGGAATCTACGCCTCGCCCTCAGCCGCGCTGCACTCGATTGTCACGCTGGCGCACACGGAAGCGGACGTCGATCACACTTTGGAGGCAGCGGGCAAGGCGTTGGAAGAGACGAAATAATTCACCACATAGGACGCAGAGGTTTTCCTCTGTGACCTCTGTGGTGAAAGGTTTTCTTGAATGCAACCATGAAGACGAATGAAAGAGCACTTCAACTGCTTTGCCTCGAGGGAAAAGTTGCGGCCGTAACCGGCGCCGCATCCGGCATCGGACGCGGCATTGCACTCCTTCTCGCCCAAATGGGAGCCGCAGTCGTCGTCCTCGACATCAATCCAGAAAAAGGCGAAGCCACCGCCGCAGAAATCCGCGATCAGAGCAGGGAAGCCCTCTATTTCTCGTGCGATGTTCGCCGCTCCGCCGATTGCAAGAAGACAGTCGAGGCCGTCGTCAAGAAATGGAACAAGATCGACATTCTCTGCAACTGCGCCGGCATCGCCATCCGCAAAGACATCGTGGATCTCACCGAAGAGGAATGGGACCGCGCTCTCGACGTGACGCTCAAAGGAATTTTTCTACTCTCGCGCGAAGTCATCCCGCGCATGGTTCGCACGGGTGGAGGCAGCATCGTCAACATCGGCTCCGGATGGTCTCTAAAAGGAGGCCCTCAAGCCGCCTCTTACTGCGCCGCCAAAGGCGGAGTCGTCAACCTCACCCGCGCCATGGCCATCGATCACGGAAAGCACAACATCCGCGTGAACTGCGTCTGCCCCGGCGATGTAGACACGCCTATGCTTCGAAGCGAATGCGCGCAGCTCAACCAGGACGAGTCGGCGTTTATGCGCGAGGCCGCCAATCGTCCGCTGGCCCGCATCGGCACGCCCGAAGATGTGGCCAATGCAGTCCTGTTCCTGGCCGGCCCCATGTCCAGTTGGATTACCGGCGCCTCGCTCGTGGTCGACGGCGGCGGGCTGGCCTGAGAATGATTCTTGTGAGAACGATTTGTGTAGGGACAGCCGCCTCGGCTGTCCAGCCGAGCGAAGCTCGGCGCGTGTTCTCTGGATTCCGGTTCGAGCGGTCGCGCATTACCTTTTCGTCGCCGAAATCATGCAATAAACCATCGGCCCCAGCGGCGCGCTGACCAGCGGCAACAACACCGGCGCCAGTACATTGTTCCAGCGTGCCCGTGTCATCTCGCGCTTCCCGAACAAGACGTCTGTCAGCAGGAACTTCAGCGTCACCCACGGGACATGAGCCACCGAGGGCGCAACACGCATTTGCAAATGTTCCACCGTGATGTCCGTGAAGCCGAGTTGCTCCAGCCGCGCCGTAAACAGATCGAGCTGCGCCAGTTCTTCGATCACCCAGCACTCGCACAGCTTGCAATAAATGCGTTCCTGCATGCTGCTCACGAAGCGGCCGCCGGCAAGAAATCCGTCAGAGACTACAAGGCGTCCGCCCGGCCGCAGGACTCGATGGGCCTCTTTCACGAGCCAGCGCTTGTCCGCGCCATGAGCGTGGCAACTGCTTTCCAGCGCATAGACTCCGTCGTAGCCGGCATCTGCGAGCAGGAAAGCGTCTTCGTAGTCGCCCTGAACGACGCGAATGCGGTCGCTGCAACCAGCAGCATCATTCAGAACCCGCGCCCGCTCTACCTGCCACGGGACCCGCGTAACTCCCGTCAGCGTCGCAGCCGGCATGCGGCGCGCAAAACTGCGCAACGTAGCTCCGAGCCCGCAGCCCAGGTCGAGCAACCGAGGTTCGGCGGCATCCACCTTGAGCCGCGCCAGCACTTCTGCATTCATCTGCTCCAGCATGGCTTCGCGATTTAGTGGATTCGCGCCGGCGCGGTAATAACCGAAGTGCATGTTGAATTCGCGGCTCCAGGCCGCATAATCCGGCCCTGCCTCGCTGTAGTACTGCTCCAGGCCAATTTGGGGTTGGATGCGGGAGATTTCGAAATCTGCTCGGGTGACGGCTTGCTCCGCAGCCTTTGTGAACATCGCGATCCTCCCTCCTAGGGTTCGGTCCACCCGTTTAATACTGTACATTCAGTATAAACAGAAATAACAGTAATGTCAATAAAAATATGGGTTCTCGCAGGAATCAGAACTTCAAACCGCCCGTTTTCGATTGAGACGTAGCCACCCGGCTCGCAGGATCAAGGCTGCAACTATCCACTCAAGGGCACCGGAGAGAACGAGCCACGCATTGAACAACCAAACGAGAAGAGGGGAGGGTGCGATGCCTCTGTATGACACCCATCTCGCTGTGTAGACGCCGGGATAGTTGCTAAGCCGTGCCAGGACTGGCGAGCCGGTCCACAGCGCAAAGATCATCCAAACAGCGCCCGCAGTTCCCGATAGCGCGATCCATTTTTTCACCGGGCCTCTCACTCTCTTGGACACCGAATGCAGAGAAGGCGACTCCTGGGCGCCACGCTAAACCGATTAGTCGCTATTGCGTCTTTGCCGCGCCGCCTCATACAACACGATGCTGCCTGCAACCCCGGCATTCAACGATTCCACCTGCTCCGCGTGCGGGATCGCCACCAATTCATCCATCTGCGCAATCAGATTGCGCGGCAATCCCGATCCCTCGCTTCCGATAAAGACTGCGCACGGCTCAGTCAGCCGGGCAGCATCAAGCGCCGTGCCCTTATGCGACGAAGTTGCTGTCAACCGGACATTCTCTTTCCGCATGCGCGCGAAAATCTTCTCCATCTCGCCCGGCGCCTTCGCCACCACCACCGGCAGACGAAAGATCGATCCCGCCGACGCGCGAATCACCTTCGAATTGAATGCGCTCACCGTGCCCTCCCCGACTACGACGCCAGCGCTGCCGAATGCCTCCGCCGAGCGCAGAATCGTTCCGACATTCCCGGGGTCCTGCACTCCGGCCAGCACGATGATCGGCCCAACCTGAAGTCGTTCCATGAGATCTTCCACCGAAAATTCCTTGACCCGCGCCAGCGCCGCCACGCCCTGCGGACTCTCGCTCGGGACGCTCGCATCGAATAGCCGGTCCGGTAGCAGAAGCGTCTCGACGTGCGATCCGATCTGCGGCAAAAGCCTTTCAGCCAGATTCTGCGCCGACTCCTTGAAGAACACCGCGCGGAACCGCAGCCCGCTGCGAATCGCCTCCTCCACAATGCGCATGCCCTCAATCGCACAGTCGCCATCCTTTGTTCGTTCGGACTTCGCAAATGCCTGCCGGAGTTCCTTGGCGAGCGGATTGTGCCGCCCCTCAATGCGGCGAAGCCGCCGCGCTGCGTGCGAATTGTTCGGAGACCGCGTCATCAGATTGTCAGTATCGCAGGAGAAGCCAAAAGCTTTCTGTGTGCCTCTGTGTCCTCTGCGGTGAAAGCTTTTGTCTTTGGGTAGGAGTTTCGAAAACTCGCCTCGCGCCGATGTACCGTATTATGATAGCGTTCGCAATCAAAACTCATCCGAGCCTGTAGCCGACCGAAGGGACCGCCGTGCGCGCCGAGATTGTAAAAATCAACAGTGAGACTCCGGAAATTTCTTTAGTCAAGTACGCCGCCGACCAGATCCGCTCCGGCGAAGTTCTCGGCATGCCCACCGACACCTTTTATGGCCTCGCCGCCGATCCCTTCAATCTTCGCGCCGTCGACCGCGTCTACGACATCAAGACGCGCTCGCGCCACAAGCCGCTCTCGCTGCTGATCGAAAGCGTCGATCACGCCGAAGAACTCGCCAAGCCGCTGCCCGAAGAATTCTACGCGCTCACCCGGAAATTCTGGCCGGGCCCGCTCACCGTGATCGTCAAAGCCGGCTCCCGTTTGCCTTTGAAAGTCACGGCCAATACCGGCAACGTCGCCCTGCGCGTGCCCAGCGCGAAAATTCCTCTGGCAGTGGTTACGGCCGCCGCGATTCCAATCACCGCTACTTCGGCGAACCTCAGCGGAGCCTCCGAGTGTACCAGCGCCGACCAGGTCCGCGACCAGCTTCAGGGACGCATCAATATCATCGTCGACGGTGGCCCTTCGCCCCGCGTCGTGGCATCCACCATCATCGATTTAAGCGATGAGACCACGCGCTGGCGCATCATCCGCGAAGGCGCGATCCCGGCGGACGAGATCTCGAAGTTTTTCGCCCAGGGATGACCGACGCGCCCGCCAACCGGCCTCGCAGTAGCCGCTGGTGGCTTAGTCTGTTGATTTGTCTCGCGGCCGCAATCGTGGCATTCCTCATCGTGACCGCCGTCCGGGTGGTGGAAGCCTCTTCGCAACAGGAACTTCATCCCGCCGATGCAATCGTCGTTTTCGGCGCGGCCGAATATTCCGGCCGCCCTTCGCCCGTGCTCCGCGCCCGCCTGGACCACGCTCTCGATCTTTTTCATCGCGGACTCGCCCCGGTCGTCATCACCACCGGCGGAGCCGCGCTCGATCCCACCTTCAGCGAAGGCGGCGTCGGCCGCGATTACCTCATGCATCACGGAGTGCCCGAACGCAGCCTCATCGCCGAAACCCAGGGTCGCGATACCTCCGAATCCGCCGAACGCGTCGCCGTCATCATGAATGCCAACGGCTTGCACAGTTGCATCGCCGTCAGCGACGGCTACCACGTCTTCCGCATCCGCAAGCTGCTCGAATATGAGGGAGTGAATCCGGTTTACATCGCGCCCCGCCCGGACTCTCGCCCGCACAGCCTGGTGCAACGCGCAGTCGCATCTCTGCGCGAGGCCACCAGCTATTTGCTCTGGAAGATTGGAATTACCTAGAAATCAGAAGGACGGCAGGCCTTGTACCGATGGGACCTCATAATGTGCGGCCTCTGCATCCCAGCGCGCCAGATATTTCCTTCGCTCTTCGGGAATGACCGCGATCTCATAGTCCGCGCCCGCCACTGCGCGAATCGAATCCAGCGAATCCCAAAGAATGATGGTGATGAACTCGACTTCCGCGCCCACCTTTCGCCGCAGCAGATAGCTGCCCTTGAATCCTTTCACCTTGCTCAGTCCGGGCAGAAGGTCGGGCTTCAGCATCGCTTCGTAAGAGTCCGCGTGCTCCGGTTTGGTAAATCCGTGCCACACTCGAGCGATCATGTCTGTCTCCAATATGTAGGGCGGGCACTCCTGCCCGCGTCCTCGCGCGTTACCACCCCATACGCTTCCGCAGTTCGGTGACATGCGCCACATGATGCTTTCCATGCCACGCATAAAGCGCAAGATTCCTTTCCAGAATGACCGATCCCAGCTCCGGATGCCGGAAAGTCCGCTTCCACTGCTCCGGCGTAATCGAGCGCAGCAACCGCACCCATCGATGGTGCAGCGAATCTAGCAATGCCAGGGAAACTTCAATCGGAGTTTCTTTCGTGTCCGGCAACTCTGCCCAAAGTTGCTGTTCGTAGCCTTTGATCGCGGGATCGTCTTCCGTCAGCGCCAGCTTGAACCGGACATAGGCATTCACATGGCTGTCCGGCACGTGGTGCGTGACTTGCCGGACGGTCCACCCGCCGGGACGATATGCCGTGTCGAGTTGCGCCTCGGATAGTCCTTTGACAGCCGCACGCAGCTTGGCGGGAGCCTCGGCGATCGCGCCGATCAGCACCGCCTTCTGATCGTCCGTCAACGTTCCCTCGAAATGAAACTTGCCGATGGGATAGCTCAGGTCGCTCATTTTGTCCTCCGCATCAAGGTTGTTGCCTCACAGATGATCGGGCACACGTGAACGGTGCAAGAAAAGCACCCGCTCTGGTCCCCTAAGCAAGTTTTTTCGTTCGACGAATTTACTGTGCAACGTCCGCCCCCATCGCTCTATTTCAGCTTGCCCCGGAGACCGTTCGCAGGGATAATCTGGAGGCTCGGTTCGACAAGGTGGTTTCCTTGCACCGGGTATTCCCCCTTTGCGATAGTCTTTTGCAGCCAGGCACCACCGAGGATTTCATGATCTTGCCCAGCGCATGGAAATTCGGATGTATCCTTTTGCTTGGTCTCGCGACCGCACTTGTCTCGCCGGCACAAACTTTCAAGACACTCTTAGATTTCAATGGCGCCAACGGTGCCACCCCGGTGTATACGCCGCTGATTCAGGGCAGAGACGGGAACCTTTATGGAACAACCTTGGGAGGCGGTTCCAACGGTGGTGGAACGGTCTTCAAGATCACTCCCGGAGGGGTGTTACAGACGATTTACAGTTTTTGTTCCCAAACAAATTGTGCCGACGGGAACGGTCCTTACGCGGGGTTGGTTCAGGGCAGCGACGGAAATTTCTACGGAACGACTTACTATGGCGGAGTCAGCGGTGTGTTTGGCACAGTCTTCGAAATCACTCCATCCGGCGCGTTGACGACGCTGCACAGCTTCGACTTGTCCGATGGCGCGGGCCCTGACTCGGGATTGGTTCAGTCAGCAAACGGAGATTTCTACGGAACCACGACCGGCGGCCCCGACAGCAACAACGGGACGGTCTTTAAAATCACATCGGCCGGATCCTTCACGACTTTGCATGTCTTCGACAGCACCGACGGCTCAGGTCCTGTAGGCACCCTCGTTCAAGACGCTGACGGGAATCTCTATGGTACAACCCCTTACGGCGCGGGGTACGGATCAATCTTCAAGATTACCCCGAGCGGTACATTGACAACTTTGCACAGCTTCACGTTGGCCGATGGCAGCTACCCTTACGGTGGGCTGGTGCAAGCCAGCGATGGCGCCTTTTATGGCACAACATACGGAGGCGGCGATACCAATAATTGCTTTGGCAACGGCTGTGGCACAGTCTTCAAAATCACCCCCGATGGTACGCTGAACACGCTTCACATTTTCGAGTCCACCGAAGGCGCCAATCCTATCGCGGGGCTGATTCAAGCCACCGATGGCAACTTCTATGGAACAACCTATGCTGGCGGGAATGCCGGCGGCTGGGGCACAGCTTTCGAAATGACATCAAGCGGTTCGGTTACAACATTACACAGCTTCGACGGCAACAATGGCGCCCAGCCATACGGCGCTGTAGCTCAAGATACGAACGGCAACATCTACGGCTCTGCAACCAACGGACTGGGGGACTCAAGCCAGGGCACGATATTCATCATATCCACGGATCTAGGCCCGTTCGTGAGTTTCACGCGTAACTCTGGCAAGGTTGGCCAGGTCCGCGGCGTCTTCGGGCAACACTTCACTGGAACTAGGAACGTGTCCTTTAACGGAACGTCTGCGAAGTTCAGCGTTAAGTCTGACACTTTCCTGGTAGCGACGGTTCCGCCCGGGGCTTCCAGCGGCTTCGTCCGGGTGATATCCGCCGACGGCACACTGAAAAGCAACGTGCAGTTCAGAGTTTTGCCCTGAGTAGCCGGGCGCTTGTCAACGTTTTGCCCCTGGCACCTAGGTGTCAGTTGCTCAATGGAGGGATCATTGAGGAACCCTGAGCGGATTGTGAATGTCGGAATCCGATCAGTAACTACTACACCTAGTTTCCATCAGCACCCAACCCCATCCCTTGCGGCTTTGAATTTCGATTCCCCATGGCCCTAGTTTGGTGCATCCAATATGCTTTCTAGGCTAAACTCTCTCTGCTGTAGAGTTTAGCAATTATCTCAGGCCTTATCGTGTCTTCGCCTGGGAATGCCCGCGAGGGGAACGATGCCATCATCCGTCTGGTCCGGCCACTTAACCTTCGGTCTCATCTCCATGCCTGTGCGCCTTTTCTCCGGCGCGCGCAGCTCCGGTATCTCGTTCAACATGCTGCACCGCACCGATAAGTCGCGGTTGAAGCAGCAGTATGTCTGCCAGGCCGAGGGCGTCGTCGTGGACCGCGCTGACATCGTGAAGGGCTACGAGTTCCGCAAAGACGAGTACATCGTCATCGAACCCGACGAGATCAAGAAGATCGAGCCCCAGACCGCCAAGACGATGGAGATCCTCGAATTCGTCAAGACCAGCGAAGTCGACCCCGTCTATTTCGAATCGTCCTATTACATGCTGCCCGAAGAGGCCGGACGCCGTCCTTACGCTCTGCTGACCAAAGCTCTGGAAGAAAGCGAATACGTCGCCATCGCCAAGATCACCATGCACAACCGCGAGTACACCTGCTTCCTGCGTCCGTCCGAAGGCGGCATGATGCTGCACACCATGTATTACGCCGATGAAGTCAAAAAAGTCGAAGGCTTCGGCGCCCCCGATGTGGAATTGAAAGACGCCGAGGTGAAAGTCGCGCACCAGTTGATCGAAGCCCTCGCCGACAAGTGGGACCCAGAAAAGTATCACGACAACTTCCAGGAAAATCTGAAGAAGCTGATCGAAGCCAAGCTCGAAGGCGGAGAAGTCGCGGCCGTCGAAAAGCCCAAGAAGCTCGCTCCAGTAGTCGACCTGATGGCGGCGCTCAAGCAGAGCCTCGCCCAGATGGAAGGCAAGAAAAAGCCCGCGGCAACGGCGAAGGAAGACGCCGCTCCGGCAACCAAGTCACGCCGTGGCCGTGGCTGAGGTCCTTCCCGAACATAGTTGCGTCAGAACGCCAGAGTTTTCCCACCGGCATCCGGTGCTCATGGAATTTAGATGCCGCAGGCATCCCGCCAAACGAAAACCCGCATCCCGAAGCTAGAAGCTAGAAGCTAGAAGCTAGAAGCTGAGAACTGAGAACTGGTCCCAGCTCATAGCTCAAAGCTCACAGCTTCCGTTACAATATCCGTTTCGTTCATTCGAGTAGGAACTTCCCCTTCGGAGTGTCGATGAGTCTCAGACGTGCGGGCGGGCTGGCCGGGATCGTGCTGGCGACAATGCTGTGGATGTCCTGCGGCGACGTTTATCGCCCGGTAGTGCTTCCAATCAATCCGACGCCGCCCAACCCGTCGAGCTTTCGCGCCGTGTTCGGAGTGACCGCCAACGCCCCGCTGAACCCGGGCTCGGCGTTCCAGATTGACGTCTCCGGCGACAGCAACATCGGCACCGCGAACATGGGAGAAACTCCCACGCACGCCGCCGTCGTGCCCGCCAACTCCCGCGTTTTCGTGACCAGCGCCGGCAGCCTCAACCCCAGCGACCCGGCAGTCATCGTCGGTTCTGACGTGGTGACTTCCTTCGCGCCCGCATTGGCCACGTCCATTGCCAGCGGCCTGGGCCCGCCGGCCACTTTCACCTATCCCAATTTTGGCCCGCCCGATGCAACCACCGGCGCGCCGCAATGGTCCTGCTCCTACCTGCCCGACTTTGTCGCAACCACGCAAAATACGGCGGTGTACGTCGCAAACTACGGCGTCGAAAACGCTGCCAGCTGTCTGCCTAATCTGGCAAGCACCGATTCGGTTTCGGCCCTGAACATAAGCGCCAATACGATTGCGAATATCAGCTATCTTCCCGCGGGATCGCATCCGGTCGCGCTCGCCGAGACCCCCGACACGCTGAATCTTTACGTAATCAACCAGGGCAACAATACCGTGACCAATCTTTCTCCGACCGACCTGACGACGATTGCGACCATCCCCGTGGGCGCGACCCCGGTCTGGGCCGTCTCCCGCTCCGACAGCAAGCGTGTCTATGTGCTCACGCAGGGCGGCGGAACGCTGGTTCCGATTGACGTTGCCTCCAACACCATTCTCCCCAGCCTGACCAATCTTTCCGTCGGCGCCGGAGCGAATTTCATTCTCTACGATAAGAACCTGAACCGGCTCTATGTCACCAATCCCACCAGCGGTGCGGTGTTTGTTTATTCGACGACCGGGGGCACCGATCTTTCCGGCACGCCCAACGACACGCCGTTGCTGCTGACGACGATCTCGATGACGGCCGGATCCAATCCGCCCTGTCCGGCCGGTTGCTCGCCGGTTTCCGTCGCCGCGCTCGCCGACGGTTCGCGCTTTTACGTCGCCAGTTATGCTTCGGAAGCGGCCTGCTCCGATCCCAACGTGGGCACTTCGGTGCCCTGCATCATTCCCATGCTCACCGTCTTCGATGCATTGAGCATGACTCCCAAGACGCCGACCGGATCGCTCTTGCCCAACTCACTTTCGCTGCTGCTCCCGCCGGTTTACGCGGCCACGCAATATGCCGTCCCGCCCGTGCCGTCCTGCGCCCCGCCCGCGACCTACGCCCCCGGAACCACGCGCTTCCGCATGTTCACTACCGCCTCTTCCGACAGCAGCCACGTCTACGTCAGCATCTGCGACGCCGGAACCATCGCCGATATTCAGACCAACACGATTTCCATCGGGACCGGGGCAAACTATCCCGACCAGTTGATCACCGACATCGTGGCTCCCAGCGGCGCCTGCAACGGAGCGTGCAGCCAGCCCGCCGTGATTACCGGTCTTTCAGTCACCTCCGGCATCGCGACCTTCCAGGCAATCAATACCTTTACTGCGGGCACGAGGGTGGCTATTTCCGGCACTGGCACGTCTCTCGACGGGCAAACCTTAACCGTGCTCGCGATCGGCCTCTCCGGGACGCAGTTCGAGTGCAACGTTCCGAGTCAGGGCGACGTGGGTTCAAGCACAAGCACTGGCAACGCCGTTCCTCTCGCCCCTCCGCAAGCCCCAATCTTCCTGCTGACGGGCCAATAGGCTTTCGGAATACACGTCCAGGTTCTGTCGTGCTGAGCGCAGCAGGAACGAGCGCAGCGAAGTTCCTGCGGAGTCGAAGCATCCCTGCCCGCCGCGGGGCCACTGCCGGGAGCAGGGATTCCGCGCTTCGCGAGGAATGACAAAATGCGAGAGCCACAAAATGAAAAAGCCGGACCAATGGTCCGGCAGAACACTTGCATGGGAATGCCCTACACCTTGGCGGGAACTTCTTCCTTCACATCTTCTTTCGCGGCATAATGTGAGTCCACATATTCGTCGAGAATTTCGATGAACTCGGCGACAATGCGGTCGCCCTTCAGAGTAGTGAACAACCGTCCATCTACATAGACGGGAGCCTTGGGCTCTTCAAAGGTTCCCGGCAGCGAGATGCCGATGTTGGCATGCTTCGATTCGCCAGGGCCGTTGACCACGCATCCCATAACGGCGAGCTTCATCTCTTCGACGCCGGTATAGCGGCCCTTCCACGTAGGCATCTGTTCGCGGAGATACGACTGAATCTGTTCGGCCATCTCCTGGAAGAAGGTGCTGGTGGTGCGTCCGCAGCCGGGGCAGGCGGTGACCTGCGGCGTAAAGCTGCGAATGCCCATGGATTGCAGAATCTGCTGCGCGACGCGGACTTCTTCGGAGCGGTCGCCACCGGGAGCCGGCGTCAACGAAACGCGAATCGTGTCGCCGATGCCTTCCTGCAACACCACGCCCATCGCCGCGCTGGAAGCCACAACGCCCTTCGCGCCCATGCCGGCTTCGGTCAGTCCAAGATGCAGCGGATAGTTACAGCGCGCCGCCAGCGCGCGATAGACATCGATCAAGTCCTGCACGCCGCTGACTTTCGCGCTGAGAATGATCTGGTCGGGCCGAAGGCCATATTTTTCAGCCGAGGCTGCTGAATCGAGGGCGCTCACGATCATCGCTTCCATGGTCACGTCGCGCGCATCTTTCGGCTCATCCAGCTTCGAATTCTCGTCCATCATGCGCGTGAGCAGGACGGAATCCAGCGATCCCCAGTTCACGCCGATCCGCACCGGCTTGTTGTATTTCACCGCGACTTCGATCATGGTGCGGAAATTGTTGTCGCCCTTGGCCCCAATGCTGGCGTTGCCGGGATTGATCCGGTACTTCGCCAGATCGCGCGCACACTCCGGATATTTCGTAAGCAGAACGTGTCCGTTGTAATGGAAGTCGCCGATGATCGGCACGCGGATGCCCTGCTTGTCGAGTTGCTCAACAATATGAGGAACCGCGGCGGCAGCGTCGTCGTTGTTGACGGTGACGCGCACCAGTTCAGATCCGGCGCGAGCGAGCGCCGCAACCTGCTGTACCGTTCCGGGAATGTCCGCGGTGTCGGTGTTGGTCATGGATTGCACCACAACCGGTGCATCCGACCCGACCCGCACCCCGCCGACCAGGGTGGTCACGGTCTTTCTGCGTTGAAGAATTGCCATAGGAACCTATATTTTAATTCATCTGCGAGGAATGCGGAACTCGCAGGTAAAGC
>DASXDY010000106.1:0-62483 GCA_036490405.1 Candidatus Sulfotelmatobacter sp. | reverse complement strand
CTTCGGGATCGTTCAAAGCTCATCAATGCTTGCCGTTTCTTAGCGTATTTAACAGATGGCCGGATAGCTGGCGTTTCGTGTTGTCGATCTGGTCGGGGGTCCACTTCCGCAAGCCCTCGCCCGTACGCATCCCAAGCTTGTGCGCTGTGATCAACCGGTCCAATAGTGGGGAAGGCTCCGATGATTTATCGAGATCGGGGAAAATCACCTTCTGAATATCTCTGGTAAGTTCGAGGCTGACCAAATCCGCATTCTCCATGGGACCAAGAACCGGCAGCCGGAGACCGAAACCTCGCTTCACCACTTGATCGATTGTCTCGGCGTCGCATACACCAGCCTCGACGAGAGAGATCGCTTCTCGCCAGAATGCATGCATGAGTCGATTTCCGATAAATCCCGGAATATCTTTTTCAACCCTTACTGGCTCCTTGCCAACCGATCTCATCAAATCGAATGCGCGCTCGAAGAAGGCAGGATCCACAACTTCGGTTCTAATGACTTCCACCAACGGCATCAGAACGGGGGGATTCCACCAATGAAGCCCAACCAACCTGCGGCGCGCATGGTCCGGCAGATTGCAACCGATCTGCGTGACGGGAATGGAGGAAGTATTACTCGCGAGCAATGCGTCGCGCGTCGCACTCTCGCTGATTTCTTTGAAGAGCCTTTGCTTCAGTTCAAGTCGTTCGGAAACAGCCTCGATGACAACATCGCAGCCATCGACCGTTTCCGCGAGAGACGAATTCAACCGAATGCGGCCGAGGACTGGTGCTTCATCCATTCCCTGTTCGAGGAGGCTCGCCGATATGCGCAGGGGCACCTGGTTTAGAACGGCGGGGTCCGAATCCGTAATTCTGACGTCGTGACCCGCCGCTGCAAATACCTGGGCAATTCCATGCCCCATCAGGCCCGCGCCTACGACTGCCGCTTGGAGTCCCATCTTCTACAAAGCTCCCAAAAGCATAAAAGCAATCGACCGTCCTCATTCACAAGGTTATTGCCGGACGTATTGATGTCATTGTGGGGCACTCAAGCTCTGTATCGGCCCCGAGCCGAGAGCCTCATTCACGCGCAAAATGCTGACGCTGCAGAGTCCTAATACGACATGACATTGTCCGCTCAAAACCTGTCGTATCTCGTCCGCGAGTTCTTATCATCGCCCGGTCGCGGAGAAACGATGTCGAAAGCAATGGTACGGATTTCGCTGGTCACAGCCATTCTGTTCGGCTCCGCGGCAGCGCTGCTGGCCGCGCAAGATCAGGCCGTCATTACCGAGTCGCAAGGCAAGCTGGCAGGCGTGGTCGATACAGATGGCGTGCGGGCATTCAAAGGCGTTCCCTACGCCGAACCTCCGGTTGGCGATAAGCGCTGGACCGCTCCTGTTGCCGCCGGGCCATGGAAGGGCGTGCGCGACGCACACGATTTCGGTGCGAACTGCGTTCAACCACCTTACCCGGCCGACAGTATCTATGCGGACGAGGTGCCGAAGCAGAGCGAGGATTGCCTGTACCTGAATGTGTGGACCCCGCCGCACGCGAATAAGGCGCCCGTCATCGTCTGGATCTTCGGCGGTGGGCTCGTCAGGGGTCGCACGTCAGAGCCGATTTACGACGGCACACACTTCGCGGAGCACGGCGTTGTCTTTGTATCGATCAATTACCGGCTCGGTGCGCTTGGCTGGTTCGCTTTGCCTGAACTGAGCGCGGAATCGACCCACGGTGTCTCCGGCAATTACGGCCTGCTGGACCAGATCGAAGCGCTCACGTGGGTGAAAAAGAACATCACCGCATTCGGCGGCGATCCCGGCAATGTGACGATCATGGGAGAATCCTCCGGCGGGCTGAACGTCGCCGATTTGATGGCGAGCCCGCTGGCCCGCGATCTGTTTCAGAAGGCGATCGCTGAAAGTCTTGGCATACAATCGGCCGCCGAATTGAAGCAACGGGACCATGGGCTGCCTTCCGCCGAAGAACTCGGAATCGCTTTCGAAAAGGCGCTGGGCGCCACAGACCTTAAAGCGCTGCGGGCGATCGATGCCAGGACGATAGCCGAACATGCCGGCTTTCGGGGCGGGCCTAACGTCGATGGCTGGGTGCTACCCCGTCAGGTCGTCGACATCTTTGATGCGAAAGAAGAGGCGATCGTGCCTGTGCTGATGGGCTTCAATCGCAACGAGATTTATCCCGGGCTCATCGGATTTCTGCCGCGCAATTTGCCGGATTCACGCGGCGTCTATGAAGCCGAAATTCAAAAGCGCTATGGCGATCTCGCGCCTGAATTCCTGCGCCTCTATCCGAGCAGCGATATCAAGGGCAGCATGATGGCGGCGATCCGCGATGCGGTTTTCGGCTGGAGCGCCGAACGGATCGTCCGCGACGAGGCGAAAGCGGGTGTGCCTTCCTACCTCTATTTCTTCGATCACGGCTATCCCGCCGCGGAAGCGCTGGGGTTCCACGTCTTCCATGGCAGCGAGCTGCCCTTTGTCTTCGGCGATGTCGGCAAGGGCGCAGTGTTGCCGGCAAACTGGCCGTTGCCCGACGGCCCAAAAGAAACGGCCCTTTCCAGCGCAATGATGGGCTATTGGACGTCGTTCGCGCACACCGGAATTCCCAAGGCGCTGGGACAGCTGGACTGGCCTGCTTATGCGCCCGACAAAAGTTACATGGATTTCGCGGCGGCGCCCACACCGTCGACCGACCTTATGCCGGGCATGTTCGAACTGAATGAAGAGGTCACGAATCGGGAACGGCATGCCGGCGATCAGCCCTGGCTGGGCAACGTGGGCGTCGCAGCTCCGGTGCTTTTGGGCCTTCGCGCGATTCACTAGGGCCGAAGCCCGGATACGCAATCTGCGGAACTTATTTCTCTTTCTTCAATTTCAGCAACGGGGCGCGATGTACGTGCTGATTTCCATAGAGCGGGGGACCATATGAGCGAATTGAATCGCAAACAATTCCTGTTGAGAGCTTCAGCAGCCGGATTGGCGCTGGGTATCCCTCCCTTACGCGGGGAGGCCTCCGATCCCCTGCGGCGAGTCAATCCGAGCTGGGTAGTTTCAGAAGATGAAGCTTTGGCCTGGCATAAATTCAAGGACTCAAAAGGTCCCGCGCTTACTGGAAACGAGTCCTGGCACAGTTTTCTGCAATTCCTCGAAGCAAAACTCAAGGAGTACAGATGCGTCGACGTCCATCGCTCGTCGTGGACCTTCGATCGGATGGAAACCAGCTACTGGCCGGATGATTCCAAATGGAGTCTGGTCTCGAACAGCAGGCGCATCACAGTGGCGAATTACGGCGCCAACTGCGGCCTCACCGGTCCCGAAGGAGTTACCGCCGAGCTTGTGTTGTGGGATCCCGACAACAAGCCCGACGTCGCAGGCCAGATCGTCGTCTTCCGTCCGGTGCCTCGCCCGGACTTCCGCGAGGCTTTCAGCGGCGCGGATTATGAGTATATGACGGCATTCGAGAGTTGGCCGCATGAGGGAAAAGCTGTGCCGCAAGAACTGATGGCGATACCGTCGATCGCATCTGCGGTTTGGGACGAAATGACAGCGTCGGCCGCCATCGTCCAGCAAGCTGCGCCCGCCAAACCGGCCGCGTTGATCTTCGCCATGAACTTGAATCGCGCCGCAACCGAAGGCCTCTACACGTTCCCGGTACCCGAGCAATATGGCTTTCCTTCGGTCTATCTCGACAACATCCATGGCGATCAGTTGATTGCCGACGCCAAAGCCCGCGCCACGGCTACGATCCGGGTTGAGGGACGCCACGTCCAGAGCGAAGCATACGAGTTGATCGCCTATCTGCCGGGGCGCAATTACGGCACAGACAAGGACGAGCAAATTCAGCTCCGCACTCATACCGACGGTCCTTCGATCAGCCAGGACGACGGCGCATTCGGCCTTCTGGGAATTGTGAAGTATATGTCGAACATTCCGCAGAAAGACCGCCCTCGCACTTTGCTGATCGAGCTCGACTGCCGTCATTTCATGCCCGGCGCGGAGCGTGCCTGGCAGGCCCAGGACTACTTCGTCAAATTTCCCCATGCGCGCGACAAAGTTGTGGGCCTGATTGCAATGGAGCATTTAGGGCAGATCGATTATGTCTTCGACGGCGATGACATCAAGCCCAGCGGCCGCTCGATGCAGACCTGGATCTATTCGCCGTCCGATCAGAAGATGATTGACTATGCCTACCAGGCTGCCCAGGAGAATCGCATTCCTTCCGCCGTCATCCGCGCACCAGGGCAGATTGGCGTCCATGGAAAATCCCAGGGCCCCTGGTACGGCATGGGCGGCGTCTCGCGCTTTATCGGCTTGCCGGCATTCTCAATGCAAGGCGATCTCGGCGCCTATTGGGCGTTCTCCGGGCGCATCAATCGCTTCGACCCTCGCTCATTCAGCCGCGAAGTCAGCTTGTTCTGCCAGTTGACTGGTTATCTGATGCAGGTCGACGTCAAGACCCTGCACGTGCCCAAAGACGACAGGGCCGTGCCGGGGATCAATCGCCCGCATTGAAAGGAGTCGTTCTAGACTGGCGACAGAATCCCCAGGGGAGGGTCAGATGCAGCGGGCCCCGCGAATTGAGATGCGAGGCGGCTCAGGGCAGGCCCGCGTGGGGCACGGCAACACGCGTCATGAGGATGGCGGAACGATGATGAAGAGCCGCTTCGGTGTCGTCGAAAGTGGGGGCGGCGCATGCGAATAGGGTGCGGCCGTCGTCCCCGCCCAGCATGCAAGCGAAGGCGCACAGACCGTTGGTCTTGAGCTCATCGAGTATCGTGCCGCCTTCGGCGACACGGATGAGGCGCTGCTTGACGACATCCGCCACCCAGACCGCACCTTCGGCGTCGAGGCAAATGCCATCGGGCACAACGTCCGCTTCGTTCACGATGCGTGCCACATCGGTGGTTGCGGGCAGGTTTCCGAAGGCGGCCCAGGTGCGGCGTTCAGTGAGAGAGCCATCAGAGACGGTGAAGGCGCTCAAGCGATTCGCCATTGTCTCGGCGATGATGAGCGTGCGGCCGTCTGGAGTGAGCACAGTGCCATTCGGAAAAACAAGCCCGGACGCCGCGACTGAGGCCGTTCCGTCAGGAGCGACACAGATAAGAACGGTGGAGGAAGCAGGCGCGCCGCCGAACAAGTCGAACCCGAAGTTGCCAACCCACGCGCGGCCCTCGTGATCGACGAGCATGTCGTTGAGCTGGCCGGGTGCAAGCGCGGAAAGATCGGCGTGCTCAACGACCGAGCCGTCATGCTCGCGGCGCAGGATTTTGTGGTCGCGCATGGACGTGATCAGGAGACGGCCATCGGGAAGAAAGCCGATTCCGGCGGGAAGCCCGGGAGTCCTGGCATATGTTTCGATCGCACCGTCGGATGAAATCGCAAGAATGCGCTGGGTGTAACGGTCGGAAACGTAGAGCCAGCCGTCGCGCCACCGTGGGCACTCCGTGAACGACAGGCCGTCAACCAAGATAGAAAACGCGGACATGATGAGCGATGCGGTATGCGGTTTTGCTGAACCGGGAAGAATAGCGGCCCGGAACAACGTGGTCAATACGATTCAGGGCAAATCTCGAGAGGCCGTGGTTGTGAGGAATTCACAGAACTCCTCTTCGCTCAGCTCGCGAACAATTTCGGCGGCCCGCTCGAATCGGCTTGCCTGGAAGGCGTCGTTGCCAACCGCGTCTCTCACCGAATTCAGGATCTCGTCCAGAAACTCTTCGAAGAGGGTGGAACTGACAACGCGCCCGTCGTCCAGCTTGGCCCCGTAACGTATCCACTGCCAAAGCTGGGCGCGGCAAATCTCGGCGGTGGCGGCGTCTTCCATAAGGTTGTAGATGGGCACGCAGCCATTGCCGCGCAGCCACGATTCGATATAGCGCAGCGCGACTTCGATGTTGCGCCGCAAACCGAATTCCGTGATCTTCCCATCGGGAAGTTCAAGCAAGTTCTCAGCTTTGATGCGGGAGCTTGCTTCCGCGGGCGGTTGAATCTGGTTCTTGCCGGGCATGTGCTCGTCAAATATCTGTCGTGCCACGGGCACAAGTCCAGGATGCGCGACCCATGTTCCATCGTGACCGGCACGGACCTCGCGCAATTTGTCTTCGCGCACGCGCTGCATGGCCTCTTCGTTGGCTTTCGGGTCGTCGCGAATGGGGATCTGCGCGGCCATGCCGCCCATGGCGTGAATACCGCGCTTGTGACAGGTGTGGATGAGCAGCTCCACGTAGGACCGAAGGAACGGCTGCTGCATGGTGACGTCACCGCGCTGCGGCAGGACAAAGCCGGGGCGATTGCGAAACTTTTTGATAAAGCTGAAAATGTAATCCCAGCGGCCGCAGTTCAAGCCCGCCGAGTGGCCGCGCAGCTCGTAGAGAATCTCATCCATCTCGAACGCTGCTGAAATCGTCTCAATCAATACTGTTGCACGGATGGTGCCGGATGGAATGTCAACATATTCCTGTGCAAACTCGAAGACGTTGTTCCATAGGCGTGCTTCGAGATGGCTCTCCATCTTGGGAAGGTAGAAATACGGAGCCGACCCGCGCTCAAGCATAATGCGATAGTTGTGGACGAAGTAGAGCCCGAAATCGAAGAGCGATGCCGAGATGGGCGCACGATCAATTTCGAAATGTTTTTCGACCATGTGCCAGCCGCGCGGACGCACGAAAAGAACGGCTGGATCCGGGTTGAGCTTGTAGACGCGACTATCGGGTGAGCGCCATTCGATGGTGCGGGCATTTGCGTCGCGCAGATTTCGCTGCCCCTCGATACAGTTGCTCCAGGTCGGGGAGTTGGCATCTTCAAAGTCGGCCATGAACACCCTGGCCCCGGAATTGAGGGCATTGATGACCATCTTGCGCTCGGTCGGCCCGGTGATTTCCACGCGCCGGTCGAGCAACTCTTCGGGGATCGGAGCGACAGTCCAGGGCGAATTCCGGATGGATGCCGTCGCGGGGAGAAAGCCTGGCAGTTCACCGGAATCCAAAAGCCTCTGGCGACGGCCCCGCATATCGAGCAAGGAAACACGCTGCGGTTCGAACTTGTGGTGGAGGGCCTGCAAAAACTCACAGGCTTCAGACGTTAAAATATCTCGCTGGTCTGCATACTGCGAATTGAGGGGATTCAACATTTCGACAATCATATTAAAGTCCATCGCTCCTGAATGAATTATGTTGATCGCAATCAGGCTCTCGCCGGCTGCGTCTCCGGCACTTCATGATCGTAGGGATCTTCGAACTGTTGTTGTTCCGTCGATCCGGGCGTGGCGCACGTGGAGAGATTGCCGCCGGCAATCGTTGTGGCGACGCGATCGAAGTATCCGGTACCGACGAAGCGCTGGTGCCTGACCGCCGAATACTCGTGCTTCTCTGCCATTTCAAACTCGCGCTGCTGCAACTCTGAATACGCCAGCATCCCCATTTGTCGATACGAGTTGGCCAGCTCGAACATGGAGAGATTCAGGGCATGAAAACCGGCCAGCGTGACGAATTGGAACTGATACCCCATCTCGGCGAGCTGGCGCTGGAAGGAAACAATCTCGGGCGTGGTGAGCTTGGAATTCCAATTGAACGAAGGCGAGCAGTTGTAGGCCAGCAGTTTTCCAGGAACCTCGCCGCGGATCGCCTCGGCGAAGCGCCGTGCATCGTCAAGGTTTGGCTCCGATGTTTCGCACCAGATCATGTCGGCATACAGTGCATAAGCACGGCCGCGGGCGATAGCAGCCTCAATTCCTCCGCGGAAGCCGAAGAAGCCCTCCACTGTTCTTGAACCGCTGAGGAACGGCTGATCGGCGGGGTCGCAGTCGCTCGTGATTAACTGCGCCGCGTCAGCATCGGTCCGCGCAATCAGGATGGTGGGTACATTCAGAACGTCGGCGGCCAGTCGCGCTGCGATGAGTTTCAGGATGGCTTCCCGCGTGGGCACCAGTACTTTTCCGCCAAGGTGTCCGCATTTCTTCGCAGAGGACAACTGATCTTCGAAATGCACCGCGGCGGCGCCGGCCTCAATCAACGCTTTCATTAGTTCGAAAGCGTTCAAATTACCACCGAAGCCGGCTTCCGCGTCGGCAACAATCGGCAACATCCAGTCAATGGATTGTTGACCTTCGGCATGCGCAATTTGGTCGGCGCGAATGAGCGCGTTATTGATGGCGCGGACGACGGCGGGAACACTGTTGGCCGGATAAAGGCTTTGGTCGGGATACATCTGGCCGCCGAGATTGGCATCGGCGGCGACTTGCCAACCGCTCAAATAAATAGCCTTCAGACCGGCGGCTGCCATCTGCACTGCCTGATTGCCGGTGAGTGCGCCGAGTGCTGCAACGTGAGTTTTATTCTGTAGCAGCCGCCACAGCTTTTCAGCACCCGCCCGCGCCAAAGAATGTTCAACGTGAACCGTCCCGCGCAGCGCCTGTACCTCTTCGGGGCTGTAGGTGCGGGTAATGCCTGCCCAGCGGCGCGAATTCCAATTGCCAATCGATGCAATGCTCTCCATTTTTGTCCTCCCTGGCCGTTGACGCGGCCGTGCCTTGCTGGTTCGAATTGAAACCCAAAACGAACCGGCGCACAAGGCCATGTCGTCCGAATCGGGCGACAGGGCAGCGGGGCTTCGATTCGGGACGGAATACAATGAACCCCTTTTACGGACAGGCTGATCCTCCGTTATTCTTCTCATGTAGGCTTTGAGGTGGAATCGAGCTATCGACCGAATTGACCTACTGAAATGATGCCCAAACCATTGGCCCTGGAACAGAACTCGATTGATAAGCTGGCGGCGGCTCTGCGCTTCCGGCGCATCGAGGAAGGCATCACCCTGCTGGAAGGCCTTGCAGACGATCTCGATCAGTTTGCGATCACGATGCCGAACCCAGGCAGCCTGATGGTTCTGGTTGCACAATGGGTCGACGTCGGATTTCGCGACGCGAGATTTCTGGCGGGCCTCGTAGACCGTTTCAGCAGCGCATTTCGCAAGGAAATGCCCACCGATCAGTATCTGCAATTGCGCCTGGCGGAAGGATTCGGCGCGCTTGCTACACGGCAAAGCGACGAAGCGATTCGTATTCTGGAATCTGTCATTCGAGCGCGCGAGGACCTGGGGGATCAGGACAAACTCGCTCTTGCGCATTTCTGGAAGGGCAGGTCGCACCGCAAGAAGGGCGAGTACGAGAGCGCGCTGACGCACATTGCGCGAGCCCGCGATCTGGCGACTGCGTCGGGAGACTTTACGTTCCGGGCTATTATTCACATTCAAGAGAGCTGGCTTCTCTTCCAAAAAGGCCTCGGGAAAGAGGCATTGCAGCTGCTGGCCTCGTCGGAAGGCATGCTGGAAACGACCGACCACTATATTGCTCTGGGCAACATCGAATCGGCCCGAGGACGAATTATCCGGCGGTCAGGCGACTATGCATCGGCCCTCAAGCATTTTGCGAAGGCGGTGCGCATGTACGAAAAGCGGGATTCGCGACACGTGAACCTGGCGCGCTGTCTCGTGAATTCCGCGTACGTGAGGCGTATCCTGGCGCTCGAAATCAGGAAGCGCATCGATAAGAGGGCGCAGTCGGGAATGCATGGAAAAGGACGCACGACGCGCGCAGGAATCGGAGAGCGAGAGTCGTTACGGGCGCGCTATCAGCGGCTTTGCCAGGAGGCGGCGAAGAATTTGCGTAGCGCCCGGGAGATTTACGAATTTCACGGCGACGAAGACGGCCTCGGCAACGTTGTACTCAACTTGGGATACCTGCATTTGGACCGCAGCGCAATCGAAATGGCAACCGAGGAAGCGAATAACGCATTTCGGATCGGATCGCGCCGCAGCGATCAAATACTGATGGCGCGTGCGCGCATTCTGGGAGCCGCGTGCGACAATGCGCACGTCGAGGAACAAACGGGCGAGCAGGAGGACGTTGCCGTGCATGCAAGCCGCGCGCGGGAATACAGCGAGGAGGCGCTCTCGCTGGCACGAAGCACTCAGAATCGCCGCTTGCTAGCCGCTGCGCTGCTGGCGCGGGGAGCGACTGCCGCAAACGATTTCTACCAGGATTGGAACCTGGCGAGCGCCTGTGCCACCGACGCGACCGCCAACATCGGAGCCGGCGAGAACGACATGCTGGTTGAGGCGCTCGCAGATTTGAAAACGCGCATCGTTCAGGCTGCCGGAATCAACGACACCCTGCGCGCGTGGTCCGAAGGCCTGGTGGGCGATAAGACCTTTCAAAAGGTTGCTGAGGAGTTTGCCGAGATCGTGATTCCTAAAGTGTGGCTACGAGAAGAAAAGAAGATTGCGCGCGTGGCCAAGCGCCTTTCGGTCTCACCCAAAAAAGTGCGCCGGATCCTGCGCAACGCAGGTTGGTGCTGATCGCAGGTTGCGAACCGCATTCCCGCCAGCCGCAATCAGCTTGCAGTCATGCGACGGAGATCGGGTGAAAAATGTACCCGGCAACCTGTCCGTTCTTCTACCATTTCTTTCGATACGCCTTCCGCGATCTCCTGCATCACGAGCCCTTCGACGGAAACGTGAAACCACCCGAGCTCGGTGACGATGTCGTGAACCACCTCTTTGCCTGTGAGCGGCAGTGAACACTCCTCGACGATTTTGCAGGATCCGTCCTTTGCATTGTGTTCCATGGCGACGACAACGCGCGCCGCGCTCGCGACCAGATCCATTGCGCCTCCCATGCCCTTTACCATCTTTCCGGGAATGGTCCAATTCGCAAGATCGCCATGGCAGGAAACCTGCATCGCTCCCAGGATGCTCATGTTCATGTGCCCGCCGCGGATCATGGCGAATGCCTGATCGCTCCCGAAGAAACTGGAACCGGGAAGCGTGGTCACCGGCTGCTTGCCGGCATTGATCAGGTCTGGATCTTCCTGGTCGGGCGAGGGCGGGGGACCGATTCCGAGCAGGCCATTCTCGGATTGAAGGACGACGTCGATTCCCATCGGCACATATGCCGCGACCATTGTGGGAAGGCCGATGCCGAGGTTGACATAGAAGCCGTCCTTCAGCTCCTGGGCGATTCGACGTGCAATGAGCTCTTTCGCGTCCAAATTCCAGCTCCTGGGCCTTTTTTTCTTCGCGTTCAAAGTCTTCGTCACAGCGAGGCTTTCATTTAAAAATGAAATCCACCGCCACAGATCAGCACTTCGCCAGTCACATAATCCGAAAGCGGCGAGCAAAAAAAGAGCACTGCGCCCGCCGCCTCGTCGGGAGTTCCCATGCGCCCCAGCGGGCAGGCGGCAGTGACGGAATCAAGCACAGCCGGCTGAACACCGATGGGAATTTCCTTGCCGGCTACATGGATGCTTCCTCCCGGCTTGAGCGGCTCTGTCATACGCGTCTGAATGAGACCGAATCCTACCGCGTTCACATTGACGTTGTACCGTCCCCATTCCTTGGCGAGAGTCTTGGTCAATCCAATCACTCCGGCTTTGCCCGCGGAATACCCTGCCTGGCCGGGATTGCCATCGATTCCGGAGATCGACGTGATATTCACGACTTTGCGCATCACGCGCTTGCCCGCCGCGGTCTCGCGTTTGGCAGTGGCGCGAAGATAATCGGAAGCGGCGCGCAGCAGCCGGAACGGCGCGACCACATGGATGTTCAGCATGGCGAGAAACTGCTCATCAGAAGTTTTCTGGATCACGCCGTCCCAACTGAATCCGGCACAATTCACGATGATGTCGATCGACTGGAACGTTTCCAGCGCGCGATCGGCAATGTGCTGAGGTTGAGCGGGATCCATCAGGTCACCGCAGATCAGCGCGACCTGTTCAGGATTGCCAACGGAGGATTGCGTCTGCTGCAGTGCCTCCCGATCCATGTCGGCGGCGACGACATGGGCGCCTGCCGAGGTCAAGCGCTGTACGATGGCTCTTCCAATTCCGCGGCCGCCTCCAGTCACGATTGCGGTTGAACCCGCGAGGGTGAAAGGAGATTGCGGCGATCGTGCGTTTTCTTCGGTCATTTTTGCGCGTGTTCCTTGATGAAGCGCCATTCGATCGGTTTGCCGAACGCCCGACCCACGACGATACGATCAACGTAAATGCCCGGGGTCACAATTTCCTCCGGATCCAGCTCGCCTGGTTCGACGAGTTCTTCCACCTCAACAATAGTTAAATCCGCGGCCGTCGCCATCGCAGGGTTGAAGTTGCGGGCGGTTTTCCGGTAGACAAGATTGCCGTGGCGGTCTGCCTTCCAGGCCTTGATGAGCGAAACGTCGCCATGAAGAGCGCGTTCCATCAGATAGGGTTTTCCGTCGAACTCCCGCATTTCCTTGCCTTCCGCCACCACAGTGCCGACTCCCGCGGGAACGTAGAATGCCGGAATACCCGCGCCACCGGCTCGAATCCGTTCTGCGAGAGTGCCCTGCGGAATCAGCGTAAGGTGCAACTCGCCGGCGATCACGAGCTTCTCAAGAAAGCGGTTTTCGCCAACGTAGCTGCCGATGTGCGAGGCGATCATTCCGGCCTCGAGCATCAGGCCCATTCCGAATCCATCGACACCCATGTTGTTGCTGATGGTGTGCAGGCCCTTCAGGCCTCTCCGGATCAGGGAGGCAATGAGATTTTCGGGAATCCCGCACAATCCAAAGCCGCCAAGCATGACGGTCATGCCATCCTGCAAATCGCGAACGGCGGTATCCGGAGAGTCGATTACCTTGTTCACTTGCTTCCTATTTCACGATGCGTGCATCGAGCCCACGCATGCCGAAGGTATGTTAGCCAACACGAAAGCGTGCTACCGTGTGCGGATCGGACAATCCTCTGTCGTAATCAAACAGTTTCCGGCGAAAACGAAAACCTCGCAAGTTGGGGCGATTCCTCAATCGATCTTGACGACAATCGCAATTCCCATGCCGCCGCCGATGCACAAGCTGGCCACACCATGCTGCTTACCCAGCCGCCGGAGCGCGTGAATGAGCGTCACCAGAACGCGAGCGCCAGAAGCGCCGATCGGATGGCCCAGCGCGATTGCGCCTCCACTTACATTCACTTTGGCCGGGTCGAGATCGAGTTTGCGGATGACCGCGATTGATTGAGCGGCAAATGCTTCGTTCATTTCGAAGAGATCTATTTGGTTCGCGGTGAGGTTTGCCTTGCGCAACGCGATGGGCACGGCAGCCGTGGGCCCCAGGCCCATCACATCGGGAGCGATGCCGGCCGTGGCATACGAAAGGACGCGCGCCAGGACCGGCAGTGCGTGGGCTCGGGCGTATTCGCCGGTGGTGACGGCCAGCATCGCAGCGCCGTCATTCAATCCGCTGGCGTTTCCGGCGGTTACGGTTCCGTCGGGTTTGAAGGCGGGTTTTAGTTTTGCCAGGGTCTCCAGGGTCGAATCCGGACGCGGGTGTTCGTCGGTTGTAAAGTCAAAGACGCCCTTCCTTGTTTTGATCGGCACCGGAACGATCTCCGCTTCAAAGAGCCCGCTGCTGATCGCTTTTGCCGCGCGTGCCTGGCTCTCTGCGGCAAAGGCGTCCTGCTCCTGGCGTGTGATTCCAAATTGTTGGGCAACGTTCTCCGCGGTGACGCCCATCGCATAGTTGAGGCGTGGGTCGGTGAGGCCCTCGCTAAGAATACTGTCGACAAGCTCGCCCGATCCGTATCGATAGCCGGCGCGCGCCTGCGGCAAAAGGTAGGGAGCGCGCGACATGCTTTCTGTGCCGCCGGCGAGATAGAGCTGCCCGTCTCCGCATTGCAGCCCCTGCAACGCAGTTACGAGCGCCTGCAGGCCACTGCCGCAGACGCGATTGATGGTCTGGGCGGTTACACGATCGGGCAGGCCGGACTTCAATGCGATCTGGCGCGCGGGATTCATGCCGTTGCCCGCCTGCAGCACATTGCCGACAATCACGTCGGCGATGTCTTCGACGGGCAGGCCCGGCAAAATCCCCTGGGTTGCGGCCACACCCAGATCGACCGCCGAAGTATCCTTCAACGTTCCCTGAAATGCACCGATGGCCGTGCGCTTTGCCGCCGTTATGACGAACTCTGACATAAGGCTCCGTTCTCGCCTGGAACACAGAGGCAGATCTCGATTTCGTGACCCGATCTTGAGAATCGCAGGCGTCCAAAGGCCATGCTTCACCCTTTGCGGGAGCGATGCCCACAATGAGGCCGGAAGTTTTAGAAACCTCTTCCCAACGGAATGCTACTTGTGCATAATGAGATGCCGTAGGTTCGATTCGGACAGAACAGGGTTTGTTTCGGACAGCTCCCCGCTATGATGCAACTTCCTCTTTGGAACGAAAAACGGTACGCGCCCTATAAGCTCACCGCCCTTGTCGAGGTTCTGGGTGAGCAGGGCATTGCGCCCGAAGAGAGCCTGTCGGGCACTGGCCTGTCGCAGGAAAGCCTTGCGAGGCCGCAGACAATGACATCAATTCGGCAATACATTACGGTCTGTCAGAACGCTTTGCATTTATCCAAAGACCCGGAGACACCCTTCCGTGTGGGCAGCCGGATTCCGTTGTCGGCGTATGGCATGTACGGATTTGCGCTAGTATCCAGCCTGACGATTCGCGAATACTTTCAAGTGGCGGTAAAGTACCATCGGCTGGCGACACCGCTGCTATCGATGTCGTGGCGCGAGCAGAAGGATTCTGTTTCGTGGATTCTCGCGATGAACCCGGTCGTGAGCCATCCCGACTCGATGGTGCGCTTCATTCTGGAACAGCAATTGACGCAGTTGACGACGCATTTGAAGACAGTTGTGGAGCCGGAGCGATGCCGCCCGCTGCGCGCTGCCCTTCCGTATGCGGCCCCGCGCCACCTGCATCTCTATAAGCACTACATCGGCTGCGACCTGCGGTTCGGCCAGCCAGTTTGCGAACTCACCTATCCGAGATCCATCCTCTCCGAAAAGCCGCACATGGCGCACCGCCTTACTTCGAAGCTTATGCGCGACACGTGCGATCGGATTCTCGGCGAGGTGAAAACTTCCACCGGCGTCGCCGGCGAGGTCTATCAGATCATCGCATCGACATCGGGACATTCGCCAACGATGGAGCTGGTTGCCAAGCAGCTAGCCACGACCGTGCGAACGCTGCACCGCAAGCTGGTGTCGGAGAACGCGTCATTTACGCAGATCCTTGACGATGTCCGCTGCAATCTTGCCAAGGAGTATCTCCGCTCGACGAAACTGAGCATGGAGGATATCTCGGAACTCGTGGGGTTCAGCGAAGCTGCGAACTTTCGCCATGCATTCCGCAGATGGACCGGCAGCACGCCGGCAAGTTTTCGGCACTGAAACCGTCCCATCGTCTTTGATGGACGGCGGGGCCACACAGCCACGGCATGATCCCGGATGCGACGATGCAAGGGAAATGGCTATGCGCTCGTGGCCCTACTTCCCCTCCCCAACCCGGACCAGAAGCTTGCCGAAATTCTGGCCGGTGAGCATTCCAATGAACGCGCCAGGCGCATTCTCCAGGCCGTCGACGATGGTTTCGCGGTACTTGACCCGTCCTTCGGAGATCCAGGTTGCGACATCGCGAAGAAAGCTCGCGTAATACTGTTCTGCGAAGTCGTAATTGATGAATCCTCTGATCAGAAGGCGTTGATTGAGAATCTGCCGCATGGTCGTGGCCAGATGACCTATAGATTGAGTCTCCGGACCTCCATCGTATTGCGCCACCAAGCCGCTCACCGGCACCCTCGCGAATCGATTCAGGAGCGGCAGCACAGCCTCCCACACTTCGCCTCCAACGTTTTCGAAGTACACGTCGATCCCATCTGGACAGGCTGCGGCAAGTGCGGCGCGAAAATCCGGCGATCGGTGATCGACCGCAGCATCGAATTGAAGCTCCTCTTTCAAATAGGCGCATTTCCTGGCGCCGCCGGCAATACCAACTGCCCGCGCACCGTCGATCCCGGCGAGTTGACCCACCAGCGAGCCGACGGGCCCGCACGCGGCTGCAACAACGACGGTTTCGCCCGGTTGAGGCTTGCCGATTGCTTTCAGCCCTGCGTAGGCAGTGAAGCCAGGCATGCCCAGAACGCCCAGCCGAGTGGTCACCGGCAGGGCGCCGGGATCAATTTTTCGAACGCCTGCTCCTCGTGAAATGGCGTGCGTTCGCCACCCGGTATGGGCCAGAACAACATCTCCCTCAGAAAAATCGGCATCGTTTGAGGCAATGATCGTCCCGATGCTTTCTCCGGGCATGACTTCGCCGACTTTCACTGGCTCGGCATAGGATTTTCTGCTGTCCATCCGTCCGCGCATATAAGGGTCCAGCGAAAGATAACGCACGCTTATCAGGAATTCGCCGAGGCCTGGTTCAGGGAGCGAAAAGTGTTCCAGGCGAAAGTCGCCCGGCGTGACCTTGCCTTGCGGCCGGGTGGCGAGAACAATCTGAAGTCCCTTTTCCGGGGTCACAGGATGCGACTCTTTCCGATGCGCGATCGCGCAGCAAGCATTGTGGTAAAACCGGCTCTCATGCCGGGTTGAGAATCGCCGCAGGCCGCCACTCCCTGATGGGAGCGGCGGCCTTTCCGGTACCGCGTCGGGATCCTGAGACTCTAAACTTGCGGTAGCTGCAGTGCCTGCGCGGAGCAGGCGCGGTGATTGGTGCGTTAGAACGAATAATTCAACGAGAACTGAATCACTCTCGGGTTCGTGCTCATTCCGGTAATCTCCCCGAAAGCAGCTGCTGTCGTGTAGTTCAGGTTCGGTGTCCCGAAGGTCGGGTGGTTGAAAGCGTTAAAGAAGTCCGACCGGAACGCCACTTTGGCGCCTTCCTTCGGCCACGGCACTGCGAAGGCTTTGGCGAGCGAGATATCGGCAACGTCCTGGTCAGGCGTGCGCAGCACACCGTTGGGCGTGTTGCCAAAACCGGTAGCAATGCCGTCGTCACCGACAATTGCCGGCGTCGTAAGGCAAGCTTTGTTGACCCAGCTAGTCAATGCTCGATAGCCGTCCGACCCCTTCGTCGGCAGATTCTTCGCTGTGCAACCCGGAGCAAAGCTTGCCCGATCGACGTTTTCGCCGTAGACGCTATTGGTGTTGGTGTAGCCGATGGCAACCTGATGGCCGTCCTGGAATACGGTAGCGGTTGAAACTGTCCAACCACCGATCGTTTCTGCCAGGAAATGATGAGAAGCCGACGGGCTTGGAAGGCTATAGAACAACGCCAGTACGAACCGCAGCGGCCGGATGTTCTGGTCGGGTCCGTATCCAGCTCGAAGATTGTTCTGGTCGCCGGATGGCCCGACTGTGTTCGTGCCGGTGGTAAAGTCAGGCACTGGCGAGAGCAATCTCGCCCAGGTGAAGGAAGCCTGGTATTGCAAACTATGCCGGAATTGCTGCGACAGCGACGCTTGCATAGCGTTGTACCAGGCCTCGTTGCCGGTCCGCCATTGGTACATCGTGTTCGGTTCCCAACCCAGATAGGGTTTGCGAGAGTTGATATTCGCAACCGTATTTGTGGTGACGCCGCGAATCGGGTGGGAGGGAGAGGCCAGAGACGCCTGGTTCGCCGAGATGCCCACGATGAGGTGCAGGTCGCGCGCTCCGGAGTACGTGACGTCAAGGATGGCGCCACCCGGGATCCTGGATTGCAGGCCAAGGCTGAAGTGGTAGGTCGTCGGAGGGCGCCAGTTCTGGGCAAATGCCGCCATGGTGAATTCGGTGTCGGCATTGCCAGTGGGATTACCGTTGCTATCCACCGCGCCCTTATAGGGGATAAATTGAGGGAAGGCTCCAGGATTCGGCATGGGAGCGGCATCGCTTGCAGCTGCGTTGGCCGGACCTTCAGTGAAACTCCACTGGCCGAAGGGAGACGACGCGCACATTTGCAGATTCATCTGCCCAGTGGGCGTGGTGTGATAGGCACCCGCGCCCCCGCGAAGCAAGAACCTGTCAGTGCCGGGAATCAGCCATGCAAACCCCAGTCGCGGATTCCATACGTCCTGGAGCTCGCCATTGAATCCGAATGTGTTCTTGCCCTGTTCCACTCCGGCGGGAAGAGGCTTGGGGCCGACGTAGTTGGACGCCACCACGAAGCCCTGGAGACTACCGGCTGCGGGTGGGGTGGGGTTCACATGGGCTAAATCGACGTTGCCGCCCAGTCCATTCGCAACTCCCAGGTCGCCTATGTGCTCATAGCGCACGCCGACGTTGAAGGTGAGCCGCCTCGTTATTTTATAGTCGTCCTGAATGTAGCCGTCAGCAGACTTGTAGCGCCAGTCGCGCGCGAAGTTCCCAAGGCCTTGCAATGACTCGTAGATGTTGCTGTATCCGGATCCTCCGATGTTAGGCTGCCCGAGCAGGAAATCCGCCCAGGTGAGCGGAATCATATATGCCTCGAAGATGAATTTCGACATGTCGTCGCGGCCGTAGGCGAATTCTCCGCCGAAGGTGAACTGGTGCTTGCCCTTGGTCCACGACAAAGCGTCGCTGATGTTGTATTCATCTTCTCCGAAATTCGTCGCCGAGGTCGTACCCGTCGCGAAGCCGTCGTCAGCGATGTCGATAAGCGGGTACGCGTCTTCCTCCGCGGGAGCCGCCATGCCCAGGCTCGAGAAGGTGAAGGCATTGTGGTAAGACATCTGAAAGCTCGACCGATGGAAACCAATTAAGAACTGGTTCACCAGGTTGGGTCTCAGGACGAAGGTATCTCCGAGCGAAGCCACATCGAACCGGGATGGGATGAACAGAGGGTTTCCGAGAGTTGAATATAAAACGGTCTGATCTAAGACACCGCTTTCACCGAAATAACGAAGTGCGATTTTGTTGCGGTCTGAGAGGCTGTAATCGGCATTCGTCATCCATTGGTTTTCATTGAAAGTGCCAGGGTCGCTCAGGGACGTAGTCCCCTGTACCTCGAGGGCTTTGCTGGTGTTGATCTTCTGCGGATTCGGGATCATGTATTGGCCGTTGGCCAATTTAACGTTGAACAGCGCCAGGGCCTGCGGTGTGATGTTGGAGCCGTCGGACTTGACCGTGCCGCCGAATGCGCCCAGGTAGCCGACATCACCGCCGAAGACCGCTCCCAAACCCGCCGCTGAACGGTCGTTCGTAAGGGGAGGAAGCAGGTCGATCTTATGGGTCGATGCATCGATGCCGTTGAGCTGCTTCGTGCCCTGCCAGGAACCAAAGAGCTCGAATTTGTTCCTGACTATTGGACCGCTTGCAGTAAGACCGTATTGATTCTGCCGCAGAATTCCTCGCGGCGAACCGGCGTTCTTCGTAAACCAGTCATTAGCGTTGAGATCTTCGTTTCGGAAATACTCGAACAGCGTCGCATGGAAATTGTTGGTGCCGCTTTTCGAGATCAGATCGACGTCGGCTCCGGCATTGCGGCCGGTCGTGGCGTCATACTGCGATGTCTGTACCCTGAATTCCTGAATGGTGTCGGGATTGGGAATGGGGATTCCCGCCGAATAAAACATGGAGCTCTGCATATCATTGACAGACAGGCCGTTCATCTCGAAGTCGTTATCAGACGAAGTCGCTCCCTGGGTCATGATGCTTCCACCGCCGGGTAGCCCCGCTTGCGAGCCGCCGCCTCTCCCTAAATTGCTCGCGTTGTCGGCTTCTTGCGCCACACCCGGATTCAAGCCGATGATCTGGGTGTAATTGCGCGAAACCAAGGGGAGGTTCTCGACCATCTCGGAATTCGTCACGCGCCCCAGCTCACTCGATTCGGTCTCCAGTTGCACGTTCGAACTCGACACGGAAACACTCTCCGTCACTGCGCCGGGCGCCAACGGGATATTCAGTGCCGTGGTTTCCGCGACGATCACCTGCACGTCGCGCGACGAGGCTTCTTTAAATCCTTGTTTCGTGACCTCGACCGCGTATTCCCCGGGCTGAAGCAGGGGGGCAAGATACAGCCCGCGGTCGTTGGATTGCAAGGTACGGGAGTCGCCTGTGGCCATGTTTGTAACCCTGACCTGTGCGCCCACGATCACTGCACCGGTGGGGTCCGTTATTGCGCCGCTGATGGCGCCCGTTGCACCGGTCTGTGCCGACAGCACCGCGCAGGCCGCGAATGGAGCGCATAAGACGATCGCCGCAAATGCCCGGCGGTAAAGTGACAAGACTGGTTTGCATGCAGAATCTGCTTGTAGGGAAGAACGCATCTGGTTTTGCCTCCTCGAAGAACGTCTTCGAACCCGGTCCCAGAAAAGAATTGACGTATCGTAGGAAATCAAATGCAGGGCGCGACAGGTTTTGACCGGACAGTTTCGTGTCATCTACCAACACAACACCTCGGAGCGGAGCCGACGCGTCCTGCAACCATTGATGACGGCGGCTGTCGAGTGGCGCGGGAGCCGTACACGCCGATCCCAACCGGCTTGATCTTCCCAAGCAGGCCTGAGCACCACCTCGGGCTCAGAACGAGCTACGACACAGATTTTGGTTCAGCGGCAAGAACCCTTGCAGCGATGTCCGAAGGAGACATAAAAAAGTCCACTCGTAACCTGTCGTATCTTCCCTGCGACGCATTATGATTCGCTGACTATTGTTGCTACCGAGATCGAAAATGGCAAAGAGCAATCGCAAAATCATTATTTCCTGCGCAATCACCGGCTCTGTCCACACTCCAACCATGTCGGAATATCTTCCGATCACTCCATCCCAGATTGTCGAAAGCGCTGTCGGTGCTGCCGAGGCCGGGGCCGCGATCCTGCACCTGCACGCCAGAAATCCTGACGATGGAAAGCCTTCCGGCGATCCAGCACATTTCCGGCAAATCTGCCCGGTCCTGGCGACACGCACGGATGCCGTCATTAACATCACGACGGGCGGCAGCACACACATGCTGATCGAAGAACGGCTTGCATATCCTCTTTCGGCCAAGCCTGAGATGTGCTCCCTCAATATGGGATCGATGAACTTTTCCATTCATCCCGTCGCTGAACGGATCACGGACTGGATTTATGACTGGGAGAAACCGAAGATTGAAAGTATGAAAGACACGATCTTCAAAAATACCTTCTCCGACATTGAATACATCCTTGGCCATCTGGGAAAAGAAGGCACCCGATTCGAGCTCGAGTGCTACGACGTCGGACACCTCTACAACCTGGCGTACTTTGTCGATCGCGACATGATCAAACCGCCGTTATTCATTCAAGCCATCTTCGGAATTCTCGGAGGCATAGGCCCGGATCCGGAAAACCTGATCGTGATGAGATCGACAGCAGACAGGCTCTTTGGCAGAGATGGATATCAGCTTTCGATCCTGGGTGCCGGACGCCACCAAATGTCGCTCCTGACTATGGGTGCCATTCTGGGCGCAAACGTGCGTGTAGGGCTTGAAGACAACCTTTATATCGGACCGGGAGTGAAGGCGACGAGCAACGCGGAACTGGTTCTGAAAATTCGCCGCATTCTGGAAGAACTGAACTTTGAAATTGCCACGCCCGCTGAAGCTCGCCAGATGCTGCAACTCAAAGGCGCACAAAACCTTGCTTTCGCATGATCGACGTGAGAAGTATGTCGTAGAGGAAGGCGAGCAGTGAAGGAGAAAGTGGAAATGACTTTTAAGGATCGGCTTTATCCCTCACCGGGACTGCGCGTGCTGGTTACGGGGGGAGCCTCCGGCATCGGAGCCGCAATTGCATCTGCGTTCTCCGAAACTGACGCGAAGGTTCACGTCTGCGATGTCGACAACGCTGCGCTGGCCGCGTTCAAGGAGCAATTTCCCTGCAGCCAGACAACCGTTGCCGATGTGGCGAATGAGACGCAGGTCGCATTGGTTCTTGAAACGCAGCGCACGAAGTTTGGCGGCCTGGACGTTCTGGTGAATTGCGCCGGCATTGCGGGCCCCACGGCGGGGATCGATGGAATCACAGAGCAGGAATGGAAGCGCACGATCGACGTAAACCTGAACGGACAATACCACTTTTTGCATCATGCCGTTCCCCTGCTGCGTGAGTCCACGCGCTCGAACGTCATCTGCATCTCCTCCATTGCGGGCCATCTCGGATTACCCTGGCGGACACCGTACTCGGCAACAAAATGGGCCATCGTGGGCATGGTGAAGTCGCTGGCAATTGAGCTCGGTCCCGAAGACATCCGCGTGAATGCTGTGCTGCCAGGCATCGTCGAAGGACCGAGGATCGACGGCGTGATCCAGGCGCGCGCCAAATTGGCCGGTGTCGATGAGGCGACGATGCGGCAGGACTATCTGAAGAGGACATCCCTGCGCCGCATGGTAAACGCAGACGATGTAGCGCTCCTGTGTCTATTTCTGTGCTCTCCGGCTGGCCGCAACATTTCAGGCCAGGCGATCTGCGTGGACGGGAACGTCGAGTATCTGTAGACAGAAGCAGAGACGCCAATGGATCAATTTGCAACGCAGATTAGTTAACCGATGGCAGCGTATTCTTCCCCAACTGCGAACGAGCCAACTGGCCAATCTACGCCACTCACACCGGCTGCCCCCGGACGCCGCGCCTGGATGGCCCTCGCAATCTTGTGCTGCGTATACATCCTGAACTTCTTGTCGCGGCAGCTTCCAGCGATTCTCGCCAAGCCGATTCAGGACGATCTGCACGTCTCAGACGGCCAACTCGGCTTGATCGGCGGTTTCTACTTCGCGCTCTTTTACTGCTGCATCTCAATTCCGGTCGGTTGGTTGGCCGACAAGACAAACAGATCGCGCGTTCTATCTCTCGCATGCACTGTCTGGAGCGTGGCAACCATGTGCTGCGGCCTGGCAGCCAGCTATCTGGGATTTGCGTTTGCGTACATGACGGTCGGCTTCGGCGAAGCCGGCGGGGTTCCGCCCTCCTACTCGATCATTACCGACTATTTCCCAACGGGTCGCCGCGGAACAGCACTCGGTATCTACAACCTGGGCCCGGGAATTGGCGCTGCGCTCGGCATTGCATTCGGAGCCTCCATCGCGGCCGCCTTTAACTGGCGATACGCTTTCTTCCTGCTCGGCTCCGTCGGCATCTTCGCGTCGATGGCGGTGCTGCTGCTTGTGCGCGAACCCCGCAGGGGCGGCCTGGACCTCATCCCGGATCAAACGGCCGCGATCAAGCCCGGGTTCCAACAAACATTCGCGATGTTCTTTTCGCGGCCCTCTCTCCTGCTGGCCGCTCTTGGGTCCGGAGCCACCCAGTTCATCACCTATGGCCTAAGCAACTTCACAGTTCTTTTTTTGATGCGGGAAAAGGGAATGACGCTCAGGCAGGTCGCCGCCTGGTATTCCATCGTTGTTCTGGTTGGAATGAGCGGGAGCATGTTCGTCTCGGGTCGGCTGATCGACCGGTTCACGCGAGTCTCGAAGCAGGCCTATGCTCTGGTTCCCGCTGCGTCGCTTGCTCTCGCCATCCCGCTTTTTCTTGGTTTTGTGCGGGCGCCCTCGTGGAAAATTGCTTTGCCATTCCTTGTCGTCACCATCTTCCTGAACTATTTCTACCTTTCCTCCGCGGTCACCCTTGTTCAGGAAGAAGTGCGCCCGGACCAGCGCGTGATGTCTGGCGCACTGTTGCTGCTGGTCATGAATTTCATAGGCCTCGGTCTCGGCCCCACTTTTGTGGGAGCCGCGAGCGACTTTTTCCGTAACAATCATCCCAGTCACTCCTTACAGTTAGCCCTTTACGCACTTACGCCGTTCTATGTCATTGCAATCTGCCTCTTCTTGAAGTTGGCGAGTGTACTTCGAAAAGAAAGCTCAGTTGGAGGAATCGTCAAATGAATTGCCTCTCTCGCATGCTCACCTTGTCAGCGGCGGCCTGCGTCGTTTTGGCGCCTTCGAATTTCGCGCAACCGGTTCAAACCACGTCGACCCCAATCGAAGAGAACCATGGCCCAATCGTTAGCGCACCTGCCGGCAAGGTCGAAGGGCGACTGGAGGGCGATCTACTTGTATTCAAGGGCATCCCTTTTGCGCAACCTCCGGTAGGCTCGCTGCGCTGGAAAGCTCCGGCCGTCATGCCACGCTGGACGGGCGTCAAGAGAGCCATCGAATTCGGACCCGAATGTCTACAGCCCAAACCGAGATTCTCAAGCGTCTATACCGGCGAACCAATGCCGATGAGTGAAGATTGCCTTACGCTCAACATCTGGGCTCCTCGCGTCGCGCGCCATGCTCCGGTTTTCTTCTGGATCTATGGAGGAGCGCTTGCCGGAGGCGCCAGCCGGGACCCGCTCTATGACGGCACACGCCTCGCCGACCAGGGCATCGTCTTCGTCAGCATCAACTATCGATTGGGCGTCCTGGGCTGGCTCGCACATCCAGAACTCAGCAAAGAGTCGCCCCTCGGCATCTCGGGCAATTACGGCCTGCTCGATCAGATCGCTGCGCTCCAGTGGGTCAAGCGCAACATCGGCGTGTTCGGAGGAGATCCTTCGAACGTAACGATCGCGGGTGAATCTGCAGGGGCGCTGAGCGTGATGTATCTCATGACTTCGCCTCTCGCTCGAGGCCTGTTTTCGAAGGCGGTCTCAGAGAGCGCGTACATGATTACCACGCCTGAACTAAAGCAAAGCCGCTTCGGATTGCCTTCCGCCGAGGAAAGCGGCACAAAGCTGGCCACGGCCCTTCATGCCCCCGATATCGCTGCGCTGCGGGCCATGGATGGAGTTGAACTGACGGAAGCAGCAACAGCGGCAGGGTTCGGTCCATGGGGCGCCATTGACGGGCATGTGTTGCCACGACAGCTCGTAGACGTCTTTGGCAGCGGCGAACAGGCACCTGTGCCGATCCTTGCGGGATTTAACAGCGGCGAAATTCGATCGTTGCGGGTGCTTGCACCGCGCGCACCCGCGAGCGCCGCAGAATACGACAACATCATTCACGACCGTTATCGGGACCTCGCCGGCGAATTCCTGCGGCTCTACCCTTCGACCAACATGAAGGAAAGCATCCTGGCGTTCACGCGCGATGGTCTTTACGGATGGACTGCAACGCGGCTCGTGAAGAAACAGGCTGCCATCAGGCAGCCGTCTTTCCTCTATTTCTTCGACCACGGCTATCCTGCCGAAGATTCTTCCGATCTTCACGGTTTTCATGCCAGCGAGTTGCCGTTTGTATTCGGAAATCTCGACCGAACTCCGCCGCTGTGGCCGAAGATCCCGGACACCGAAGAACAAAGGAAACTGTCCGACGCAATGATCGGTTACTGGACGTCATTTGCTCGCACCGGCCATCCGACCGCTGCGCATGAGCCTGACTGGCCGGAATATGGATCGACAGGCGCATATATGGATATAACCGATGCGCCGCATCCCTCGAGTCATCTTTTGCCGGGGATGTACGAGCTCAATGAAGAGGTCGTTTGCAGGCGGCACGCCAGCGGAGACCAGCCGTGGAATTGGAATTACGGCTTGGCCTCGCCCGTGCTTCCAGAGCAGCAGGAGCAATGTAAGCCAACACAGTAATCCGCGGAAGAATCGCGTTGTCAGTCGATGGCGGCTTCCGCTCGAGAGTGAGAGTGATGAGCCAGCCGCTGGACCGGCACTTCTAACTACCCGGAGGAGACAATGTCGAAGGCAATGGTACGGATCTCGCTGGTCAACGCTGTTATGTTCGGTTTGGCGGTTGCGGCGCTTGCCGCGCAAAATCAGGCCACCGTTACTGAATCACAGGGCACGCTCGCGGGCCGGGTCGATGCACATGGAGTGCGGTCCTTCAAAGGCATTCCTTACGCCGCGCCGCCTGTTGGCGATAAGCGCTGGACCGCACCGGTTGCCGCCGGACCATGGAAGGGCATGCGCGATGCGAGTGACTTCGGGGCAAGTTGCTACGAGACCTCTTATTCGCCGCAAAGTCTCTTTTATATCCCGCAGCCAAAGCTTAGCGAAGACTGTCTATTTCTGAATGTGTGGACCCCGCCGCACGCGAAAAAGGCGCCAGTCATTCTCTGGGTTCATGGCGGCGGATTCGTAAGAGGCGGCAGCTGGGAACCGCAGTATGAGGGAACGCACTTTGCCGAGCACGGCGTCGTTTTCGTATCGATCAACTATCGGCTCGGTTCGCTCGGCTGGTTCGCTTTGCCCGAGCTCAGCGCCGAATCGCCCCACGGCGTCTCGGGCAATTACGGTTTGCTAGACCAGATTGAAGCCCTCAAATGGGTAAAGAAGAATATCGCAGCGTTCGGCGGCGATCCCGGCAACGTGACCATCGACGGCGAATCTGCCGGCGGCGTCAGCATGGCCCTTTTGATGGTGAGCCCTCTGGCGCGCGGTCTGTTTCAAAAGGTCATTTCCGAAAGCATGGGTATCCAATCTGCTCCCGAATTGAAGCAGCGGAATCATGGGCTGCCTTCTGCTGAAGAGCTCGGAGCCGCATTCGAAAAGGCGCTGGGTGCAGCGGACCTTAAAGCGTTAAGGGCGATCGATCCTAAGACAGTGACGGAACATGCCGGCTTTCGAGGCGGCCCGAATGTCGATGGCTGGGTTGTGCCGGATCAGTTTGTCAACATCTTCGATCGCAAGCAAGAGGCTCTGGTGCCTGTTCTGATTGGCTTCAACCGCAACGAGATTTATCCCGTCCTAATGCCGCTCGGGCCTCGAGGTTTGCCGGCGTCAAGCGACGACTATGAAGCCGAAATCCGCAAGCGTTACAGCGATCTCGCGCCAGAATTCCTGCGCCTCTATCCAGGCAGCGACATGCTGGAAAGCGGGCGGGCGGCGCACCGCGACGCAATCTTCGGCTGGAGCGCGATGCGGATTGTCCGCGACGAGGCGAAAGCAGGGATGCCTTCCTACCTTTATTTCTTCGATCATGCATATCCCGCAGCGGACGCGCGTGGTTTCCGCGCCTTCCACGGCAGCGAAATGCCGTATACATTCGGCCATGTCGGCAAAGAAGCCGTGTTGCCGCCGAACTGGCCGCTGCCCGACGGACCAAAGGAACAGTCCCTTTCCGACGCAATGATTTCTTATTGGACGTCTTTCGCGCGCACCGGAGTTCCAAAAGCGCCGGGCGAGCCGGATTGGCCGACCTATGCGCCCAACAAGAGCTACATGTATTTCGGCGAGACGCCTCAACCCTCGACCGATCTTATGCCGGGCATGTTCGAACTCCAGGAAGAGATCGTGGATCGCGCAAGGAAAGCCGGCGATCAGCCATGGGTCGGCAATGTCGGTGTCGCGCCTCCAGTGCCTTCGACCCCGGCCGCCACTCGATGAATCTAAACACTACGCCTCTGGCACCGATGATTAATGCCAGAAACTCGTAGTTTGCGCGAAAACCATCTTCGGGCAGGCAGGTTGACGAAAACACGCGACCGCCCTCTTTCGCGAACGCGCCCCGAGGGCTGCGTCATGGTGCTGCTGGCGGGATCGACGGCACTTCGCCTTGGAGAGATGTTCGGGCTCCGCTGGGAAAACGTCGATTTCAAGCAGCAAGTGGTGCTCGTCACGCACTCCATCTTCCGCAACGTCCAGGGCGAAACCAAAACAACTGGATCGCGCAAACCTGTGCCGTTGCCGCCGGTTGTCGTCGAGGAGCTCAAGATCTGGAGGGCAGCCTCGCTCTACCGTTCGGAGAAGGATTATCTATTCCCTTCGATCCAGAAAAATGGTAAGCAACCGCTCCAACCTGACATGATTCTGAGGCGGCATGTGGGGCCGGCTTTGATACGCCTGGCGTTGACAAGCAGATCGGCTGGCACTCTTTCCGCCATGGCATGTCCAATTTGTTGAGGGACGGTGGGATTGATTCAAAGTCGCGCAGGATTTGCTCCGCCATTCAAATTGCAGAGTTACCCTCGACATCTATCAACAAACGGTGACGGCCGAACGCAGGCGCGCCCAGGCCATCGCATTCGAGAAACTTTGGCCTAATAACATGGGTTCTATCGGCTTGTCGAGGGAACCCTCGGAGGCCTGCGAAGGAAGAGGTCATGCCTCTAATTAACTGATTTTATTGGGGAAATGGTAGGCACGATTGGATTCGAACCAACGACCTCTTCCGTGTCAAGGAAGCGCTCTAACCAACTGAGCTACGCGCCTAAGTCGTGACCTCACCCAGTTTAACAGGAGCATGGCGGCGCGAAAAGTTGGCTCTCCCCAATGGGCGCCGGCCGTTCCACGCGGACAGCATTGCGGCAATCGATCGCAATTTTCAGCTGCCTTGAACTTTTTTCTTCTTCCATTGGCGACGTGTCTTCGCCTCGATAGAGGCCAATCGATCGACCAAGGCCTGTATTGCCGCGTTCCAGCTAACGATTGCCACCAGATAACCGAGCCTGCAGAGCGATGTGCAAACTTAAGATTGCAGCTGCCGGAGCGCGCGGCGGTGCTGAAGGAACTCAATCGGCACGGCCGTCAGATTACGCAAACCGCTAAAGCGCTGGGGCTCGAAAGAAGCCACCTCTACAAAAAGTGCCAGCAGCTCGGGATTGACCTTCACAACCTGCCATAACGGGTCGCGTCTCCGGCACATCGCGCCATACTCGCTTGCAATTTTTTGAAAGATCGCAAAAAAGACTCGCCTGCCTTGCACAGGCTGCGGAAAACTCGGTCGCGGCAGGTTTTATATCAGGGCTCGACTTCAGTCAGGCTGATCGGTTAGTCGAATGGATTGGGCTCAGCCCCTGAGCGATGTTTCCATTCTTCCTTTGGTGTTTTCGGCAGCCCAGCAGGCCGGAGCCAGACCCCTCGCCTACTTCACATCCGTTGCAGACTCGTCCGGCTCGCCTTCAATCGAGATGCGCAGCGAGCGCAGAAAGTGCAGATCGTTGGGGGTGAAGGTTCCCGGCTCAGCGCCCGCCTCGGCGGTCAGCTCGCCCGGCTTGTCGCTCTTCGACTGCGCCGCCACCTCGTTCAACCCGATCGTCGCCTCGAGCATCAGCAGCACATCGAATCCGTGCTTCCGGATGTCCTGCACCACGCCGGCGATCTGTTCGCTTTCGATGACCGACTCATGGATCGCCTCGCCCAGTTGCTGAATCAGTTCACGCAGACGAGATGTCACTGCTACCTCCATGATCGGCGAATACGACCGCGAACACGGCCGCCGCACCCGCGGCAAAGCAATCGGGGCGCATCGCGGAATCTCTCTACCTTAATTCCATTCCGCCCCGAGAGCAACCCGTGGCCTGCGCCAGACCCTCCGCGCCATCCTTGCAATTGCTCTTTGCCACAAAGGCGTAGACGGCGAAGCCGGAGCGCACCCACGACCTGCTGCAAACCCGCGAAGTACCGTAATCCGCTGCTACCATCATAAACGGTATGGAACCCAGAAACATCGGCCGCGCATTGGGCATCGGCGTTCGCGTCGCTGGTCGTATCGCCGGCCGGCGAGTGACGGGTCCGGCAACGCCGCCCCGCGCCAATCCGACCCAAACTCAATCGCCAGCTGCGGCTCCGGCTGGTCCCATCCCCTCGCAACGAGCGACCGCTTCGTCCGTCGCTCCGGCGCGTCCTCCGGCGCAAGTCGCCGCACGCGTCGCAGCTCAAGCAGCTCAAATCGGGCCCAACGTCGGCAAGGGAGTCAGCGGCCTTCTGCGCCCCTTTCGCCGTGTTGGCGGCATCGTTTGGCTTGAGGTCACCGGGACTTTCTTCCTTTTATTCGCAGCACTCTTCGCTCTGCGTCTATGGCAGAACTGGTTTGGAATCGGGGCCGTTTCCAGGGATTTTGCGATGGGTGCAACCGTGGTTTTTCTCTATCTCGGAATCAGCGCATTCTGGCGCGCCCGGCACAGATAAAGGAATCGGGCTTTACGCAGTGCCTGACGAATCCTTGTTGAGCTGGGATGGAGAGATCACGAGCCATCACATGCAATGGAAAAACTGCTTCCAAAGAGCACGAAGTGTCAGGGCACGACTTTGGGTCGTGCCGATGGAGCAAATCAAATTGATTGAGCCTTAGCCTCGGAGGGACGTTTTCTGGCTGCAGCCTCGCAATGATGCAGCCATTCTGATTTTTTGATTCGGCGCGATTTCCCAAAACGCCGGTCAAACGAACCGCTACAGTCCCTTCGCGTCCACGCCCTCGCCGCCCGCGAACACGGCCCCGTCAAACACCACGATCCGCTCTTTGCTGAGGTTCGCCACATCCTCAAGGGGAGAATGGTGCGTCACAATGAATCGGCTCAGGAATCCGGGTCTGATCTGCCCGAATTTTTCCCTGAAAGCCAGCCGTTTCGACCCCGCTCCCGTCGCCGAGTTGATCACCGCCAGCGGCGATAGACCGGCTCGCTGCATCAACTCCAGCTCATATAGAAATCCCAGGCCATGCGCTACGCCATAAGAACCCGCATCGGCGCCTGCGATCACCTGGACACCCATCGCATGAGCCTTCACCATGCTCTTCGCGTGTGCATCGAGAATCTTTTTGAGGTTCCCGACGATCTCCGCATCCCAGCCCATCCACTTTGCATGATCCACTTGGCATTGCACGGGCGCGAACGTCGGAACCCAGGCAATCTGCTTGTCGCGCATCCTTGCGAGCTGATCGTCGCGCACAAAGAACCCATGCTCGATCGTATCCACTCCACCGTCGATCACATGATCGATGCCGTCATCTCCTGACGCATGCGCCAGAGTCTGCTTGCCCAGCTCCTTTGCCGCCGCAACGAACTCCGCGATTCGCTCGGCCGTCATTTGCGGCGCCGCTGTTACCGCGCCTTTTTTAAAGTTGATGATTCCGGTCGGAATCAGCTTGATGCGGTCGGCGCCGGCCCTCACGCGCTCTTCCACGCACTGTCGCGCCGTCACACAATCCTCGAACGGTTCGGCCATAAAGCTGCCGTATCGGCCGCGATGATGAATTGCCGCCCCAGGGCTGTCGACATACGGCATCAGCGGCCGGTTCGCGCTCTTCGAGAGTCTGCTCAGCGCCAGGCCAACACCGTCCTTGTCTCCGCAATCGCGTGTGGCAATAATGCCGAGCCGGACCAGTTTTTCAAGCCGCTGGCGCGCATGCTCCAAAAGCTCTTGCGGAGTCTGTTTCAGATACTCCGAACGTTTATCCGGATCGAGTTCGCCGCCTTCAAGAAAAAAATGCGTGTGCGCGTCGGTCAATCCCGGCAGCAGCGTGAATTGGGGCAAGTCGTGGTCGGGCTCCCTCTGCCCGCCACGGAGCAGGTCCCTCGGCGGCAAATCCTCGCCCGCAAAATGAATTTGTTTGCCGTCGTAGACAACATTCGCGTTGTGAAGGGGCGCGGCGCTCACGCCGTCAATCAGCGTTCCAACGCGCATCCACACGCGGCGTCCACCGGCCGCTGGAGAAATGAGATCGATCAATCGCATCCTTAACTGTCGCTTCTCGAACCGGTCGCATAAATCCGGTATTGAAAGGGCACGGCTTCTGCCATACCGCGAAAATTTCCTAAACAGAGTGCGAAGTGTCAGGGCACGACTTTAGTCGTGCCGTAAATGCTGCAAATTGAAAGCGGCTTTAGCCACTGAGGCGCCATGTTCATCCACCCAATGAATTCTAATGATCGACGGCCTCAACCTCTCTGCAGATCTCCATGATGGCCTCGGCCTGCCTGAACCCCGAAATCTCAGAGGTCTCGCCTTCGCCAGGTCGTCCCTGCTCCAGCGCTTCACGCAGCTTCTCCACCATCGGATGGCCGGGCGGCAACGGCGCGGGAGTCTTTTCCGGATTTGCCAGCGCGAAATCCAGGCCCACTTCCATGCCCAGCGTCAGGTATGCCTTTTCCAGTTCCTCGCGAACTTCCTTTGGCGTGCCCCATGCAAAATTTGAAAGGCCCACGATCATATGTACGCCCTTCAAATCGGGGTCGGCGCTGATCAACCGCATCGCATCGAGTCCGATGTTCACCAGCCCGTACGTATCCGCGCCCACCGGCGCCAGGCCCGTATCGATGATGATCTGTTCCTTGCGGCGCCCTGCCTTCGTCACCAGCAACTCCACAAAATGTTTCGCTGCCCGATAAGAGTCCTGCGGATTCAGGCACTGCGAAGTCCCGCCGGGCACAAATGTCTCCGAAGCCATCACCACGGCCAGCGTGTCGTAGTGCTTCACCAGCTCGACCATCTCGTCCAGCCGCTCGCGCGAAGCAGCCAGCGAATTCAGAATCGGCGGGCCGCTCTTCTTCCGGTCGTAATGCGCCAGCGCGATCTTGTGGTAGTCGACGGACGGGTTGTCGAAGGCGATCGGCGTGGACGTGGCTTCCTGAATCGCCGGAATCACGTCCGGCAGAAAGTCCAGCATCTCCTGGCGCCGCACTTGAATCCTCTGCGTGCCATCGATATTCAGCGTCAAATAATCGGCGCCCAAATCGGCCTGCAGTTTAGCCAGTTGCCCGTAGCCCTCAGGATCGCGCGCCGTAAACGCTCTGCGCGCGCGGGCATAGGAGTTATTCATCAGTTCGCCGACAATATTGAGTTTTTTCTTCATTGCTTTTGCAGCTCCGGTGTGGGAGCGGCCGCTTCTGTCTTTACGGTCTCCCTTTTTGAATTGTGGTCGCGCCCCAGCCAAAGATTTGCCCACGCCGACGTCCCACGCAGCCCCTGGTTCTGCACCACGGGCACATGGTCGAGCAGTTTCTCGTCGCAGCCGTCGTGTTTCAGCCGTTCGTAGGCTCGCAGCCAGATGCAATCGCCGTATCCATCCACCTCGCAGCGGCCTTCGCGCGTGCCGCCGCACGGCCCATTGCGCTGGTTTTTCGCGCATTGCGATTCCGGGCAAAGATATGCAATGTCCGGCAGCGAGCAGTCGCCGCAATCCTTGCAGCTATAGAGCACGGCTTTGCTCCAAAGCTCGAGAGTGCGGAGCACCTTCGGTCCCTGCATCGGGTTCTTTGACCGCGCGCACGCCTTCGCGCCCCAGCGCGCAAACGCTGTCCCGCGTTCGAACATGGTCGCGTGCGATAGCTTGGATATTTGATAAACCGCCGTCACATGCTTCGACGGAGTCTTTGTCCGCGGTGTCTCGGCCGCCTGATTCGCCAGTCCCGTCGCCGGATCTTCCTCGTAGAAGAAAAATTCTCCCGGCCTTGAAAATCGAATCTCCCGTGCAAACTGCTTCCAATCGTCCGGTGCAAAGCTTCTTTCAATCTTGAGAATCGCCTCAATCGCCGCCAGGCTGTGCACTCCGCCCAGATACACACCGCGAAATCCCAGCCCGCGATATACCGCGATCTGCTTTGCCGCAAGCTCCAGAAAAAATCCCTTGCCGCGGTCAGGCGACGCGCCATGAGTCCGGCAAAGTTGCCACAGCTCCTCGCTCACCACCACGCCCGGAATCCTGCCCTCATGGAAAAGGTCGGCCACCCGCGGGCTCAGCACATAAACATTGCCGATCAGCGGTGTTTCCTTCATCCCGTGCGCGTCCATGTAGCAGCTCAGCTCGCTCACCTTCCGCGAGTCGAATCCGATTTGGTTGATGATGAATCGCGCCCCGCACTCCACCTTCTTCTCGAGCTTCCGGTACTGCGGAATAACCTCGCCCTCGTGCACCTTGAAGTTGGTGGTCACCGCGCCCACGCAAAACTGCGTCTTTTCCAATTGCAATTTTTTGCCATTCGCCGCCGCCGCGCGCAGCCCCTGGTTCATCTTTTCGAGCAGCGATATCAGCCCAATCGAATCGATGTCGAACACCGGCCGCGCCAGCCCATCGTTGCCCGCCACCGGGTAATCGCCCGTCATCGCCAGAATGTTGTGGAAGCCCTCGCTGTTCAGCATCCAGGCTTCGCTCTCCAGCCCGTTCCGGTTCAGATCCTTGCAGGTCAGGTGGATCACCACTTCCTTGCCCGCATACAAAATCGGCCGGCCCAGCACCAGCGGCGCCAGTTGCGGATTGCCTCCCGCATTGTCGGTGATCGAGATCCAATCGATCTCCGGGCTCGCCACCAGGTCGTTGGCAAAATCGCGCGCCTTGATCGCGTTCACCCCAGCCATCGACCCGCGCACAGAGACCAGCTCCGATGCGACGAGGAAGCTCTTTCGATCGGCGAGTTTTTCGCGGAGCGTTGCCATCGGTCCAGAAAAAGCCTAATGTTCAGAGTACCACGATTTTATTCGAGTCGTGAACTATAGCCGATGACCTGTCACCCAAATTGCTCAAATAAAATAAGATAATTTCAAGCATTCCGCCGATCGGCTGCCCGTCTTCGCTCCCGCGTCAGGTGCCACACCCCCATCACCAGAGCCAGCGCGCCCAGCCCGTAAGCCAGCACCGCAGTCTCTCCGCGATGAATCTCCCAGCCCTTCCAGAACGCCACCGCGGCGGCAACAATCATCACGATCCCGCGAAAAGGATTCACGCACAGTTCCTTTCGGCTCCGCCCGCCCAGCGCGCACCAACCGCATCCATCCTAAATCGCGTGCCAAAGTTTCACGCCGGGATCGCTGGCCCGATCGTTAGTCCCGTCGCAAACTCGCCGGCAATCCTGCTATACCGCGTCGCCCCAACTCCCTATGATGAAAGTTGATGAGGGTCATCCTGAGCGAGGTCGCCGCAGCGACCGAGTCGAAGGACCTGCATTCAACATCCTGACTCGTGAATGAACGCATGGTCATCCTGAGTGAAGGTCGCCGCCGCGACCGAGTCGAAGGACCTGCATTTAACATCCTGATTGACGAAGCGAACTTCAGATTCACCACACTTGACTGCCCGCAAAAGGATTCCGCATGCCCGACTCGCCCACCGCCCCCGCCCTCAAAAAGACCGCGCTCAACGCCACCCACCGCGCGCTCAAAGCCAAAATGGTCGACTTCGGCGGATGGGACATGCCCGTCGAATACCCTGGCCCCGGCGCCGGCCTCATCGCCGAGCACCTCGCCGTCCGCACCGGCGTCGGCCTCTTTGACGTCAGCCACATGGGCGAACTCCAGTTCCGCGGTCCCGGAGCTCTCGCCGCCGTCCAGCACATCTCCATGAATGACGCCTCGCGTCTCGTCGACGGCCAGGCCCACTACTCCGCGCTCCTCACTCCGCAGGGCACATTCGTCGACGACATTCTCGTGCACCGCCTCAGCGAGAACGACTACCTACTCGTCGTCAACGCCGGCACCACTGACAAGGACTTCGCCTGGATCAAGCAGCAGGTCAGCCGCTTCCCCGGCATTCACCTCGCCAACTATTCGCCCTACTATTCGCAACTCGCCTTGCAGGGCCCGCGCTCTCTCGACACGCTCGCCAGGCTCACCAGGGTCGACCTCGCGGCCATCAAAAATTATCACTTCACCTGGGGAACCGTCGCCGGCATCGCCAACACTCTCATCGCGCGCACCGGCTACTCCGGCGAGGACGGCTTCGAGCTTTACATCCCTTCCGATGAGCCAACCACCGTGGCCATGTGGAACGCGCTGCTCAATGCCGGCGCCGAATTCGATATTCTCCCCTGCGGCCTCGGCGCGCGCAACACGCTGCGTCTCGAGGCGGGCATGAGCCTCTACGGCCACGAGATCTCCGAAGACATCAACGTCTTCGAAGCCGGTCTGGAACGCTTTTCAAAAATTGCCCGCTGGCTCAAGTCCGCCGAAGGCGGGCCCGCGCTCGACAAAGGTTCTTTTATTGGACGTGATGCGTTAGCGGCGGTGCAGGCTTCGGGCGGCCCCAAGCGCAAAATCGTCGGACTCGAAATGCTCGACCGCGGCATCGCCCGCGACGGCTACTCCGTACATTCAATCGATAGCGACTCCGCGTCCTCGACTTCTGGAGAATCGTCCACCCGCGAGCCCATCGGCGTCGTCACGTCGGGCTCTCCCGCGCCGTTCCTCAAGGCCAATATCGCCATGGCGCTCGTGCCAGCATCCGTCGCCGCCAGCGGAGCCGATCTCATCGTCGAATGCCGCGCCAACAAAGTCCGCGCCAAACAAGTTCCGATCCCCTTCTACAAGCGCCCGAAGAAGTGAACGGTGGGCCGGGGATTTATCCCCGGCGCCTATGCGCCCGCAAAATAAATGATAGGTCGGGGATTCTTCCCCGACACCTCTCGCCCTGTCATCCTAAGCGAGGCCGAAAAGGCCGAGTCGAAGGACCTGCATTTGCTCTTCGCCAAACCCACCGCGAATCCGGGTGCCCCCTCGTCACTCGGGGTGCCCCACCCTCGGCGCGTCTCTGTCTTTGCGCCTAGGGTGGGATCGCACGATCTCCTCTTTCCTCGATGTCATCCTGAGGTCGCGCGGCGACCGAAGGATCTGCGGTTGCTTTTGTTTTGCATCAGGGCATGGCCGGGGAACCCACGCGGCGTGTGGGCCGCGGGCCGCACGCTCCCGTAGGGAGCACACGAAAATAGCCCAGGACAAGCCCGCCGTGCGGGCGCAGTCCTGGGAAAGCCGCAAGGATTCAATTGCAGCCCCGTAGGGGCGGCGAGAACACGTCCACGCCGCAATTCCAAAAACACAAAAGCCTGTGCCTCAGCACAGGCAAGCCTTTTGTCAGGGCATGGCTTCAGCCATGCCGATTCGCGGATCAATCAACAATGGGGTTTTAACCCCTGAAGGGCCGATTCCGGAGGGAGCAGTGGCCTTCAGGCCACTGAATCGCGCATAACAAAGAAATGGCCTTCAGGCCCGCCACCCACATCCAGTTCATGCGCCGCGCACACACATATTCAGCACGGCGGTTATTTTGCCCGTCAAATCATCTCTGCGCGCTATCATAAGTTGACTTCGTGAGGGACGCGATGCCTGTCGCCGCCAGGATGTCGACAGCTGACTGCCAGCCATTTCTCCGATGGGCTGGAAGCAAGCGAAAGCTGCTCCCAAAATTGAAGGCCTTTTGGACAAAGGAACACAAGCGCTATGTTGAGCCTTTCGCAGGCTCGGCTTGCCTGTTTTTCGCGCTGAATCCGCCGAAAGCAATTCTGGGCGATTTGAATCCTGAGCTCATTTCGACGTACATTGAGCTGAAGTACCGGTTAGATGCGGTTCTTAAGGAACTGAGGGCGATCCCGCCATGGAGCCAGCGGGAATACGCGCGGCTCAGGGCGCTGGAACCTACCGACTTGGAACCTCACGTTCGTGCCGCCCGATTCATCTACCTCAATAGATTTTGCTTTAACGGGATTTATCGCACGAATCTCAGAGGTCAGTTCAACGTACCGTACAGCGGAGATCGTTGTGGCGCTGTTCCTGAAGACGAAGTCTTCACGCGGTGCTCGCGGCGACTTCGTGGAGCGCGATTCGTGTGCGGAGATTTTGAGAAGGTTCTGATGCAAGCTGAGAGGGGTGATTTCGTCTACATGGACCCACCCTACGCCGTGCGAGCGCGAAGAGTTTTCCGCGAATATGACCCAAGCACTTTTTCAATCGATAGAATTACTCGGCTTCGCTCATGGATGGAGCGCCTCGATAACAAGGGTATTAGCTTCGTTGTCAGCTATGCTGAATCCGACGAGGCCGACCTTTTGAAAAAGGGCTTTTCGTACGAGACACTTTCGGTAAGACGCAATGTCGCGGGCTTCGCTGCCCATCGCGTTGTTACAAAGGAAGTGTTGATCTCGAACAATTGAGAGGCACAACAATGCCAGTCGAACTCGGCGTGGAAGCAATCGGCGTCAAGACTCTGGCCACTTCTTCGCTCAAACCCAACCCACACAATCCAAGAGTTCTTTTCGATCGCGAACCACTCGACGTTCTTCGCGAATCAATCCGTCGTGTGGGAATCCTCGTCCCGCTGACGGTGTATCGTGAGAAACGCACGAACGATTACGTGATCTTGGATGGTCAACGCCGTTGGATTTGCGCTAAAGATGTTGGCAAAAGAACCGTCCCCGTCAACGAAGTTGCGGAACCGACATTAGCACAAAACATTGTGACAATGTTTCAGATTCACAAGCTGAGAGTCGACTGGGAACTGATGCCCACTGCGCTCAAGCTTGAGCTTCTCATGCGAGAACTAAAGGAAAAGCGCGGCTCCGCGCTTGCCGAGCTCACCGGCCTCGATGAAGCCGTTGTAGTGCGTTGCAAGAAGTTGCTCTCATATCCCAAGCGCTATCAGAATATGATGCTGGACGCTGACCCCGATAGGCGTTTCAAGTCGGACTTTTTCATTGAACTTTACGCAGTCCGAAACGACCGAGCAGTTAATAAGTTCTTATGGTTCAAGAAAGACAAATTCACGGACGACATGCTCAAGAAGTTTGTGGCCGGCGGTATTAAGTCGGTAACCGATTTCAGGATCGTAAAACAATACGTTAGCAACGCAGTCAAGGCCAATAAGTTCTCAGCTATATCAAAGCGTCTTGAGCAATTCGCGGACCAGCCGGAATTGACCCCCGACCATCTGAATATCGAGTCTGCTGCCGCGAGTGCTACGGCCAAGAAGCTTTTGAGCTCAGCAAATACTTTGTACGAGCAGATCGATTCACTGGATATTGAGGATTATTTTGGCGAAAAGGCTTTATGGAAGCGCCTTAGTTTATTGGCAAAACTCATTCAGGAAAAACTCAAGAACCTCGGGTGGAGGGAAGGAGAATGAGACGTCCCTCGGCGCCCGGAACGCCAATAGACGCCAGGAGATTCAAGCGCTGGACCGATCGATTCGGTTCCTATCGGGATGGCATTAACAATCTCAGTATTGAGAGCTGGCTAGATCAGTTCGAGGTCCGCGACCGTGATCTTGCCGCGCGGGTTCTTGATGTCGTGGAGTATTTCGGTCAGGGTCAGATCTACAAAGCGTTTCAGCAGGCCCTTTCTGCGCTTCCAGGATGGCATGTCGAGCGCAGTCAGCGGCAGGGCAACTGGAGATTTGCCGCAATGTCCGGAAGCGCCGGTGAAAGCGGGGACGCCATGCTTCACCACTTCCGCGTGGCAAATAGACTTGATTCGAAGCGTTATAGTGATCTGTTCGTCGATCGGAGCGTATTGTTTCGACAGGCGATGCTCCCGGAAAATGATTCCACGAGAATCGGCGCGGGCGACGCTGTAGTGCTGTTGGATGACTTTAGCGGGACGGGCCAACAAGTTTGCGACGCTTGGAACAGCCCTGAAACATCCTTTGGGGCTTTACTCGCAGACGTGGGCAGCGTCTATCTAGTCCTCGTAGCTGCGACGGAAGATGCCCGAATACGAATTTCAAAAGAAACATCGATTTCCCTTGTCCATGCTCATGAATTACACAAGTCTGACAATGTTTTCGCGAACCAGTGCACGCATTTCAGCGGGGCCGATCGTGCTAAGTTGCTTCGCTATGGGCAGATCGCGGATAGGAAACATCCAAAGGGGCGCGGCGAGTGTGGTCTCGTCGTTGTTTTCCAGCACCGCCCGCCCAACAACTCGATTCCAATCCTTCATGCAGTCAAATCGCGATGGGCCGGGCTCTTCCCGCGGCACGGCTAACCCGATCGGCATTAGGTATCCTCGTCAATTTCCTTTAGGGTCTTTCCGCCCGTACTTCTCCAGGCGGTGAGCCCGTTGGCTTTCCCGCCCCGAACTACGGACGCGGCAAGGGACGGGCTTGGGAACTCTGTGTCTGAAGTGAACTCCAGAAATTCGGGGTTGCGGACCAAACTTCCGTCGCCTTCGAGCCGCTTGCGTTCTGCCAAGATGTACGGAGCGCTCTCTGCGGATGGGCGCTCATTCAGAACCGCCATGGATCCCTTAAATACGACGAAGCCGTTGGCGCTCCGCCTACCCTTTGCCCTGAGTCCTTTGATTTCACAATAGAGCAATTCAGTCAGTGCATTCTTTAACGGGCTGACTCCGACGGGAGTCAAAATGTCCGTTCCGAGGACAGGCAGGAGTTGGCGAATGCGCGCCAAGAAAACTTCCATGTCGCCGCGGTCCGATTCTGGAAGCTTTGAGCCAGTGGCAGAGTTTTGATTGAGGGTGAATCTCTTCACCTGCCCGGCTTCATCCAGCAACCGGGCCTCAAGATATCTCACGTGAGCCTTGGTTAGATTTTCGTCATTGGTCGTGATAACGATTACGGAAACCCAGAATTCCTTTGACTTGTGTTGTTTGATCCTGTCCCGGATCACCTCGGCCTCTCCTATGTAAGCGTGGGCAGCGTTTGTCTGAGGGTCTGTGCCGAGCAGGATATAAACTCCGGCCTTGCCGAGTTCCTCCCTAGCTAACAATTCCTCCAATTCCGTTCGGGGGGCAGCAATTGCTTTTCCGGACCAGTTTGATATTTCAGCAGTTCGGAGACTCTTCGCATCCCCGTGGGGTAAGAAGAGCCTAATTGTTGCCGAGTCCATGCACCCCTCCGCCCTAGTCCGCCCATACGTGATTCGTACAATCCGGAGTTGGCCCGCGATTATTTGTGTACATCCTAACAGCAGGAGACACGATCACCACCCCATGCTCTGGCCCCGCTAACCCCTTCCCTCCTGTCAAGAGGCTCCCGCCAAAATAAATCCGCCCGCCTCACGTAACCCCTTTCCCTCTTATCCCTTATCTCTGACCTCTTTTCTCCCCAAGTTTGCCGATCATTACGCCTCTTTGGCGCACAATAGTTCCATGATGAAACACCACCATACCGCCATCACTCGGTCCTGGTCTTTCTGTTCCTTTTTCCCCACTCCCTGTTCCCTGTCTTTATTGTTCCCTCGGTCCCTTGGTCCCTGCTTCTCCATCCCAGCTACCGGCTGGCTTTCCGTCTCCTGTTGCCTCCCCTCCCGAAAGCAAAAAGCATTTTTACACGGGGGGGTCACATCCATTTCGCTAAACAATTGAAAAATAGACGAGTTATCTTATCGCCATCGACAAATTTCGACACATTTCTTCGCTTTTATCGCAAAACCCGCAGAATCGCCTCCGCCGCCCGAAGGGCGCCCCCGGTCCCCAAACGCGCTGCCCGTCGCGCCGGAGCTTCAGCGCAGGCGGAACCCCGCTAGCTCCGCTGCCTATCACTAAGCTGGTTGATCACGCGATACGCCGAGAGCGCTGCGCCTTCCTGCCAGCCGACCAGGCGGCTGGTGTGGTCGCCGGCGAAGTAGATCCTCCGATCTGGCGATTGCAGCGTGGCGAGAGCCTTCTCGTCGTTCCACGCAAGGCTGATCCACGAGCCGAGATTGTGCGGGATCTTTCCCCAGCTCACGTAGACCGGCTTCGAGAGATCGTTGCCGTGGCCGGGATGCAGCAGATCGATGGACCGCCGCGACGCGGCCAGCTTTGCCTCGATCGACGGCAGATGCCCGAAGGCATAGCCTTCGACAGTGGCTTCGCGGTACGCGAGGTCGGTCTTGCCGAGAAGATCGGGCAGCGCGCCGGCGGCCGGGCCGTACTCAGTAGAGTAGCCGCCGATGACAACGCCTTTTTCTGAGAACAATCGCGCGCTGGGATACCAGACCAGGTCGACGGTTTGCTGCAGATAGGAGATGCCGCCGAAGATGTTGGTTTCCTTCTCCCAGAAGCGCGGCGCTTCCCACGCAATTTTGTAGGCGGAGTCGTACTGCACCTTGTCGAGAATGGCGCGAACGGGCGCGCTGAAGTCGGCGTCGAGAGTTCGAACAATCGTGAGCGGCATGGCGCAGATGCAGTAGTCGGCTTCTATTGTTTGAGATTCGCCGGTCTGCGCGGCGCCGGAGCGGCCGCCCGCGCCGCCGGAATGGTCGCTGTAAGTGACGGTGACGCCCTTGTCGGACTGGCGAATGCGCGTGACCTCTGCGCTGTAGCGAATCACCGAGTCAAGCCGCGACGCGAACGCGTACGGAATGCGGTCCATGCCGCCGATGGGCTGGAACATGGTGGGCTGCCACTCGAAGACTTCTTCCACCAACATGCCCTGCCACAAATCGGCCGAGAGCAATTCGTTCATCGCCAGCGGATCGTTGAGGACGGACTGTTGCGAGGTGGCGCCGGGCGGAACCTTGAATCCCGAGCGATCGGTGCCGCGGAAGAGCAGGTCGGGATTGAGATCGCCGTACTGGCGCAGGAACTCGATCATGCGCTCGCGATCGTCGCTGGTGATCTCCTGGTCGAGCGCGCCTTTGCGGATGCACTTGGCCAGGAGTTCAGAGACATGGCCGCGGGTGTCGTTGACGACGCGGCGCTCAGCGACAGCCACGCCACCGTTGAGCTTGTCGCTCTGCATCAGCGCGCTGCGCGAAGAGTTCACTTCCACTTCAAGCGAGACGCCCAGCTTGTGACAATAACCGAGCATGGTGCGATGCGTGGAGGGCAGGCGCGCGGGGCCTGCGTTCATGTAGTTGCCCTCTTCGAACTCGCAGGTTTGGCGCGTGCCGTCGGTGAAGTCGACTTCGGTGCCGGCGCGGACGCTCCAGTTGCGGCCGCCGGGCCGCTGCCGCGCTTCAAGAATCGTGCACGACCATCCGGCTTTGCCCAGTTCGTAGGCTGCAACCAGCCCGGCGATGCCGCCGCCCAAAATGACGACGCGCGCGCCTTTTCCATCGACGAGACGCAATTTTGAATTTTCGGCGGCGGCTTCAGGAATGGCCAACAGGCCGAGCGACTGCATGAGGACGAAGGCGGCCGAGTATCCGCCGGTCTGGCCGGCTCGCATGAGGAATTGGCGACGGGTAAGGCTCATCTTGTTTGCCTTTCAGGGGTTAATGGAGCTGAATCGAGCCGAGAAGCAAGGAAGTTGATAGTTCTTTATACCTCCGAAGTGCGAACTCGCACTGGCCGTCGAGGCTCAAACCCAGAAAATTTAAGAAATCACTTGACAACATACACTATGTGACATACAGTGTGTTTTGTACAGTGTTTGAGGTACAGCATGACTTTGACCGAAAGCCTCTTCGAAAACCTTCGCCTCGAGCTACGGCGTGGCTGTCTGACGCTGGCGGTGCTGGCGCAGCTGAAGCAGGAGCACTACGGATACACGCTGCGCAAAGCACTCGCGAGCCGCGGCATGGAGATCGACGAAAGCACTCTTTATCCGCTGCTGCGCCGGCTTGAGGCGCAAGGGCTGCTCACCAGCGAGTGGCGCGAAGAAGAGAAGCGCAACAAGCGTTTTTACAAACTATCGAGCGACGGCGAGCAGATTTTTACGCGTTTGCTCGACGAGTGGAACCGGATCAACACATCCATCACCAATCTTCTGTGAGGAATTGAGGAAAGCCATGGAACTTTTGGATCGTTACCTTCAGGCCGTGAAGAAGCACTTGCCGTGGCAACGGCAGGACGACATCATCGCCGAACTGCGGGCCAACCTTGAGGCGCAGCTCGAAGACAAAGAGGCGGAGCTGGGGCGCCCGCTGACGCAGCAAGAGGCCGAGGAGTGGATCAAGCAGCTCGGATCGCCGTTGCAAGTCGCGGCGCGGTACCAGCGCCACCAGTATTTGATCGGGCCGGGATTGTTTCCGACGTACTGGTACGTGCTGAAATTGGCGTTCTACTGGGTGACAGCAATTTACGTGGTCGCGAAAACGATCACCTTCGCAGCGGTGGGATCGAGCCCTGAGGCTTACGCGGGGATCGCGCTGAGTCTGCCGTGGATCTGGCTAACGAACGGAGCGATTGTCACGCTGGTTTTCGCGGTGATTGAGTTGTCAGGCTCGCAATTCGGGCGAAAGATCGCGCAATTGCCGCCGTTGAACCCTGGGTGGTCGCCGCTGGACCTGCCGCCGGTTGATGCGAACGATAACGAGAATAGGCGGTGGAGTTTTGCCAAGGCGATGGCCGAAGTGATCTTTGGATGCTTGTTCTTTGCGTGGCTGCTGCTGGTGCCGCACTATCCGTATCTCATGTTCGGGCCTGGTGCGTGGTATCTGGCTTCGCTGCCCTACAAGCTCGCGCACGCTTGGTGGCCATTCTACTGGTGCATCGTCGGCATCAACGGATTCGAGCTGATGTGGAAGATCGCAGACCTGACCGGCGGCGCGTGGCAGAAGCGGAGAGTGTGGCGGCATTGGGCCATGCATTCACTGTCACTGATTCCGCTAGGAATTCTGCTGGCTGCGCCGGGGCAGCAACTATTTTTGGCAAAGACTGTGGCGGCAAATGCAAAGTCGCTGGCCGATGCGAACAGAGGATTGCATACGGCCCTGATGGTCGCGGTTGCGGTGGTGGCACTTCAGATTGTGTGGCACACAGGAAAGATGGTGGTGGAAGCATATCGGAAGCGTGTCGCAGCGTAGTCGGCGCCGGTCTAAACTCGGCACGGAATACGGGCCCGACTAGAAGTTGTTTTCCCCTCCCACCTTAGGCGCAAGAACAAAGACGCGCCGAAGGTGGGGCACCCGGGCACTCAAGAAAATGCAACCGGGCGACCCAAAAACTGGTCCACCCAATAGACCAGGAGCAAATCGGCAATTCGTTCGCAAAGAGGAGTTTGATATGAACAGTGTTGAGCAGAATTCGAGCACGCAAATCGTCAGCGGGCACCGCGAACTGATAAAAGGCCACGAACAAGGGTTGGTTTGGGAGCTCAGGCCGCTCGTTCGCCGGCAATCTGTTTGGCTTGATCTGGGCCGCACGGAGCGAATCGATGCGGCGGGATTGGCGGCGCTGGTCTCGCTTTACTGCGAGGCTCGCGAGACCGGGCACGAGTTTGCCGTTGTCAATCCGTCGCGGCGTGTGGCACGGGTGCTGGCGATTGTAGGGCTCGACCGGATGATTGTTTCGGCCACACCGGACCTAAAGTTGCCAGAGCGTGCGACGCTCAATCTGGAACTGGTTGCATAAATGAATCGGCCGGAGGGTTGGGCGAAACCCATAGTGTCGGTTCAGAACGGCTCACGGGAAGACGGCCGCCTTGCCAAATCACACTTGCATCACTTCGGCTTCTTTTCTTTGCGAAAGCTCTTCCATGCGGCGAATTTCGGCGTCCGTCATCTTCTGGACTTCTTCGAGAGCGCGCTTTTCGTCGTCCTCGCTGACTTTCTTTTCCTTAGCGAGCTTCTTGAGCGCGTCGTTGCCGTCGCGGCGCACGTTGCGGATGGCGGTGCGGTGCTCCTCAAGGACCTTGTTGATGTGCTTGCAGACCTCGCGGCGACGCTCTTCAGTCATAGGCGGAACGGGGATGCGGATGATCTTGCCGTCGGACTGAGGATTGAAGCCGAGGGCCGCAGTCTGAATGGCCTTTTCCATTTCCTTTAGTACTGTCGGATCCCAGGGAGAGATGACGATCAGCTGCGGCTCGGGCGCGGAGAGCTGCGCTAGCTGATTGATGGGCGTGGGAGTGCCGTAGTAGTCCACCTTGATCTGGTCGAGCATGTGAACGCTGGCGCGGCCGGTGCGCGTGGCGGCGAGATTGGCCTGGAAGTCGGCGACCGCCTGATCCATGCGCCGTCTCAGATCGCTCGAGAGTCCTTTAAGTGCCGGATTGCCGTCCATGAACGATGCCATTGAACTTGCCCTCATGATGCGAATTCGTCAACGCATATTCTACAACTGCAGCGATTTGGGTCTCAAAAGCAACCGCAGATCCTTCGGCCCCTTCCCCTTCACTGCGTTCAGGGTCAGGGTCCTCAGGATGACATTCCCGCTGGGAGGGAGAGACCCGTTGCGGCGGCTTGCTCGTGCGCGTGATAGCTCGATCGCACTAGCGGACCCGATTCGACGTGCCGAAAGCCCATTCCAAGAGCTTCTTTCTTAAGGTCGGCAAATTCGCGAGGCGTGTATAGGCGCGCCATTGGCAAGTGATCGTGCGAAGGGCGAAGGTACTGTCCAATAGTAAGAATGTCGCAACCCACGCCGGCAAGATCGCGGAAAACATCGAGTAGCTCGTGCGTCTCCTCGCCGAGGCCCACCATCACGCCCGACTTTTTTATTAGTTTTGGATTGAGATCTCCGGCGTATCGGATGAGTTCAAGAGAACGCTCGTACCGTGCGCCGGATCGGACCACGCGATAAAGCCGAGGCACACTCTCGGTATTGTGGTTGAGAATCTCCGGCCGCGCTTCAACGACGGTGCGAATGGATTCCTGATCGCCCTGGAAGTCGGGAATGAGAACCTCGACGCGGCAGCCGGGGGCCTGGCGGCGAATTTCCTGAATCACCAACGCGAAAGCGCGCGCGCCGCCGAGGTTGTCGTCGTCGCGATTCACGCTTGTGATTACGGCGTGTTGCAGGCCCAATTTCGCTACGGCCTCAGCGACGCGGCGGGGCTCGTCGAAGTCGATGGGCTCGGGGCGGCCTTTGGGCACGGCGCAGAATCCGCAGCGGCGCGTGCACAGATTGCCGAGCATCATGAAGGTTGCGGTCTTGTGGTGCCAGCACTCGCCGATGTTGGGGCACTGCGCGCTTTCGCAGACAGTGTGGAGCGAGAGCGAGCGGGCGAGGCGCTTGAGGTCGTGGTAATTCTCGCCGACGGGCGCGCGGGCCTTCAGCCATTCAGGCTTGGGGGCGGGCAAGCGGCGAGCCGGCGAAATCTGGACGAGCTCCATCGGGTTTATTGTAGCGGGCATTGAGGGGATTGTCGGCGCGACAATTTGTGGTGGAAAAACGAAGTGAAGCTGAGGCTTGTGCTTCCCAGGTCTCAGAAGCGAGACCTGGGGCACCCCAGTTCGTGGCAAGGACGCAGCCCGGGGACCCGGCTCCTTGCGCCGTGCGCGTGCTACTCTGTGCACAATTGTCAGAGAGCCCAAACGCAAAATTATGCAGACCCTTTCAGTGGCCATTGTCGCTTGCAACGAAGCGGAGAACATTCGCCGCACGATTTCGAGTGTCAAATGGGCCAACGAGATCAACGTAGTTGACTCGGGCTCGACCGACAAGACGGTCGAAATAGCCAAGAGCTTTGGCGCGCGAATCTTCTACGAGAGTTGGAAAGGCTACGGCGCGCAGGTCAATTCGGCACTCAATAAATGCACCAGCGACTGGATTCTGAATCTCGATGCCGACGAATGGCTGACCCCAGAGCTGGCCGACGAGATTCAATCGCTGCTCCGCGGACAGCCCAAATACAACGCCTACATGATTCCCCGCCTCAACCGGATCTTTGGCCGGTGGATGAGGCACGGTGGACTTTATCCCGACTACAAATTGCGCCTCTTTCGCCGCGGCGTGGCGCACCTTCGCGAAGATACCGAGCCGCACGCCACTCCCAAGACGGAGGAGCCGAGCGGGAAATTGAAGAACCACATGCTCCACCTGCAATACCGGAGCGTTGAGTATTACATCGAACATATGCAGCGCTACAGCACGGCGACCATTCCGCTGTTTCTGCGCGAGGGCAGAACGAGCGATTCCGTTTTTGCATTCGTGACGAACACGGTGCTGAACCCGGCGCTGACGTTCATCAAGAACTACATTTTTCGCGGCGGCTTTCTCGACGGCAGGGAAGGTCTGATCTTCCACTTGAATCATTCCGCCTACGTGAACTGGAAGTTTGCCAAGGCGTGGGAGGCGCATCGACTGACGATTATGTCGAGTGCTCAACCCGTCGCTGCCGATGATCCAGCCGGCGACTCCGGCGCGAGATGACCTCTCCAATGGACCCGCCGGCACCGATTCAAAAGCCAAGATTCCTCCTGGTCATCACGGCCACGATCACTCCCGCAGCCAGCGCACAAGTTAAACGCGCTTTGCCGCAGGTGCGCCTTGAGGATTACAAACGCGCACTGCGCTTCTGGCTGAGCTATCCGCACCCAGCCGCCGGGCGAATTCTGTTCCTCGAAAACTCTGGCGCGGATTTGAGAGAATTGCACGCAATTGCCGAAAGCGAAAACCCGCAACGCCGAGAGGTCGAGTTTTTGTCTCTGCCTTTGCACGAGATTCCTGCCGGCACGAATTATGGCTATGCGGAGATGCAAATGCTCGACGAAGGTCTGGCGCTCAGCCAACTGCGCCCCGCCACGACGCACCTCATCAAGGTCACAGGCCGGCTCACATTTCCGGCACTGGGCAAAGCGCTTGATCGGGTCACTGATGCCGGCGCGGCTCCGCTGGAGCTCATGATCGACTGCCGCAAGCTTGGCCTCTTTCGCCGCGGCTACGACGCCAGGGTGCAGCTCTTCGTTTGCTCGCATTCCTTTTATGATCGCGAGCTGCGCGGCTCGAATCGTGAGATGAACACGAGCGACGTTCGCCTGCTCGAGCATCTGATCTTTCGTAAGGTGATTCCCTTCAAAGGCCAGCCGGGCTATCATCTGCGTTTTCGGTGCAATGTCGACCCGGTGGGCTATTTCGGATTCAAGAACCGGCGCTACGATTCGCCGCGTACCGCTTTTTCGCGGGGCCTGCGCGGCATACTTCGTGCGATCGCACCGGATTATTGGTTTTAGGCAGACCGCCCGGCATCCCCCTGGTTTTACAGGTACTTGGGCCACTTTCGTCCGCCCTGGCCCAAATCTTTGCCCAAACCATTCACCAGAAGATCGCATCTATTTGAGCAAGTTGTCTTGGCCGGTGTGTGGAATGAAGGGGGTGGTTTGCACCCCCGATCTTCGCACGCGACAAAAACGACGGGAGGCAACGATGAGAGCAGAACGTCCTTTATTACTCGGTGTGCTTTTTCTAGCGGGAGGATTGACCACGATCCTCAGCTACTGCAATGGCGCCACGAACTTCACCGCGTCGTTTCCGTTCACCGGCTCGACTCTTCACATCGATGTGCTGACGAATGGTCCGGCCGCTGTCGGCGGAGTGGTGCTGACCGCAATCGGGCTGCTCTTCCTGGTCTGGGCGTTTTTGGCCGCGATCGTAGGTCAGATCAGCCAACTTTTCAGCGACAGCCACCGTGATCCTGAGAGCCTGCTGGACAGGGAAAGTCTGCTGGAATAACCGATCTCGAAACGGGCTCGGGAAGGTTTACTTGAGTTTCTCCCGCACATCCGTGCGTACCAGATAAAGAAAGAAGAGTAGATTCAGCAGCCCATGCATCAGCGAGGGATAAGAGTGCCGCACGGAGAAATCCCAAAGAAACCATCCCGAGAGAATTGCGACTGCGGCGAGCGTGAGTGCCCACCCCCATCGCAGCAGCAGAAGAAGGCCAAACGCACCTGCGATAAAGAATACTGAAAAGATGAGATAGACCACTCCGGTGCGCTGTTCCACGACAGACACAACCGTGGTGCCGGCGAGCAGCAGCATGTAAAGGCTGATTGCTATGAGACCCGGAAGCTTGAGCAGCGAAGACCCTTTCGCGCTCACCTTCTCCGGTGCCGGCGCGACGTCGGAGGTTGATACGCTCGTATTGGTGTCCGTCGTCATAGCGTGTGCAAGTAGGCCAGCAAGTCAGCCAGATCCTGGTCTTTCAGCGCCGTCGCGGGCATCATCCCGCGTCCGTCCAGAATCACCGCTGTCAGCCGTTCGTCGGTCGGAGGCGCTCCGGATGGCATTGACTTCACCTTCGTAATCGCTTGCAGTCCCGGCCCGTGTAGTGGCGCCGTCGACGTGGGGTTGTGGCAGCGTGCGCACTTGGCCTGGAAGATCCCTGCGCCGCGCGCCTCCTGGGGCGTCCACTCTGAGGACGGTTTCGACGGCGGCAACTTGCGGCACCCGGCGAATCCGAAAGCGAAAGCGGTGAACGCAGCAGCCATCAGAAGATTCCTCGTACGCATTGCCTTCCATGATAGCGCTGCTTCAACAACTTTCAGCGTGCGCAATAGGTAAGTGTTCCCCCTTTCGTAACGGTGTTCCCGAATAGGAGCAGCGTCAGGAAATGGAAGCGTTACCCCAAAAACTGGGGGTCGCGGATTCTCTGTGCGCATTCGAGCGCCGCTACTCTGCGGCGGCGATCGCTTCAGTCATGCGATCGATGGCTTGACTTTCAGCGGTGCTGCCGGGAGTCCGGCCGTTGACGAGAATGGAAAATGCCACCATGCGGCCGCTTGCCGCATTCGCGTAACCAGAGAGCGCGCTGACCTCGCCCAGTGTGCCGGTCTTGGCCCAGATCTGGCCCTTCACCGGCGAATTTGTAAAGCGGTGATCGAGTGTTCCGTCGATGCCGGCGACAGGCAGCGTCTCGCGCCATTCCTTGCCCCATGTTTGTTTCGACGCGTACGACAGCAACCGCGTCAAGGCGCGCGGCGTGATCTTGTCGTCGTTGCTCAAGCCGCACCCATCCACGAAATAGAAGTCCGCGTCGGCCACCCCCGCGTCAACCAGGAATTGCCTCACCACACGCGATCCCTCTTCAAAGCTGCCGTCGGTGCCGTAGAGCTTGCCCAGCAGGCGCAGCAAAAGTTCCGCGTGCAGGTTCTGGCTCGTCTTATTCGTTACGGTAATTTCTTCCGTCACGGGCACCGACATGTGCGCTCCAAGGATGCGGCGGCCTTCGGCAGGAGCGGCGATGGAGGTGAAGTTGCCCGGAACAAGCTTGAGGGGTTGCTCGCGCTCGCCGGCAAAATCGCCCGTTCCCATGGCGTCTTTGTGGCGCGATTCAGCGTCCCCCGTCACCTTGATACCGCGAAGTTCAAGCGCTTGCTTGAATGCGTCTGCTGTGAACTGTGCCGCATCTTCGACGGCCATTCCAACCTGCATGCCGCTCGCGGGGGCCGTTCCCCATGCGCGCACCAGCAGGGAACCAGGCCGCCGCTCCAGTCCCGGGAACGCCTGCTGACCGGCTCCAGCAACCGTCATGCGATTGTCGATTGTGTAGTAGTCCACGTCAGGCATCCACTCCGCTTGCGTTGCCCCAGGAGTGGCAGGATCAGGCGTGATGTTCAGCTCATCCGTGTTGTCGTTAAACGTGAGGGCCGAAACAGGCGCGCCATAGCTCCACTGCATGTGATCCCAGCTCCAGCCCAGCGGATATGGCTCGCTCAAAAAGAAAGTATCGTCGCCGATCACATTGCCATCCACCACACGTACGCCTGTCTGCTCCACCTGCTCGGCAAGAAGGCCGAGAATCTCCATTGACGTCTTCGGCGCAGACGTGGGCTGGTTCGCTGCGGAAGCAGGAGGCGTGGTTCCAGGCTCGACGTACGGGTAGTGCCTTCCGCTGATCGTTGGATCGCCCACACCGAGCAGCACCAGGTTGCCATGGAGCGTGCCGCTTGAGTCCACATCGCCGTCCGCGGCCGCGAAAGTGGTCCAGGTCAGCGTGTCGACTGGAAGCAAAGCAAAGGCCGCGGCGGTGGTCGCCAATTTCGCATTGGAGCCCGGCGAAAACAGCCGACCGTCATTCAGACCGTAGAGGGATTGGCCGTCGAGCGTGGTGACGCTGATGCCGAAGTTGGCATGGCTCAACGCCGGGTCGGCAAGAATCGCCTGAATGCGATCGGCGAGCGGCCCCGTCCTGGGCACGTGGGACGCGCCGGGATGCGCAATTGGGTTCGCCTGCGCGGCAAGCCAGCGGGATGGAAAAAATGCGCTCAGCACCAGAAGTGACAGAATGCGCCGACGAGAGGCCATGCCCCGAAGTGTAGCAAAGGCAGCAGTAGAGCGGCGTACCATCTGAAATGAACCCTATGAGACCCACGGCGCAATGGCAGCTTCGGACGCGGGCACTTGAGTTGGGTCGGCGCACGCTTGTGATGGGAGTCGTGAATATCACGCCCGACTCGTTCAGCGACGGTTTTTCTTTGGTTTCGGGCGAGTGCGTCGCTCGGGCGATCAACCTGATTGCCGAAGGCGCTGACATTGTCGATCTCGGCGCGGAGAGCACGCGGCCAGGCTCGCGCGCGGGCGATGCAGACGCAGCAGTCAGCGCAAAGGAAGAACAGGCGCGGCTCTTGCCGGTGCTCGAAGGAGTTATGAAGAGCCGGCCCGATGCGGTGGTTTCTGTCGATACATATAAGGCCGGAACGGCGCGAGCGGCGCTGAAGGCGGGCGCGGAGATTGTGAACGACGTCAGCGGGTTCACGTGGGATTCTGCAATCGCAGAAGTGTGCGCGGAGTTTCACGCCGGAGTGGTGCTGTCAAACTCGCGCGGACGGCCTGAAGAGTGGCGCGCGCAAAAGCAGCTTGAGCCGGATGCGCTGCTGGCCATGGTGCGCGAGGGGCTGGCCGTAAGTCTTGCCGCCGCCCAGCGCGCCGGAATTCCGCCGGAATCAATTGTGCTCGACCCTGGCTACGGATTCGGCAAGCGATTCGACGAAAACTACGCACTGCTGGCGAGGCAGGCTGATTTGCTTTTGGTGGGCCGTCCGCTGCTGGCCGGCTTGAGCCGGAAGTCGTTCCTCGGCCACACGCTCGCGCCACTTTTCGGCGGCAAGCCCGCACCCACGGCCGCGCGCGAAAATGCCAGCGTGGCCGCCATGACCGCCGCGATTCTCAATGGAGCGTCGATCGTGCGTGTGCATGCGGTTCGGCCCGCAGTCGAGGCGGCGCGAATTGCGGATGCGATTCTTGAAGCGCAATGAGCAAAGTGTCGCTCAGGTTATACAGATTGGGTGCGCCACGTATCGCGATCGAGCCGGTAAAGCACATGACGCCTGAGGGCGTGGCCTTCCGGCAGCCGCGGGTGGTCGAAATCGCCGGCGGGGTCGTGAACCATTCCCAGCTTTTCCATCACTCTGCGCGAAGGCAGGTTCTGTGGCGTCGTGAACGACACCAGCGCGGGAATTTCCAGGTCCTCGAAAGCATGGCGCAGCATCGCATGCGCGCCTTCAGTAGCCAGGCCGCGACCCCAGTAATCGGCTGAGAGCCGCCAACCGATTTCGACCGCGGGCATGAAAGGAGCGTCAAAGGTTGGAACGGAAAGCCCGATGAACCCAATAAAAGTTTGACTCTCCAGCAGCACCGCGGCGAACAAGCCGAAACCGTAGTGCTCGAAATGTTCCTCGATACGGTCCATGAGGCGATCGGATTCCTCCGGGGAGAGCACCGCCGGCATGAACTCCATTACCCGCGGATCGGCGTTGAGCTTCTGAAAAGGCAGCCGGTCCGACGTATGCCAGCGGCGCAGCAGTAGCCTCTGGGTTGTCAGGCTTGGAGTCATGGCGAGAGGGTACCAAAGCAAGATTACAAAACAGTGAGCAGGGGCGGCGTCTCAGGTGCGATCGATTCTCACTTCGGAGTGTTGGCAAGCGCGCGAGAGCAGGGTCGACCGCATTGCTCAGCTTTTGACCATTCTGACGACTGGAACGGACTCTCCATTGGCGAGAGGGACTACGATACGATCGGTCTCCACATAGCCGCGGAGACGATACAGGGGAACACCGGTAAGCGTGGATCCCAATTCAAAACGGCGGAAACCGGCAGCGCGGGCGGCTTCTTCCACGGTGGCCAGTATCAAAGAGCCGAGTCCCCGGCGCGCGCAGGCTGGATGTACAAAGATGGCGCGGACTTTGGCGGCATCGCTGGCGGGATCGAGCAACGCGGGCTCTCGGCCGGGGCCGTGGTCCGCGCCGAATAGCGTCTTCCGCTTCGACCATCCGCCGCATCCGGCGAAATGCGGCTGGAAAGGGGACGTGGCCTCGGCGACGAAATAGGTGCGGTCGGCAATGAGCTGGGTGTCGAGGCCAAGCGCCGTGCCCAGCGCACCTTCGATCTGAGCGGGAGTGTAGTCGCCGGCCTGGAGCGCGCGAACCGACGCCTCGATGAGCGCCTGGAGCGATGGGATGTCGTCTTCAGTGGCCGGGCGGAGCGTGAACTCGGAGCAGGTAGTCATCTGGGTCATGCGTCCACAATGCGAGCCACGCGTGCGGCAACTCTCCGAGTCTACCCGAGGAGATGGCGGAATCGCCGCGTGGTGGATTTGCGGGCGCCTGCGCACTGGCCCTTCTGCAGCGATACTCAGAATCCAAGGGTTTAGAATCGAAGAGGTTGCGGACGATCAGCCCGCATCCAAATCTGCGCCCGCGCGCAAAGGCATGTTGAATGTCTCTTGCGGCGGGCGAACGTGTGGGTTCAAGGCGACGATGCGAGCGAAGACGGCTGTGGTGCTGGGCGCCCAATGGGGTGACGAGGGCAAGGGAAAAATCGTAGACGTGCTCAGTGAGCGGTTCTCGGCCGTGGCGCGCTACGCCGGCGGGCACAACGCCGGGCACACCGTGATCATCGGCGAGCACAAGTTCGTGTTGCAGCTCATCCCCTGCGGCGTCCTACGCCCGGGGTGCAAGGGCGTCATCGGCAACGGAGTGGTCCTCGATCCCATCGCATTCCTTAGCGAGGTCGGACGCATTCGTGAGCTGGGCGTCGAAGTCGACGGGAATCTTTTCGTCTCCAACCGCGCGCAAGTGATTTTGCCCTACCACCGCATGATTGAGCTGGCCGCGGAAAGCGCGCCGGGCCGCAAGAAGATCGGAACCACCAGCCGCGGCATCGGGCCGGCCTACGAAGACAAGATGGCGCGCAGCGGCTTGCGCGTGGTCGACCTGCTGCATCCGGCGCTGCTCAAAACGCATATTGAAGCAGCCTGCGCGGAGAAAAACGCCATCGCACATGCGCTTTTCGGCACAGATCCGCTCGACCCGGCAAAGATGTACGAGGAGTACGCGGCGGCAGCGGAAGGGATTCGGCCTTTCGTTGCCGACACAGGCCGCATGCTCAACACGCTTTTATCGCAGGGCGGCAGCGTGATGTTCGAAGGCGCGCAGGGGACGATGCTCGACATCGACCACGGCACATACCCATTTGTCACTTCGTCTTCGGCAACGGCCGGCGGCGCATCGACTGGAACCGGGGTGGGGCCGACTGCGATCGGGACGGTCATTTCCGTGACGAAGGCCTACGTGACGCGCGTGGGCGGTGGCCCGTTCCCGACTGAGATCCACGATGCAACAGGCGATCATTTGCGCGCGCGCGGGCACGAATATGGCGCCGTCACGGGACGACCCCGGCGCTGCGGCTGGCTCGATATTCCGATGCTGCGCTATTCCAACCAGGTGAACGGCGCGCAATGGCTCGTGGTAACCAAGCTCGACGTTCTGGATGAACTGGCAGAGATTCCCATCTGCGTCGGCTACGAGATCGGTGGAAAGGTCACGGACGAGATCCCGGCGGATGTGGCAGGGCTCGAAGCGATCAAGCCCCGCTACACCACCCTGAAGGGCTGGAGCGAATCCACGGAGGGCATCACCGAGTTCGACAGGCTGCCCAAGGCAGCTCGGGAATACCTTGCCTTCCAGGAGCGTGAGAGTGGGGCGAAGATCGGCATGGTTTCCACGGGCCCCGATCGCGGCCAGACGATTGTACTGCCCGAATTCGCATCAGAGCTTGGGTCTGTACTGCCCGAATTCGCATCAGAGCTTGGGTCGATCACGACTTAGCGGCCGCAAACGCAGACCAGCAAACGCGGACCAAAGGCAAGGCGGCGCAACTCTCTGGCGGGCTCGTTCCGTCTAATTTGCAGCCGGACCGAGGCAGTGAACCGAACCTCGAACCTAACCTTGACCAGAGGCCCTGGCGCCCTTATGCGATTTCTATTTGACCATCGCATGGTTTCCGGAATACCGTGGACGCGTATGCAGGGATCTGCGAACGTCCTCTTAAGTCTTGCTAGCCGTCGCCTGCAGCCCGGACGAGCTCTTGCAATGCTCGTTGCATGTGCCGTTTGCGCCATTCCTCTCAGTGCCGCGATGCCCATGGGGCAAAAGCACGAGAGCCGCCACGATATCGATCAGCTTGAGGATGAATGGCGCGAAGCCGTACTCGCTTCAAACACGAAAGTAATGGACTCGCTGCTGGCCGTGGACTATGTGGGAATCACCGCGTCAGGCACGCTGCAATCCCGCGATGAGACCCTGCAAAGCATGAGTTCTGGCCGCCTTCGTTTCACTCTTCTCGACGTCACTGATCGGAAGGTGCGGTTCTACGGATCCACGGCCGTGGTGACGTCGCTGGCAAATATTCAGGCAACCACCCCGGATGGAAAAGTGATCGGCAACTACCGCTACACGCACGTTTACGTCCGAAATGATCAGGGAGATTGGAAGATCGTTAGCTTTGAGGCCAGCCGCGTCCGTGAGCCGGGACCCAAAAGACCAAAGAATTCCATTCAGTGAAATAAAGCCGGCTCTCTTAGGGCCAGTCTCATCGCATATCTCCAATGCAATCTGCGGTTAAGGGTCGTCTCGGCCCTTGGATTCCCTTCTACAGATTGAGCACATGCGAATGTGCGAGGCCCAGCCTTGAAAACGGCCCTAGATCGGGGTACACTAAAGTTAATATAGGACTAAAAAAGTCCTATATAGCGGGATGGTGGGGAGTCTATCTCTGCCCGGTCCGAGCGCCGCTTCAGGCACGTGATTTCGGACCCAATCTCGCGCCCAGTCCTTTGGAGGACGAATGAGCTCAAGTGTTGACACAATTCGCGGTCTTGCCGAACAGGAATACAAATGGGGCTTTGTTACCGACATTGCCGAAGACCGCGTTCCAAAGGGGCTGAACGAGGACATCGTCCGCTTGATCTCTGCGCGCAAAGGCGAGCCGGAGTTCATGCTGGAATGGCGGCTGAATGCGCTCCGTAACTGGTTCAAGATGAAGCGCGAAGAGGGCGAGCCGAAGTGGGCGAACCTGACCATCTCTCCGATCGACTACCAGAACATTTCCTACTACTCGGCGCCGAAGCAGAAACCCAAGCTCGATAGCCTCGACCAACTGGACCCTGAGATTCTGCGCACCTACGAAAAGCTGGGAATCCCGATCACCGAGCAAAAGCTTTTGGCTGGCGTAGCCGTCGACGCGGTCTTCGACTCGGTTTCCGTGGCCACCACGTTCAAGGGCAAGCTGGCAGAAATGGGTGTGATCTTCTGCTCGTTCTCTGAGGCCGTTCAAAAGCATCCCGAACTAGTGAAGAAATACCTGGGTTCGGTGGTTCCTCAGACCGACAACTTTTACGCCGCGCTGAATGCTGCTGTGTTCACCGACGGCTCGTTCGTCTACGTGCCCAAGGGTGTGCGCTGCCCGATGGAGCTGTCCACTTACTTCCGCATCAATGCGTCGGAAACAGGCCAGTTCGAGCGCACGCTGATCATTGCCGACGAAGGCGCATCCGTGAGCTACCTCGAGGGCTGCACGGCGCCCATCCGCGATGAGAACCAGCTGCACGCAGCAGTCGTGGAGCTGGTCGCGCTCGATAATGCGCAGATCAAGTATTCGACCGTACAGAACTGGTATCCCGGCGACAAGGAAGGACGCGGAGGTATTTACAACTTCGTGACCAAGCGCGGCAAGTGTCTCGGTGTGAACTCGAAGATTTCATGGACACAAGTGGAGACGGGATCGGCGATCACCTGGAAGTATCCGAGCTGCATCTTGCAGGGCGATAACTCGGTCGGCGAGTTTTATTCCGTGGCGCTCACCAATAACCGCCAACAGGCCGACACCGGCACCAAGATGATTCACATCGGCAAGAACACGCGCTCGACCATTGTTTCAAAGGGCATTTCGGCGGGTTACGGGCAGAACACGTACCGCGGCCAGGTCAAGATTCTCAAGAGCGCAACGGGCGCGCGCAACTACACGCAGTGCGATTCGCTCCTGATCGGTGATCGCTGCGGCGCTCACACCTTCCCATACATCGAAGTGAGGAACGCCACGGCGCGGATGGAGCACGAAGCGTCGACTTCGAAGATTGGCGAGAACCAGCTCTTTTACCTGCGCCAGCGCGGGCTGACAGCGGAGGATGCCGTCTCGATGATCGTGAATGGATTTTGCAAGACCGTCTTCAAGGAGCTGCCCATGGAGTTTGCCGTCGAAGCGCAGAAACTTCTCGGTGTCAGCCTTGAAGGCAGCGTCGGATAACTGGTTGCGCCGGGCTCTGTTCCGGCTATCGTGTGGGTCTTCCGGCCCGCACCGAACATCGAATGGAGAGAGACGACCCAATGGCTTTATTGGAAATTCAAGATTTGCACGCCAGCGTGGACGGCCACGAAATTCTAAAGGGCGTGAATTTGACTGTGAATGCGGGAGAAGTGCACTCGATCATGGGTCCAAACGGCTCGGGCAAGAGCACCTTGGCCGCGGTGCTGGCGCGGCGCGAAACCTTCCAGGTCACAGGCGGCAGGGTCCTGCTCGATGGCAAGGATCTGCTGGAAATGAAACCAGAGGAAGCGGCCCGGGAAGGCGTATTTCTGGCGTTCCAGTATCCGGTAGAGATTCCCGGAATCGGCAACGCGTATTTTCTGCGCTCGGCACTGAACGCGATCCGCAAGTACCGCGGCGAAGATGAGCTTGACGCCATGGATTTTCTGCCCCTCTACAAAGAGCGCATGAAGCTGCTGGAAATGGACGATAAGCTGATGCACCGCTCGGTGAACGAGGGTTTCTCGGGCGGGGAGAAAAAGCGCAATGAGATTCTGCAGATGGCCGTACTCCAGCCGCGCCTCGCGATCCTGGACGAGACCGACTCCGGTCTCGACATCGATGCTCTCAGAATTGTGGCGCAGGGCGTGAATGCCATGCGCAACCCTGAGCGTGCGTTCGTCGTCATCACGCACTACCAGCGGCTCCTCGATTACATCCCACCCGACTTTGTGCACGTGCTGGTGGACGGCAAGATCGCGCGCTCCGGAGGGCCGGAACTGGCGCTGGAGCTGGAGGAAAAAGGCTACGGCCTGGCGGACGCGGATGCCGCTTTGCCAGCCCGATAAGCAAGTCGACAGAACAAGTGCACTGATAGAAAGCGGAAGCGAGAAAGAAATGGCAACGGTGACCGAGAGCCCGAATACATATCTTGAAGCCTATGGCGAGCTGATCAAGCAGCGCCAGGAGCGCGATCCTGTGTGGCTGCGCCAGTTGCGCGAAGACGCATGGACGCGCTTTCACGCCAAGGGTTTCCCCACCACGCACGACGAAGACTGGCGCTTCACCAATCTCGCGGCGCTGGCCAAGATTCCGTTTGAGCGCGCGACCCAGGGCGGCGTAGCGGTTGCGGCGGGCGACATTGAGCCGTTTCGCGTTTCCGGAGCCGCCTGCCGGCTCGTCTTTGTGAACGGCCACTTTGCGCCGGGGCTTTCAGAGATGGGCAACCTGCCCAAGGGCCTGGAGATTTGCGCGCTGGAGTCGGCCATCGATTGCGGAATGATAGGCGCCGCGCCTGAAGGTTGCGCGTCGGACGGGATCGAGCAGCATCTGGGCCGCTATGCCGACGTTCGCCGCGATGCGTTTACTGCGCTGAACTCGGCGCTGTGGGAAGACGGTGCGTACGTGCGCATTCGCCGAGCCGCCAATCTGTCGCAGCCGATTCATCTTTTGTATGTTTCCGCCGGTGCGGGTGCACAGATCATGACCCACCCGCGCACCCTCATCGTCGCCGAGCCCACCAGCCACGCGGCGGTGATTGAAGATTACATTTCGCTCGGCAGCGAGGCTACATTTTCCAACTCCGTCACCGAATTGGTGGCCGGACAGGATGCGGTGGTTTCACACTTCCTCGTCGAGCGAGAGAATCTGGCGGCCTTCAACATTTCCACGCTGCGCCTTGAGCAGGCGCGCGGCTCCAATGTCTCCTCACACTCCATCCTTTTGGGCGGCGGCCTGGTGCGCAACAATGTCCACCCCGTTCTTTCGGGAGACGGCGCGGAGTGCCTGATCAACGGCCTCTTTGTTGGCGCGGGGACTCAGCACCTCGACAACTACATGCTGGTGGAGCACGCGCAGCCGCAGTGCAGCAGCCGTCAGTTTTACAACGGGATTCTGGACGGCTCGTCGCGCGGCGTCTTCCACGGCCGCATCGTGGTCCACAAGGACGCGCAGAAGACTGACGCCAAACAGACCAATCGCAATCTGCTGCTCAGCGACAACGCGCGCATTGACACCAAACCCCAGCTAGAGATTTACGCCGACGACGTGAAGTGCACGCACGGCGCCACGATCGGCCAGATCGAAGGAGAGCAGCTCTTCTACCTTCGCTCGCGTGGAATCGACGAGGTCGCGGCGCGGAATGCTCTCCTCTATGCCTTTGCCGCGGAATGTCTCGACCGCGTGCACGAACCGGCGGCGCGAGAGTTTGCCGAGGGCCTGATTCGCAAGCGTCTCACAGAGTTGGCGCGTAATCGCAAGTCCGCCGCTCCGACGACTCTGGCGGAAGAAGAAGTACAGACCTGGGAGGAAGTGCGTTGACCACAGTCGCCCAGCCCATTACCCGCGGAGCTGCCGCCGCCCTCAATCTCGCCCTCGACGTGGCAAAGATTCGCGCGGACTTTCCCATCCTCGCCGAGCAAATCAACGGCAAGCCGCTCGTCTATCTCGACAACGCCGCTACTTCGCAAAAGCCGCGCGCGGTTCTCGATGCCATCGTCAACTACTACTCGCACATGAACGCCAACATTCATCGCGGCGTCCACACGCTCAGCGTGCGGGCCACCGAGGCGCACGATGCCGCGCGGCTCACAGTCAAGCAATTCATCAACGCCGCCGACACGCGCGAAATTATTCTTGTGCGCGGCGCGACCGAAGCCATCAACCTCGTCGCGCAGACATACGGCCGCGTGCATGTGGGCGCGGGCGACGAAGTGCTGATCACGGCGATGGAGCATCACTCGAACATCGTGCCGTGGCAGATCCTTTGCGAAGAGAAAGGCGCACACCTCAGGGTCGCGCCCATCGACGATCGCGGCGAGCTCTTGCTCGATCAATTTGAAAAGCTGATCGGTCCGCGCACCAAACTTGTCGCCATCACCCACGTGTCGAACGCGCTGGGAACGGTAAATCCGCTGCGTGAGATGATTCAGATCGCACACCGCCGCGGCGTCCCCGTCCTCGTGGACGGCGCGCAGGCCGTTCCGCATTTTGCCGTCGACGTGCAAGCACTGGATTGCGATTTCTACGCCTTCAGCGGTCACAAGGTTTATGGCCCTACCGGCATCGGAGTTCTCTACGGCAAGCGCGCGCTGCTTGAGGCCATGCCTCCCTACCAGGGCGGCGGCGATATGATTCGCTCCGTCACTTTTGAAAAGACCACCTATAACGATCTGCCCTGGAAATTCGAGGCGGGCACTCCGGACATCGCCGGGGCCATCGCTCTCGGCGCGGCGCTCGAATACATCGGTGCTCTGGGCATGGACAACATCGCCGCCCACGAGCATGATTTGCTGGCTTACGCCACGGAAGCTGTCGGCGCCATTCCCGGCGTCGAACTTATCGGCACGGCCGGCCAGCGCGCAGGTGCGCTTTCGTTCGTGCTCGACAACGTTCACCCGCACGACCTCGGCACTATCCTCGACCGTGAAGGCATCGCCATCCGCACCGGCCACCACTGCGCGCAGCCGGTGATGGAGCGCTTTGGTATCCCGGCTACGGCGCGTGCATCCTTCGCCGTCTACAACACAAAAGGCGAAGTAGACGCATTGGTCGCAGGCATTCGTGCAGCGCGCGAGGTGTTTGCGTGAACGCGGACCTGGGCGAACTCGGCGATCTCTATCAGGAAGTGATTCTGGAGCACAGCAAGGCGCCGCGCAATTTTCGCAAGCCGGCTGCGGCCAATCATCACGCCGAAGGTTTCAATCCACTCTGCGGCGACCGCTGCTCGGTTTATCTCGACATCGAAGACGGCGCCATCAAGGATATTGGTTTTCAGGGGTCGGGTTGCGCCATCTCGCGTGCCTCGGCCTCGATGATGACGCAGGTTCTGAAGGGCAAAAGTACTCAAGAAGCTGCCAAGCTCTTCGAAGAGTTTCACAACCTTGTGACCGGTGACCCCGAGGCTATGAAAAACGCGGAGGATCTGGGAAAGCTGGCCGCGTTTGGCGGCGTCTCCAAATATCCCGCCCGGGTCAAATGTGCCACACTGGCCTGGCACACGCTACAATCGGCGCTTGAAGACAAGCCGGAAACCGTCTCGACCGAGTAACGCGAGGCTTTTTTATGGCCGCATCCAATCCCACAAATTCAAATGCCGCGCCAGTTGCTGGGCCGGGCAACGACGCGGGAGCTTTTCAGGAAGACATGATCTGGAAGGCACTCAAGACGGTGCGCGATCCGGAGATTCCGGTCGACATCGTCAACCTCGGCCTGGTTTATTCTGCCGCAGCGGTTCTGCTTGAATCCGGCGGGCACCGCATCGATGTGCGCATGTCGCTCACCGCGCCCGGCTGCAGCATGTCTGACGTGATCAAGGCTGAAGTGGAACAGAAGCTGGCCGCGCTGCCTGACGTGAAAGAAGTTCACGTGGAGATCGTCTTCGATCCGCCTTGGAACGCAGGCATGATGTCAGAAGGCGCCAAGCTCCAGCTCGGCTTCGATTCCGATTACGGTTCGGCAAAGCCCGGGCCGGCGAGCTCAGGCCCCTTCAAAGTCATTCGCTGACCCGGCCGCAATCCTATCGAGATTCCGGTCCACGGACCAACCGGCTTATTCGCCGCCCAGTTTTTCCAGTTGCCTGCGCCAATCGAGTGAATCCACAAATCCACTCGAGTTGCGCCAGCCGGGCTCGACGATGATGTGCAACTCAAGATAAACCTGCGTACCGAGCAGTGATTCGATCTTCCGCCGCGCTCCGGTCCCGATGGCCTTCAGCTTTGTTCCGCCCTTGCCGATCAGAATTGCCTTCTGCCCTTCACGCTCGCAGTAAACGGCGGCCATGATCCTGGTTATTTTTCTGGTTTTGGACGAGGGCTCAGGCTCTTCAAATTCCTCAATCACCACCGCCGACGCGTAAGGAACCTCTTCGCCAGTCTCGATCAGAATGCTTTCGCGAATCAGCTCGGCCACCATGAAGCGAAGTGGCTGATCGGTGTACTGATCTTTCGGGTAGTAGCGCTCGCCTTTCGGAAGCACGTCGACAATCTTGCTCAGTAACACCTCGAGCCCATCGCGTTTGCGCGCGCTCACCGGAATCACCTGGGCAAAGTTGTGCTGCTTTGTCAGTGACTCGATGATCGGCAGAAGCTGGTCCTTGCGGACGAGATCGATCTTCGTGAGAACGAGGAACACGGGACAATCGAGCTTACGCACCAGCGAGAACAGAAACTCG
>DASXDY010000082.1:0-43499 GCA_036490405.1 Candidatus Sulfotelmatobacter sp. | reverse complement strand
AAGAATGTGCGGAGTTCGCCTTCCGAGCAGCCCGGCGCGGAGTGCTTCGCGCCCACTTCACAGAGAATGACTTCGAAAGCTTCGAGCGTAAGCCCGATCTTCTCGCAGCCTGACTTCTCATGCAGTTCGGGCAGCAGTTCGCTGACTACCGACTGCGCAACGGAGGTTGGCTTGGTCGGACTCACCGGCGTTGAATCCTTTAGACTGCTCGACAGCACTCAGCGTTTCACCAACGAACCAATCATCCCGCAGCCCGCGCCGCTTTGCACTCTTCACAGGGGCAAATCTCGCGCAACAGCGCCCAGGAATAAATACCGAGATCGTGATTATCGTTCCACGAGAACTTGATGGCGTACTTGCCGACGCCCTCGGCCGCCAGAGGTCTGGCCGCGGGCTTGAAAATGGGCAGTGTCCCCGGTGCCACTGGGATCGGATCTCCCGCACATCGGCCGCTTTTCCCGCGATCATCTTCACACATGGCGCAAGGGCACGCGTCGCGTAGATAAATAAAAGGGTAGTGCGAGGTATGTCCGTCTTTCCAGGCGATATCCATCCCCGCCCCTGTGGTCAGATGCACCTTGACGGCCTGGGGATCGGTGGCGGCGCTTGGCACCTGGAGCGGGGACTGCATGGGGTTAGTATCGCATGGGAGTGTCCCATCATGGAGCGGCGGACGCCTGCCGGCAGAGCGCAGCAGGATATGCGTCTACGATCTGGATGAGATTCTCGGTTTCAAGGGATCGCTTGCCTCGGCAAGAGCGGAGCTTCGCTCCGCGGACAGCCGAGGGCGGCTGTCCCCACACAAGTTCCCGGCGGCTGGGATTTCCCAATCGGGCGAAATTCTTGTAAAATCTAGGTTTGCCTTACAAGATCTGAACTTTTCTGATTGGATCCGGGAGTCGTCATGGCACAACAATGTGAAATCTGCGGCAAGAAGCCGCAAGCGGGAAACCGCATCAGCCACGCCCACAACGTCACCAAGCGGCGCTGGAACATCAACCTGCGTCCGGTGCACGCCAAGGTCAACGGCCAGGGAAAGCGCATCCGCGTTTGCACTTCCTGCATCCGCAGCGGCAAAGTCGCTAAGGCGTAAAATCTCTCACCACAGAGGACACGGAGTTTCACAGAGGATCTCGAATCTCTCCGTGTGCCCCTGTGTCCTCTGTGGTTGAGGGGTTGTCACTTGGTTGCGATCAACCGAATGTCAAAGATAAGAGGAGCATTGGGCGGAATGACGCCAGAGTAGCCCTGCGCACCGTAGGCGAGATCTGGCGGAATGCGAAGCTGGCGCTTGCCCCCGACTTTCATTCCGGCAACGCCTTCGTCCCACCCCTTGATCACGTCCCCAGCGCCGATGGTGAAGTCGAAGGGCGCGCCTCCGACTGAGCTGTCGAATTTCTTCCCCGTGGTCAGCCAACCGGTGTAGTGGACTTTCACGTGGTCTCCGGATTTGGCAGTTTCGCCGGTGCCGACCTTGATGTCCCAGTACTGCAAGCCCGAGGCAGTCTTGACGCCTTCGCCAATGACCTTGGTTGGGCCAGCGGCAGCCGGGCGGGCAGCGGCTGGCTTCTTGGCGGCGGTTTGCGCCCACAGCGACGGAATCGCTAAAGCAACGACGATCATTGCGCTTCGGATCATGGGAACTCCTTTAAGAACAACTTCGAACATTCACCGCCGAAATCGCTGAGTACGCGGAGAGAATCGGTCTTACCTACCCTTACCTGCCGTCTCAGTTCTCGGCGAACTCTGCGTCGTCGGCGGTAAAATGCTTTACTCCACCGCGATCACATCGATCTCAATCAATACATCTTTCGGCAGGCGAGCGACTTCCACGGTCGTACGGGCGGGCGGCGCGCTGGTGAAGAACTTTGCGTAGGTTTTGTTCATGGCGTCGAAGTCGTTCATGTTCTTGAGAAAGACCCTCGCCTGGACGGCCTTCGCGAGGCTGCTGCCCGCAGCTTCCAGAATCGCGGAAAGACTGCGGAGAATCTGATCGGTCTGCGCCTGCACATCGCCTTTGCCGAACTCGCCTGTGGCAGGATCAACGGCAATTTGTCCGGCGACGAAGATGAAGCCGTTGGCTTTGATGGCTTGCGAGTATGGGCCGCCGGCGGGTGCTGCGTTTTTCGTGGAGATGACTTCGCGCATGATGAGTTCCTGTTGCTAGTTCAAGAAGCTAAACCACAGAGGGCACAGGGTACCACACAGGAAATCTCCCTTGCTGTTCATCGCGTGTGTTGTCATCCTGAGCGGCGTTCTGCCGCGAAGGATCTATGCAGTTCGCCGGGAATGCATAGGTCCTTCGCTTCGTTCAGGATGACAAACACGAGTGTGACTCCGGCTACCGCAGTTGACAACTGAACACTGGCCACTAACCACTGCTTCTAGATTTTCTGCAGCCTCTGTACTTCATGCACTCCCTGAATCTTCCGCAGGCCGACGATGATGGCTTCGAGATGCTTCAGATCTGCGATGTCGAGCACGACCTCAACACTGGCCTGGCTGTTCGCGGTTTGGGCCGTGATATTGCGAATGTTGCTCTTCGCATCGCCGATCACGCTGGTAATGCTTTTGAGCATGCCGAACTTGTCGTCGCAGAAAACCGTCAGTTTTACCGGATAGGCCGTCGGCGTGGTTTCATCGCGGGCCCACTCGACATCAATCTTGCGTTCCGGCTCGTAGAGCAGGTTCGTGACATTCGGACAATTGATTGAATGCACGGCGACGCCTTTGCCCCGCGTGATGTAGCCGACGATGCTTTCCCCGCGGATCGGATTGCAACAGCGCGCGCGGTAGACCAGCATGTCTCCCTGGCCGCGGACGGTAATCGCGTTGTGGTCGCCGAAGACCCGGCGGACAACGCTTGCGATGGCTCCGGGCTCTGAGGTCAGGCCTTCTGACTCGATATCTCCGGCAATCGAATGTGTCGCGCCGGCGGGCAAGAGCCGCGCCAAAACTTGCCTCGCGGAATACTTTCCGTAGCCGATGCCAGCCATCAGGTCGTCACCTTTGCCCAACCCGTAGGCGGAGGCGACCTTCGTCAGATCGTCATCTTTGATGTCTTTCAGCGCGATCCTGTATTTGCGTGCTTCTTTCTCGATCAGCTTGCGGCCGATTTCAATGGCGCGCTCGCGCTGATGAACATTCAGCCAATGCTTGATTTTGTTGCGCGAGCGTGACGACTTGACCAGGCCAAGCCAGTCACGGCTGGGCTTGTGTCCGGGTTGGGTAAGAATTTCGACGATGTCGCCGGACTTCAGCTTATGGCGCAGCGGCACCATCCGTCCGTTTACTTTCGCTCCGACACAGGTGTGGCCGACTTCGGTGTGAATTGTGTAGGCGAAGTCGATTGGCGTCGCGTCGCGCGGGAGCACGACGACTTTGCCCTTGGGAGTGAATGTGTAAACCTCTTCCGGATAGAGATCGACCTTCAGCGTAGAAAGAAATTCGTTGGGATCGCTGACATCCCGCTGCCATTCCACAACCTGCCGCAACCACGCCAGGCGCTGTTCATCCTGCGCCGAAACCGGGCCGTCTTTGTATTTCCAGTGGGCGGCGATTCCCTCCTCCGCCATCTTGTGCATTTCTTCGGTGCGAATCTGGATTTCAAACGGTGTGCCGTCTTCCGTGATCACCGAGGTGTGCAGCGACTGGTAGAAATTCGGCCGCGGCATGGCGATGAAATCCTTGATGCGCCCCGGCACGGGCCGCCACAAGTTGTGAATGATGCCGAGCACGGCGTAACAGTCTTGCAGCGAGCGCGTGATCACGCGCATCGCGCACAGGTCATAAACCTGGTCCACCGAGATGCGCTGCTTCTGCAATTTCTTGTGAATGCTGTAGACGCGCTTGATACGGCTTTCGACCTTCGCCTGAATTCCCGCTTCTTTCAGCTTGTCGGAAATGATCAGCTGCGTCTTCGCCAGAAACGCTTCGCCCTGTTTGCGACGGGCGTTGACTGCCTTTTCTACCTGCTCGTATCCGACCGGATCGAGGAAGCGAAAGCCCAGGTCTTCCAATTCACCGCGAATTTTTCCCATGCCGAGGCGGTGGGCGATCGGAGCGTAAATCTCCAGCGTCTCTTCTGCGATCTTCTTCTGACGCTCCGGCTGAAGATGCTCCAGCGTGCGCATGTTGTGCAGGCGGTCGGCCAGTTTGATGAGGACGACCCGAATGTCGTCGACCATCGCCAGCATCATCTTGCGGAGGTTTTCGGCCTGCTGCTCTTCGCGGGTCGCGAAATCGATCTTGCTGATTTTGGTGACGCCTTCGACGATGTGTGCGACCTGCTCGCCGAATTCTTTTTGGATGTCTTCGATCGTGACCGAGGTGTCTTCCACCGAATCGTGGAGCAGTCCGGCCGCGACCGCAACCGGATCCATTTTCATTTCGGCCAGCACCAGCGCCACTTCCAGCGGATGCACCAGATAAGGCTCGCCCGACGCGCGGGTCTGCCCTTCATGATGTTTCAGCGAATAGTCGTAGGCTTTCTTGACGATGGTGAGGTCATCGTGCGGACGACTTTCCTGCATCCGCTTCATCAGATCGCGGAACTTCGTCAGCGTGAGGGCAGTGGTAGCGATCTGTTGGCGTAAGGTCGCCATGCAGGATTATAAGCCCGCGAAACGGTTACCGTGATAGCTCTGGGACAACCGGGAGGAGACGCGAGGCCTGTTTTGATTATAGCCCTTGATTGCTCCGCCTCACTATCGCGATCCCGGCAGCAGCGCGGGTTTCGGCGGCGCGTTCGCCGCGGCTGGCAGCCGGTTCAAAAGTTTGGAAGTGAATTTTCTTTTCAGGAAATTCAGCGCTTTCCATTTCCCCGACCGTGACTTTTTCTGCTTTTTTGTCTGCTAGAGTGATTGAACATGGTCAGCCTTCGCATGGCTCGAGTGCTGGTGAGCGGGGCTTCCGGGTTCATTGGCTCTGCACTTTTGCCGACTCTAAAGAACAGCGGCGCTCAAATCGTGCGCCTTTCCCGGGGTGGTTCACCGGCTCCTTCCCACGATGAACAGATGATCCCTTGGGATCCGGCTCAGCCGCTAACGGCAGAAGTGTTTTCCGGCTTCGACGCCGTCATCCATCTCGCCGGAGAAAGTATTGCCGGCCGCTGGACCGATGAGAAGAAAAAGAAGATCCGTGACAGCCGCGTGATCGGCACGCGGAACCTTGCGCAGGCGTTGGCACAAGCCAGGCATAAGCCGCAAATGTTTATCTGCGGATCCGCGATCGGATATTACGGCGACCGCGGGGACGAAGTGCTGAACGAATCAAGCGCACCGGGGCGGGGATTTCTTCCCGACGTCTGCCGCGACTGGGAAGCGGCCACCCAGCCGGCCATGGATGCGGGGATACAGACCGTGCATCTCCGCACCGGAATTGTGCTGAGCGCCGGGGGCGGCGCGCTGGCGAAGATGCTGACGCCGTTCAAGCTGGGAGGGGGCGGGCGCATCGGCAGCGGACGGCAGTGGATGAGCTGGATCGACCTGCAAGACATGGTGGGTGCGATCCATCACATTCTGAAGAGCGATCTCATGCACGGGCCGGTCAACATGGTTGCACCGAAACCCGTGACCAACGCGGAGTTCACCAAAACATTGGCCAACGTGCTTTCGCGACCTGCGATCTTCCCCATGCCCGCATTTGCGGTGAAGCTGGCGTTCGGCGAGATGGGAGAGGCATTGTTGCTCGGCAGCCAGAGGGTGGAAGCGAAAAAGCTCGTGACCGGCGGGTATCCGTTCCGCTTCAAGTCGTTGCGGGATTCTCTGGAAAATGTCCTGAAAGGTTAGACGGGGCCGTTTGAAGGCAATGATTTGTATCAGGGCCGTTTTACGGGCGGCGAAAAATCCATTCGCCTGCCAACGGCGACCACGGGGGCTGAAGCCCGACCGATTCTGCTCGCTTTACGCGGCGCTGAAGCGCTGCTCTTCCACGGTACTGCACGCAGTTTGAAAGCTTTCCTGCACCCTTCAGCGATGCCGGCCTTCTTCGATCATCGGCCGGAGTCCAATTACTGCTGGTTCGGCCGGCTTACTTCTTCCTGCAGTTTTTGCAGCAGAGTGGCGCGCTCCTCCGTACACAACTCGCGCTGCAATTCCTCAAGAGCGAGCGCGACGACGTGATAATGATGAGTCCCGGCGAATTTGGGATCGGCGGTGATTTCGAGCCAAAGCTTGTGCATCAACTCGACATCCTGCGCCCGCATACGCGGTGTGTGCGGGCCGAGAGAATACTCCCGGACCGAGCCATCCGGAGCGCAGACTTCCAGCGAAAGCCGCGGACGGGGCTCTGCCAGGCGCTCCCATGCGTCTCCCGTGAGTTTTGCTTGTTCGTCGGCGGTCAGTTTGTTGGAGAGGCCGCAGATGACGCGGCTGGAATCGAGGCGCTGCGCCGTCACCATGATGGCGTCGAAAACATCGGATGCCGGAACCACGAGCAATGAAATCGGCTTGCCTTCCTTCTCCGCAACCGCAACCGCGGCGGTAAACAACTCCTGCTCGTAGTGGTCGAAGACCTGGGCGGCTTCGTAGACCGTATTGCCGCCCAGGGTGTACTCGCGATGGTAGAGCCGCGCGCTCATCACGACTACATCCTGCTTGGTCGTGTTGGTGTGGCCGAGAATGTGGCGCAGATAGTACAGATTGCGTGGATCCCGCACCGCCACCAGGATATTTCCCGCCCGCACGCCCATGGCGCCGCTGCCGAGTTCCTGATTGCCGTATACGCGGAATTGATCGAGACTCTCCGGCTTGCCCTGCCGCTCCTTGGCGACCTTGCGCTCCGAGTAACTGAAGATCACAAAGAACAACGCGCTGAAGGCGACACCGCCAATCGTCGCCTGCTTCTTGGTGAGAAGGTTAACGATCGCCGTCGTAAACAGCACTGCCGAAATCAGAATTACACCGATCGGAATCTCACGCTGCCCGAGGGTAATGTTTCCCGGAACCTTCCATTGCCTGCCGCCGGGCTCCTTGCGGCGTAGAACCAGCACCGCCAGCGACATCATGGCGAAGCTCCAGACAACACCAAAAGCGTAGAGGCCCGCCAGGGTAAATACATTTCCCTTGGTGGCGATGATCGTCAGCAACTGCAAAGCCACGATGAGGTTGATGATTCTGTAGCTGGTGCCGAAGCGTGGATGCGGCTTCTGAAACGCGGAAGTGAGCACTCCATCCTCGGCAACGCGGTTCAGTACGCCGTTAGCGCCGACAATGGAGGTGTTCTGCGCCCCAGAGAGGATGAGCACTCCAACCAGCACCACGAAGCCATGAAAAACCAGCTTGACCCATTCGGGCCCGACCAGATAAACGGCGATTCCGCCGATGAGGTTTCCGAAATACTCGGGCCGGACCTTGTCGGGAATAATCATCACCGCGAAAAACGACACCAGCGACGTGAAAAGCAGGCTGTAGACAAAAATGACTAATCCGGTCTTTTCCAGGTTCTTCAGCTTCGGATGGGCGATCTCCCGGTTGACCTGGGCCAGCGTCTCTTCGCCGCTCATGGCCAGAACGGAGTGCCCGAAACCAACGAAAACGATGATGAACGTCAGGAAGGCCGATCCCGCCGCAAGATGGGGAATCGAAGTGTTACTCAGCCAACCCAGCGATTCGCCGTTCAGCGGAACGATGCCATGCCCGAAGGGACTGGGCGGCAACTGGACCGGAATGCGCAGCGTGGTAATCGTGCACCAGATGATGAGAATCACCACCATGACCGTTGTTATGATCATGATCTGCACGGCCTTCTGGCTGGACTCGTGAATTCCCTGCGTGTTCTTCCACCAGAAATAAATGGCGACAATCGCGCCGAAGGAAGCGGAGAACGCATTTTCAGGAAAGTGCAGCAGCGGGTGGCCCATGGAACGGGCCATATCCTCGATGAATCCGGCGAGATACTGTCCCGCGACAACCGCGCTGATGGGGCCGGTCAGCACATAGTCAAACAGCAAGGCTGACACGGAAAACTTGGCCAGGGTGCCGCCCATGGCTTCCTTGACCACGCGGTACACCCCGCCGCGCGTAAACATGCTGCTCGACTCGATATAAAGCGCCCGCACGCAGTAGCTGAAAAGCATGACTGCGAGGATGAACCAGGGGGCGCTCTTGCCAATGACTTTCTCGGCATCACCGCCGGCATAATAGGCGGACGACGCGAGATCGGAGAGGACAATCGCCGCGGCGCGCCAGAAGGAAATGAAGGTCAACATCACCGTGGTGGCGACGAAGACCTTTACCGCTGGCTTGGTTCCTTCAGACGAGGAGGACATTGCTCAAGATGAGTGCAGAAACTCCATGGAACGGAAGATTAGAAGATAGCACACGCGCCGCCTGGGCGGGTTAAGACGGAACGCCGTATGCCGTGCAAGTTCTTATTTAGCCTTCTGTTCCGCAATCCATTGGTTGGTACGGGCATCGAGCATGTCGAGCGGGAGACTTCCTCCATCCAGCATTTCATCGTGGAACTTCCGCAGGTCGAACTTCGGCCCCAACTCTTTCTGGGCGCGCTCGCGAAGTTCGCGGAACTTAAGCTGGCCTAGTTTGTAGCTAAGCGCCTGCGCCGGCCATGAGATATAGCGGTCGGTCTCGCTCTGGATCGTCGGCTCATCCACCGCCTGCGATTTGCGCATGAACTCCACAACCTGGTCCCGGCTCCATCCCTTGGCATGAATGCCGGTATCTACAACGAGCCGCACGGCGCGAAAGAGTTCCGACGCCAGCCGACCGTAGTCCGATCCCGGGTCCTGGTAGAAGCCAACTTCTTTCCCCAGTTGCTCGGCGTATAGAGCCCAGCCTTCGACATACGCGTTCAATCCCAGGAAATGTTGCCGGAACTTGGGCAGCCCCTGGAGCTGCTGCTGCACCGAAAGCTGCAAGTGATGGCCGGGCACGCCTTCGTGATAGGCGACCGCTTCATCATCGATCAGCGAACGCTCGGCGAAGTTAGAGGTCGCAACCACGACCCGCCCGGGCCGCTTGCCGTCCGGCGTGCCGGTCATGTAGTGCGTCATCGCGCTGGCCTGAAATTCCGGAATCGCCTCCACCGTCACCGGAGATTTCGGCAGAAGAGTAAAAAGCTCGGGCAGCTTCTGTTCCATCTGTGCGATATAACGCCGGTAATCATCGAGAATCTGCTCCGCCGACTTGGGCTTGTATTTCGGATCGTTCTTCAGCGATGCGCGGAACGATGCCAGATCGGCGAAGCCCGCTCTCTTGGCAACCTCGGCCATCTCCGCCTCGATACGCGCGATTTCGCGCAGGCCGAGCTGGTGTATTTCTTCGGCCGTCATGTGCGTCGTGGTCTTGCCGTAAATTTCGTTCTCGTAGCGCCTTTGTCCGCCGGCCAGAGAAGTAATCGCGAGGCTGGTCCGGCCCTGGGGCGCATATTCGTTGCGGGTGAACTCGGCGAACTTCTTGTAGGCGGGCAACACATCGGTATTTACCGCCTCGGTGATCTCTTTCGTCAGCCGTTTCTGGTCGTCGTCGGAAATGCCCGCCGGATATTTCTTCGTGGGCATCAAAAACGGATCGGCCGCGATGATGCCCTCGCACTGCCCCGGAATTTTCTCGGCCAGAAACCTCACCATCATCAGCTTGTCTTTCATTCCGGCCCGCAACACTTCGGTCCCCTGGCTCAACGCGCGGGGTATCTGATGCAGCCTCGCGATGTAGTCCTCATAGTGCTTCACCGAATCGAGAGGAACGGCCAGCGGAAGATCGGCGAGGTTGACGTGAATGCCGCCCTGCGTGTTGATCGGCATTTCGTACTCTTTCAGATCGAAGTCGGCATTTCGCTGCTCGATGAGCCGGACCATCAGATCGTGTGAAAGCTGGTCCTGGTCGGGAAAACCTTTGGTGGAAATGGCCTCAAGCCTCTGGAGCAACTCCTGGTCCTCTCGATGGCCTTGCCGGATGAATTCGAGAGAGTAGTCATTGAGCCGGTCGTTGTAGCGATAGTCGCCATAGGCCGTCGCCCGCTCGGGAAAATTTCGCAGATCGTTCTCGTAGCGTTCCTCAAACAGCGCATTCTGCGCGGCGACGCGTTCGCCGACGGATTGCAGGTTCTGACCGAAAGTAAAAGCGGAGGCGAGAAGAAGGAATACCGACAGGGATCTATGCATGGCGTGCGTAGCGTATCAAAGGATTCGCCGCACAGCCAAGCGTCCGGGCAGAAACTCTATTTCCGCGGCGCGAGATAAGTTCGCGTGATGCGGTCGTGCCAGCAGAGGACGTCTTCGTCGAGGAAGGCCCACGCATAGCCCATACCCAGAGATGCCGCTGAAAGATAAGAGGCCAGCACGCGCCATCGGCGCATCGACCGGCTGGCGGCAGAACCGTCGAAGCGAGTCAGTTCCAGCCTGGCGATGCGAAGCCCGGGAGTGCTTCCCGAGTAGACGAGCAGCAGATATTGGAAGGCCGCCCAGAACAGGCACAGCATCGCGGTGGAGAGCACAAGTATCTGCACCTGCGGCGGGCGGACCGCGGCCACCTTCCAGAAAATAAATCCAGACAGAACCGAAGCCGTCACGACGATCGCTCCATCAATCGTCGAAGCCAGCAGGCGACGTCCCAAAGGCGCCGTTTGCAGGGGAATATCGATCCCCGGACGCTTTTCGGCTTCTTCTTTTTCGGCTGGCTCGATCGTGATGCCGCCCAGCGCCGGAGGCGGCGGAACAACGTCGGGAACTTCCAGAATCCGTAATTGCTCTCCCACCGGCCCGGCTAGCTGATCGGGCGGAGGCGGAGGAGGCCCCCAGGCAAATCGCGGGAATTCGATAATCTTCGCGGTGGAATGCGGCATCGAGCAGGGCTGCACCTCTTCCATCGGGCCGGGTGCCAGGAAAGGCGCATCTTCCACTCCGGCGTGCATGCCGTCCAGCGCCAGCGCGTGGTTCGAAAGCGGTTCGAATGCCGGGATCAAAGCCGAATCCGGCGAATGCAAAGCGCCGCTTCGCGCTTCGATGGGATCAAACGGCAACCGCAGCGAGGGGTACCGCGGCGGGGGCGCTTTGCGCCGCTCCCGGTATCTGTTCAACCGCGCCGATAGCTCATTCCGCCAGCCCGGATCCTCGTCAGCGGAAAGCATGACTTCTGGCTCGCATGACGAACCCTCAATAACGGCCGCCGATGCGTCGTCAACCGGCAATGTTGTGGAAGGGGGCTCCATCGAACAACAGCATACTTCGCCGCACTTCGAACAATTCATGAAAAACAGTCCCGTGGTCCTGTACTACCAGCTTTCCTGCCGTGCAACCGGAAGAGAATGAACGGCAATCCTAGCCCTTGTCGTCACTTTTCCTCGCAGGCGGCGGCATGCTAACTTCACGATGCCGCGACGAGAATGCAGATGAACACGCCTGCGTGGGCTGGCTATCTTCCGTCGATTTTTTCCCGATGACTGCGCGCATTAGATTCCTTATCACGGCGCTGTTTCTTTGTCATCAGCTTCCCGCGTCCGCAATAGTAACCAGCCAGTTGCACTCCGCGCCAGGCGTTGAAAATGCTTCATTTCAGCAGCAGGCGTCCCCGAAAACTTCCGACCATCCAGCCGCCACACCCTGCTCTACCCAGGCCGCCGGGCAAGACGCCGAGTCGACCACCATCTGCGCCGACCAGCAGGAAAAAGACGGCGACATTTATAAACTTCGCGGCAATGTGGAGATTCACTACCGGAGCTACGTGCTTCGCGGCGATGAAGTAACTTACAACTCGGCCAGCGGGGAAACGACCGCAAACGGCCATTTCACCGTCGACGGCGGTCCGAACGACGACCACATCCGGGCCAGCCACGGGGACTACAACCTCACCGCCGAGACCGGCCATTTCTACGACGTGACCGCGACCACCGGCCTGCGATTTCAAGGCAACCACGTCATTCTCACCTCGACTGCTCCCTTCGCGTTCACCGGAAAGCTCGTCGAGAAAACCAGCTCCGACCACTACGTGGTCTACAACGGCAGCATCACCACCTGCGAACTACCGCACCCGAACTGGAAGTTCAGCGCCCGCAAGGTGGTCGTGGACGTCGGCGGCAACGCCAGCATCTATCACAGCGATTTTCTGTTGCACGGTATCCCGATCTTTTATTTTCCGTACGCCACGCATCCGGTCTCGCGCGAAGCGCGCCACTCCGGCTTCATGATTCCTACCGTGGGCCGCTCCAACACCAACGGCAACGAGATCGGCGACGAATTCTACTGGGCCATCAACCGCAGCATGGACGCGACGATCGGCGCGCAGTATCTGTCGAAGCGCGGATTTTCGCAGCGCGGCGAGTTCCGCGCCCGGCCCAGCGAAACCTCCTATATCGACCTGAATTTTTTCGGCGTGAAAGACCGCGGCATCGACATCAACACCAGCCTCGGTCCGCAACTGCTGCGCGAAGGCGGGCAGGAGGCGCGCCTGAACGCCGAAGGCAATATCGGCGGATTTCGCGCCGTTTCCAACGTCGACTACCTCAACTCGTTCCTTTTCCGGCTGGCTTTTAACGACGTTTTCTCCCAGGCGGTGAACTCCGAGGTCAAATCCCAGCTTTTCCTCTCAAAGGCGTACAAAGGATTTTCTCTCGGAGGCATGGTCGAGCGTTACCAGAACTTCTTTCAGACTGAAAACCCGGACGGCACGCTCTCCAATCCACCGACGTTCGACTCGATTCGGATTCTTCATACTCCCAGCGTGGATGTGTCCAGCGTGGACCAGAAGCTGGGCCGGTCTCCGTTTTTCTGGTCGGTGGATGCTTCGCTCGCCGGTCTTTCACGCAGCGAGCCTGGCTTCCACACCAGCAGCCTGCTGGGACGTTTCGATCTCAGCCCGGAGATTTCCCTGCCCCTGCAATTTCATGGCTGGTCGATGCGGCCTGCGCTCACCCTCTTCGAAACTTACTACACCGAGCGCTTCGTCAATGGCGTGGCGTTGAACGATCCGACCAATCGCCAGGCCCTGGGAACTTCGGTGGAAGTGCGGCCGCCAGTCCTGGAAAAGATCTTCGACCGCCAGTTCCTGGGACGCAAGTGGAAGCACGTCATCGAACCGAGAATCGTCTATCGCTATGTGACCGGCGTAAATGATTACGCCAACGTTCTGCACTTCGACGAGCGCGACATTCTCAGCAACACCCACGAAGTGCAATACGGATTTGTGACCCGCCTCTACGCCAAACGGCCCCCGTCGCCGATTGAAGAATGCGATACGCCAATGACGAGCCTGGCCGTTGGCGCGGCGGCGCCCGAACAAACCGTGCCCTGGCAGCGACCGAACGGCTTTCATGCCACGGCCTGCAATCTGGGACCGGAGGTCAGGGAGATTGTCACCTGGGAGGTAGCCCAGAAATATTTCCTCGATCCGACATTTGGCGGGGCGCTGGTGCCCGGCGAACGCAATGTCTTCACCACGACCGCCGACCTGAGCGGCATCGCATTCATTACGCAGCCCCGCCATCTGTCACCGTTGATCTCACGCTTCCGCGTGGCCACCGGCACTCACACCGATACCGAGTGGGACCTCGACTACGACTTCCAGTTGAGCCGGGCCAATGCCAGCACCCTGCTGTTCAACTACAACGCCGGCCCATTCACGGTGGGGGCCGGGGATGCGTTCCTGCAAATTCCCCAGACCATCACTACCCCGCCCACAGCGAGCGAAGGCTTCTGCGGAGCTTCAACCACCACGACGGCCAGCCAGACTACGTGCAAATTCCAGCAGTTCCGCGTGGCGCTCGGCTACGGCGGCCTGACCAAGCGGGGATTCAGCGCCGCCAGCAGCCTCGGTTTCGACGCGGAGACCAGGCAGTTGCAGTTCACCACGGCACAAACCACGTACAACTGGGACTGCTGCGGCGTAACTCTGGAATACCGCCGCTATGCGATCGCCAATGTCCGCAATGAGAACCTTTTCCGCTTCACCTTCAGCCTGGCCAACATCGGCTCCTTCGGAAACCTCCGCAAGCAGGAGCGCCTCTACTAGCCGCAGACTGGTAGGGAGGAGACTGGCCGGAATAAGACTGGCCGGAACAAGACTGGTAGGATAAGAGCGTGGAAGCGGGCGCAAATCTTGCCGGGAAGGCCTCCGCTCTGGAGGGCGCTCTGCGTGGCGTGGGCCGCCTGATGGTCGCTTACTCCGGCGGCGTCGATTCCGCCTACCTCGCCTGGATTGCCCATCGCGTCCTCGGCAGCAACATGCTCGCCGTGATCGCCGACTCTCCCAGTCTGGCCCGTACCCAACTTGCCGACGCACTGGCTTTCGCCAACGAACAAGGCGTTCCAGTGGAAGTCATCTCCACTTCTGAACTCGATCGTCCCGAATATGCCCGGAATGACGGGCAGCGTTGCTTCCAGTGCAAAGACGAACTTTTCTCAGTGATGGAGACTCTTCGCGCGGCCCGCGGCTTTGACGCAATCGCTTACGGGGTCAATCTCGACGATCAGGGCGACTTTCGGCCCGGACAGCAGGCAGCGAAGCTGCATCATGTCGCGGCTCCGCTGCTCAAGGCGGGCTTATGTAAGCAGGAAATTCGCGAACTCGCGCATCAGGCCGGGCTTCGCATCTGGGACAAGCCTGCCTCCGCCTGCCTTTCCTCGCGGATCGAGTACGGACGCCCGGTCACCCGCGAGGCCCTCGCCGTGGTTGAACGTGGGGAAGACGCCCTTCGCAGTCTGGGCTTCCGCCAGTTTCGGGTCCGCCATCACGGGGATATCGTTCGCATCGAGATCGCGCGCGAAGAAATGGCCCGCGCCCTGGATCCGGCAATGGCTGCCGAGTTCACCGCCATCTTCAAGCGCCTCGGGTTCCAGTTCATCACCCTCGATCTGGAGGGCTTCCGCTCCGGGTCGATGAACGCGCTTCTTCCCGCCGAACAACTCGGCCGCGCCGGTTAGACGCGGAGCAATGGCCGGTAGTGGTGCAGATTGACCTCTTTCCGGCGGAGTCATCCTGAGCGGAGCCGCTTTTCAGGCGGAGCGAAGGATCTCAGTCTGTATCAGCTCGGCGCGCGAGCCAAGTTGCACCCCTAAGCCAATGGCCAGTCCGGCGCGGCCCCGCGCCCGCTCTGTGAGATAATCAACCGGTAGTTTTAATGATGCTGAGGCGGTTTCTGGTGACCCTAATTCGACGCTCTTTTATCTTTTTGCTCGCAATTTGCCTGGGCTGCGTGGCCCAGTCTGCGCCCGTTGATGTGGCCCGAAAAATTGAACATCAGGTGCGGTCGTTTTATTCCGTTCCCCCTGAGGTCAAGGTCAATATCGGCCCCATCGCTTCCTCGAACGAAGTGCCCGGCTACGATAGCGTTACGGTGATTTTTGACAGCGGAAACGGGGCTCCGAAGGACTATAAGTTCCTGATCTCCCAGGACCGCAACACCCTGCTGCGGGTGACCAAGTTCGACCTGACCAAAGATCCCTACGCCCAGACCATGAGCAAGATTGACGTCAACGGCCGCCCCGTGCGCGGGGCCAAGGGGGCCAAGGTTGTCGTGGTCAACTTCGATGACTTCGAATGTCCGTATTGCGCGGCCATGCACCGGACGCTGTTTCCCGAGATTCTCAAGGAATACGGCGACCGCGTGACGTTCGTGTATAAGGACTATCCGTTAACGGAGATTCACCCCTGGGCCGTCCACGCCGCGGTCGACGCGAACTGTCTGGCTACCCAGAATGGCGACGCCTATTGGGATTTTACCGACCAGATTCACGCCAGCAAGCAAGACGTCGACGCCCAGAAAACGCCCAATGACCGCTTCGAGGCAATCGACAAGATCGCGATGCTCCAGGGCCAGAAGCACAATCTCGATGTTCCGAAGCTGCAAGCCTGCTTCAAGGCGCAAAACGAAGATGGTGTGCGCGCTTCGATGAAAGAGGCCGATGGCCTGGGAGTGAGCGCTACGCCGACGTTGTTCATTAACGGCTACAAGATTGATGGCGCAGTCCCGGTCAGCCAGCTCCGGGCGGCGCTGGATTCCGCCCTGAAGGATGCCGGCCAGCCCGTGCCCGAGCACGTGCCATCGGCGCCCGCGCCTGCATCCAAGTAAACACAGGGCCTTGTGCGTGAGTATGGCCCCAGTCTTGTGATCGGTCAGTAACGGAGAACATCCTTGAAAGCAAATTTCCCCACCCGGGTGTTGTACGGGTCTGCCTTACTCGTCCTGCTCCTGGGCCTCGCTGGATGCAACTCCCAGCCCAGCGGCGATGTCATGGCCACGGTTGACGGCCGCAAGATCTTCCGCTCCGACGTAGACAAGTACTACAACGCGCAGGTCGCTTCGGCACAGCAGCCGCCCGCTGGAGAGCAGGCTACCGCCTTGCGGCTGAACATTCTCCACCAGATGATCGACGACGAGATCCTGATGCACCGCGCGGAGAAGCTGGGCCTTTTGGCCACAGACGAGGAAGTGGACCGCAAATTTACTGAAACCAAGTCGCCCTTCACCCAGGAAGAGTTCGACCGGCGGATGAAGGACCAGAAGATCACCGAAGCCGACTTCCGGCGCGAACTCCGCCATTCAATCACCGAAGACAAGGTCGTAAACAAGGAAGTAGTTTCCAAGATCAACGTTACCGATCAGGACATCACCGACTACTACAACTCGCACAAGGCAGAGTTCAATCTGATCGAGCCGCAATATCATCTGGCGCAGATCATGGTGACATCGTCTCCCGATCCGCAGGCCCACAATCAAAATGACAAGGCGCAGAACGAGGCCGACGCCCGCAAGAAAATCCAGATGATCGCCAACCGTCTCGACAGCGGCGACGATTTCGGAACGCTGGCCATGAGATATTCCGAGGACCCGCAGACTTCGGGAAATGGCGGCGATTTGGGCACCGTGCCGGAATCCGGGCTGAAGCAGACGGACCCGGCCACGCGCGACGCAGTCTTGAAACTGAAGCCCGGGCAATACAGCTCAATCATCACGGTCGTGCCTCCGTCCGCCAGGCAGGCCATGGGCTTCCGCATTGTGAAGGTAGTCGCGAAAGAACCAGCGGGGCAGCGCGAGTTGTCAGACCCGCGCGTACAGCAGGCCATCCGTTCGCAACTGCGGGACCGGCGCGAGCAGTTGCTGAAGGCGGCGTACTACGAGGTCTTGCGCGACAGTGCGAAGGTTGAGAATTACTACGCGAAACAGGTGCTCGACCGAAATGGGTTGGAGAAATAAGCCGCTTCGTCGGCGCAGCCCAGTCCCCGCCGTTTTATCATCCGCATAGTTTTTGTCATTCCGAAACCGCGCAGCGGTTGCTCGGAATGACAATGAGTCGAGGGTGACAAATCGCAACCGAGCGCCCTGAACGGCTCTCCACAATGAGCGCTCACTCCACGATCGCCAGAACGTCTCCCGCGTTCACTGCCGTCCCTTCGGCGACCAGGACCTTCTGAACAATCCCTTTTTTCGGCGATTTGACTTCGTTCTGCATCTTCATCGCCTCGACCACCAGAACGCCTGCACCCGCTTCGATTTCGCTTCCAACGTTGACGAGCAGACGCACGACCTTTCCCGGCATCGGCGCGGTCAGTTTCTTCGGCCCCTGTTCATCCTCGGCGCGGGCGCGCCCACGCAACGACCGCGGATCGCGCACTTCGGCCGTGAAGCGGCGGCTTCCAACACAAATCTGCAACTCCCCGGCAACGCGATCACATTTCACTTCGTAGGATCGGTCGCCGATGCGCAACGATAAGACATTTGGCCGCGCCATCACGGCATCAACCTCAAGCGCGCGGCCGTCGAGGCGGCATGCCCAGCTTCCATTCATCCGCTCCAGCTCGAGCCGATGTTTTTTCCCGTCGATGGATACGTCGTAAATCATCAGAAGTGATGGGCTCCAGGCTGCGCCGGCCGAACCTTTTGTCCAGCTTTCAACTCAGTGCAGCGCTTCGCGCTTTGCGGCATTTTTCCAGGCCGAGGCCCCATCTCCGCCCTCCGCCATATCTTTCCGTTCTCGTGTTCCACCGGATGAACCAAGGGCGGCGAACATACCCGCGGCGATCACCGCAGCTTCGATGGCTTGAGACTCCGCAGGCGGCTGCTCCGCGATTTTCTGCTTCACCATCCGGTCGAGAAATCCCGTATCAAACTTCGCCGCGCGGAATTCCTCATTGGCAAGAATCTTTCGGAACAGCGACAGGTTCGTCTTGATCCCGCCCACAAAATATTCATCGAGCGCACGCGCCAAGCGCGCAATCGCCTGTTCGCGGTCCCCGCCGTAGCCGATCAGCTTGGCCAGCAGCGGATCGTATTCGAGCGGGACTTTCCATCCTTCGTAAACGCCTTCATCCAGGCGGATACCGGGCCCGGAAGGCGTCAGGAGCAGGCTGATCTCCCCTGGGCTGGGAAAATAATTATTGTCGGGGTCCTCGGCGTAGATGCGGCACTCGATGGCGTGCCCGCGGATCGCAACGTCACTTTGTGTGATTGGCAGCAGCTCGCCATTCGCAATGCGAATCTGCAATTGCACCAGATCGAGTCCGGTAATCAGTTCCGTGACCGGATGCTCCACCTGAAGTCGCGTGTTCATCTCGAGGAAGTAGAAGTTCTTCCGCTCATCGACGAGGAATTCGACGGTTCCGGCATTGGTGTATCCGGCAGCCTGCGCGACGCGTACCGCGACTTCGCCCATTCGCCGGCGCAGGTCAGCGTCAACCACCGGCGACGGCGCCTCCTCGACTACTTTCTGATGCCGCCGCTGGAGCGAACACTCGCGCTCGCCGAGATAGACAGTGTTTCCGTGTTCATCGGCCAGCACCTGCATCTCGATGTGCCGCGGATTGATGATCGCTTTTTCGATGTAAACTTCATCGTCCCCGAATGCGCGCTGGGCCTCGCTGCGCGCACCATCCAGCGCCGACTTCAATTCCGCGGCCGCATGCACCAGCCGCATGCCCTTGCCGCCGCCGCCCGCCGCGGCTTTCAGCATCACCGGATATCCGATCTTCGCCGCGACCTGTTCTGCCTCCTCGAATGACTCAAGGCCGCGCGAAGTGCCGGGAACAAAGGGGACCCCGGCGCGCTCCATCGCCTGCCTCGCCTTGGTCTTCGACCCCATCGCCTCCATGGCAGCGGCCGTGGGCCCGATAAATTTCACGCCTGCGTCCGCGCAGGCCCGCGCGAACCGGGCATTCTCCGACAGGAATCCATAGCCGGGATGAATCGCGTCCGCGCCCGACCGCGCCGCCACATCAAGAATTTTCTGGATATTGAGATAGGACTCGGACGCCGCAGCCCCGCCGAGGGGATAGGCCTCGTCCGCTTTGCGCACATGAAGCGCCGGGCGGTCGACGTCGGAGTAGACCGCAGCCGCGGCAATTCCCATCTCGTGAGCCGCGCGGATCACGCGCACGGCGATTTCACCGCGGTTCGCAATCAGGATCTTCTTGAACATGCCGAGCGACGCGGCCGGAGCCGCAGCCAAACCGAATATTCTACTTGAGGCGCTCCCGCGGTGTGCTCAGTTGCGGGCAAAGGCTGTCTGGACTTTTCCCGGTGAGGCCACCATGAGAATGCGGACTGAGGCTTTTGCTCTCGGGATTGTGGCTGCATAGTATGATCTGAAAACGCCAGACATGCAGCCATCGGACGCCGATGTAAAGCCCGCGGGGATTCCACAGCTTTCCCTGCCGCAATCCGCAGGCCCGATTCACTGGCTGGCGCTCGCACTCGTCCTCCTCGCCGGCGTTTCCCTGCGCTTCCATTGTCTGGCTTGCAAGCCATTCTGGTTTGACGAGGCCTTCAGCGTAGAAATCGGACGCATCGGCTGGAAGGACTTTTTCCATCTGCTCTGGTGGCGCGAAGCCAACATGTCGCTGTACTACCTGCTGCTTCGCGGATGGCTGCACGTTGGGCAATCTCCATTCACCATTCGCGCCTTGTCTGTCGTGATTTCAGCCGGGGCGCTGGCCGCCATTTACTGGCTGGCGCACTCGCTTTACGACCGCCGCGTCGCGTTGGTCGCAACGGCATTGCTGGCCGTCAACGCCTTCGATATACGCTACGCGCAGGAAGCGCGCAGCTATTCGCTGTTCGTCCTGCTGGCGACGCTCTCCTCCGGATTCCTTATCGCTTTTCTGAAAGATCCGACGCGCCGCAATCGGACCGCCTACATCTGCTTCAGTGTGCTCGCCGTCTACGCTCATTTCTATGCGCTGCTGCTGGTCGCAGCGCACTGGCTTGGGTTTCGATGGGGCGGCGTTCCGGGCACGATCAGCGATGAATCGCGGACAAATATCGCAAGGCAGTTGCGCCGTTGCTGGATCGCCATTGGCATTTCGGTGTTGCCTCTGTTGGTCTTCGTCGCCAAGACCGGCGCCGGGCCCCTCAAGTGGATTCAGCGGCCGGGGCCCTCACAATTCGCGGATTTCGTCACCTATGCCTGCGATGGGCTTCCGCTGGTCTACGCCGCCGCCTGCCTTCTCGCCCTGCTGCCTCTCAGAAAAAATGTGCCCTTTCGGCGCAGCGACTGGCCCTCGTGGCGGCTTCATTTTCTGGCAATCTGGCTGCTGTTTCCGATCGCGCTTACGGTGCTTCTTTCCTTCGCGCGCCCGGTGTTCCTGCCGCGCTACATGATCTTCTGCCTTCCCGCCCTGCTCATCCTGACCGCGGTGGGACTCACCAGCCTGCGAACCACCTGGCTAAGCGCCGCAGTCGTGGGAGCTGTGCTGTTGCTCTCCGCGCACTACGTTCCCTTTGTCTACAGCCACGATTTTGACGACGAACGCGACGCATCGGGCGCAGCCACTGATTTCATTCTCGACCACAGCGCGCCCGGAGACGGCGTCATCTTCCACATCGCTGCAACCCGTGTGCCCTACGAATTTTTCCGCTCACTGCGTGCACGAAAAAACACGGCCAGCCCCAGCTTCACCGGCCAACTCGGTCCTGAGATTCTCTTTCCTCGTCACGGGGCTGGACTCGACTATCGCGACTTCACCGGCAAGCCCACAGCCGATTTCGTGCGGGAAGCCGCGGCCACGCATTCCCGCATCTGGCTGATGCTGATGAATAACGGTCCAACCGGAGAGCCGGATCCGACCACCCGAATGCTCACCCAAACGTTGCCGAAAGCTTTTCCAAAGATGCAACAGTGGAATTTCGCCAGAGTGGAAGTACGGCTCTACAGCAAGTAACCACCGCGGGAAAGCGCGGACTTCGGCAAAATACAAAAGCCTCTCGCAGAACGCGAGAGGCCTCGTTTCAAATAAGACAGCTTACTTCGGCTGATCCGTGACGATACCGCCGGTTTGAGCCTGGGCAGCCTTTTCCGCCTTCGCCTTCTTGGTGGCGAGGGTCTTATCGACCCAGCCATCGGCTTCTTTCAAGTCGGCGGCGCGCGCGGCTTCGTCCTCGCATTCGACGTCGGCGCGCTCGCGGTACATCAGGTTCATGTATGCCATCGCGTCATCATAATCGGGACGCAGCGAGATCGCCTTGTTCAGGCTGTCGATGCCTTCCTGGATGATGGGCCCATTCTTTTCCCGGAGTTCGTCGCACGCCTTCTTCTGATCTTTATTTTTCGCGCTCAGGTGCTCTTCCGGCTTCAGGCCGAGCTTGGCGCGCTCTTCCATGCGCGGCTGGTAGCACGCGGTCCAGTCGATCACGCCGATGGAGTAGTAGGGCTCGGGATCGTTGGGGTCCGCGTCGGACGCCATGCGGTAATACTTCTTGGCGTCATCCCACTTCTTCATGTTCAGGTACAGATAGGCGATGCCTTTCGCGCTGTTTACCTTCTGGTCGCGCGATGGATTGGAGTCGATGACCTTCGTATATTCGTCAATCGCCTGCTGCGCGGTGCGAAGATTGTCGGGCGAATCCACGCCGGGGATGTATTGCGACACGAAAGCTGTCGCCAGATACATGCGGGCGTTCATCAGGTTGGGATCGAGCTGCACCGCTTGCTGGAAGTGGTCGATCGCTTCTTCGTAGTGATTGTCCTTATAGGACTTCACACCCTTGTTAAGCTGGTCGCGCGCCCGCAGCTTGTCGCATCCCAGCGAAGAGAAAAGGGCCATCAGCACTGCCGCCATCGTCAGCAGTCTCAGCGTTTTATTCATTGCGGTATAGGTCTCCCTCGCCACAGCATCCTAGGCCCAGCTACATCGATTTGACAAGAGGAGCCAGGGACAGCGCTTTAAACAGATGCCCCATCCTGACCAAGCGTTGCGATCAGGATGGGAACGATCTTGCTTCGCGCTTAAGCCGCGGACAGTTTAGTTGCCCGCTTCAATCTTCGCAGTGATAAGACCGACCTTGTCCACACCGGCAGCGTGCGCGATATCGATCACGTTGGCGACATTGGCGAAGGGAATGGAGTCGTCTCCCTTCACGAACATCACTTTTTCCGCGCGCTGCTTGTAGATGTCGGTCAGACGGCCCTGGAGATTGTCCCAGGTCGCGTCTTCGTCGTTGATCTTGACGCCCGGCTCAGAACCGGGGCCGCGATCCAGTAACTGCACCACAATCGTGCGGTCCGGAGTGTTGTTTTTCGGCGCATTCGGCGGCGGCGGCTGCGGAACCAGTGCATCCAGCCCCTTCGGCGTCACCGGCGAGATCACCATGAAGATGATCAGCAGCACCAGCAGCACGTCGATGAGCGGCGTCACATTGATATTCGCGCTTTGCCCACCCTTCGAGCCCAGACTCATTCCCATATTCGTTCTCCTGTTATTGCCCAGCCGCGGGCGGCGGTGGCGGTGGCGGCGTGTTGGTCTTTTTCTGATCTGTCAGCAAGCCGAGATCGTCGACGCCGGCGGCGCGGACGCTGTCTACGACCTGCACCACTCCACCGAAACGGGTACGCATGTCAGCCTTCACGTACACGCGCTTGTCGGCTTTGTTGGCCAGCCGGTCCTTCACTTTCGAAGTCAGGTTGTTCACGTCCTGAATCTGTTCGCTGCCGAAGTAGACCTTGCCGTCGCGCGTAATCGATACCAGCAGTGCGTCTTCCTTGTCGGCGTCCGGCATCTGCTCCGGATTGTTTACCTTTGCCATGTCGACGCTGATGCCCTTCTGCAACATGGGCGTGACGACCATGAAGATGATCAGCAGCACCAGCATCACGTCCACCATCGGCGTGACGTTAATTTCCGAACTGACCTTGGATCCTTCGTCTCTTTTTGCTAATGCCATAGTTGATGTCTCCGCGCATCCCCGCCCATCTGCCCTTGGGTCAGGAGGCCCGGCGCTGGAACCATCCAGCGCCGGACAAGCAACTCAAAGCAGTGGCCGCCCCACCCCTCGGCGCACTTGCGCCAGTTGTGGGATTTGCCGGCGATCTTTACCGGCGATCGCCGCGCTTCTTCAGGAAGTAATCGATCAGTTCGCTCGACGAGTTGTCCATTTCGACGTCGAACGCTTCCACGCGACCGGTAAGGTAGTTGAACATCATGACGGCCGGGATGGCGACGAGCAAGCCGATAGCGGTCGTAACCAGCGCTTCCGCGATACCGCCGGCGACTGCCGCCAGACCGGTGGCCTTCGAGTTATTGATGCCGATGAAGGCGTTCAGAATGCCCATCACGGTTCCGAACAGTCCGACGAACGGGGCTGTCGAACCGATGGTCGCGAGTCCGCCCAATCCGCGCTTCAGTTCCGCGTGGACGATGGCTTCGGTGCGCTCCAGAGCGCGCTTCGAGGCCTCGATGGTTTCGCCGGGGATTGCGCCCGGGGAATCCTGGTGGGCCTTGAATTCCATCAGGCCGGCGGTGACAACCTTGGCCAGGTGGCTCTTCTTGTTGCGCTCGGCAACCTTGATCGCTTCATCGATGCGGCCATCGCGCAGCGCGCCGGCAACCGCCGGAGCGAACGCGCGCGACTGCTTGCGGGCCGCGCTATAGGCCATCCAGCGGTCGATCATGACGCCGATGGACCATCCGGACATGATGAACAGAATGATGACTACGGTCCTCGCAACCCAGCCCATCGCCTTCCACAGGCCAAGAGGATCGGTCGCCATTGCGCCGCCGCCGCCTTCCTGGACTACCCAGGTGGCTGCAGCCGATACGTGACTGAGAACTGGTGCTGCTACGTGAAGTGCGAACATGAGTTGCTTTTCCTCCTAGGGAAACTCTCTCTACATTTACTTGGACACTTTGATGCGCTTTGCGGTGCCAACCGCTGGCCGAGAACTTGATGCAGGCCACAGGACAAACTGAGGCTGCGGCTGGCAATCATCACTTACGGACGGCGTCCCCCTTCTCAGATGTAGGAACTGCCGCCTCGGCTGCCCGCGGGCCAACGGCCCGCTCTAGCCTCCGGCCAAGGTAAAGTTCACCTGTACCTGCGTCTCCACTTCGACCGGCTCTCCGTTGAGCAGGTACGGCTTGTACTTCCACTGCTTGACGGCTTCAATCGCTGCCGGAGCCAGCATCGGGTGGCCACTGATCAACTGCAGGTTGATGATATTACCTTCCTTGCTGATCTGCGCCTGAAGGATCACCGTCCCCTGAATGCGGGCCTGGCGCGCCAGCGGCGGATAGCTCGGCGGAACCTTGCGGATCAGCAACCCGGATTGGACACCGGAGGAAACACGCACGCGCTGCGGGGTTGCGATCTTCGGGACCGCGACCGGCGTCGAGCTCAGAATGCTGCCCATGACGCCGCCCATCGACCCTCCCGGAACGCCGCCCGGAACCCCACCCACGACGCCCGTAGAGGCCATGACCGGAGGCGCTTCGTCCTCTTTGATCATCTGGACTTTTTTGGGAATCTTGGTGGGAGTGCGCAGCTCACCGTTCACGATGTCCGTCTGGATCTGCTTGACGATCTTGACGGGGGTGGCGGCTGGCGGTGGCGGCGGCGGTGGTGGCGGGGGAGGCGCTACCAGAAAGGTCATCATCTGCTTGGTGGGCAGAGCTTCGGTGAAGATCAGCGGGATCAGGATCATGACGCCAACAATCCCGATCTGGATGGCGAACGACACAATCGACGTCCATCCCCGCTTGGTTTTCAGTCTACCGCCGGATTCAATAAGGCTGTCTTCAAACATGGTGATTCTCCCAAATTCTTCAGACCCCTACGAATGCTTAGACACCGACTGCATCTCCTTTGCTCCCAGTTTCCGCGCGGCCATCGAAAACATGGTTTCCGTTCAAACGGCGCGCCCAGAAACCCTTCACCGCATGCTATAGAAGGCGTAACGCAATGATTTCAATGACGCCATCGGGTAACTTACCTAGCCTTGCCAGGCATGGCGACCGGACGCTTGCCTTTATGCATACGCCAATCCTGGTAGGCCACCAGGATCGGAGCGGCAATCGCGATCGACGAATACGTCCCGATTACGATGCCGATTACCAGCGCGAGGCTGAATCCACGGAGCACCTCGCCGCCGAACAAAAAGAGAGCAAGTACAGTAAGGAAGGTTAGGCCCGCTGTCAAGATGGTTCTGCTCAGGGTCTGGTTGATCGCCTTGTTGACAATCTCGCTAAGGGACTCCCGGCGCATCAGTTTAATGTTTTCCCGGATCCGGTCAAAGACCACGATCGTGTCGTTATTGGAGTAACCAATCAAGGTAAGAATGGCTGCAATCACCGTCAGCGAAATGTCGGTCTTGGTGAGGGAAAACGCTCCTACCGTGATCAGCGTATCGTGAAAGACCGTAACCACAGCGGCAACACCATAAATCCATTCGAAGCGGAAGCCCAGGTAAACCAGCATTCCGGCCAAAGAATATATGGTGGCCCAGAAGGCCTGCTTCTGGAGCTGCGCTCCCACCGTCGGGCCCACGATTTCGACGTGACGGACACCGAAATCGGAAACGTAGAAACCATCTTTCAATGCCGCAACTACCGCTGGATCAATGCCATTGCCGTTCAACTGGTCGATTGAACTGAATACGCCGCCCACGGCGTTGCGATAAGAAACGACGGCCTGGGTTTGTGCGGCGTATTTCTGGTCGGCCTCGGTCCCACCTCCGAGGTGAAGAGGATCCTTGTCCTTCAGATAGTTAGTGATCGTCAAAGTGCTGGCATTGTTCAGATCGCAGCCGCCGATGGCCCCGGCAGCCGCGCCGCACTGCTTGCCGGCCGGAATATTGGTTTGCAGCGCGCCGATGATCTGGTTCTGCCCAATGTCGATCGCCTTCTCGTTGGTTTCTTTCTGGGAAAGATCGATCAGCACTTCGTTATTGGCAGGGCGGTCGTAAGGCTGAATCTTTGGATCTTTCAGGCCGGCGCGGTCCATCGCGGCGCGAATTGCGGAGACATCCGGCGCGTGCGAGAACTTGACGTACACCAGCGTTCCGCCGCGGAAGTCGACGCCCCACGGAATGCCATGCCAGAACAGCATGGAGCAGAGGCCAGCGACGCTGAAAATCAGCGAAAAGGCGAGAAAGTACCACTTCTTGCCAAGAAAATCGATGTTGACGTTATGGAAAAACTCCACCGGTCTGGCCCCTTAACCAAAATTTGGTAATTGGGAAATTTGGTAATTGGGAAATTGAAAGGCAGGGAAGCCCCAAGAGTTTCAATTACTCAATTACCAAATTTCCCAATTACTCAATGTTCTTAAATGCTCAACGCCGTACCGCGCTGTTTCTTGCTTAGCACCCACTCGAAAATCGCGCGCGACACGAAAACTGCCGTGAACAGGTTGGCCAGCAGACCGAAGGTCAGCGTGGTGGCAAATCCTTTCACCGGCCCCGTACCGAAGATGAACAGGATCGCCGCCGACACGATGGTCGTCACGTGCGTATCCACAATCGTGATCCAGGCGTGGCCGAAGCCCTGGTCCACCGCCGATGGCGGCGTCTTTCCGTTGCGCAACTCTTCGCGGATGCGTTCGAAAATCAGCACGTTGGAATCGACGCCCATACCGACGGTGAGAATCACGCCGGCAATTCCCGGCAAGGTGAGCGCCACATTCACGCCCGCAATCGTCGACCAGCCTAGGAATCCAAGCAGGATGATCAGGTTCATGATGAGCGCCACATCCGCATTGACACCTGCGCCCCGGTAGTAGATCAGCATAAAAATCAGCACGGCAGCCATGCCGATCGTGGCGGCCAGCACGCCGGAGCGAATCGAATCCGCGCCCAGCGACGGCCCCACCGTCCGCTCTTCGAGATAGCTGATGCTGGCCGGCAGCGCACCCGATCGCAGGACCATCGAAAGGTCCTTTGCCTGCTGCTCGGTCATGCGGCCGCCGCTGATTTCGCCCGTATCGCGGATCGGCTCCTTGATGTTCGCAACTTCCTGCACTTTGTTGTCGAGCACCACGGCGAGGCTGTCGCCGACGTGACTCGAAGTGAAGTTGTAGAAGCGCTGTCCACCTTCGCCGGTCAGGTTGAAGTGCACGGCGGGCTGGCCGTTCTGGTCGGAGGAAGCATCGGCGCTGCGCAGGTCTTTGCCGCTCACCGCCGACGTCCGGGACACATAGCACCACGTCGGCTCAACCGACCCGCTGGCGCAGGCTCCCGTCATCAACATCGCGTCAATGGGAACGATTCCGCCCTTGGCCTGCAGGGCAGCCTGCTCACTGGGATACGGCCCATCCGTCATCTGCTTGATCTCAAGCATGGCGGTGGACTGCATGATGTCTTTTACCCGCCCCGGATCATCCACACCCGGCAGTTGCACCAGAATCTGGTAGTCCCCGAGCCCGTGCTCCTGGATCGTCGGCTCGCTGACGCCCAGTTGGTCAATCCGGTTACGGATGGTCTCGATCGCCTGCGTGACCGCCTTGTTTTTCAGGTCGCTCAGCATCGAGGGCTTCATCGAGATATTCCAGCTATTGTCCGGGCCGCTGGAGAGGTCGTATTCCGGCAGGCGGTCTTGCACGATGCTCTGTAAATCGGAGCGGCCCCCAGGCTGAACGCCTTTGATGACAATGTGATCGGGATTGTTCTGCTGGTCGGGCTGGGAGACGTCAGTGTAGTCGACCTTCCGCTTGTGCAGCTGGTCACGGAGCGTCTCGATCGCATTCTGCGCGTCAACATTCACCGCATCGTTGACGTGGACCTGCAGGATCAGGTGGGTCCCGCCCTTCAGATCGAGCCCGAGGTGAATGTGGTCGGTCAGGGCCGCCATCAAGCCGTCTTTGCTAAAGCTTTTCGGAATCCCAAAAATTCCGAAGAGAAAAAACAGCATGGTGGCGAGGATGAATAGCAGCTTCCAGAGAAGATTTTTGCTCATATGAAATCAGTGATGAGTGGCTAGTGATCAGTGGCCAGTGGCTCTTGTTTGCTGACCACTGGCCACTGAGCACTGGCCACTATTTTCCTTTCACTTCGTCGTCGGCCGTCGTCACCTGCGTCACCGAGGCCTTGGTCACCTCCACGAGCAGATTCTGCGGAGGGACCCGGAGATGGATGGCGTCATCCTTGATCGCCATGACGGTCCCGCGAAGGCCCCCGCTGGTGGTGACTCTGTCGCCGGTCTTGAGTTGATCGAGCATCGCCGTCCATTTTTTCTGCCGGCGCTGCTGGGGCAGGATCAAGAGAAAATAAAAAATGACGAATATGAACAGCAGCGGGGCCACGCTAAGCCACCCCATACCTCCGCTACCGGTTTGCACAGCCAGAAATAATTGCATGATATGAGATCAGCGCGGATGAATCCGCGAAATGCCCGCCCTGCTGTCGCCGCGAGACGCCGCTTGTGCCGCCTTCTGTTTCGCCACGGGGTTGGATCGGCCTCGGCGAGGTCCTTCGGCCTCTGGCTTGAACCCGGGGGATTTTCCCATCAGAATCTATAAGTTCCGTCGCTGCCATACATCAGGAAGAAAACGGGACTATTCCCCAAGTGAGATAGAATGCCGCACCCGCCGCATAGTGTCAAGGACGCCTTTTCCCCGGCGCAATCAACCACCCGCGCTGGCCAGAGCCCCCCTCACCTTCTTCATGGTGTCCAGATAGTAGCTCAGGTTATGAATTGTATTCAGGACCTGCGCCAACACTTCGTTGGATGCATAAAGATGCCGCAAATAGGCCCGCGAATACCGTTGACAAACGCGGCATCCGCAATTCGGATCGAGCGGCCCCGCATCTGGCGCGTAGCGGGCCTGCTTGATCGAGATCTTTCCCTTGGAAGTGAATAACAGCCCGTGCCGGGCAGCCCGCGTGGGAAGCACGCAGTCCATCATATCTACGCCAAGATTTGCATACTCCACGATCTCCTCCGGGGTGCCCACCCCCATGAGATAGCGGGGCTTGTCCTTTGGAAGATGCTCCAGGGTCGATTCGACGATTTCGCGGGTCAACTCGCGCGGCTCGCCGACGCTGAGCCCGCCGATGGCGTAGCCAGGAAAACCGATCTCGATCGTCCGCTCGGCAGATTCTTTCCTCAAGGCACGGTCCATTCCGCCTTGGACGATGCCGAAGAGCGCTTGCGTGCAGTCTTGCCCCTGGAAACGAGAACTGTCCCGAGCAAGGTGGAAATTGTCATTCCGAGCGAAGCGAGGAACCTGCGGTTCGCTGGCAGCGCCCGCAGTCTCTCCATTAAGGTCCGTGCCGCCGCCACAAGCATCGCTCAGGTCCGAGCGCTGCGGGCGGGGCTCTATGTTCCAGGGCACTTCGTGCTTATGCGCCTCGAAATATGCCTTGCTGCGCGCCGCCCAGCGGGCCGTCATCTCCATCGAGGCGCGTGCCCGGCCCGCGTCCGCCGGATACTCCGTGCACTCGTCGAACACCATAATGATGTCCGCGCCCAGTCCGATCTGCGCCTCCATCGCGCTCTCCGGGCTGAAAAAGTGCGACGAACCATCCAGATGAGAGCGGAACATCACACCCTCTTCATTGACCTTGCGCAGCTCGTTGAGGCTGAAAACCTGAAACCCGCCTGAGTCGGTCAGGATCGCTCGCCGCCACGACATGAATCCATGCAGGCCGCCCATTTTCCGGACGGTGGCGACTCCAGGCCGCAAGTAGAGGTGGTAGGTGTTCCCAAGAATGATCTGCGCGCCCAGCTCCTCAAGCGTTTCCTGTGGAACGGCTTTCACGGACGCAACCGTGCCGACCGGCATAAATACGGGAGTCTCGATTTCGGCGTGTGGCGTAATCAGCCGCGCCAAGCGAGCACTACCGAATTTTTTTTCGATGTGAAATGCGCACGACATGCTCTGCGATTGTAGCAATCGCAGAGGACAGCCTTCGCCCGGAGGGAATGACTGTGAAGCAAGACGGGTGCCCCATTTCTCGCGCGTCTTTTGCGCGAGAAGTGGGGACTTCGGATTCCACTTGGAAATATTCAATCCAGAATTGCGACGATCTCTGCGTGGACCGCGCGGCCGCGCACAATCAGCTTTCCCACTGTCACCGGCAGATTGAACCGCCTCGGCCCCGCGCTCCCAGGATTGAAATACAAAACGCCGTTACGCGTCTCCTGCCTGGGGATGTGGCTGTGTCCACAGATCACAACCTGGAATCCGGCGGCCTCCGGCTTGAGATCGAGCTTCGCGAGATCGTGCAGCACATAGATCGAGATGCCCGCAATTTCGACGACTTCGGTTTCGGGGAGTTTTTTCGCCCACGGCTCCTTGTCGACATTCCCGCGGATGGCAGTTACCGGAGCGATCGCTCCCAGTTGTTGAAGAATTTCCGGATCGCCGACGTCTCCCGCATGAATGATGCACTGCGAGCCACGCAGCGCCTCAATCGCCTCGGGCCGAAGCAATCCATGGGTATCGGAGATGACACCGACGAGGATGGAACGCTCAGTCGTCACGGCGATGCTTGCGGGGCGATTTCATCAGCTCATTCATTTCGGCGTGCGCGGGAGCGCCATCCATCGCCAACCAGGTTCCTTTGGTCTTAACTTCTTCCGCCAAACGCCGCAACAGTCCGATCGCCGCCCGCATCGGCCCCGATCCCAGGCTGATTCGCTTCACGCCCCGAGCAGAAAGTTCCGCAACCGACGGACCGCCGTGCACGGCAAGAATATTCAGCGGGCAGTTCACGTCTTTCGCCAGCCGGCCAATCGTATCGGCATCCCGCACTCCCGGAGCAAATACGCAATCGGCTCCGGCATCGCGAAACCCGCTCAAACGCCGCACCGTTTCGTCGTAGCGTTTGCCCGGTTCACCCACCTGCAACAGATAGACATCGGTCCTCGCATTGAGCACCAGCGCAACATCAAATTTCGCAGCAGCCTCGCGGATGGCTCGAATCCGCTCCAGTTGCAACGACAGGTCGGTCAAGGGATGTTCGGAGTCGCCGGTCGCATCCTCGAAATTCATGCCAACAGCGCCGCCAAAGATCACACTTTGCGCCGTTTGAAAGGCGCTTTCCGGCGTCCGGCCATAGCCGGCCTCAGCATCGGCCGTAACTGGAACTTGCACTGCCTCGGCGATCTGCGCGACTCGGGCAAACATGCAATCAGGATGGATCTGCTGGCCATCGGGATACCCCTCCGCAAACGCAATTCCTGCACTCGTCGTCGCCAGCGCAGGATAGCCCGCCTGCTCCACAATGCGGGCGCTGGCGATGTCCCATACATTCACCAGGAGCAACGGAACCGCGGCGTGATGCATTGCGCGAAACGCTTCAGCCTTGCGCTTCTGTTCGAAATCAGGTGCTGGCACTCGGATTCTCCTAAACAAGAAAAAGCCAATGACTCTATTGAATCATTGGCTCCATGCAATTTGAAGAGGCTGCGTTACGCCGCTTTCGCGGTGCGCCTGGCCTCGATTCCGTCCAGCGCGCGCCACAGGGACCTGGCAGCATTTTCCACTGCCTCGAGCGCGTTTTCCGCCGTCACCGGATTCGCCGCAACCCGCTTCTCCAGCTGCTTGCGCCACACCTGCGAGTGATAGACATCCGCGGTGGCATGCAGCGTGAAGTATCCGCACGTCTTGTCGTCGGCTCCGTACATCTCGCGCAGCCCGCGCTCTTTTTCTTTTGCCACGCGCGGCACTTGCGACTCGTAGGCATAAAACGCCGCCAACGCTTCTTCGGACGATCCTTCGCGGGCGACGGTTTCAAAATGCTCAATCAACTCGCCCACTCCTTCGAGCGGCTTGTGCAATGCCAGCTTTCGGCTCGAGCCCATGCCCTCGGCAAAATCCAGCCAGAGCTCCGCATGCGGAACTCCGTTGTCCCCGCCTTTTTCGTCGGCCACGTTGGCCAACACGGCGCGGCGCGTTTCCCCATCTTCAAGACGCATGGCAAGCGCCGCCAGATACGACGGGAACGCTTCGACATGGTGGTAGTAGTCCTGCGCATACTCCCGCAGATCGTCGCGGGTCAGTTCACCCGCCGACCATGCTTTGTAAAATGGATGGCAGAGCAGATCGTACTTCGCGATGCGAGCATCCAGTTGCGAAAGGAATTCTGCGGTGTTCACGTGGCCTCCTAAGATTTCTGGGACTCATCAATATACGGATGCGACCTGTGCATCGGCAAGGGACGCCAGCCTGCCACGCTACAATGGACATAGCATCCTTAATGCCGCAATTTACCGAACAATTCGACGTAGTCGTCGTCGGCGCCGGCCATGCCGGATGCGAGGCCGCCATGGCCTCCGCTCGCATGGGACTGAACACCGCGCTCTACACCCTCAACGTCGACCTGATCGCGCAGATGTCGTGCAACCCGGCCATCGGCGGCATCGCCAAGGGCCACCTCGTCCGCGAAGTCGACGCCCTCGGCGGCATCATGGGAGAAATCACCGATGCGGTCGGCATCCAGTTCCGCCTGCTGAATACGTCGCGCGGCCCGGCGGTCTGGTCGCCTCGCGCCCAATGCGACAAGCAAGCCTACCGCCTGAAGATGCGCGAGGTGCTCGAGTCCCAGCCGAATCTGAAGATCAAGCAGGCCGAAGTGGCGGATCTGATCTTGGAGAGTTCTCAATTCTCGGTTCTCAGTTCTCAGCAAGACCCAGGTCGCGATTTCAGTGCTACCGAGCAAGCTCTTGCTTCTCCTCAGGAAGCTGCACCAGCCGCTGCGGAATTGGATTTTTCTGAGAACCGAGAACTGAGAACTGAGAACTCGCGCCTCCGTGTCCTCGGCATCAGACTGCGCGACGGCCGCACTGTCGGCGCACAAGCCGTCATCATCACCACCGGTACTTTTCTCAATGGCCTCATCCACTGTGGCGAGCAGCAGTATCCCGCGGGACGCTCCGGTGAGCCGAACGCTGTCCTGCTCGGCGAAGCGCTGAAAAATCTCGGCCTGCGCGGATGCCGCCTTAAGACCGGCACCCCTCCGCGCCTCGACGGACGATCCATCGACTGGTCGATGTTCCCGGTGCAGCCCGGTGATGCCGATCCCACGCCGTTCTCTTTTCGCACCCGGCGCGTCGCGCATCACGACTCGCAGGTGCCCTGCTACCTCGCGTACACGACACCAGAAACCCATCGCATCATTCGCGAGAACGTTCATCGTTCGCCCATGTACAGTGGCCAGATCCAGTCCATCGGTCCACGCTACTGCCCGTCGATCGAAGACAAGATCGTCAAGTTCCCCGACAAAGAGACGCATCAGCTCTTCCTCGAACCGGAAGGCCTGAACACGCACGAAATTTACGTGAACGGCATGAGCACTTCCCTGCCGGTAGAAGTGCAGATGGAAATTCTGAAATCGATCCCCGGCCTCGAAAACGCCGAGATGCTCCGCCCCGGATACGCCATCGAATACGATTCGATCGATCCCACCGAACTGAATCGCACGCTCGAAACCAAGAAAATCGCGGGACTTTTTCTCGGCGGCCAGATCAACGGCACCAGCGGCTATGAAGAAGCCGCGTGCCAGGGACTGATGGCCGGCATCAACGCCGCGCTGCAAGTGAAGCGAGAAGATCCGCTGATCCTCGATCGTACCGAGGCCTACACTGCGATCCTGATCGATGATCTGATCTCGAAGGGCACCAACGAGCCGTATCGGATGTTTACGTCGCGCGCCGAATTCCGCCTGCACCTGCGCATCGACAACGCCGACCGCCGCCTCACTCCCCACGGCCGCCGCGTGGGATTGATCTCCGACGAAGCGTGGAAAGAATTTCAGTCAAAGCAGGAACGGCTCAGTACCTTGAAGAAGAAACTTGAGCAGACAAAGCTTACAACCGACATGGCAGGCAATATAGCCTCTTGTCATTCCGAGCGAAGCGAGGAACCTGCTGTCGCCGGCAACGCATCGACTGCTGATTTCCGCGCCGCCATCAGTCAGCCGCTGGCGCAGCTGCTCAAGCGTCCGGAAGTGACGATTGAACAGCTAGTTCCGATCCTGCGCGGGGTCGCGCCGGAGTTCTTCAGCAGAGAAGAAATCCGTGAAAATCCGTGTGAATCCGTGGCCAGGGTTTCTTCGCAAACCCGCAACGAGCTCAAGTCCGTCGAAACCGAAATCAAATACGAAGGCTATCTGCTTCAGCAGCAGCGTTCCATGGACCGCCTGAAGAAGTCCGAGCAGCGCGCCATCCCCGCATGGTTCAACTACCGTGACGTCAGCGGCCTCTCGCGCGAGATGCAGGAGAAGCTCTCGAAAATCCAGCCGCGTACCATCGGCCACGCTTCGCGCATCCCGGGAGTCACGCCGGCCGCGGTTTCCCTGGTGAACGTCTATATAGAAATCCAGGCCCGCCGCCGCGAACAGGCTGCTGCAATCTGATTCCAAATCAGGCCGCGAACCAACGACCGCTTCACTCATGCAGTCCCGGAACTTGATTCGCTCGCGCATTCCCGGGCGCGCTGCAACAACAGAGCGCGCTCGCGCGCATTCCGCGTGATCGAAGCCGCCTCCTCGAACTCAGCCCGCGCTTCTTCCATCCGGCCCAGCTTCTTGAGCAAATCCCCGCGCACGCTCGGCAGCAGGTGATAAGCGCTCAAAGCGGGATGATCTCTGAGTTGATCCACCAGTTTCAGTCCTGCGGCCGGGCCCGAGGCCATGCCCACCGCGACGGCACGATTCAATTCAACAATCGGCGACGGAGAAACTTCGGCAAGAACGCCATAGAGCGCCGCGATGTGCGCCCAGTTTGTGGCATCGGCAGTCGCGGCACGAGCATGACAAGCTGCCAGTGCGGCTTGCAGAGCGTATGGCCCGCGCGCCCCGCCGAGTTGCACGACCTGATCGAGCGCCGCCAGTCCGCGCCCAATCAACAAACGGTCCCACTTCGACCGGTCCTGATCGAGCAGGAGAATCGGTTCTCCCGCGGGATCGACTCGCGCCTTCGATCGCGATGCCTGAATTTCCATCAGCGCAACCAGGGCGAGGGATTCCGCTTCTTTTGGTACTAACCCTGCAAGAATGCGCCCCAGCCGCAGCGCCTCCTCGCACAATACGGGGCGCATCCAGTCATCGCCGGCGGTGGCGGAGTAGCCTTCATTGAAGATGAGATAGATGACTTGCAGAACCGACGACAGCCGCGCTGTAAACTCGGCCCCACGCGGCACTTCGAACGGGACATGCGCTTCCAACAGAGTCTTCTTTGCGCGGACAATTCTCTGCGCAATCGTAGATTCGGCGGTCAAATATGCGCGCGCGATCTCATCGGTTGTCAGCCCGCCAAGCAATCTCAGCGTCAGCGCGACCCGCGCTTCGGTCGAAAGTACCGGATGGCACGCAATAAAAACCAGACGCAGCAAGTCGTCTCCGATGTTGTCATCGATGGCTGCGGCCATGTCGGGCACAGTATTTTCCCGCTCCGTGAGATCGCGCCCAAGTTCTTCGTGCTTTTTGTCGATGAGTTCGAGACGCCGGAAGTGATCGATGGCACGATGCTTGGCCGTCGCCATGAGCCACGCGCCGGGATTGTCGGGAACGCCCGACTCCGGCCACTGTTCGAGGGCCGCGACCAGTGCGTCTTGCGCCAGCTCTTCGGCGCGGCCGACGTCGCGCGTGATGCGCGTCAATCCAGCGATCAGGCGGGCTGACTCGATACGCCAGACCGCCTCAATCGCGCGATGGGTCTCGGTAGTTTCCACCACTACCGATCACATCATTGTTTATGCCTTCAACGCAACCGCGACCGCTTCCATGAATTCGTCCCGATGGGACGTGCAGTTCCGCTCCGCGGAGTCCTGCTCATAGATCTGCCGCAGCTCACATTCGCCCTCTCCGGCGACTTTGAGAAAGGTCCGCGCCAGCTCGATCGCCTCTGCCTTGGAGTCCGCCTTCAGGATCGCAAATCCGCCCACAACTTCCTTCGACTCGCTGAAAGGGCCGTCGGTGACGGTGATATCGCTTCCCGACTTGCGCACGCGCGCACCCAGCTTCGTTGGCAGGCAGCCCTCGGTGGCGAGCAGCCATCCAGCCTTGAAGCCATCTTCGACCAGCTTGCCCATGGTCGCCATCTCCTCCGCGCTCGGAGGGGTGCTTCGTTCCACGGTCTTGTAGATGCTCAGAAATTTCATTGCCGTCTCCTTCGATAAGTTTTCTTGGGCGGGTTGGATTTTTTGTCCAACACTGCCCTCCATCAATACGTCGAACGGGCGATCGCCAATTCGACAAGAAAACAAAATTACTTTTTCTGCTCCGCCAACTGCTTCCGCAGGCGTTCCCCGCGCTCTTTGGCTTCGGCCGTGAGATTGTCGCCGAAATCCGCCACCTCGAAGAAAGGACGAATCTCGACTTCACCTTCTTCTTTATGCGGATTCGGGCAGCGCTTCAGCCATTCCACCGCTTCCTCCATTGATCGCACCTGCCAGATCCAGAAGCCAGCCACCAGCTCTTTGGTTTCCGCGAACGGCCCGTCAATTACCGTGCGCTTCGTCCCCGAAAATCGTACCCGCTTGCCCTGGGAACTTGGCTTTAAGCCGTCGCCGGCCAGCATGATTCCCGCCTTCACCAGTTCCTCGTTGAACTTGCCCATCTGAGTCAACATTTCAGGATCCGGCAGCACCCCCGCTTCCGATGCCTTGCTCGCTTTTACGATGACCATGACTCGCATGACTTTCTCCTTAGGTGATTGATTTCGAGTTGGATGCCAGAGTTGCCGCATCCGCCTCTATATGAACGTCGAATCAGGCCACGCGGAATCGACACGTTCGACAAGATTTTATTGAGAATCTGCCGCTCGCGAACTTTTCCACCGAAGAAAGCAAAATCTGGAAACCACAAAGGGCACGAAGTTGCACGAAGAAAAACCTGCTCTCCTTCGTGCATCTTCGTGCCCTTTGTGGTTGTAACTCTTGGATTTCGCTAGACGAGCCACACTCTGGGCGTGGCACCGATTTTGGCTGTCGAGATCATCCTCACTCAACGGTGCGGATCGAACTCAACCTTGACGGTCAAAGTCTCCTCCGCCGCCGCCGGAACATACTTCCACTGCTTCACAGCCTTCATGGTGGACTGGCCGAGAATCGGGCTCCCGCCCAGCAATTTCGTGGACTTTACCGATCCGTTGGGCGCGACCTGCACCTCCAGGCGCACCACCCCGCCGATGTAAAGCCTCTTCAGCGCGTCCGGATAATCCGGCTCGACCCTCGCCACAACTTTTCTTTCCGACCCGCTCGTCTGGTAGCTCTGCGCCGCCCCGAAAACTGCCGGCAACATTAGTACGCCCAGTAAAGCTACTGCGCGTTTTCCCATGGCTCGATTCCCTCGTTTACGGCAGTTCCAGAGTCAACTGATACACCTCTTGCGTACTGCGGTCTCGCACAAACATCCACGACCCGTCCGCCGCCCGTCCGATCCATGGGCCGAGAGCTCCCGGATAGCGTTCCAGGCTCGGCAGTACGACGACCTGCTCTGGCTCCGAATTGCCGACTTTCACTCTGCGAACCGCCTCGGCATCGTTCACCAGGTCATCGAAGTACAGATACTTACTGTCCCCCGACCAGCTCGGATAGCTCACTGTCCCCGCCGGCTCTTTCAGCCAGGTCGCCCACGTCTGCGTTTGGAAATCGAAAAGCATCAGCGCGGTGCCATCGGGTGAGAGCGCCGCAATGTATCGCCCATCCGGCGACCAGCGCGGACTGAAAAGTCCGGCCGATCCGGGGACGGTCTGAATCTTCTTCGTCTTGAAGTCGAGAACGCGAATATTCAGTCCGGCTTTATCCTTATTGAAATCCCCAAACATCAGCCGCTGACCATCCCCCGACCAGTTGGCATCAATTTGGCTGCCGCTCTCGGGCAAAACTTCCTGCGGATCGCCGCCGTTGGCCGCAACCAGCGACAACTTCCACGATGCCCCCTGGTTCATGCTGGCATATGCGATCTGCTTTCCATCCGGAGACCAGTGCGGCAACGCGGCACGTTCAGAAACCGGCGTCAGTTGCAGCCGGTCCGATCCATCTGCCCGCGAGCGCCACAGCGTTCCTTCCGGAATCGCCACATAGGTAATCCACTTGCCGTCCGCGGAGAACTCCAGGTCCGTCGCCGACAAGCCTGCGACCACTGGTACGAATTTCTTTTTGTTAGCCGCATACTTCACAACTTCAACCGTCGGCTGCACTCCAATGGCCCAGAGTTTTTTGCTGTCGTGCGCCACCGACGCGCTCCCGAACGACATGGGCCCGCCCGTGATCTGCACCGGTGCGGGATCGGTATTCGACACCGCCCAGATGCTGGTCACAACCAGGTTGGTATTCGGCACCGTCTGGCTCGCCTGAAAAATGTAGTAATTTCCGTCGGCCGTCCAGTTGCCGCAGCACGCCGACGACTTGTACGGCCAATCGCTCAACAGAGCATGCGCGTGCGATCCATCGCGGCCAACCTCCCAAAGCGAAGTCGCATTGTGCTCAGTGTCGCTGACCGTAAACCGGATTCTCTGGCCATCGGGAGAAAATCGCGGCGCGAAGACCGACCCGCCGGCCGTGAAAAGTTCATGCGCCTGCACCCCCGCCGCATCCGAGAGATATATCTTCGGCCCCTCGGCAAACACCAGCAGCTTTCCGTCAGCCGACCAGCTCGCGTCGCGTCCGTTGATATCTCCCACGCGTTGCGGAGATCCCGCCGCCACCGGCAGCGTCCACAGTTCGCTCTCGCCGTTCTTCGACGTCGAAACCAGCAATCTCGAGTGATCGGGCGAAAGATCCAGCGCCTGCAAGCTCGCAAACGGACTCGCCATCACCGACCGGTCCGACCCCGGCAACGAAACTTTCGCGATCACCCGATCTTCTGCCGGCAACTCCGTCACGTAAAGCTGCGAGTCGTCGGCCAGCAGGTTCGTCTTGCGATAGCCGTCGTGCGTGATCTGCGTGATCGCCGTCACTCGCGGCATCGGCCCCGAGGCCGCCCCGCGCACCATGTTTCCCTGATACGTTCCGGCCAGCACGACCATGCCAACGATGGTCGCCGCCGCCAGAAACAGCCGGACCTTCAGGCCCGAAAACCCCTGATGTTCATTGCGCATCCTTCAATGTTAGCGAGGCCTAATCGAAGCCAGAGCGGGAAATTCACAAATGGGATTACGGGAGTAATCTCTGCCGAAGGAGTTACCATGTGGGGACAGCCGCCCCCGGCTGTCCCCGGAGCGCAGCTTCGGTCTTTAGTGTGGAGCGGGCACTCCTGCCCGCTAAACCGCGAAGATGCTCTTGGCATGCAGTCCCGCCTGGCTCCAGCGCCCAAGCGTATAATGACCAAGGCCGTAACCATGACTGAGTTAATCAAGCGCAAGCTCCAGGAAGAGATCAACGCGCTCGAACACGAGCTGATCCACGAACTTCCCAAGGAGATCAAGAAGGCCGCCGCCCTGGGCGACCTCAGCGAAAACGCCGAATATCACATGGCCAAGCAGCGCCAGGAGTTCGTCAAGGCGCGCGTCCGCCAGCTCGGCAAGCGCCTCGCCGACCTGTCCATGGTCAACATGGACAACATCCCCCACGACCGCGTCGGCCTCGGCTCGACCGTCAAAGTTTTCGACAACACCAAGAACGAAGAAATGCAGTACAAGCTGGTCACCAGCGAAGAATCCGACGTAGCCGCGGGAAAGATTTCCACCACAAGCCCGATCGGCCGCGCCCTGCTCAACAAAAAAGTCGGGGACGAAGTGACGGTAGTCTCCCCCAACGGCAAGCGCGAGCTGGAGATCCTGAAGCTAAGCACCATCCACGATGAAGTCGTCGAAAATCCGAAAGAGGCCCAAGCCTGATGGCAGCTCGTTCCGCCAGTAAGCGTTGTCATCCCGAGCGGAGCGCATTCCCGCAGCATTGTCATCCCGAGCAGAGCCCGTTCCCACAGTGTTGTCATCCCGAGCGGAGCCGCCTTTCAGGCGCAGCGAGGGATCTCAGTCTTATCGGCTGCCGCCGGGAGCCCGTCCAATGACGCACTCCTGGACCTCCGCCTTCGGGCGCGCCTGCGGAGTCCTCCTCGACACCATCGTCCGCTGGCTGGCCCTCTCCCGCATCAATCCCAACGTCCTAACCTTCATGGGACTGGTGGTCAACACCTGGGCCGCGATCCTGTTCGGCTCCGCCAACGCCTCGAACCAGAAGCGCATGTTTATCTACGCCGGACTGGTCATCATCTTCTCCGGCTTCTTCGACCTGGTCGACGGACAAGTCGCCCGCGCCACCAACCGCGTCACCCGCTTCGGAGCCTTCTTCGACTCGGTAGTCGACCGCTACTCCGACGCCAGCCAGTTCCTCGGACTCCTGGTCTTCTACGCCCGCAACGAGCGCTTCTTCTATGTAGTTCTCAGCGCCTTCGTCATGATCAGCGCCATCATGGTCAGCTACACCCGAGCCCGCGCCGAAAGCCTGATCGGCTCCTGCCGCGTAGGATTCATGGAGCGCCCCGAACGCCTGGTCTTAGTAATCCTCGGAGCGTTGTTCAACCGAATGGCGCCAGTGCTGTGGACAATCGCCGTCCTAAGCACCCTAACGGTAATCCACCGCATGCGCTACACCTGGACCCGAACCCAGGACCCGCCAATCAGCCTGAACCCAGGCCAAGCCGCGTAGATCCGTGTAGCGAGGGACGCATTCGTCCGCCGTCAAGCGCAGCCAGCGTGTTTCTAGTCTTCGTGGAAGGGCACGGCTTCAGCCGTGCCGCAAAGATCCCATTCCAACCAACCGATGTCATTCCGAACCGCCGCAAAGCGGCGGAGAGGAACCCTTCGACAAGCTCAGGGACAGGCTCCGTTTTTTCTCGCGGGCCGAAATTAAATTCTGGGGTATCCCCCACCCCCTCGAATCTTTGGAATCATCTGTTTAGCGCGAAATTCCCGCTAAAATACGTCGTCTAAATAACTTAGGCCCGAAAATCTAGATAACAAAGAACTTGCCGCAGGTAGTAGTCCCTTTCGCCTCTGAGCGTTGCGTTGGCTGGCCGATGATGGAGCAGAGAGGCTGTGGAAGGCAAGGTCACATGTCACAGGGCGGAAAATAAAGCTGAGGAAAAAGTTCAGAGCAAGACTTCAGGGAAAGACCAGCGACGCTATTCCCGAATTGATACCGCGCCCAAAATAATTCGATTGCACTCGGAGGTGGTCTGACGCTCAGAGTTTAGAATTCCCCTGCGCAGGACAGACGTTTAGAGGGTGTTGCCAGTGGGTACTGGACGTCGCCTGCGAAGCGACGAGTGGCTTACCAGCCATTGGGGTTCGACTCCCCCGCCCTCTGAGGTCACTCGCACAAAAATCATTGACTTTCCCTCTAACCGGGTTATCCTGAAGTTGCTTCGCAGGCGACGTTCAGTACGAAATCCAGCCCCGGCTGATAACCGGGGCTTCTGTTTTTTTAGGATGTCAGGTTGCCCCGCAAATGGCTGGACTATCATAGACGTCGACGGGCGGCGTTCAGTACGTCACTTTTCAGCCTCGGCAGACTACCGGGGCTTCCGTTTTTTGCGCTCACAAATGCACATACGTCCAAGGGCATGTTGACGTCGCAATCCACAGAGTTATCCTAAAGATGTTTCGCAAACGGCGTTCAGTATCAATCCAGCCCCGGCTGATTACCGGGGCTTTCGCTTTTCCCCCAAAAAAACGCTGGATGTCATTCCGAACCGCCGCAAAGCGGCGGTGAGGAACCCTTCGACAAGCTCAGGGCAGGCCCTGCTTTTCCCCGCCACTTGACGTAAGCTGTCTTGCTTCTCGCATTACTCGCATGGCAAAACTCATCTGGGACGGCAAGTACGACGAGCACGGCCGCAAGCGCGCTCCGGTCCGCATCGAGCTGCCTTTTCAGACCGTCGAAACCGTCAACGAGAGCGCCCAGGACCGCCAGCGCACCCTCGAACTCTCCGCCTCCGGCCACGATCCGGAGTGGCGCAACCGCCTCATCTGGGGCGACAAGAAATACGTCCTCCCGTCACTCCTTCCTGAGCTCGCTGGCAAGGTGGACTTGATCTACATCGATCCACCGTTCGATAACGGTGCTGATTTTTCGTTCACCGCTACCATCCCCGACAACAATCCAGAAAGTGAATCTAAAACGGAACTGCGGCGACAAAAAATCGGCCCAAATCGTCCACATGCTGTCACCATCTGTCATCCTGAGCGAAGCGAAGGACCCCGGAAATGCGAGTAGCGCCGGTGACTTGTCGAGGCATTCTCCCAGTACATCCGGCATCGGGAGAATTCCCTGAAACTGCACTGGTTGCATAGGCCGCATCGGGGTCCTTCGCTTCGCTCAGGATGACAGCATGAAGGAGTATCAATATTTCGTTTACATCATGTGCAGCCGGAGCGGAACACTATACATCGGGATGACAAACAATATTTATAGAAGGGCGCTCCAGCACAAGCGTGGCGAGATTGAAGGGTTCAGCAGCAAATATCACTGTGATCGATTGGTATATTACGAAAGCTTTGACGACGTACACAGAGCAATCGGGCGCGAGAAGCAACTGAAAGGTTGGCTTCGCTCCAGAAAGATCGCTCTCATCGAATCGAAGAATCCACGATGGGCTGACTTAGCCGAAAAGTGGGGAGCCGAAATGTTGTTTTCAGGCGAATCCATGAAGGGACGCTAAGCTCATGCCGCGCCGCAAGAAAATCGAAGAACCACCCAGCCTGCTCGACATCACGGCCAAACTACGCTCCGGCGCATGTGCGCCTTCCGCCGGAAGACGCTTTCGCTCGCTACTGCACAAAGATGGCGACGGGAAGCGGCAAGCCGTCCTGCTAAACTAGCCAGTCCCCAGTTGAAGCGATTCGGTACTCGCAGCTCATGAATCGTAGCTCACTGCTCGAAGCTCGGAGCAAGCGCGGGACTCAGGGCTAGCGACTCAGGACTATATAGCAATGGATCCCGTACTCGTCATTCACGGAGGCGCATGGGCCATGCCCGATGACATGGTCGAGGCGCACCTGCGCGGCGTCAACAATGCGCTGGCTGCGGGATGGGCCGTGCTCGAGCGGGGCGGCACGGCGCTCGACGCGGTCGAAGAGGCCGTCGTCATCATGGAAGACGACGAGACCTTCGACGCCGGACGCGGCAGCTTTTTGAATCGTGAGGGAAAAGTCCAGCTCGACGCGCTCATCATGGACGGCGCGACGCTTCGCGCCGGCGGCGTGGGATGCGTCGAGCATCTGCGCAATCCGGTGCGGGCCGCGCGCAAGATTCTGAGCGAGAGTCCGCATGTGTACTTCGTCGGAGAAGGCGCGGAGAAGTTCGCCGCCGAGCACGGCGTCCCGCTCTGCAGGAATGAGGAGTTGATTATTCCGCGCGAAGTCGAGAGACTGCGGGAGTATCAGGCGAAAATCCCCACT